>NZ_JBVHFW010000003.1:0-670170 GCF_055562135.1 Actinoplanes sp. NPDC021490
CCGGGCGGGGGCGTTACCACTCACCCGCCCACCGTAGCGCCGCCGCGGCGGGTGGGCTGCGCCCCGCCCACCGGCGGCGGCCCCACCACCCCAGACACCGCGAAACCGACAGGCAGCGGCCCCACCACCCCAGACACAGCGAAACCGACAGGCAGCGGCTCCACCACGCCAGCCACCGCGAAACCGGTAGGCGCCGGACCCACCACGCCAGACACCGCAACGCCGGCAGGCGCCCGGAACGCCGCCGCAAAGCCGCCTGAAACCCCCGCCACGCCGGACAGCCTTGGCGCGCGGGCCAGCGACGGGCTGCGGAAGTGGCGGCGCACCACCGGTGTCACGGCGCGCGGTTACGGGGTGATCGTTGCCGCGGTAGGGCTGCTGGTGGCGGGATTTCGGTATGGCTACCCGGATCTGGCGCTGCTCGGCGCGGCCGCCGGGATCGCGCTGGCGTGCGCAGTGGTGTTCGCGTTCTGGCGGCCCCGGCTCGGCGTCGACCGGGTGGCCGACCCGGACCGGGTTGCTCGCGGCGAAGCGGCTCAGATGACGTTGACCGTGCGGAACACGAGCCGGGTTCGGGCGGCCAACCTGGTCGCATCCGATCGGTGCGGTAACCGGTCGGTGCCCGTGCCGCTGCTGCGGCTTCGGCCGAGGCGGGACACCACCGCCCACTACCCCGTGCCGACCAGCCGGCGGGGTGTGGTGCCGATCGGGCCGCTGCGCGTCACCCGCGGCGACCCCTTGGGGCTGATCACGCTGGCCCGGACGTACGGGGAAATCGCCGAAGTGTGGGTCCATCCGCGGATTCATCTGTTGCGGGCGGTGCCGGCCGGGATGGCCCGCAGTCTCGATGGGCGCATCGACAAGGTGCCGCACGGCACGATCACGTTCGACTCGTTGCGCGAATACGTTGTCGGCGACGAACTGCGGCGGGTGCATTGGCGGTCCAGTGCCAAGGTCGGTGAGCTGATGGTCCGTGAGCAGCTCGACACGTCGGAGCCGACGATTGTGGTGCTGTTGGACGATCGGGCGGCCGCGCATCCTGACGTGCGTGACGGCACCGCCGACTCGTTCGAATCCGCTTGTGAGGCGGCGGCGTCGATTGTGGCTGCCGCCGCCCGGGAGGACATTCCGGTCAGCCTGCACCTGGTGACCGGTGTGGCGTCCGGGCCCTATCTCGACGTGCTAACCCAGGCGGCGCTGGTTGCGGGCGATCTGGCGGCAACCCTTCGGCGCGTACGGGCCCAGCGCCTCGGCGACACGCTGGTGTTCCTCACCGGGCCGGGCGGCCGCGACGATCTGGGTGCGGTGAGCGCGTTGCGCGGGCCCTACCCGGTGGTGATGGCGGGGCTGTTCGGTGACCGCGACGGCGCCCCGGTCTCCGGCGGGGACGGCCTGATCGTCATCGAGGCGGCCGACGGGTCCGAGTTCGCCGCCGCCTGGGACGGGGTGCGGGGATGGTGAGGTGGGTCCGCGCCGGTGTCGTCTCGGTGGCGCTGGCGGGGATGATCGCGCTGTCGGGGGTGGTGCTGGGCCGGGTCTTCGCCGGGTCGTTGCTGCTGGAGCTGATGGCCGGGGCGGCGGTGGGGTCGGTGGGGCTCAGCCTGGCCTGCCGCCGGGTGCCGAACTGGGTCGTGGCGCCGATGTCGGCTGTGCTCATGGCGGCGTACGCGGTGCTGGCGCTGCGGGTGGCGGCCGGGCGGGCCGACATCACCGATCCGCTGGCCGACATCGTGCAGGACAGTGTGCGCAACGGGATTCCGCGGCTGCTGACGGCGATGATTCCGGTCGAGCCGACCCCGGACACGGTGGTGGTGCCGGTGCTCGCGGCCTGGCTGGCGGGGCTGGCGGGGGCCGAGATCGCGGTGCGGGCGGGGCGGGTTCTGCTCGGGCTGCTGCCGGTGGCGGCCCTTTATGGGGGCGCGCTGTATCTGGTCGGGCCCAATGCGGATACGGCCGGGACGCCGACGTTGATTTTCGCCGCGCTGGCGGTCGTGGCGCTGGCGGCCAGTGCCCGTACGGCGCAGCAGCCCGATGTGGGTGGTGACGCCGGAAAAGCCGTACGGGGAAGGGCTTTTGCCGGTGTTGCCGCGGGCATTGTGGCGGTGCTGGCGCTGATGGTGGCGGTCGGGCCGTGGGTGGGCGCAAAGGTCGGGGCTACGCCGGTGGATCCGCGGCAATACGTGGAGCCGCCGCAAGTGGACAGCCTGGACGAGAGTCCGCTCAATCGCATTTCCGGGTGGGCGCTGACGCCGAAAGAGCCGCTGCTGAAGGTGTCGCGGGCGTCGGCCTCGCCGGGAAAGCGGCTGCGGCTGCGATTGGCGGTGCTGCCCGACTACGACGGGGTGACCTGGCGGGTCGGGGCCACGTATCGCAATGCGGGGCGGGTGCTTCCGCCGCAGCCGAAATTGCCGGACACGCAGCTGACCGAAGTGCGCCAGGACGTGATTATCGACGGGCTCACCGGGCGGCTTCTCCCGGTGGTGCCGACGCCTACGGGCGTACAGGGAGCGCGGGTGGCCTTTGACGCCTCGACGGGGACGATGATCCGGCCGGAGGGGCTGACGGCGGGTCTGAAGTATTCGGTGACGTCGCAATTGCAGACGCCGGACCTGAATCTGCTGCCGACCGCGGATTCCCCGTCGGGCGATGCGGTGGCGCGGTATCTGGCGGTGGGCGCGCAGGTTCCGGATGGCATTCAGCGGCTGGCCGATCAGCTGGCCGACGGCAATGGGGCGTCGTTCGATCGGGCCGTGGCCATTGAGGAGTTTCTGGCCGAGCACTATCGCAAGGTCGCCGATGCGCCGAGCGGGCACGCCTATCCGAATCTGAATTTCTTCCTGTTCGGGCCGCGTCAGCAGGGCGGTCAGATGGGCACCTCCGAGCAGTTCGCGGCGTCGTTCGCGTTGCTGGCCCGGCTCACCGGGCTGCCGAGCCGGGTGGTGGTCGGGTTCGACGCGCCGGCGGCGGGCGGCATCGTGACCGCGGCGAGCGCGCTGGCCTGGCCGGAGGTGCTGTTCGACGGGCTGGGGTGGGTGGCGTTCGACCCGATGCCCAAGAGCCGTAATCCGCGACCGGTCGAGGAGGACTTCACACCCAAGCCGTCGAAGCCGCCGACGCCGCCGTCGGAGCCGCCCGCGCCGACGGACACGCCCTCGTCGTCGGGGCCGCCGGCGTTGCTGGCGGCCCCGGAGGGTGGCGGGCCGTCGGCCGCGGTGGTGGTCGGGGGCGCGTCGGGCTCGGTGCTGCTGGTGCTGGTCGCGGCGGCGGGGACGGTCGTGCTGATGCGCCGCTCGCTGCGCCGGCGGCGGCTGACCGCGGGCAGCCCGGACGAGCGGATCACCGGGGCGTGGTCGGAGTTCCGTGACGCGCTGCGGCTGGCCGGGCAGCCGGTGCCGCGGCATCTGGCGGCCAGCGAGGCGGCGGCGTACGCGCAGGAACCGCCGCCACCGAAACGCCTGCGCCGGGCCGCGCCGGAGCCCGCCGCAGGCGACATGCCGCCGCTCGACGAGCTGGTGGCCGGGATCAACACGGTCGGATTCGCTCCGGGCGCCGCCGACGATGGTCAGGCGCACAAGGCCGCGGACCAGGCGATTGCGTACGCGGAGGAGCTGCGCTCGCGTCGCAGCTGGTGGCGGCGTCTGCTGTGGAGCGTCCATCCGGGGCCGCTGCGCTGGCGGTGACGGAATCACCAGATCATGCGCCGCGCCATAATCTGAGATCATGACGGACGTCCGGCTGCAACCCATGACCGAGGACGAGTACGGGCCGTGGCGGGCCGACGCCGAGGCGCACTACGCGCGCAGCGTCGTCGCGTCGGGCCGGTCGGCGCGGGACGCGGACCGCGAGGCCGCCGGCACCTACGCGCGGCTGCTCCCCGACGAGTTCGCCACCCCGGACCACCATTTCTGGTACGCCTACGACGGCGACCGCCGGGTCGGGTTCCTCTGGATCAAGGTCACCGACGGCACCGCGTTCATCTACAACGTCGCCGTCGAACCCGATCTGCGCCGCCAAGGCTACGGCCGCGCGATCATGCTGGCCGCCGAGCGCTGGTGCCACGACCACGGGCTGCGCCGGATCGGTTTGCACGTGTTCGCCCACAACACCGGGGCGCGGGCCCTCTATGAACAGCTGGGCTTCACCGAGACCGGCCGCAACCTGGCCAAGAACCTCGTCTAGAGCTCGATGACGACCTTGCCGTGCACGTGCCGGCCGGCTTGCAGCTCGACCGCGGCGCGGATCTGCTCGACCGGGAAAGTCGCCGCGACGGGCACGCGCAGCCGGCCGGCCGCGACCAGGCGGGCGATGTCCTCGATGGCGCCCGGGGCGGCGTTGGCGCCGTTGGCCGGGGTGATGCCGTCGATCTGGGCCGCGATGGTGGTGATGCGCTTGTCGGGCACGCCGAGTTCTCGTGCCACCCGCGCTGTCTCGGTCCCGTGCAGGTCGACGGCCGCGGTGACACCGCCGGGAGCCAGGGCGCGGATCCGGTCTGCCAGGCCTTCGCCGTACGCGACCGGGTCCGCCCCGAGGGCCCGCAGGGCCGGCGCTGAGGTCGCCGATCCGGTTCCGATCACCCGGGCGCCCGCGAGGCGGGCCAGGTGGACGGCGAACACGCCGACTCCGCCTCCCGCCCCGCCGATGAGCAGGGTGTCGCCGGGGCCTGGGGTGACGACGGCGAGGGCGGCCGCGGCCGTGCAACCCGCAATGGCGAGGGTGGCCGCGGTGCGGTCGTCGACGCCGTCGGGGGTGTGGTGCGCGTCGCCGCCCGCCGCGATGGTTCCGGCCACGTCGATCAGCACGTGGTCGGCGACCGCGCGGGACAGGGCGCCGCCGAACACCCGGTCGCCGGCCGCGAACGCGGTCACGCCGGCACCGACCTGGTCGACGACTCCGGCATAGTCGGTGCCGAACCCGCACGGCAGGCTCAGACCGAACCGGGCGGCGGTCCGGGCGTCGGAGGTCATGAACCAGTCCATCGGGTTCAGGCCGGCCGCGGTGACCCGTATGCGGATCTGCCCGGCGCCTGCTTGTGGTGCGGGGACCTCGCGGAGGCGGAGCATCTCGGGGCCGCCGAACGACTCGTACTGGACCGCTCGGCTCTGTTGCGGGCTCACGTGTTCTCCAAGCGCATCAGACAACCGAAACGGACTATGCTCCGTTTCGACGTTGTCAACGTAGCACAACCGGAGCGTGATCCGTTTTGACGGGAACGGCGGGAACGGCGGGAGCAGAGAGCCGCAGACCGCGGTCGGACGCCAGCCGCAACCGCGAACAGTTGCTGGCCGTGGCCACCCGCTTCTTCGCCTCGGCCGGCACCGAGCCGTCGATGCGCGCGATCGCCCAGGAGGCCGGGGTCGGCATCGCCACCCTCTACCGGCACTTCCCCACCCGCGAGTCGCTGGTCGACGCGGTCTACCGGGACCAGGTCGCGCGGCTCACCGACGGCGCCCGCGAGCTGCTCGCCGAGCTGCCCCCGCCCGCGGCGCTGCGACGGTGGGCGGAGCTGTTCGGGAACTGGATCGCCACCAAGAAGGGCATGCTCGACACCCTGCTCGCCATGATCGAGTCGGGCGAGATCGCCCATGCCCGGACCCAGACCGAGCTGTTCGCGGCCATCGACGCGATCCTCGACGCCGGCCGGGCGACGGGTGAACTGCGCGCCGACGTCACCGCCGAGGACATCGCCGCCAACCTCATCGGCATCTTCACCGTGGCCCACCCGCACGAGCACGAAGCGAGGGCGGCCCGCCTGCTGACCATCATGATGGACGGGCTGCGTTCCCCGTCCTGAAGGATTCCGCCCCGGAAGCATCGCTCACGAAGTCGGCCTGCAGATCGGTGTACCCGGGATGGCCGGACACGGAGAACTGGTCGCGCCCGCCCCGCTTGGCCGAGTAGAGCGCCGCGTCGGCCCGGGCCGTCAGCTGCTCGGCCGACTCGCCCCCGGTCCACTGGGCCAGCCCGGCCGAAAAGGTCTGCCCGTTCGGTGTCGCCTCCTGCAGGCGGTCCATGATCACTGCCGCGTCCTTGAGCCGGCAGTGCATGATCAGGCCGAACTCCTCGCCGCCGTAGCGGGCGATCAGGTCACCGGCCCGCAGTTGCTGCTGCCAGGCGAAGGTGGCGTGGCGCAGCAGCTCGTCGCCGGCCGGATGGCCGAACATGTCGTTGTAGCGCTTGAAGTGGTCCAGATCGATCAGGCCGACCACCAGCGTGCCCCCGGACCGGCGGGCGACGGCGAGCCGGCGATCGAGTTCGGCGTCCCAGGCCCGGCGGTTAGGGATGCCGGTGAGACCGTCGAGATACGCCAGCGACTCGAGCTGGTGGGCCTGGTCCTGCACGGTGCGGATCAGCCCGAGGATCCGCACGATCAGCAGCAGGAAGACGACGATGGAACAGATCGACGCGGCCATCCAGTCGGTCGTGCCGTCGGTGAGCAGGCCGTCGGCGATGAGCTGCACCGGGCTGAGCAGGCAGGCCGAGCTGATCAGCAGCACCCGCCGCGGGGTGATGCCGGCGGCGGGCGGACGGTCGATGCTGCCGACCCGCACCATGGACGGGTGCAGCGCGGCGCCACCGAGCAGCAGCGCGCTGAACACGAACGCGGGCGCCAGTGCGGTGGTGCTGGCGCCGTGCGACAACTGCCAGATCAAGCCGACGTGGGCCAGGCCCTGGACACCGAGGGAGGCGGCGAGCTGCCAGAAGCCCGGGCCGCGCCGGACGGCCGAGGTGAACATCCGGATGACCCCGGCCAGCAGGAGCAGATCGGCCAGCGGGTACGCGACGCTGACGAGCCGGGTCTCGAGCGGCATGGCCGGGCCGATCAGGTCGCGCAGGAACAGCATCCAGACGCCGAGCCCGAGACCACCGGTGACCATCAGCGTGTCCAGGACGCCGGCCCGGTCACGGCGCCACGACAGGCCGTCGACCAGCAGCATCAGACCGGCCAGCCACAGCGGGTAGCAGGCCAGGAAGAGAAGGTCGGCCGACGACGGGAACGGCACCCCGCCGTGAACCAGGTAGACCGAGACGATGACGTTACCGGCCCCGCCGACCACGGTCATGATCAGCAGAAGAATCCAGGGCAACCTGCGTGGCGGCCGGTTCACCTTGATGCCGACGCCGATGGCGGCCATGGTCAACAGCGGATAGACGTACGTCACCAGGGCCGCCGCCGTCGACCCCTCGGCCACGACGACCCGGACGATCGTCAGGACGACACTGACCGCGCAGTAACCGATCCACAGCCGGCGGACCCCCGAGAACGCCACGATCATCACATCGGTCCCCCACCGCGGAAACTGAGACCGGTTTGTCCCGGCCGCTACGCTCCCCGGTGACCACGCTGCAGCGCCTGCGGTTCCGCGCCAGTCACCTTCCCGCTGTCCGCGACGGCAGCAAGCGGGTGACAATGCGCTTCGAGGATCCCGTACGCGCCGGCCCGGCCCTGCTGGTCTTCGAGTCCGACGACGAGGTGGTCCTGCCCCGGCCGGATCACCTCAGCCGTGACGCGACGCCTCGACAGCATCACCGACGCCGAGGCCCGCGAGGACGGCTTCGCCCGCGCCGCCGACGTCCTGCCCGGCCTGCGGAACTACTACCCGCGCCTGCAATCAGACAGTGAGGTGGTCATTGTCCGATTCGAGGTGCACGGGGACGGCTGAACCGGCGCGAAGCATGCATGCGAGGCTGAAGCGTCCGGCCACACGGTGTGGTGCCGGCTGAGCAGGAGGTACCGCGGTGGAGTACACACGGCTGGGCCGCACCGGGCTCCGGTGAGCCGGATCGGGCTGGGGTGCATGAGCTACGGGCGGGCGGCGGCCGGCATGCACCAGTGGACCCTGGACGAGGACGCCGCGGCGCCGTTCTTCCGGCAGGCCGTCGAGCTCGGGGTGACGTTCTGGGACACCGCGAACGTCTACCAGGGTGGCACCTCGGAGGAGTTCGTCGGGTGGGCGATCTCCCGGTACTCGCGCCGGGAGGACATCGTGCTGGCCACCAAGGTCAGCGGGAAGATGCACGACGGGCCGGGCGGCAGCGGCCTGTCCCGCAAGGCGATCCTGGAGCAGGCCGAGGCCTCGCTGCAACGGCTGGGCACCGACTACATCGACGTCTACTACATCCACCGCTTCGACCCCGAGACGCCGGTCGAGGAGACCATGCAGGCCCTCGACAACCTCGTCCGGGCCGGCAAGGTCCGCTATCTCGGTGCTTCGTCGATGGGGGCCTGGCAGTTCGCCAAGGCGGAGCACGCCGCCGACCGGCACGGCTGGACCACGTTCCCGGCGATGCAGGACCAGTACAACGTGCTCAAACGCGAGGAAGAGCGCGACATGATCCCGATGTGCCTCGACCAAGGTGTCGGCCTGACCCCCTACTCGCCGCTGGCCAAGGGCCGCGCCGCCCGGCCCTGGGGTCAGCAGACGGCGCGGTCGTCCTCGGACAACGTGGCCAAGGCGTTCGACCGCGACGTCGACGAGGAGGTGGTGCACGCGATCCAGCAGGTCGCCGAGGCCCGGGGCGTCGCGATGGCCCAGGTGGCGCTGGCCTGGGTGCTGTCCAAGCCGGTCGTCTCCTGCCCGATCGTGGGCGCCACCAAGCCGCATCACCTGCAGGATGCCGTCGCGGCGGGCGCGAGGACGATGGTCTTGCCGGGCAGTTCGCCCGCGCCGGCCTGGGCGTGCAGTGCGGGCAGGTCGGCCAGGGCCACTCGCTGGGCAACCTCGACGCGCAACTCCCCGGTGCTGACGCGGGCGGCCAGGTCGGCGAGCTGGTCGGCGTCACTGCGGACGAACAGGTCGATGCCGCGCACGTTGCGCTGCGGGTCGGAAGGGGCAGGCATCCAGACGGTGGTGTTGACGAGGGTGCCGCCGTCACGGATCAGCGGGACCAGAGCGGCCAGCTGTTGCGGGGTGACCGGGGCGAGGTTGAGCACGAGGTCGACCGGCTCGGTCACCGCCGCGGTCACGTCGGTGGCGGTGTGGTCGATCACCTCGTCGGCGCCGGCGGCTTCGACCCGCGCGGCGCTGCGGGGGCCGGCCGTGCCGATGACGTGGGCGCCGGCCTCCTTGGCCAGCTGCACGGCGTATCCACCGACCGCTCCCCCGGCGCCGTTGATCAGCACACGCTGGCCGGCGGTCAGGTTGCCGTGGTCGAACAGTGCCTGCCACGCGGTCAAGCCGACCAGGGGCAGGGCCGCCGCGTCGGCCAGCGGAAGGTTCTTGGGCGCCCCCGTCAGGATGTCGGCCGGCGCGATCACGAACTCGGCGGCCGCCCCGGCCCCCGCCATCGGCAGAAAGCCGACGACCCGGTCGCCGACCGCGACCTCGTCCACGTCGTCACCGAGCGCGTCGACCGTGCCGGCGACATCGATGCCCGGCGTGTGCGGAAGCTGGACCGGGATCGGGCCCTGCATGAAGCCCGCCCGGATGTTGCCGTCGACGCCGTTGAACGACGTCGCGGCGACCCGGATCCGGACCTGACCGGCGCCGGGGGTGGGCTGCTCGACGTCCTCGTAGCGCAGGACCTCGGGACCGCCGAACTCGTGGAAACGTACTGCCTTCATTACTGAGCCTGCCTTCGTGAGCGCCGTGGACGTCACCCAATCTGGCAGGATCTGCCGCGGTCAGCCTGGGCCAGTCCGGCCCACCTTGACGATGGCCGGTTCCTCCGTGCTGACGATCTCCGCGAGACGCGCCGCGTCGGCCGAGCCGGGCGCCGCGGTGAGCACCAGAGCCGCGAGATCGTCGCCGGGGATGGCGAGCAGGCTGCCGACGAGCGTGACGGCGCGGCCGTCGGGATGAAGGAACGAGGCACTGCTTTCGTACGCCGCCACCGGTCGCGGCGCGCGCCACAGGGTGTCGAACCGGCGGCTCCGGCTACGCATCTCGTCCACCAGCGCGGCCAGCGACGAGTCGGCGGGGTAGCGCAACAGCGCATTCCTCAACTGGGCGACGAGGACCGCCTGATGGTCGGTGGCGTCGGCCGCGGACTGCTGGAAACCACTGAACGGATCACAGAACGTACGCCAGGCAATGTTCCACTCCCAGGGATCGCCGGTGAGTTCCCAGTGCCCCAGGGCCAGGAACGCGCTGTTGACCGCGATCAGATTCATCGCCGCGTCGGAGACGAACATCGGAGTGTCCGTGAACCGCTCGAGCAGCCGCATCGCGCCCGGACCGACCTCGTTCGGCACCTGGCCGTCCGCGGCGGCGTACCCGGCCAGCGCGCAGAGCCTTTCGTACTCCGCCCGCCCCACTCGCAACGCACGAGCGATGGCGTTCACCACCCCGGCCGACGGATGGCTGCGGCCCTGCTCCAACCGGCGCACGTAGTCCGCCGACATGCCCGCCAGCTCGCCGAGTTCCTCGCGCCGCAACCCTTGCACCCTGCGGCGGCCGACCGGTAGCCCGACCGCGGCAGGGGCCGTACTCTCCCGCAACTGGCGCACCGCCGCGCCGAAATCGTCACGATTCACGGCTCAAGTGTGCCCGGAAGATCAAGTCGGCCCGGGATTCGAGCCTCAGCAGCCGGCGGCGGTGCGCTTCTTGTACACGTACACCGCGTAGGTGGTGAAGCCGCCGATGTAGTGGGTGCCCGCGGGCAGGTCGGGCGTCTGGCGGTGGAAGGGGCCGCCGTAGTCCGACCGGTACTGCTGGGTGCAGTAGCCCGGGCCGGTGTACCAGCCGGCGGTGGTGCTCCAATCGTCCAGGGTGCTGGTGCCGGGCTGGATCGTCGTGTCGTGGGTGCCGTACGTGTAGTCGTAGTCGCGCAGGTGGATCACGCCGAGAGCGACCTTGCTCTCCTTCTCGTTCCAGATGAAGTTGGCCGGGTCCTCGGCGACGCGGGCGTTCAGCATGGCCAGGGTGGCCGCCGGCATCATGTCGGGCGTGACGCCCGGCGCGGCGGCGTGGGCCGGGGCGGCGGCGCCGGCGATCAGCGGGATCGCGGCGAGAGCAGCAGCCAGTTTCCTCATGGATGTCTCCTTCAACAGCCGATGTGCTGGACATCCATAGGCTGGCGTCACTTCCCTGTGGAATTGTTGTGGCCCGCCCCGTTTAGTCTCGGCTCATGGTCAATCGTCGGCAGTACGTGCGATATCGGCAGGACCGGGCCGTGCTGGCGGCGCTCGGCACTCGTGTGGAGCCGCAGGTCGGCCGGGTCACGGTGCGGTTGCCGCGATCGCTGGCCGAGCAGGCGGTCGCGGCCTGGAACCGCGACGAACAGGGCGACATCGGCGACGAGAGCCGCGAAGAATACGAACTTCGCGACGATGCCGCCGAACTCGCCCTGATCGGCTCGGCGGTCAGCGAGCGAGGCGTACGCGACGGCGACGACATCGTTGTCGAGCTGGACGTCGTGCAGGTCGCCGCCGCGATACGAGCCGCGCAGCAGGGATCAGAGTTCGTTCAGCCGGGCAGCGACAAGACCGTGGACCGTACGGGACAGTGAGGCGTCCTCGACATTCCCCACCCGGTCGGAGACGTCCGCCCATTCCAGCAGCGCCGAGCAGACCCGATGCCACTGCGCGCTCGACAGCGTGACGGAGACGATCTGCTCCGTCGGTGGCCAGTTCGGCGTCCCGTTCGTCACCTGATCGCGGCCCGCGGCCCGGATCGCGTTACAGGCAACGACGACGCGCTGCGGGTCGCCGTTCTCCGCCGCCACGCTGACCTCACTGTCCAGGGTCCCGTCGATGATCTGCCACTGCCTTGTGGTCAGCTCGACCGTGACGTCCGGCGTACGGCTCGGCGATGCCGTCGGCAACTCGACACGTCGGCCCATCCCCATTTCGGGAGCAGAGTCGTCGGTAATCATGGCGAAGGCACCGGCCGGCACCCCGTCCAGCGTCGCCACTCGGGACGCCACTTCCAGGAGCGTCGGTTCGTCCGCCTCGGCGATGAAGAAGACGTACACCTCGCCGAACTCCTCACCGTCGTCGTAGACCGCGGCCTCCTCCAGGTCAACCAGGAACTCCTCCACCTCCTCGATCCATTCGATCGGGTGCGGTTGCGTACCGGCCTCGACCTCCTCGGAACTGGGCAGCGGAACATGAATCTCGACAAGAAGCGCCATGACGCCATGCTCTCGCAGCCGTCGTCTCGCCTGTGCGCCCGGCTGCCCCGGCGGGGATGACACGGGCGCCTACGCTGCCCCGGGTGAGCACGAAGTTGATCAGATGGCGGCGCCGGGTCGTCGTTCTCGGTTTGGTGCTGGTGCTGCTGGTCAGCGCGCCCTGGATCTGGACGACGGCGGCAGCCACCGGCCACGTCCACGACGCGGCCGACGCCCCGGCCGCCGACGTGGTCATCGTGCTGGGAACGACCGTCGGCGCCAGCGGGCAACCGGAGGCCCGCCTGGCCGGACGCCTGCAGACCGCCGCCGAACTGGTCAAGACGGGCCGGGCCCGGGCGGTGCTCGTCTCCGGCGACGGCGGCGGCCTGTCCGGCGACGAACCGGCCGCGATGACGGCCTACCTGACCGGGCCGTTGGGGCTCGACCCGGCCCGCGTGGTGGCCGACCGCGACGGGCTCGACACCTACGACTCCTGCCTTCGAGCCCGAGACGTGTACGGGGTGCGACGCGCCCTGATCGTCACCCAGTCCTACCACCTGTCCCGCGCGGTGACGCTCTGCCGCAGCCTGGACCTCGACGTGGACGGCGTCCGGGCCCGATGCGACGGCTGCGGCACGACCCTGCTGGCCGAGAAGGCCGTACGCGACTACTTCGCCAGCGGCAAGGCCGCCTGGGACGCCATCCGGCAGCGGCCGCCCGCGGTCACCTCACCGCCGAACGCCGCGCTCCAGGCCGCCCTGTCCAGCCCGTGACAGCGACCGGCGTCAATCTTTGCCGCCTGTCCGGACGCCTGACGCGGCCTTCTCGTGGGATCGTGAGGCGGTGCTTTACGACGCCGAAGACCTCCGGACGGTTCGCGGCCTGCTGGGCGTCCGGGATGCCGAGAAAGACGCCCGCACTCTCCTGAGCGAGCAGTACGCCGCCCTGGAACACAAGGATCCCGATCCTCGACTGGATCTGGACTACGTCATCATGTCCCGAGCGCTGCAATGGGGCGCGGAGGCCGCCCTGACCGGCGTGATCGGAAACGCCATCTACGACGGCGTCAAGAGTGCGTTGCTCGGGTTCGTACGCAGACGTCGCCGGAACAGCGAGGCCGCCCTCGACGCGGACGAAGCCAAGGCGTTCGCGCTCTACGTTCTGGCCTACCTGATCGTGAACCGCAGAGCAGATTCCTCCCTGTGGGTGGGCGAGCCGGCTGAGGCGACCACCATCGAAAGAGAAGGCGACCACTGGATCTGCCGGTTCGAAAAAGAAAGCTTCGCCCAGTACACGGAGAAGAAACGCCTGGCCCGCGACCGGAAACTCGGTGCCGTCTGGACCAGCCGGATCGACATCAGAATCGACGTAGGCAACCCGACCATTCCCGGCTCCCATTACCGATCAGGTACGGAGTTGCGGCCGGCGACCTCCGTGGAGGCCCGGCTGAGCACACATGGCTCTTTCCCCCGCACCTATGACAGCCGGGTGCAGCAGCAGGGCTTGGGCACACATCAGGAAACCGAGTGGAAGCTCGTGGGGACGCCGCCGCGAGCTGTTGACGGGGGCAGCGGGTGCGGCATTTAAAAGGCTTTGACTGTCGCCCGGCTGAGGCGGTTCCGAGCCACTGCCTCACCGTGGAGTAGCCGCTGTGGGGACTTCGACGCCGGTCACCCAGGTGAACCCGTACAACCCCGCCCCGCCCCAGACGAAGAGGTCAGTGCCGTCGGCGCTCCACTTGACGCCGGTGGCCGTGGTGCGTAGGGGCATCCGGGCGGCCGGGCGGGCCGGGTGCAGGTCGTACACCCGGAGTTCGCCGTTGTCGGGACAGGTGCTGCTCGGCAGGCCGCCGCTGAGTGCGGCGAGCCACCGGCCGCCGGGCGACACGGCCAGGGAGACGATGCCGAGCCGGTCCCGCCGGTGGTCGTCGGCGACCAGGTGGCGCAGGTCGGCCGGCAGACCGTCCCAGATACGGAGCAGCGATTGCCCGTTGACGGAGTAACCGCCGGAGTAGGACGGCTGGGCAGCGGGGGCGTCGCTCACGGCGCAGGGTTCGCCGGTGCGGGCGTCCCAGACGTAGTCGATGTAGGGCGACAACGGCCCGTGGGCCGCTCCGAGCCGGTCGCCGTCGGCGCTCACGGTCAGTGCCGCTATCTCCATCTCGCTGGCCAGCACGTGCCGGCGGGCGCCGGTGGCCAGGTCCCAGATCTCCACCGCCCGCCTGGCTTGGGTGCAGACGGCCAGCCAGGAACCGTCGGGCGCGGCGACGATCGGAGCCGTGCCCTCGGGCACGACCAGGCGCGGGTGGCCGCTGACCGGATCCCAGACGTGCACCGGGGCCGTTCCGCCGCCCGCGGCCAGCCAGGATCCGTCGGCCGGTGCGGCCAGTTGTCGTCCCCGGCCGACAGCAGCCGGCCAGGTGTGCAGGACACGGCCGGTCGCCGCGTCCCACAGGTGCACGCCGTCGAGCGTGCCGGCGGCCAGCCACGTCGGACCGGCCGCGACGGAGATGACATCACGGGGCACGGGAAGCCGGGTCCGCGGCGTGCTGGCGTGCCGCTCCCAGATCCGCACGCCGTCGCGATGCGCCGTGGCGAACCACGAACCGGAGATCACCAGGTCGCGTACGGGGAGAACTTGTGCCGGCTCGCCGCCGGGCCTGGTGCCCGCGGGATCCAGCAGATCGACCGCGCCGGTGGCGCCGGTGGCCATCCAGGAACCGTCCGGCGCGACCACGAGCGAACGAACCCAAGACGTGCCCGGCAACCAGCCCCGGGATGCGCCCGTCCGCGGATCCCACAACCGCACCCGGGAAGCGGGGCTCTCGCCGGCGGCGGCAAGCCAGGATCCGTCCGGCGCGACCGCGAGGACCACGGCCCCGGACCCGTCCGCCGGGAACTCATGTCGAAGCCGGCCGTCGCCGGCGCCCCACAGCCGCACCGGGCGGCCCGTGAAGGCGACGGCGAGCCAGGAACTGTCCGGGGCGACGACGACGGCCCGCACCTCTTCGCCCGGTGCAGAGCCGGATGAACCGGCCGACGGCAGCTCACGCCACTCGCCGCTGTCCGGATCGACCAGGTGCACCCCACTCGCGCCGGCGGCGGCGAGCCAGGACCCGTCCGGTGCCACCACCAGATGGGTGACGCCCGCTACAGGCGCCATCCAACGCCGGTTCCCGGTTCGCGCGTCCCAGATCCGCACCCCGTGCGCACCGGCTCCGGCCACCCAGCGGCCATCCGGCCCGGCCACGAGCGCCTCGACGGATTCGCCCCGCGCGCTCATCGCGCGCCGCTGCCGGCCAGTACGCGCGTCGTACACCCGTACCGTGCCGGCCCCCTCGACCACGGCGAGCCACGTCCCGTCCGGGGAGATCACCGGCAGCCGGCCGGTGATCTCGTGCCGCACCCGGCCGGTCCGCACGTCGCAGAGCTGCACGCGCTCGTCGCCGCCGACCGCCATCCACGTGCCGTCCGCGGCAACCACGATCGGGCCCGGTAGCTCCGTCTCGATCTCGCGCAGCCGGCGGCCGGTCGCCGGATCCCACAACGCGGTGCGGCTGGGCAGGCACCAGCCGTCACAGGAGGCAGCGATCCAGGAGCCGTCGGGGGCGACAGCCAGCGACGAAACGGTGCCGGCTTCGATGACGCCGAGATCGATGTGGCGCAGCAGCGCGGGCGACTCGGAGTCGGGCGGCGGCCACCGTACGGCCAGATGCGGGACGGGCAGACCGGCGGTGTCGTCGCCCGACTCGACGAGGCCGGCCAGCCGGGCGGCCAGCACCGGCCCCAAGGTCCGAGCGTCACGGACCCGACCGAGAACGGTCTCATCGTCGCGCAGCACCCGGGCGAGCACGGCCAGGCGCCGGTCGGAGCCGTCGGCCGCCCTGGCCTCGGCCACGTCAACCGCCAGTGCGGACAGGCCCTCGGTGGCGATTCGCCGGCACATCCGGCGCACATCGGCCGGGTCCACCCCGGGTGACAGACGCACCGAACCGCCCAGGCACCGATGGATCGCCTCGTGCAGCCGTGGACCGTCCTCCTCCAGCAGACCGCTTTCCACCAGCTCCAGAAGCGGCATCCGGTTCTCGTCCACCGGAATGTCGCGGTCGGGCGGAAACGAGGCGAGCGCTCGGAAGTAGTCGCGGACCTCCGGCCGCAGGAAACCGAGCAACACCGAGACGGCCGAGGACACCGGGTCGGGCCCGCCGGACGGCACCACGGCCTCGGCCTCGTCGCGATCCAGCAGCCGCTGGTACGCCTGACCGAAGATGCGGGCGGCGAGCACGAGTTGAAGAGGACGGTCCCCGGCGCGGGCCGCCAGCCGGTCCGCGGGGGCCCCGGCGGCATGCCGATCAATCAACGCCACCGACTCCGCGCGGTCCATCGGCTCCATCGGCACCACCACGGTCTTCCGGGGCAGCACCGAGGCGTCAGCCGCAATGAACAGCAGCGACGCCGACCGCAGCCGGCGCAGCAGGGCGAACTGATCGGCATCGCGCAGGTCGTCGACGACGATCAGCGTCTGCCGGCCGGCGGCCCGGTCGAGAGCAGCCAGGGCTCGCTCGGGATCGGCTCGGTCGTGCGGCTCGCCACCCAGCGCATGCACCGTACGCATCACCTGGCGGGTCAGGTCGGCGGCGGCCGGAGAGTCGCTCCACCACAGATGAGCGGGCACCGCGGGCGGCCGGCCCAGCGCGATCCAGCCGATGCCGCCGGGATACCGCTCGAGGACGTCGGGCCGCATGCACAGCCGGCGGACGAGCGTAGTGCGCCCCGAGCCGAGCGGCCCGACCAGACCGACGACCTGCGACTCGAGGGCCTTGACCAGCCGGGACTCGAGCACCGGGCGAGGCACCGCGTACGGCGCCGGCCTCACCCGCCACGGCGCTGAGCTGCGGTCGCCAAGATAAGTCACGGGCGTCACCCTAATGTGGCCGTCCCGGCGGCGATGTCTATCTCACGCGGCGGGATCGGCCCGGGCGCTTGAAGACGTAGATTCCGCCGCCGACGAGGACGACGGCGAGGATGATGCCGAAGACGTCGACCCGGTAGATGCTGGAGGCCAGCATCAGCACGCCCACGATGATTGCCAGTCCGGCGAGCAGTTCCATGAGGTAGCCGAAAACGGATCGGGCCGTGATATCCACCATGGACGATCGGTGCCCGGCTTGTCGGCCAGCCAAACGTTACGTCCAGGCGTGGACGTCACCAGTCACTGGGTAGCGCCTGTCGAAGGCCGAGTTTGCTGCCGTCGGCGAGCTGAACGACGGCGAGCCGGGATCCGGGAACGTCGACGATGCCGGTGGTGGGGTCGCCGTTGGTTACCGGCGCAGTTCCGAGGACGGCGAGTGAACCGTCGGCTACCTCGCCGAGCCCGGTGGCGCCGGCTTCGATCAGCTCACCGCGGGTCTTCTCGATGTCGTCGGTGTCGAGGAAGACAAGGGGCGCGTCCGTCCAGGGCAGAGAAGTGAG
Organism: Actinoplanes sp. NPDC021490; assembly: GCF_055562135.1. Taxonomy (NCBI): domain Bacteria; kingdom Bacillati; phylum Actinomycetota; class Actinomycetes; order Micromonosporales; family Micromonosporaceae; genus Actinoplanes; species Actinoplanes sp. NPDC021490. The sequence continues at coordinate 17,523 of NZ_JBVHFW010000003.1, forward strand.
GCCGATTTCGATGTCGGGAGTCTTGAAGACGGCGAAGTCGGCCTGGCCCGGCACGCGCTCGACGCCGCCACTGGAGAACGACGGGCCGGCGCCGAAGACGGTGGACCAGGCGTCGACGCTTGCCTGGAAATTGCGGGCGGGAAAGACGACGGTGGCGATTACTGGAGTGTTCATGGGATACAGACCACTCCCCAACGCGGCAGGCTTGCTTCCTCATTGGAAGTTAGGGTCGGGCGCATGCTGACCACTTCCGCGCGAGTGCTGCGTTTGCTGTCGCAGTTGCAGGTTCCCGGCCTGCACACCGGTCCGGCTCTCGCCCATCAGCTCGGGGTTTCGCCGCGGACTGTGCGCGCCGACATCGCGACCCTGCGCGAGCTGGGCTATCCGGTGACGGCGGTGCCGGGCGCCGCGGGCGGATATCGGCTCGGAAACGGCAACCGGCTTCCGCCCCTGCTGCTCGACGACGACGAGGCGGTCGCCGTGGTCGTCGGCCTCACCGGTTCCGCGACACACGCCATCACCGATATCGCCGACGCGTCCACGCGCGCTTTGACCAAAATCGTGGCTATGCTGCCGGCCCGCCTACGGCCGAGGCTCGCCACCTTCAGCGCGGTCGCGTCCAGCGCCTCTGCCGGCGGCACGACGGTCGGAATCGACGTTCTGCAAAGCATCGCGGCGGCCACCCAGGCGCGGGAAAGCCTCCGGTTTCTGTACACGAAAGCGAGCGGCGCACAGGCGCACCGGGAGGTCGAACCTCATCGCATCGTGCTGCGAGCCGGCCGTTGGTACCTCGTCGGCTGGGATCCGGCGAAAGCCGATTGGCGCACCTTTCGGGTGGACCGCATGCGGGTCAAGACGCCCAACGGGCGACGGTTCACCGCCCGGGCCGCGCCGGAGGACGGTTTCGAGCAATACCTGGTTCGCTCGATTCAGACCGCGCCGTGGCAACAGCGTTACCGCGTACGGCTTCATGCGCCGGCCGAAACGATCCGGCGCCGGGCCCCACTGGCAGTGCAGGTGGAACCGGATGGCGAGGATACGTGCATAGTCACCGTCGGCTCGGAAACGGCCGCCTCGGTCGCCCGTTATCTGAGCTGGTGGGAAGTGCCGTTCGAGGTACTCGATTCACCCGAGTTACGCCACGAGGTCGCGCTGCTCGCGGAACGGTACAGACTGGCTGCGGCTTCTTGAGAGCCGAGGCGGGGGAAGATCACAGAATGAACATGCTGTGGCGCGATGTCTTCGTTCCCGACCGCGTGGTGGGCAGCGACGGATTCACCGCCGAGGTCGGCGGCGTGGTCGAGATGCCGTTGTCGTTGTTCTGCCGGTTCCGGACAGCTGTGGACCGGGACGACGACCGCCGGCCGTCGGTAACCTCGGTGCCGGGTGATTACCGGCAACCCGACAACCGCAGAATCTACGACCTTGTGGGCCAGGCTGTCGCTGTGGAAAGCACCATCTGGGGCGACGGATGGATGCTCGACGTCGACGGGCTCGGGATCTACGTCAGCGAGGCGGATGCCGGGCCGACGCGCGGAGCCCCGATCTCTTACGTGTACCGGGAAGCCGGCTCGGATCCGGCCGCGCCCGTTCCGCAGGCGGGCACATGGACGCGCGTGCGTGGTCAGCTCAGCATCGCCGAAGCGTACGAGACCGGGGGTTTCGAACCTGAGGCCGAACTTCTGCACCACGCGGTACGAACTTGGCTTGTCCGCCGAGCGGTCCGCCTGACCAGGGGGCAAGGCCACGATGTGCGAGTAATTCGGCCCACCGGCCGTCGTCACAAAGCCGCTTGGACCACCGTCGGCTACCTCCTCGATCTGGAACAGGTTGATATGAATCAGATGGAGGCCAGTTGACGACATATGGATCGCGGATGGCGGCCGGCTACGACCGCGGCCGAAATCTTCATTCCCGCGACATCGAGAGGTGGATGGCCGCGGCGGGCCCGTACCTGCCCCGGGCCGGCGGCCGGATTCTCGACCTTGGCGCCGGTACGGGAAGGTTCAGCGACGCCCTCGCCCGGTTCTGCGGTGCAACCGTCGTCGCTTGTGAGCCGTCGGCGGCTATGCGAACGGCCTTTCGCTCGGCCTTCCCGCGTGCCTTGGTTGTCGGCGGTGCCGCCGAGACGATTCCCTTTGTCGCCGGCGCCTTCGACGCCGTGTGGGCTTCCCAGGTTGTTCATCACGTCCGGGACCTGCCGGCGTTTGCCGCGGGTCTGCGTCACATTCTGCGGCCCTCGGGACACCTGTTGATCCGTGGCGGATTCGGGCCGGTGCAAGACCTTTTCCTGTACCGATACTTTCCGCTCGCGTGGGCCGAGGGCAACGCGGTGCGTCTTGGTCTGGAGCGGATCACCGGCGTGCTGACCGACGCGGATTTCGTGATGGTCAAACACGTTCAGGTCGAGCAGATCTTCGCCGAGAACGCCGACGAGGTGGTGGCGAAGGTGAAAGCCCGTTCGTTGAGTCCTCTCGCCGGTCTGCCCGACCACGCGTTCGAGCAAGGGCTCACGGCCCTGCAAGAGGATGCCGATCAGGGGCGCATCGCCGGGCCGATTGTCGATCGGCTGGATCTGGTCGTTTTCCGGGCGCCGCCGGTGCCCTGACTTACCGGGGAACGCGACCCGGCTCAGCTCTTCGCGTCGCGGACGTCCGTGCCGTGCTCGGCGAACGCCTTGAAGTCCTGCATGTGCTGTAGCGACTGCTTGCGGAAGGAACCAGGCATCACCATGCCGACCAGTCGCATCAGCACGTTGCTGAACCGGTACTCGTTCTCGCTCACCCAGAGCGTCGTCTCCGGGCCGGTTTCGGTGAAGCGTTCACGCGCGGCGCTCCACATGCCCTTGGCGATGATCTCGCGCTCGAAATGGACGATCCCCGGCCGGTCCACCGGATCGCGGCGCGTGATGGTCTCGACGGCCTCCATTTCCTGCTGACCCATCCTCAGCACCACTCGCGACTGGTGCCGACCTGACCGTGCTCCCCGCTCAGCGGCTCGTGAAGCACCAGGTCTCGCAGCCACTTCGGCAGATGGGCCTGGTCGGCGAGCAGCTGGACCACCCGCTCCCGCGGTAAGGCGATCTCCATCGAGACGGTGTATTTCATGAGGGCGCGCTCCGGTTCTCGGGCGAACGGACGAGGAATCCGTGCAGGCGGATGCCGTCGGCGTTGACATCATCGGGGCGGGGTTCGCCCTCGAGTACGAAGCCGAACAGCGCGCGCAACGCCTCCTCCCCCAGTTCCAGCGGGTGAAACGGCAGCGGGTACGGCTCCTCGTCCTCCCAGTCCGGGTCCGGCTCGACCGGGTGCTCGCCGGCCCAGAACGGGCGCTCGAATTCCAACGGCTCGCCGATGTTCTCGGCGACACCGCCGTCGGGGGAAAGGCTCAACGAGCGGACCAATTGCCCGTCGTCCCACACCGCGAAGCAGAGCCAGTCGACGGCCGAGTGCATGCCGTGCATGACGATCCGCCGGCCCGCGCCGAGCTTCACCAGGTGCTCCGGGAGTTCGGACGGCCAGTCGAGGACAAGCCGGTTGTCGCACACGATCTCGGCGCCGGCCAGGACGGCTGCGTACGTCAAGTTGTCAGGCGGGTAGGACAGTCTCGTCAGGAACCCGCCCTCGGACGGTGTTACTTCCTGCCCGGGATGGATGGTGCGGACCAACGTCTGCGCCTGCGCCGGTGTGGACGGGTTCGCGCCGAGCAGCGCCAGCCGCAGATCACCGTCCGTGAAAGCCAGCAACGCCGTCTTCGCACCCATGGCACCGGATCCTAGTCAGCGCTGGTTGAGGCTGCGGCCGCGCCGGTGGCCGGTTCGTACGCCGAGGATGAAGGCGCCGACGATGAGCAGGACGCCGATGAGCACGAGGCCCGGTGAGTCGTCGCCGCTGCCGTACAGGATGGCCAGTACGCCGACGGCGGCGAGGGCGAGCCCGGCGGCGAGGATGGTGGCGAAGGATTTCACGACGTCTCCTGTCCAGGGTCGGATGCGGCTGCGCCAGACGGCGTCGGCGGGCAGGCCCCGGGCCATGCGGGACATGACACTGAGGGCGATACGCCAGTCGGCCGTGCCGCGAGCTTGCTCGTACGTGATGTGGTCGTGCAGGTCGGAGCGAAGCTCGCCGAGCCGGCGCTCGGCGACTTCGGCCGGGAGTTGACGCGTGTAGCACCGCACCCACCGGATGGCCAGGTGGGCGGCGCGACAAGACGGCCGCGTCCTCATGCCGGCCCCGGGGCGAATCGGGGGACGCGGCCCGCCGTCCGGTCGGCGCGGACCCGGTCGGCGATGTGCAGGCCCTGGGCGGTCAGCTGATAGAGCCGCCGGCGCGGACGGCCGGTGCCGGCCTCGGCGGGGTCCTCCCAGTCGGAGCTCAGCAGGCCCAGCTCCTCCAGCCGGTTCAGGGCCTTGTACAACGTGCCGTGCGCGGTGAGGGAGCGCGATCCGTTCTGCTCCTGCATGATCCGCGCGAGGCCGAAGCCATGGAACGTCGCCTGCCCGGCGCGGTGCTCCAGCACCGCGGCGATGAGGATGTCGGCCTCGAGCGGCAGGAGCGTTCCCGGTTTGCGTGGGGGCACGATCCCACGTTAGGAAGATATCTTCCTGAAGTCAACACGGGATAATGGGAGTCATGCAGCTGTTCGTGGAAGCGGTGTCGTCGCTGACGTTCGACGACGGCTCGCCGGTGCGGGCCGCGTCCGCGATCGCCGCTTTCGGCGACGGGTGGCTTGTCGTGCAGGACGACGCGACCCATGCGGCGTGGTTACGGCCGGGTTCGGTCACCGCCGTACGCGTCGTGGAGCCGGTCGACGGCCTCGAGTTCTTCAGCTCGGCGGCCGGCACGAAGCATCTCAAGCCCGACTTCGAGGCGGCGTGCCCCGTTCCGGTCGATGGCCGGCAAGCGGTTCTGCTGCTCGGCTCCGGTTCGACCGACACCCGGATGCGAGCATCGCTCGTCACGGCCGACGCCGCCTTCACCGCGGTCGACCTGGCACCTGTGTATCGCAAGGTCGCCGCGGCTCTGGGCATCCCCCGTGCTCACCTGAACCTGGAGGGCGCGTGCCCGGTCGGCGGCCACTTGCGCTGGTTCCAGCGCGGCAACGCGGCCGCCGGAGTGCCGACCGGTTGCGTCGACGTCGACCTGACCGCTCTGCTGGCCGCCGCCGCGGGCACGGGCCCCGTCGACAAGATCAGTGTCGGCCAGCCACGGCGCTACGACCTGGGCACTGTTGACGGTGTCGCGCTGGCCGTCACGGACGCGGTGGCGCTGACCGGCGGGCGAATCCTGGTCAGCGCGGCCGCCGAGGATACCCCGAACGCAGTGGACGACGGCCCGGTTATCGCCGCCGCGCTGGCCCTGCTCGACGACGACGCTGTGGTGGCGGTGGCCGAGCTTCCCGCCACGGCCGACGGCCCGTACAAGGTCGAAGGTCTGGCGGTTGTCGACGAGGATCCCGAAGGTCTGCGGCTGCTGGCGGTGGTCGACGCGGACGACCCGACGGCCGCCTCGTCCCTGTTGACGCTGCGCCTGGAGTGGGACGCGTCCTGATCCGTCCTATCGCGCGACGGCGCCCGCCGGCGGCTGAAACTCCGGATACAAGTCGAAGACCGGCTCTGTGGCAGCCGCGAGACCCGCGAAGACGTCGAGGGACTTGTCGAGCTCCTCGTGCGGCTGGTCGAGGGGCTCCACCTGCAGGCGGTCGCACCAATACCAGCCGGCGACCTCGACCTTGCTGAGAGCGGCGACGTCGTTGATCAGACTGCCCCGGAGCTCGTCCCAGCCCCACAGCTCTCCGTTGCCGTAGGCGGTTGACGGCGAAGCTCCACCGCGGCACAGATTCCACGCGGTGACGCCGTCCTGGAAATCGTCACCGGTCAGCCGGCTGCGCCCGGTCTGGGGGTCCGTCAGAATCCAGCCGGAACCATCCCAGTACTCGACCACCCAGTGGTCGATCCAGCGTTGCGCCACGAAATAGCCGGCAAAGCCGCATCGGATGCGGGCCGGTGTGCCCGTTGCCCGCAGCAAAGCGCAATGGAGCAGCGCAAAGTGGTAGCAGAAGCCGAACATTCTTCGCTCGACGGGCCGTTCGCTGTCCAGGGGCGACGAGTCGATGCCGAGCACGTTGTCCAGGATCGCTTCGGCGCCGACGGTTTCCATGTGTGACATGCGCTCGGCGGAGAACCGCAGGCCCTGGACCGTCGCCGTGTAGTTGTGAATGAGCAGCCCGCGCACGATCCCGCCGAGCGCCTCGGGGTCCGCGGGAAGGCCGGACACCCGGTCCCGGTGCCGCCCGAGGCCGGAGGTCGGGCTCGGCTGCCGGTAGAAGCGTGCGATGTCATCCATGGGCCGAGAGGGTACAAATTCGCGGGCCCCCACACCAATGCTCACCGCACCGGGGCACGTTCGGAAGATGACGACTTCCCCGGACGTGCCCCGTTCCGCCTCACACACCGCTACAGAGCCAGGTGATAAAGGGACCAACCCGGGCCATGCTCCCGGGCCGCGGTGAAACCGCCGATACCGGTGCCGTGCCAGGAGTAGAGCTTTGTTCCGTCGGAGTTGATGTTGATTCCCACGAGGTCGCCGTGGCCGTCGCGGTTGAGGTCGCCCATGCCGGCGATGGTGCGGAACGCGCGATAGTTAACCCAGTCGCTCCCGATTGACGTCCGGGAGGAGAAGGTGCCGTTGCCGAAGCCGTACCAGATGCTCAGCTTGTCCTCGGACTCACCGATCGCGACGAGGTCCGCATTCCCGTCGCTGTTGAGGTCGCCGGCTCCGGTGATGGTCTTCTTGTACGGCCCCCAGCCCGGACCCAACCGAACACCGGCGCCGAAACCTCCGCCGCCGTCGCCGTACCAGAGCCACAACGCGTCGTTGCTCCGGTTGACGCCCACGAGATCGCCGTTGCCGTCGTTGTTGAGATCGCCGGCGGCCGAGATGGCGCCGTAATCGAACCTGTCGATCTCGTCATAGAAGGTGTAAGGCTCCCAACCGCAGCCGAGCTGGGTCTTGTTGCCGAAGCCGCCCGCCCCGTTGCCCAGCCAGCGGAACAAGCAGTAACCGCCGCTGCTGCCTACGCCGATGGCGACGAGGTCGCCGTTGCCGTCGCGGTTGAGGTCGCCGACCGCGCTCAACGAGGTCCAGTGGTCCTGCCAGCCGCAGCCGACTTTCCAGGCGCGTCCGAACCCGCCGCTGCCGTCGCCGTACCAGCGGTACAGGCAGTAGTCGCTCTCGTTGATGGCGACCAGGTCGCTGACGCCGTCGCGGTTGTAGTCGTTGCGTTTATCGGCGAGTGCCGCCTGGGCGGGCGCCGCCACCACGGCCGTGAGGCCCACCACCAGCAGCGCGACGGTGAGAAGCCGGACCGTTGTCCTCCGGATGTGCCGACGAATCATGACGTTGCTCCCCCGTTCTTCAGGTATCGCTTCGGCCAGCCTGCGGGGTTGCTGCAGCCTTGTCGTCAGCACTGAGCGCACAGTTCTAAGCGCAGAGTGCAACGGGGTCAGTGGGCCGGGGCCAGGGCGTAGGAGCCCTTGCCGTCCCGCTTGACCGTGTACATGGCCCGGTCGGCCTCGCGCAGCAGGAAGTCGCCGTTCTCGGTCAGGTCCGTGGCCACGGCGATTCCCACGCTCGCGCCGACCCGGGCCGAGCCGCCCTCGACGGCGACCGAGCTTTCCACCGTACGGATGATCCGCGCGGCGATGTCGTGCAGGTCGTCGCCCGGTTCGGGCAGCAGCAGCACCGCGAACTCGTCACCGCCGATGCGGGCGACCGTGTCGGTGGCGCGCAGACAGGCCTGCAGCCGCTGGGCGACCACGCGCAGCAGGTCGTCGCCCGCGGCGTGGCCCCACTCGTCGTTGACCTGCTTGAAGCCGTCCAGATCGATGAGCATGGCCACCGCGGCGTGGCCCCGGGCCAGGGCGGCGTCGAGGCGTTCGGCGTAGAGCACCCGGTTGGGCAGGCCGGTCAGGCTGTCGTGGAAAGCGTGGTGGCGCAGCCGGGCGGCCAGGGCGTCGCGTTCGGCCAGCGAGGCGTGCAGCCCCTCCTGGGTCGCGTGCAGCTCCTGCACCTTGGCGTCGAGCTCGTCGAGCAGGCGGGCGTTGTCGCGGAACGCGGTGAGCTGGCGCAGCACCACCAGCAGCGTGCTGACCGCGGCGCCGGCCAGGCCGACCGCCACGGTGACCGGCTCGTCGCGCACGACGGCGATCGTCAGCAGCAGATAGGTGACGGCGATCGACCCGTACGGGAGCAGGCTGTACGGTTTTCGCCGCCGCGGCTGCAGCACCTCGGGGTGCCCGGCGAGCTGGATCTGGTTGACCCGCAGGGCGATCGTCAGCAGGGCGTGCGCGGCGACCGTGAAGGCCAGGTACCAGTGCAGCCGGCTGTCGGGCAGCCCGTCACGGCTCAGCGCGTCCGCCCCCGACTTGACCGCCGCCCCGCCCGCGCCGATCAGCCCGCACAGGCGGGTGAAGGGCGCGGTGCCCGACATGACGAGTTTGGCCACCACGAAGACGCACAGCAGGATGATCACCGGCCCGGCCAGCACCGGCGCCGCCATGTCGAGCAGCGCGGCCGGACGCTCGGGCACGACCAGATACCAGCCGACCACGACCGCGGCGACCATCACGGTCGCCACGTCCAGCCAGAAACGGCTGCGTTCGCGGCGCGAGCCGAAACCGAGGGGGACGGTGAGCAGGGTGAACATCAGCAAGGCGCTGCCCACCGCGAGGGCGATCACCTGGAACGGGCCGCCGGTCGCCGCCGTGAGGGCCGACGGGTCACGGGCGGCGACGGCCACCTGAGCGAGGTCGCCGACGAGGTAGATCACGCCGGCCGCCGCCACCGCGCGCCAGAACCTGCGCGTTGGTACGGGCAGGCCGGGCATCCGGGCGGTCGACCGGGCGACCCAGGCGAGGGCGACGTGGATGACCGCCACGAAGATCCAGGCGGCGACGACCTGGACGCCGGTGGAGGCGAAGTCGGCGGCGTAGAGCGCGACCACAGCAGCGGTGGCAGCCGTCAGCCCGACCAGCAAAGGGTCGGGATCGGCCCGCCGCCATCGGGCCCGAGCGCGCAACGCGTAATCCCGGATCACATCCACCTGCGCCACAATCGACCGGCCGGCACCCCGCTGAAGTGCTCGACGGCAACTGTTTCACAAATTGCCGCCCCAGAGACCCCGAGACCAGTCATTCCCGTACGGGATGGCCGGCTCTGCCGCAAAGTCCGGCGCGTCCGGCAACGAGCGGTTTCCTCCTCAGTTCGGGTATTCCGCCGAGGTGGCCGAAGTCGTGCCGGTGCAGCCGCTGCGCCCGCACACACAGGCGTAGGGAAATGTGCCGCTCGTGCTCCGGAGGCGAAGCCCGGCCCGCCGATCCGCGACCTCAGGTGCCGGAATGTGACAGGCCGAAGGCGATGAGGAAGCCGGCCACGGTGATCAGACCGATGAGCAAATGCGCCTGTTCGAACGCCTCGGGAATCATCGTGTCGGCGACCATGGCCAGGATCGCACCGGCGGCCAGGGCGGTGACCGCGGCCAGCACCGCCGGGGAAGCGTCCCCGAGCAGGGTGTAACCGGCGACCGCGGCCAGACCGCTGATCAGCGCGATGGCGGTCCACAAGCCGAACACGTACCGGGCGCTGCGCCCGGCGTTACGCATTCCCGCGGCGCTCGACAGCCCCTCGGGCACGTTGCTGATGAAGACCGCGGCGACGGTGACGACCCCGACGGCGCCGCCGCCGAGCAGGCTGGTGCCGATGACGATCGACTCGGGGACGCCGTCGAGCAGGGCGCCCAGCGCGAGGGCGGTGCCCGACCCGGCCTGCTGCTCCTCGGAGGGCTGCTGGGCACCGGAGCGCTTGCGGTGCCGGGCGCCGTGGCGGGCCAGCACGACGTTGCAGCCGGTGTAGGTCACCGCACCGGCCACCGCGCCCAGCACGGTGGGGGTCATCCCGCCGCGGTCGTCGGCCTCGGCGATGAGCTCGAAGGCGACGGTGGACAGCAGCACGCCGGCGCCGAAGGCCATGATGGAGGCGACGATCCGGCCGGGTATGCGCGCCAGATAGCCGACGGCGGCGCCGGCTATCAGGGCGGAGCCGGCCAGCAGGCCCCAGCCTCCCGCTTGCAACCACTGCGGCATGACGTGACGCTCCGTCCTCCCGGTGCCGGCACGAGCCGGCGGGCGACTCGGGACAAGGCAACTGTTGACAGCTGTATCAGCGGGCGACCCGCGTATGCCCGGCCGGGCGCGCGCCAACCGGGCGACTTCGCCACGGCCCGGTGCGGGCCTGCGGTGTCTCGGGACGCGGGTTCAGATCCAGCCGTTGGCGCGCGCCTTGAGGGCGGCCTCGACACGGTTGCGGGTGCCGGTCTTGCCGATCGCGGCGGACAGGTAGTTGCGGACGGTGCTTTCGGACAGGTGCAGCCGGGCCGCGATGTCGGCGACCGTGGCACCCTCCACGGCCGCGGCCAGCACGTCCCGTTCCCGGTCGGTCAGGGGGTTGGCTCCCGTCGACAGGGCGGCGGCCGCGAGAGCCGGGTCGATCACCCGCTGGCCGGCCAGCACCCGCCGCACGGCCGCGGCCAGTTCCTCGACCGGCCCGTCCTTGACCAGGAAGCCCGCCGCCCCGGCCTCCATCGCCCGCCGCAGATAGCCGGGCCGGCCGAACGTAGTCAAAATCAGCACCTTGCAGCCGGGCAGCCGCTGCCGCAGCGTGGCCGCGGTGTCCAGGCCGCTGCCGTCCGGCAGTTCGATGTCCAGCAGGGCCACGTCGGGACGGGTGCTCAGCGCGGCCGTCAGCGCCTCGGCCGCGGTCGCGGCCTGGGCCACCACCTCGATGTCGGGTTCGAGGCCGAGCAGCAGCGCCAGGGCGCCCCGCATCATGCCCTGGTCCTCGGCCAGCAACAGCCGGATCATGCGGTGTTCCGGCCGCGAGCAGCCTCGTCACGAGCAGCCTCGTCGCGGGCAGCATCGTCGCGGGCAGCCTCGTCGCGGAGAGCCGACCCGGTCACCGGCTCCGCGGCGCCGGTCGGCAACCGGGCGGTGAGCCGCAGCCCCCCGCCGGGCGCGGGCCCCACGTCGAGCGTGCCGCCCGCCGGGCCGAGCCGTTCGGCCAGGCCACGCAGGCCGTTGCCCGGCTCCGGGCGCCCGCCCACCCCGTCGTCGCGGACGGTCAGCACCGCCCCGCCGGGGCCGGCGTCGACCGTGATGTCACACCGGGAGGCCCGGCTGTGCCGCAGGACGTTCGTCACGGCCTCGCGCAGCACCCAGCGGAACACGTCGCCGGTCGCGGCGTCGAGCGGGTGCCCGGTCTCGCCGACCGTGACGGCGATGCCCACGTCGCTCAGCACGGTGCGGGCGTTGTCCAGCTCACGGCGGAACGTGTGTTCCCGGTAGCCGGTGACGGCCTGGCGGACCTCGGCCAGCGCGGTGCGGCCGATCTGCTCGATGTCGGCTGCCTCGGCCGCGGCCCGCTGCGGGTCGATCAGGGTGAGCCGGCGCACCACCTCGGCCTTGACCACCACCAGCGACAACGTGTGGCCGAGCAGGTCGTGCAGGTCCTGGGCGAAGCGGAGCCGTTCGCGCTCGAGCACCGTGCGGGCCAGTTCCTGCTGGGTGGCGCGCAGCTTCTCGACCAGCCGGGCCACACCGGCGAACCCCAGCGTCACCGATCCGGCCAGGGCCGTGACCAGGGCAGCCTGCAGGGTGTCACCGAGCGGTAGCCGATCAACGGCCCCGATCGTCAGCACCGCGGCGACACTGCCGCCGATCCACGCGAACGCCCACGCCGGCCGGGGCAGCCCGATGGTGCCGGCCGAGCACACGTACATGAGCAGCACCGGCCAGCCCTCCGGTCCGCCCGCGAACCCGGCGGCCAGCCCGATGCCGAGCACCGCGAGCAGACCCAGGCCCGCTGCCTGCCGGGCCGGGGCAACGGCCAGGCCGGCCACGGGCACGGCCACCAGCGCCAGGTAGAGCACCGCGAAGACGGCCAGCCCGGCGGCCGCCACCGGCGCCGGGTGGACCTGGCCCCGGGCGATCGCCGCAGCCGGCGGCACCAGGAACCACAACCACAGCGTGTGCGCGGCGAGCAGCAGCAAGGCACGGCGTCGCCGGACGACTCCCGGCGAGCCGGGCACCCCGGCGACCGGCTGCGACATGCAGGACACGGTAGCGGCCCTCAGCGGCCCGCCGCCGGGTGCCCACCGGCGGCGTCGATCGCGTTCCAGAACCCGCACTGGTGCTCGGCGCCCAGGTCGACCCGGCCGGGCCCGCCCGCGGTGAAGGCCCGGTCGTAGGGTGTGCGTTCGCCCGGGTCGACCGAGGGCCAGGGCGCCCGCCCGGTGGCCGCGAACTGCGCCCACGCGTCGATCATCTCGGCGGCCAGACCGGGCTGGACCGTGCCGGCCGTCAGGAAACCGGCGACGTCGAACAAGTAGGGCAACTCGTAGCCGTGGGCGGCTCCCCACGGGTAGCTGTCGGTCAGTGCAGGCCCGTGCCGTTCGGCGAACTCGTATGCGAAAACCGGCGCGTGCTGGGCCAGCAGCCGCTGGGTGGTCAGCGTCGGGCAGGCCCAGATGCGGTCGGTCGCCGCGGCCGCCCACGCCAGGCCGGGCGTCCCGTAGGCACCGGCCGGATAGCGGGCCGCGACCCGCGACGCGTCGGGGCCGAACGCCGTGCGCAGCACCGCCTCGTAGTCGGCCGCGGTGTACGGCCCCTGGACGATCTCGACGACGCCGATGATGGCCCGGTGCTCGTCGCGGTTGTTGCCGGCCAGCACCGGCACCCGCATCGCCCGGCCCGCCCGCAGTGCCGCCGCGGGCGCCTCGGGCAGCAGCGCCGTCCCGTAGGCCGGGGTCGTGAAGGCCTCGGCGCCCGTGCCGGTCGTCTCGGTGAGCAGCTTGGCCGGGTCGAGGCCGCGCAGGCAGGCCAGCGGCCGGTCGGCCGGGCAGCCGACCCGGGCGGCGAGGGCGGACCCCGTGCGCTCGACCGTCGCGCGGGGACTGAAGGACGACCCGGCCGCAATCTTGGGCAGGAACAGCCCGGCGGGCCAGTCGGTCAGGCAGGACCCGGATTGCAGGACGGCCCGGTCGAACAGAGCGCGGGCCGACGGCGAGGTCAGCTGGGCGCAGACACTCTCGGCGCCGGCCGACTCCCCGGCGACGGTCACGCCGGCCGGGTCGCCTCCGAACGCGGCCGCGTTGCGCCGGACCCAGCGCAGGGCCGCCTGCTGGTCCTGCAGCCCGAAGGTGCCGGAGCCGGCCAGCCCGGGCAGCCCCAGGTAGCCGAACACCCCGAGCCGGTAGTTGATCGTGACTACGACCAGGTCGCCCCGGCGGGCCAGCCGCGTCGCGTCGTAGTCGGCGCCCGACCCGTTCTGGAAGCTGCCGCCGTGCACGAACACCAGGACCGGATGCCGGCCGGGCGTGACCGGCGCGGTGACGTTGAGATAGAGGCAGTCCTCCACACCGACCGGCGGGCCGAAGATCGGGTTTTGCGCGCACCGCTCGTGGGGCTCGCCGGCGTCGAGGACCCCGGACCAGGCGGCCGCCGGCTGCGGAGCCCGCCAGCGCCGGTCACCGGTCGGCGGCGCCGCGTACGGGATGCCGTTGAACGTGCGGACGCCGTCGCCGGTCACGCCGCGGACCAGCCCCCGATCGGTGCGGACGACCGGCCCCGGCGCGGCCACCGCCGCCTCCGGTGCCGTCAGCACCGTGACCAGAGCCGTCAGCAACAGCCCGATCCACCGTCTCAGCCTGTGATGTCTCGTCGTGTCACTCATGCCTGCCACGCTAGAAACGCGGGCGTGGTCGCGGCAGAGCCGCCAATACGCGGTACGCGGTGACAAATGTCCTGCGCGGACGAACGCCGTTCCGCCGACGGGGTGATGCAAGACCGGTACGCGGTAAAGGTGCGGCCCGTGCTCGTTATCGTCTGACCGAAGGGCTGAGGTCAGCGGATCCGTAACCAGTGACGGCTGAAAGACCCAGTCCGGCGTTTCGCCATTGAGGAGCCGAGACTGTGACCACCACCGTGAAGTCCGCTGACTTGACCAACGGCACGACCGCCCACGACATGACCCTCGACCGGTGGTACGTGAAGAGGTCGCCCGGCATGTTCCCCTGGCGGGCCAGCAACGGGGAGAAGCTGACCGATTTCGAGGTCGACAACTTCCTGCGCTCCGGCCGCATCGTCGTCATGATGCCGGAGTAGGAGTCATGGTGCCGAAGTAGAAAGTCATGGTGCCGAAGTAGAAGCCCGGGACAAGCGGCGGCGGCGCAGCTCGGGCTCGGTGAGGGCGGGCGGCACGTAGGCGACATCGATCGGCCCGAGGTCCACGCCGGGCGGAACGACCTCGTCGATGGCGTCGAGGATGTCGTCGCCCAGGGTGACGCCCGCGCCGGCGAGCAGGTCGTCCAGCTGGGCCATGGTGCGCGGGCCGATGATGGCCGCGGTGACCGCCGGGTGGCTGATGGCGAAGGCCAGGGCCATGTGGGTCAGCGACAGCCCGGCCTGCCCGGCGATCGGCCGGAGCCGCTCGACGGCATCGAGTTTGGTCTCGTCGGTCATGTGCTTGGGCACCCAGTGCATGCGGGCGCTGGAGACTTGGTCCGGACGGCCACGGGGCCTATCGGTGAGCAGGCCCATCGCCAGCGGGCTCCAGACCAGCGTGCCGAGTCCGTAGCGTTCGCAGACCGGCAGGACGTCGCGTTCGATGCCGCGGTTGAGGATCGAGTACGGCGGTTGTTCGGTGCGGAAGCGGGCCAGACCGCGCCGCTCGGCCACCCACTGGGCCTCCACGATGTCGGCGGCCGGCAGGCTGGAGTGGCCGATCGCCCGGACCTTGCCCGCCCGCACCAGGTCGGTGAGGGCGGACAGGGTTTCCTCGATGTCGGTGCCCGGGTCGGGGTGATGGACCTGGTAGAGGTCGATGTGGTCGACGCCGAGGCGCCTTAGCGACGCCTCGAGCGCGGTGACCACATAGCGGCGGCTGCTGCCGCGCTGGTTGGGGCCGGAGCCCATGGGACCGTTGAACTTGGTGGCCAGCACGACATCGTCGCGGCGGCCGCGCAGCGCCTTGCCCACCGTCCGTTCGGTTTCGCCGTCGCCGCCGTAGACGTCGGCGGTGTCGATGACGTTGATCCCCGAGTCGAGCGCCCGGTGGATGATCCGGACGCAGTCGCCGGGGGCGGGATTTCCGTACGGGCCGAACATCATGGTGCCCAGGCAGAAGGGACTGACCTGGATGCCGGTGCGGCCCAGAGGGCGGGTGCGCATGGCCGGTCCTCTCAGAAGCTCGCGCTGACCTGCAGGATCCAGGTGACGCCGAAACGGTCGGTGAGCATCCCGAAGCCGGGGCTGAACGGCGACGGGCCGAACTTCTCGACGATCTCGGCGCCGTCGGTCAGCTTGTCCCACAGCGCGCTGACCTCGTCGCTGGTCTCGCCGGCGATGGAGACGAAGAACCGCTCGCCGGTCAGCGTCACGCCGTTCTCGCGCGTGGTGGCGGTCAGCGGCGCGGCCGGGACAGCCTGGCTGGGGACGTCGTACGCCATGATGCTGAAGCCGTTGTCCGCCGTGACCTGTCCGAAGACCACGTTGCCGGCGTCGGGCAGTTCCTTCGGCATGCCGAAGTCGCCGTAGGTGACGGCGGTCAGCTGGCCGCCGAAGACGGACTGGTAGAACTCCAGCGCCGCCCGGGCGTCGCCGCGGAAGTTGAGGTGGGTCGTGGTGGTGATCGCCATGGTGACTCCCTGTTCGGTGGTGAGGACCCAAGATTGACAGCAGTAGGTGACAGGGTGTGGCACCTACTTCGGGCAGACTCGGATTCATGCCGAAAACTTCCGCCCGGCTCCTGGCGCTGCTCTCCCTGCTGCAGGCGCGCCGCGACTGGCCGGGCACGCTGCTGGCCGACCGCCTGGACATCAGTCTGCGCACCGTGCGCCGCGACGTCGACCGGCTGCGCGAGCTCGGCTATCCGATCGCGGCGATCAAAGGTCCCGACGGCGGCTACCGGCTCAGCGCCGGCACCGAACTGCCGCCGCTGCTGTTCGACGACGAGCAGGCCGTCGCCCTGACCATCGCCCTGCAGGTGGCGGCCACCGGCGCGGGCGAGGGTGACGGCCTGGCCGAAGCGGCCGCCCGGGCGCTGACCACGATCCGCCAGGTCATGCCGGCCCGCCTCCGCCACCGCATCCAGGCGCTGCAGGTCACCGCCGTCGAACGACCGGCCACCCGACCGGCCGCGGCGGTCGGCGGCGACGTGCTTCTGACGCTCAGCGCGGCCGTCCAGGCCCGCGAAGTGCTGCGCTTCGACTACGGCGACCCCGGCCCGGACCGGCCTGCCCGCCGTGCCGAGCCCCACCACGTGATCACCTGGGACGGGCGCTGGTATCTGATCGCCTGGGATCTGGACCGCGCGGACTGGCGCACCTTCCGAGCCGACCGCATCACCGTACGGACACCCAACGGACCCCGCTTCACCCCGCGCGAGCTGCCCGGGGGCGACGTGGCGGCGTACGTGATCGGGAAGTTCCGCGGTTCCGGCGACGGCAGCTGGCCCTGCCAGGGCACCGTGATCCTCGACCTGCCCGCGGCCACCGTGGCCCTCTACACCCGCGACGGCATCGTCGAGGAAGCCGGCCCGGACCGCTGCCGGCTCACCCTGGGCTCCTGGTCGTGGCCGAGCCTGGCCGCCGCCATCGCCCGCTTCGACGCCGACATCGAGGTGGTCGGGCCGCCCGAGCTGACCGCCGCCTTCGCCCGCCTGGCCGACCGCTTCGCCGGCACGGTCGCGCGGGCCGCGTCCGGATGAGGCTCAGGTCGTGCCGGCGCAGACGTCAATCGCGGGTTCGTGCGCGGCGTACCGGTGCCATTTGGCCTCGGGAAGGCCGCCGGACCGGTCGCACAGAGCCGTTCGGGGCCGCCGGTATGCCGCCGGATCCCACAACCGGGCCGTCGTGTCGCCGCTCGCGGTGGCCAGGGCCCGGCCGTCGGGGCTGAACGCCAGGTCATAGACCGGAAAGGCGTGTCCGGTAAGAGGGGCGCCGGCCCGTTCGCCGGTGGCCGGGTCCCACAGCCGTACGGTGCGGTTCTCGCTCGCGGCGGCCAGCAGCTTGCCGTCGGGGCTGAACGCCACCGCCCACACCGCCTGGGCGTGACCGATCAGCGGCTCGCCCACGCGGTGGCCGGTGCGCGGGTCCCACAGCCGGACCGTTTCGTCGGCGCCCCCGCTGGCCAGCAGTTTCCCGTCGCCGCGGACGGCCAGGGCGTAGACGGCGCCGGTGTGCCCGGTGAGCGGCGATCCGACCGGCCGGCCGGTGGCCGCGTCCCAGATCCGCACGGTGCCGTCGCTGCCCGCGGTGAACAGCCGGGAGCCGTCGGGGCTGAACTTCACCGCCCGTACGGGCCCGGTGTGGCCGGTCAGCGCCGCGCCGAGCGGTCGTGCGGTTGCCGGATCCCACCGCCGTACGCTTCCGTCGGCGCCGCCGGTGGCCAGGACCCGTCCGCCGGGGCTGAAGGCCAGCGACCACATCGGCCCGCCCCGGCCGATGCCTCCCGGACGCCCGGTGGCCGCGTTCCACAGCCGGACCGTCCCGTCGTCGCCGGCACTGGCCAGAGTCGTCCCGTCGCCGCTGAACGCCACGGCCCGCACCGGCCCGGTGTGACCGGCCAGCGAACCGGCCGGACGCCGAGTGGCCGGATCCCACAGCCGTACGGTGCCGTCCGAGCTCGCCGTGGCCAGACGGCGGCCGTCGGGGCTGTAGGCCAGGGCGTTCACCGGCTTGGTGTGCCCGGTCAGCGGCGCTCCGAGCGGGCGGCCCGCGGCCGGGTCCCACAGCCGCACGGTGCTGTCCTGGCCGGCGGTGATCAGAAGTTTGCCGTCCTTGCTGAAACGCACGGCGAACACCGGCGCGGTGTGACCGGTCAGCGGCGGACCGGCCGCCCGCCCGGTGGCCGGGTCCCAGAGCCGGACGGTGGCGTCGTCTCCGGTGGAGGCCAGGCGGGCGCCGTCGGGGCTGAAACGCATCGACCGCACCGGCGCGGTGTGGCCGGTCAGCGGCGGGCCGATCGACCGGCCGGTGGCGGCGTCCCACAGCCGGATGGTGGCGTCCTGACCCGCGGTGGCCAGGCGGGTGCCGTCCGGGCTGAAGGTCAGGGAGTACACCGTCGCGGTGTGACCGGTCAGGGGCACGCCGGCCGGATGCCCGGTGGCGGCGTCCCACAGTCGCACCGTCCGGCCGCCGGCCGCGACCGCCAGCAGCTTCTCGTCCGGGCTGAACGTGGTGCCGTAGTGCGGGCCGGGATTGATCGGCACCGGCGTGCCCACCGGTCGCCCGGTGACCGGATCCCACACTCGTACGGTCTTGTCGTCGCCGGTGGTCGCCAGGTACCGGCCGTGCGGGCTGAACCGGACGGTCCGGGCCGGGCCGGTGTGACCGGTGGACGGCGTACCGATCGGCCGGCCGGTCGCCGGGTCCCATCGGCGTACGGCGCCGTCCGAGCCGACGGTGACCAGAAGCCGGCTGTCCGGGCTGAAGTCGAACCCGTTGATCGGCCCGGCGTGGCCGATGATGGGGGCCGTGGCCTCGCGACCGGTCGCCGGATCCCACAGGCGTACCGCCGTGTCGTCCTTGGCCAGCGTGGCCAGACGGGCTCCGTCGGGGCTCAGCGCGGCGGCCTTCAGCGGTCCGGACGGCAGCACCAGCGGCCGGCCGACGCGGCGTCCGGTAGCCGGATCCCACAGCCGCACTGTGCTGTCCGCCGCGGTGGCGGTGGCCAGCAGCCGGCCGTCGGCGCGCAGGGACACGATGGTGTTGTCGCCGGGCAGGACGCTGCGGGCGTCGCCCAGCAGCGCGCCGGCGGCGTCGAACGACTCGTCGGTCGGACCGGCGGCCAGGGCCGCGGCGGCGAGTTGCTCGGAGGTGGCCAGGTCGGCGCCTCTGGTGGTGCCGCTGACGGCGGCGAGCTGGCGGGACAGCGCCAGCGCGTGCTGCGCGTCAGCGTGGACGGCGTTGCGGTAGGCGAGCACGGCGGCGGTGCCGCTGACGACGAGCAGCACTCCCATGACCACGGTGACGGCCCGCCGGGCCCGCCGCCCGCGCTGGGCACGACGATGACTCGCCTGCAGGAAGCCGGCGGCGGCCGGATCGACGGGTAGCTGCCCGGCGGGATCGGCGGTCCAGCGGGCGACCGCGTGGCCCACGGCCACGAGACGGCCGCCGTGATAGAGGTACGAGGGATCGCGGTCGCGTTCCTGCCAGGTCCGGACGTCATCGGTGAGGGCCCGGTGCAGGGCCTGATCGGTGAGGCTGGGCCGCAGCCAGTCGTGCAGCCGGGTCCACGAGCGCAGCAGTTCCTCGTGCGCGATGGTGACCAGGCCGTTGTCGGCCACGGTGAGCAGCCGTTGCGCGGCGAACGCTTCGATCACCGGGGCGCTCTCGCCGGCGCCGGCCACGGCCCGCAGGGCGGCGCGGGTAGCCGGCCGCCGCAGGAGCTTGCCGTCGGTTGCGGTGGTGAGCTGCAGGAACATCCGCCGGGCGAACTCCTGCCCGTCCGGGTCCAGGCTCTCGTAGACCCGTTCGGCGCTGGTGCGCACGATGTCGGCCACGCCCCCGGTGCGGTGATATCCCGGCACCGTGAAACCCGTGGCGGCACCGGCCGGCCACATCACGAACATGACCTGGGACAGCAACGGCAGCGCGCCGCTGTCGAAGCCCACCGGCAGGCTGCGCTCGCGCAGGTCGTCCAGGATCGCGGCACAGACGGGTTCGGGCACGCGTACGCCCGCCTCGGCGGCCGGGCCGACGATGGCCTCGCGCAGCTCCGACTCGCTCATCGCCCCGACGGCGAACACCCCGGCCTCGGCCGCGTGGCGTACCGGCGCGAAGGCCAGCGCCTGGTCGAGGAAGTCGCCGCGGATCCCGGCGACCACCAGCGCCGCCGGCGCGTCGCCGGGGCCGGCCGGCACCGTGGCCATGCTGTGCAGCGCCTCCAGGAACCGCTGCTGTGCGCTGGTGTCGGCGTTGAGCGTGAACAGCTCCTCGAGCTGGTCGACGACCAGGACCAGGCGCCGGATGGCGTCGTCCGGCGGCCCGCCGGCGGCCAGCGCCTGCGCGGCAAGCAGATGCGCGGCGCCCGGGTTGGCCAGCAGCGCCTCGTGCACGGAGATGGCGTCGGTGCCGATGAGGTCGGCCAGGTGGATGGCGAGTTGCCGGAACGGATCGCCGGTCGGCGTGATCACCCGGCGCGGCCACGATCGGCCACCCGTCGCCTGCTCCTCGTGGGCCAGCGACCCCATCAGCCCGGCCCGCAACAGCGACGACTTGCCGGCCCCGGACGGCCCGAGCACCAGCAGCACGCCCGCATCGTGCGGATGCTCCCGCAGGCGCCGCATCAGTTGGCCGGTCAGCGCCCGCCGGCCGTAGAAGATCCGCGCGTGGTGCTCCTCGAACGCCGCGAGGCCCAGATAGGGGCAGCCCTCCCACGTCGGCCGGGTGGTCCGCCGGCCCTCACCGGCGCGCTGCGCGGAGCGATCGGCCTCGACGCCTTCGGCGTAGAAACGCGCCCGGGCCTGCTCGCGGTCGGTGGCCCGCAACGCCTGGGCGATCCGCACCGCCACGTCGGCGCCGGGCGCCGTCTTGCCCGCGAAGATCTCGCTCAGGTGCCCGACCGACACCCCGGCCGTGCTGTTGATCTTCCGGAGCGACGGCTCCCCGGCCCGCCGGCGCAACTCGAGGAGCAGGTCGTGCAGCCGGCGATGATCCCCCACGGGGGCAGCACCGGGCGCTACTTCCTGCTCACCCAAAGTGGCCACCTTCGCAGGCTATCCGCCCGGTCCTCCGGTGTTCGGCCTGTTCGCCAGGCCTGCCCGAACGGTGGACGTGCCAGGCCCGGACACACGCTCTGAGCAGCGAAAAGTGTTCGCCGCAGATCGGTGAACACCCGAACCGGCGATCGACTGGGGCCATCAGCCAGTCAACCGGAGGACACCATGCCGACCCAGCTCACCACCACCCCCGCCCAGGACGACACCCACGAAGCGGACAGCCACGAGGCCGAACTGCGGGCCCTGATGGCGATGGCCTCGCACGACCTGAAGTCCCCGCTCGCCAGCGTCTCGGCTCACGTGCAGATGCTGCACGAGGACTACGGCACCACCCTGGGTGACGGCTTCCAGCAGGACATCGCCGCCATCGAGCGGGGTCTGCGCCGGATGAACCAGCTGGCCCAGGACCTGCTGCAGTACGCCCGGGCCGACCACACCCTCGAACTGGCGCCGGTGGAGCTGCGCGACCTCGCCCACGAGGTCCTCGCCGACCACATCACCGCGCCCGGTCAGGTCCTGGCCACGCTGAGCGGCTCGTGGCCGGCCGTGACGGCCGACGCCGGGCTGCTGCGGCACGTCTTGGACAACCTGATCGGCAACGCCGTCAAGTACTCGCCCGCGGGCACGACGCCGCAGATCACGGTCGAGGCGCGCACGCTCGCCGACGGCACCGTCCGCGTCGAGGTGGCCGACCGCGGCATCGGCATCCCCGGCGCGGACCGCTCCCGGATCTTCGACGCCTTCCACCGCTGCACCAACACCGGCGGCCGCCCCGGCACCGGTCTCGGCCTGGCCATCTGCCGCCGCATCGTCGAACGCCACGGCGGCCGCATCGGCGTCACCGAGAACCCCGGCGGCGGCAGCCGCTTCTGGTTCACCCTGCCCGGCTCCGCCCCGGCCGCGTGAGGCCGGCCCGGAGAAATCGGCTCGCGCAGACCGCCGAAGGCGAAGGACTGTTCGACGGTCACCTGGGGGTGGCCGAAGCGGGCGGCGGCGTGGCCGGGTTCGTCGCGCTCGACGACGAGATCACCTGGCTGTACGTGGATCCGCAGCGCTACCGCCGGGGCGTCAGCCGGGCTCTGCTGCGGCACGCGCTCGAGGCGGCCGGGCCCCGGGTGGAGGTCACCGTCCTCGACGGCAACCCGGCCGCCTTGCAGCTGTACCTGAGCGAGGGCTTCACCATCACGGAGACGCGGACCGGCGCGCTGGCCGGCAACGAGGCCTTCGCCGCGACCGGCCACATCATGCATCGCGGGTCCGCGCCGGGCGGTCAGCCGGATGGGCTCAGCGGGTGATGGTGAACCGGTCGACGATGCGTCGCAGCTCCGTGGACATGGTGGCGAGCTGACCGGCGGCCTGGTGTGCTTCGTCGATGCCGGCGCTGGTCGTCCGGACGGACGAGGCGACCCGGTTGACGGTGTCGGCCACCGTGCTGCCGGCTCCGGCCGCTTCGGCGATGCTCCGCGACATCTCGCTCGTCGTGGCGCTCTGCTCCTCGACGGCCGAGGCGATGGTCACCTGGAACTCGTTGATGCGCGCGATGATCTGGCTGATCTCTTCGATCGCGCTGATGGCCCCGTTGGTGTCGCCCTGGATCGTGGCGACCCGGCGGCCGATGTCCTCGGTCGCCTTGGCGGTTTCCTGGGCCAGATCCTTGACCTCGGAGGCGACGACGGCGAAGCCCTTGCCGGACTCACCGGCGCGCGCGGCCTCGATGGTGGCGTTGAGCGCCAGCAGGTTCGTCTGCTCGGCGATCGCGGTGATGACCTTGATGACGTTGCCGATCTCGGCCGACGACTCGCCGAGCTTGGCCATCACGTCATTGGTCGCCGCGGTGATCTGGACCGCCTGCGAGGCGACCTGCGCCGCCTGGGACGCGCTCTGGCTGATCTCGCGGATGGACGCGCCCATCTCCTCGGCGCCGGCGGCCACCGTCTGGATGTTCGACGACATCGTGCCGGCCGAGCTGGCCACCTCGGCCGCCTGGTGGGCACTGTCCTCCGAGCCGGCGGCGCTCTTCTCGCTGGAGGCGGTCAGTGAGGCGGCGGCCTCGGCCAGCCCGACAGCGTGGGCCGACAGGTCGCTCAGGGTCCCGCGCATGGCGGCCGTGGCGCGGCTCAGGCTGACCGCCATCTGCCCGAGTTCGTCGCGCTGATCGACGTGGGCCTCCTGGGTCAGGTCGCCGCCGCCGACGGCCTCGAGCACGGTGGACACCTTGCGCAGCGGCGCGACAATCATTCGGGCCACCAGCAGCGCCAGCACGACGGCGAGCAGGACCGAGACGGCGAAGGCGGTGAGCACGATCGTCCGGGTCTGCTGCACGGTGGCGTCGAACTGCTGACCGGCCACCAAGGCGTCGTTGGCCCGGGTGATCTCGTCGTCGAGCAGCGACTCGTACACCTTGCGAAGGTCACGGTTGGTGCCAAGCGCGGCAGTCGTCGCCTCGCGGGGACTGCCGCCGAAGGCCGCGAACTCGGCCTCCAGGGCGGCGAACCAGGCATCCGTGGCCGCACTGATCCGGTCGATGGTGGCCTGTTCGGCCGGTACGCCGAGAGCGCGGGCGGCCAGCAGCTCGTCGTCGACATCCTTCTTGCGGCCCAGTGCCTCGTCCCGGAAGTCGGCGTCACCGGCGATGAGGAAGCCGCGTTCGTCGTTGGCGGCCGACTTGGCAGCCAGGGCGGCATTGTTCAGGCTGGTGATGTACGGGACCGCCCGTTGCAGTTCGGCCGAGCGGGTGGCTTGCAGGTCCGCGATTCCGACCAGGCTCAGCGACCCGACCACGATCGTGCCGGCGACGGCCACGCCCGCGACCATCATGACCTTGGTGGCAACTTTTCGGTTCCGTACCCAGTTCGCAACGCCCACGAGGCCCACTCCGCATTCGATTCCGATACGGCTGGCCGCCGTCACCGGTAAATCGGCAGAACCGAATGGCATCCAAATCAATTAACCGGATGTTTACTTTCGACGTCCCACCAAGAACCGCCGGCTCAGGCGCGGACGGCGGGCGGCGGGCCGTAGACCAGGCGCAGGATGGCGTCGGTGAGGGTGTCGAGCAGCTCGTCCTCGTCGTGGGCGCCCGGATTGGCGTACGCGTCGGCGAAGGTGATGCTGCGCAGATGGACGGCCATCTTGGCGATCAGGCCGGGCGGGCCGGCCACCGTGCGGCCGGCGCGCGCGTCGCGCTCGATGCGCCGGCTGAACATCGTGCAGCCCTCGTCGACCAGCCGGTCACGGACGTGCCGGACCTCGGGGCCAGGGTCGGGCGTGATGAAAGCCTCGCGCAGCCAGCGCCCGTCGGCCTTCCACCGGGCCAGTCCCGCGGCCAGGCCGCGGCGCAGGGCGTCCCGGTCGACGCCGTCGGAGGCCAGCCACTCCGCCATCTCGAGATCGGCCTCGGCCAGGCGCTGGTCGACCAGCGCGGCCAGCAGCGCCTGCTTGGACTCGAAGTAGAAGTAGAAGCCGGAGCGCGCGATGCCGGCCGCCCCGGCCAGCTCGTCGATCGTGACCTGGCTGATCGACTTGTCGCGGAAGACGGCCCGGGCCGCGTCGATCAGCGCCTGCTCGCGCTGGTCGCCTTTGGTGGGGGCTCGGCGGCTCCGGATGGCTGGCACGGCGTCGACTTTACCGTCCATCGGCTGAAATCGACATCACATCCTTAATTTTCGACACGGTGTTGAGAACTGTGGGCTACGCGTCTAGCGTTCGAGTTCATGAGCCTCAAAGCGCGCCTCGCGCTACCCGTCGCCTGTTACGTGGTGCTGCTCGTCTCGGCGCTGCAGACCCTCGTGGTCCCGGTCGTCGCCACTATCCAGGCCGACCTGGGCGTCACGACCAGCGCCGCCAGCTGGGTGGTGACGGCCAACCTGCTCGCCGCCGCGGTGTTCACCCCCGCGCTGGGCCGGCTGGGCGACCTGCACGGCCGCCGCCCGGTGATGCTCGGCGTGCTGGTCGTCGTGCTGCTCGGCTCGGTGCTCGCCGCCACCACCAGCAGCCTGCCGCTGCTGCTGCTCGGCCGGGTCGCCCAGGCGGCCAGCTTCGGGCTCTTCCCGCTGGCCATCGGCATGCTCCGCGAGGAACTGCCGCCGCAGCGCCTGACCGCGGCGATGGCTCTGGTCAGCGGCATGCTGTCGGTCGGCGCCGGGTTCGGCCTCGTGGTCACCGGGCTGCTGATGCGCGGCGGCGGCGACTATCACCAGCTGTTCTGGCTGGCCACCGCGATGACCGCAATCGGCCTGGCCGGGGTGTGGCAACTCCCCCGCCGCGCCGGTGCGGCCACCGGCCGGCTCGACTGGGCCGGCGCCGCGCTGCTGGCGCTCGGCCTGGTGCTGCTCATCCTGCCGCTGGAGGAGGGCAACGGCTGGGGCTGGGGCTCGGCCCGGGTGCTCGGCTCGCTGGCCGCCGCGGTCGTCGTGCTGACCGGCTTCGTCCTGTTCGAGCGGCGGATCGCCCACCCGCTGGTCAGCACGCGGATGCTCAGCCACCGCCCGATCGTGGTGGCCAACGCGGCCGGGCTGTTCCTCGGCTTCGCGATGTTCGCCGTCTTCCTGGCCGTCTCCGCGCTGGTGCAGACGCCGCACGACGTCGCCGGCTACGGCTTCGGCGCCTCCGTCCTCGCCGCCAGCCTGGTCTATCTGCTGCCCGGCACGGCCAGCGGCGTGATCTCGGCGCCGCTCGGCGGCCGGCTGGTCGCCCGCTTCGGGGCGAAGGCGACCCTGGTGATCGCCGCGGTCCTGGCCGGGCTCGGCTTCGGCATGCTGGCGCTGCTGCACGCGTCCACCTGGGAAGTCGTCGTCGGGGCCCTGGTGGTCAACACCGCCGTCACCTTCGGCTACGCGGCCCTGCCCGCGCTGCTCATCGCCCACGTCGAGCCGGCCGAGACCGGCATCGCCAACAGCGTCAACTCGATCGCCCGCTCGGTCGGCATGTCGCTGGGCACCGCGTTCGTCATCACCATGATGACCCGCAACCCGATCTCGGCATCCGTGCCGCTGCCGCAGGAGAAGCAGTTCGTGACCGTGTTCGTGACCGGCGCCATTCTGGCCGCCCTGGCCGCCGCGCTGGTCGGCTGGGCACTGCCCCGGGTACGCGAGCCCAAGCTGACGGTGGCCGAGGTGGAGGCCGACGACGTGCTGGGAGCGGCCGGCCTGGAAGTGCCGAGCGGCCGCTCAGGTGCGGCGCCGGCGTAGGGAACGCAGAACCGGGACGGCGCTGGTCACGGCGAGCGCCCAGAGCACCAGCAGCGGCTGGAACAGCAACCGGATCGCCCGGGCGGCGTCGGTGTCCAGGCCGAAGCCGTCCCGGTGCCCGGTGAACTGGGCGATGTTGCCCGGCAGGATCGCCACGAAGAACGCCGCCGTGACCGCGCCCACGATGCCGCGGGCGGGCTGCCGCCAGGTCGCGAGCAGAGCGATCGCGAGGCCCAGCTCGACCAGGCCGGAGGCGATCACCACCAGGTCCGCGTCGAGCGGCACCCACGCCGGCACCTGCGCGCGAAACTCCGTACGGGCGAAGGTCATATGTCCGATGCCGGTGAACAGCAGGAACCCGCCCAGCACGATCTGACCCGCGGTCCGTAAGCCGTCGCGATCACCCACCCGCACACGATAGATCGGTCCGGCCGGTTTCCCCGTACGCGTCCCCGGCCGGCCTCCGATCATCAGCCGGCTTGCGGGACCTCGTCGTCGCCGGGGACCCGCCGGACCTCGATCTTGGCGCCGCGGGCCACCGGGACCCGCTTGGCCCACTCGACCGCCTCCGACTGCGAGGCGACCTCGACCATGAAGAAGCCGCCGAAAAGTTCCTTGGTCTCGCCGTACGGGCCGTCGGTGACCACCGGGGCGTCGCCGCTGAAGTCGACCACCACACCCTTGGCCGGGTCGTCCAGGCCTTCGGCCGCGAGCAGGACACCGGCCTTGACCGCCTTGTCGACGAACTCGTGGGTGCGGGCCATCAACTCCTCGATGCCGGCCATCATGGCCGCGTTCGACTCGTCGGTGCCCCGCATGATCAGCAGGTACTTCGGCATCGCGTTCTCCTCGTCCGACGGGCCGCCGCTCGGCCCGGTCACCCACAGGTCGAACGAGTCTCGCCCGGATCGACACGACCCGAAAGCCGATCGCGACGCACGCCACGGCCCGCCGCGCCGGTGGTTGGATCACCGGCGTCTGGGAACCTGGGGGTATGCCAGTTATCAGCGGGGGTCCTGCCACCAGCCGTCATGCCCGTCGTCTCGTGCGCGTCGACCGTTCGCTGCCCCGCACGGTCGAGCACCCGGTGCGTACGGTGGTGGCCGGCGGTGGCATTGCCGGGATGACGGCGGCGCTGCTGCTGGCCGAGCGCGGCGTCAGCGTGACCCTGCTCGAACGCGACGAGCGGCTCGGCGGGCGGCTCTCGGCGTGGCCGAAGAAGCTGGCCGACGGCTCGCATCAGATGGTCGGCCACGGGTTTCACGCGTTCTTCCGGCAGTACTACAACTGGCGCAACATGCTGCGCCGGATCGATCCGTCGCTGTCGTTCCTGCGTCCGGCCGACGGTTATCCGGTGGTGTCGCGGCAATGGCCCGAAGAGGATTTCGGCGGGCTGCCGGGACGGCCGCCGTTCAATCTGCTCGGCCTGCTGGCCCGCTCCCCCAGCCTGCCGATGCGTGAGATGCGCGATGTCGACGGTCCGGCCTCGCTGGCGCTGGTGCGCTATTCGCGGGCCGAGACCTATCGCGAGTACGACAACATGTCGGCGGCCGAGTTCCTCGATCGGCTGGCCATGCCGGAAAGGGCGCGCGCGCTGCTGTTCGACGTGTTCGCGCATTCGTTCTTCAACCCGGCGACCGAGATGTCGGCGGCCGAAATGATCATGCAGTTCCACTTCTATTTCCTGCGTAATCCGGAAGGGCTCGACTTCGACGCGCCCGACGACGACTACCAGTCGGCGATCTGGGGGCCGTTGAGCGACCGGCTGCAGGCGCTCGGCGGGGAGATCCGCACCGGGGCCACCGTCGACCGGGTCGAACCGGGCTGGACGGTCACGCTGACCGGCGGCGAGCAGATCCGGGCCGATCACGTGGTGCTGGCGGCCGATCCGGCGTCCACGGGCGACATCCTCGCCGCGTCGGCCGGTCTGCCGGGCGAGCTGACCAGCAAGATGAAAACCGTGACGACCACTTCCCCGTACGCGGTCAGCCGGTTCTGGACCGACAAGGACGTCGCCGCCGGCCGCGCGATGTTCAGCGGGGTCGCCGGGGAGCCCCTGCTGGACTCGGTCAGCCTGTTCCACCGGGTCGAGCGCGGCGCGGCGCAATGGGCCCGGCGCACCGGGGGCGCGGTCGTGGAACTGCACGCGTACGCCGCGGACCCCGGCATCGACGCCGGTCGGGCGGCCGAGGACATGTGGTCGCAGCTGGCCGGGATCTGGCGGGAGGCGGGCTGGCTGCGGATGGTCGACAGCGACAGCCGGGTCGGCCACGACGCGCCGTCGTTCGGGGTGGGCAGCGACGCCACCCGCCCCGGCGTGATCACCGCCGCCGACGGGTTGTTCCTGGCCGGCGACTGGGTTCGCATGCCGTTCCCGTGCGCGCTGATGGAACGCTCGGCCGCCTCGGCCGCGACCGCCGCCAACGCCATTCTGCGCCGGCACGGCGTACGGCCGGTGCAGGTGTTCTCGGTGCCGACGCGCGGGCTGCTGGCCCCGCGGCGTCAGGCGACGGGCGGCGTACGGGCAAGCAGGTCCTGATGGCCGATGACCGAAAGCAGTTGCAGTTTTTCGTAGCTCTCGCTGCCCGGAATGGCGGTGTAAACGAGCAGCGTATGTGACTGTTCGGGATCCAGGAGTCCCTGGCAGGCCAATTCGAGGTCGCCCACCTCGGGGTGCAGGAAACGTTTGGTGTGGCTGTACCCGATGCCGATCTCGTGCTCGTCCCAGACGGCCCGGAATTCCTCGTTGCTGTCGAGCAGAAGACGCTGCAGGTGGGCGGCATACGAATTCGGCCCGCGCAACGTGACCACCCGGCGCAGGCCGGAGGCGAACACGCGGGCGTGCAGCGGGTGATCGTCGGGGTGGTAGAGGGCGCGGCTGGCCGGGTCGGTGAAGAAGCGGTAACCGATGCTGCGCGACGGACCGGTGTAGCGCATGAGGTCGCCGGTGAGCGCTACACCCAGTGGCGTCTGGCGCAGCGTCTCGCCGAGCTCGGTGACGATCTCGGCCGGGGTGTCGGTGAGCCGGTCGAAGATCCGCAGCATGCCGGGGCTGATGTGCTCGCTGGTCGTGCCGCGCGCCGGCGGATTGTGCCCGGCCAGGCGAAACAGGTGGTCGCGTTCGTCCAGCGACAGGTGCAGGCCCTGAGCGATCGAGGCGATCATCTGCTCGGACGGGTGCGGGCCCCGCTCGCGCTCGAGGCGGCTGTAGTAGTCGGTGGAGATGTGACAGAGCGTGGCGACCTCTTCGCGGCGCAGCCCGGCCGTGCGACGCCGCTGACCGCGGGGCAGGCCGACGTCCCCGGGTTGCAGCGACTCCCGGCGGCGGCGCAGGAACTCGGCCAGTCCGGTGCGATCAATCATCGTTTCGTTCTATCACCGATCCGGCACCGCATCCTCGGCCCGCCAATCCCCCTTTGACGGGCCTTCAAGCCTGGGATCGCCAGGCCGTGGATGTGCCCGCGGATCCGGTGCAGCCTGAAATGGCATCCAGCACCGCGCAGAAAGGCGCCCGCAAATGGCACGCACATCCTCCGGGTTCACCGTTCCCGGCCTGTCCGGCAAAATCGCCGTCGTCACCGGCGCGAGCGACGGCATGGGGCTGGGAATCGCAGCCCGGCTCGCCGGGGCCGGCGCCGAGGTCGTCATGCCCGTACGGAACCGCCTGAAGGGTGAGAAGGCGATCGCCCGCATCAAGCAGGAGCACCCGGGAGCCGCCGTGTCGTTGCGCGATCTCGACTTGTCGTCGCTGGCGTCGGTCGCCGCGCTCGGGGCCACGCTGCGTGACGAGGAGCGGCCGATCCACCTGCTGATCAACAATGCCGGCGTGATGACCCCGCCCGAGCGCGCGGTCACCGCGGACGGGTTCGAGCTGCAGTTCGGCTGCAACCACCTGGGGCACTTCGCGCTGGTCGCCCATCTGATGCCGCTGCTGCGGGCCGGGCGGGCCCGGGTGACCTCGCAGCTGAGCGTGTCGGCCAACCAGGGCGCGATCAACTGGGACGACGTGAACTGGGAGAAGTCCTACAACGGGCGCCGCGCGTACAGCCAGTCCAAGATCGCGCTCGGCCTGTTCGGGCTCGAACTGGACCGGCGCGCCCAGGCCGGCGGCTGGGGCATCACCAGCAACATCGCCCATCCCGGCATCGCCCCGACCAACTTGCTGGCCGCCCAGCCGCAGCTGGGAAGGGCCAAGGACACCACGTCCGTACGGCTGATCCGCGCGCTCTCCCGCCGCGGCATCCTGGCCGGCACGGTCGAGTCGGCGGGCGGGCCGGCCCTGATGGCTGCCACCTCCCCCGAGGCGCGCGGTGGCCGCTTCTACGGTCCGAACGGTCTCGCGCATCTGAGCGGCCCACCGGCCGAGCAGCCCGTCTATACCCGCCTGCGCAGCCCCGAGGACGCCGAGCGCATCTGGCAGATCTCCGAGAACCTGACCGGCGCGACGTTCCTGGCCTCGCGCTGACCGTCGCGTCACCGCCCGGCGTCGTAGGCCTGTCTCGCCCGCTCCACTTCGGGCAGGTTCGCGTCGGCCCAGGTGGCCAGGTGCGCGAACAAGGGCCCGAGGCCGGCGCCGAGCTCGGTGATCTCGTACTCGACGCGGGGCGGCACCTCGGGGTGGTACGTGCGGGAGATCAGGCCGTCGCGTTCGAGCTGGCGCAGCCGCTGGGTGAGCACCTTGGGCGTGATGCTGGTCAGCCGGCGCTCCAACTCGACGAACCGTTGCCGGCCGTGCTGGTGCAGGCTCCACAGGATGGGCGTCGTCCACCGGCTGAACACGATGTCGACGACCGGCGCCACCGGGCAGGCCAGCTCAGGATCGGCCGATTGCTTCACGTGCCCTCCGCCATAAAGCCATTACTTTCCTCCAGGTACCTACTATCCCGAGGCTACTAGCGTCTTCTCCAGCCGCGTCGCCGACGACGTCACGTCGACGCGTTCCGCTGAGTCACTGCATGAGGTGGCGGATCTGGTCGAACGAGGGATCGAGCCGGACGGCGGTCGAGGCCCGGCCCTCCCGCCACTGCGGCAGGTGCGACTCAAGTTCGGCCCGCGCGTTGGTCTGGGCGTCGACGTAGTAGTGCAGGGTGCGCAGCCGATCGCTCGTCTCGTGGGCGACGAGCGCGCCGCGGGGGCCGAGGGCCGCGCTCAGCTCGTCCTCGAACCGGCGCAGGGCGGTCAGCGACTCCTCGACCGGCAGCAGACCCTGATTGTAGTGCTGGAAGGGCAGGCGGATGGGCACGTGCAGGTCGAAGCGGGGCCACCGGGCCGGGCGCAGCGGCGACGCCACCGTGGCGACCAGCGGCAGGCCGTTGCGCTCGCCCTGCAACAGCGCCCACGAGTCGTCGCCCTCGGCCACCGTGTCGACGGCCTTACGCAGTTCGGCCGGAGTGCGGGGCTGAGCAGGCTCGGTGTCGGTCCAGGTGATCTCGCCGAGCCAGATCTCCACGTCGTTCTCGCCGAGCGCCCAGTCGAGCGAGAGGAAGGTGATCTGGCCCCGGGCGTCGTCGGGCAGGCCGGCGAACCCGGGGTGGTAGCAGACGACATCGATCTGACGGGCCTGATCCCGTACGGCAAAGCCGAACCGGATCTCGGAAAGCTCGAGCCGGTGGCCGCCCAGCTCGATGGTGGACTCGAACGTCGTCGGGTCGGCGGCCCGGACATTGCGGTAGGACCAGACCTCGTCGGCCGGCGGGGCGGCGGCCAGCCATCGGGCGGCGACCGCACGAATCTCGGCCTGCCCGCCGGGCGTGACGGCCAGCGCGTGCGCGGACGTGCCGCCGGGAGCCAGTTCCCAGTGCAGGTCGGGGTGGATCGCCTCAACCCGGCGCCCGATCTCGCCGGACAGCTCAGGAATCGTGCCCTTGCCGATGGCCGCGGCCACGTCGCCGCGGGCGGTGGCCCACCACTGCCAGAACTCGGCGATGGTCTCGGCCTCCGGGCGGGCCTTCTTCCTGAACAACCTCATGGCGGCGGAGTGTAACCGGCCGCCGCGGGGGCGGATCGCAACCCGCGATAGCGGTCGGCGCGGCGCTGGTTGACCACGCTCAGCACGATCGCGCCCGCCCAGAGGAGGATCTGGGAGACGCGTAGCGCGATGTCGGTGGCCGTGTGCGGGCCGGCGATCAGCATGGCGACCGCCGCCGCCAGGAGAACGGCGAACACGTACCGCATCCGGCGGCCCTTCGGCGAGGCCTTGAGGGCCCGGCGGGCCAGCTCGTCGACCCGGGCGTCATCGGCTTCGCCTTCGCGGATCGCCCGGCGCACGGCCCGGCGGGTCTCGGCGCTCTCGCCCCGCATCCGGCCGTATCCGGTGTCACCGCTGATTCCCTGCACGATCACGAGGACCAGCCCGCACAGAATCAGTACGGTGCCGGCCACCGCAAAAACGGTACTCAGCATGATCACCCCCCGGTCCATCCCGAGGTACCCGCTGAGCCGTTACTACATGCCTTCCGCGGCCGGGAGCGCCGGGACGGAGGCCGAGATCGCGGTGCCGCCGCCCGGTTCCGACTCGATGTCCAGCCGGCCCGCCAGACGCTGCACCCGCTGCCGCATGCCGGTGAGCCCGAAACCGCCGTACGGGGAACCGATGGTCCGCTCGGCCCCGGGCCGGAATCCGACGCCGTCGTCGCGCACGTCCAAGGTCACCAGATCTTCCATGTACGACAGGGTCAGCCCGACGCGAGTGGCGTTCGCGTGCTTGGCCACGTTGGCCAGGGCCTCCTGCGCGGCACGCAGCAACGTCACCTCGACGTCGGCGTGCATCGGCCGCGGGTCGCCGGTCGTGGTCAGCACCGCGTCCACCCCGTAGACCTGCGACCAGCGCCGGGCCACGTCGCCGATCGCCTCCGGCAGCTGGGCCCGGGCCAGCACCTCCGGCTCCACCGCGTGGACCGTACGGCGGGCCTCGGTCAGGCTCTCCCGGGCCAGGGTGATCGCGTTGGTCACGTGCCGGTGCGACGCCGGAGGCCCGGTCATCGCCTGCTGCGCGGCCTGAAGCTGGGTGAGGATGCCGGTCAGCCCCTGGGCCAGGGTGTCGTGGATCTCCCGGGCCATCCGTTCCCGCTCGTCGCGCACCCCGGCCTCGCGCGCCCGCACCAGCAGCTCGGCGTGCAGGCCCGCGTTCTCGGCCAGCGCCGCCTCGATCCTGACGTTTGCTTCGTGCAACTCGGCCAGCGCCTGCCGCTGCCGCCGGTCGCGCCGGTCGGCCATCTCCAGCAGGCGCGACGACCCCCAGGCCAGCACCGTGCTGATCAGGCTGATAGCCAGCCACGCCCACCAGAACCCGCCCCGGAGGGTGTCGATGCCGCCCAGGTACGACACCGCCATGATCATGGAGGTGGCGGTGGCGCCGGCGTAGCGCCACCGGCCGCGCAGACAGAGGAAGGCCTGGGGGTATCCGGCGAACGCGAACAGGCCGTACCAGGGCGCGATCACCACCAGGGCGGCCGCCAGCGCCAGGAGCACCGCGTAATACAGCCCCATGAGCCGGGTCCGGCCGTGCCATCCAGGGTGGAGGGTGTGGAACCACAGCATCCAGGCCGCGGTCACCGCCGACAGCCCGAGCGTCGCCGGGAGCTGGTGCGACGCCTCCCACAGCGGCAACAGCAGGGCGACGAGCGTGCAGACGGCCAGGAGGGCGTACGGCAGGAACCGCAGGACCGCTGACTCCCGGCGCTCCCAGCGGTCGAATTCCGCGCCCAGCTCTACGTTCACGTCGCACTCCCGGCCTCATCATGGCATGCCGCGGCGGGCAGAATGGGGCCGTGAGATCGCCGCTTACCACTGCGCCCGCTATTCGCGCCGGCAGCATCGCCGCCGGGCCGCAACCGCTTCTCACCGCCGAGGGCGGCCTGGTTCTGCGCCCCTGGAAATCGTCCGACGCGGCGGTCTTCCTGGGCGCGTACCAGGATCCGGCCATTCAGCGCTGGCACACCCGCCAGCCCGCGTCCGAGGATGACGTACGGGAATGGTTCGAGCTGTATCGCCAGAACTGGCTCCAGGAGAAGGGCGCGCACTGGGCGGTCACCAGCGACGGTGACACAGTGCTCGGCCGCATCGCCATCGGGAGCATGGATCTCGACGACGGCGTCGCCGGATGCGGTTACTGGGTGCTGCCCGCCGCCCGCGGCTCGGGTGTGGCTTCGCGGGCCCTGACCGCGGTCAGCG
This sequence comes from Actinoplanes sp. NPDC021490, assembly GCF_055562135.1. NCBI lineage: Bacteria > Bacillati > Actinomycetota > Actinomycetes > Micromonosporales > Micromonosporaceae > Actinoplanes > Actinoplanes sp. NPDC021490. Next base: position 51,715 of record NZ_JBVHFW010000003.1, read on the forward strand.
GGTGGGCGCTGAGCGACGCCGGCTTCCACCGCGTGCATCTGAGCCACTCCACCCGTAACGAGGCCTCGTGCCGGGTGGCCCTCAAGGCCGGGTTCCGTCTCGAGGGCACCAAACGCAGCGAGGCCGTGCACGCCGACGGCCGTCACGACATGCACCTGCACGCCCGGATCCGGGGCGACTCGCCGGTCGTGGACGCCTGACCTATCGGGCCGGGCGCTCGTAGAGCAACTCGGTGCCGTCCTCGTCGTCCCACTGCTCGCCGACATGAGCGAAGCCGAAGCCGGCGATGGTGGCCAGCGAAGCCTCGTTGGTGGGACTGATGCTGGCCCGCACCGTGATCGCCGACGGTTCGGCCGCCGCCCAGCGCAGCAGCTCGGCCACCATCGCCCGGGCATACCCTTGCCGGCGGAACTCCGGGGCGGTGCTGTACCCCATCTCGACCATGCCGTCGCCGTCCGGCGGGCCGTGGAAGCCGGCCGCGCCCACCACCACGTCGTCGGGAATGGACACCGCGGCCCGGACGATCCAGTCGGCCGCGGCCGGGTCCCCGGCGATCTGGTCGAGGCGCATCCGCCACAGCCAGGTGATCTCGCTGGACAGGAACCAGTCCGAGAGCCGGACCCCGGACACCTCGCGGGCGGCGGCCAGATCGCCGTCGAGCAGGGCTTGCAGGGCCGTCGGGGGCAGGCGCACGAAACGTACAGAGGAAGACATCGCGTAGATCATGGCATCCGGCTGACATGATCGGCGCGTGACCACCTTCCGTCTGCTGCGGCAGACCGGCCGCGGGTCCCGGTACGCCGTGGTGACCGTCGAAGCCGAGCCGTCCGGCGGGCCCGATGGTCGAGGTTGTCGCCGACGTCGCGACGTCAGCCGGCGGCCGGCGGAGCGACCCGGGCCACGAGGAACTTCGGGGCCATCTCGCAATAGCTGTCGGTGAGCAGTTCGGCGATCTCGGTCCAGTCGGTGTGGTCGCCGAGGAAGGCGCGGACGACGTTGCGGCCCCAGTCGGCGCGGACGAACGGGAAGCCGCCGGCGGTCAGGCCGTCAAGGTCGTCGACCGGTACGCGGAACGACAGCACGGTGGGTGCCTCGCCGGCCGTTCCAGGGTGGGCATAGACCGGATAGCGCTGCGGGTCCGGCGTGTAGACGTGGGCGACGGTCTTCTGCCGGATCCGCCAGCGGACACCGATCCAGGCCGGTTCCTCGTACGTCTCCGGCAGCCCCCGGCAGATCGGCCGCAGCCGGTCCAGGATGTCCGGTGGCACGTCTCCAGGGTCCGACACCCCTCGACTCTAACCGCGGGCGGCGACGGCGTCGGCCAGCGCCCGGGCCAGCCACTGCTCGTACTCCTCGGGGGACCAGCCCCGGTCCCCGACGAGCAGTTCGTAGACCTCGGGGGCAATCAACGTCCACACGATGTCGCGGGCGCGGCCGGGCTCGAGGCCGGGGCGCAGGCCGCCGGTGGCCACGAGGTGCTGCACGACCCCGCCGGCGCCGATCATGCGTTCCTGGTTGGTGGTCTCGCGGAACTGCGCCAGGTCGGGGTCTCCCCCGCGCGCGCCGGCCAGCAGCTTGGCCAGCAGCGGACCCGTGCGCTCGGCGATCCGGCGGGCGGCGAAGGCGTACCGGGCCAGCTTGTCCTCGGGGCCGGTGGCGGCGAACACCGCCTGGATGTCGGGGCGGTCGATCATCGGGACGGGCTCGTCGTCGCCGGCCAGCGTGACGTCGTACACGTCCTTGATCAGGGCGGCCTTGGTGCCGAACGTCTTGTAGACCGTCTCGGGCGAGACGTCGGCGTGCTCGGCCACGTCGCGCATGGTGACCGCCATGGGACCCCGCTCGACCAGCAACTCCCGGGCGGCGTCGATCACGCGGCGGCGGGTGAGGCGCGCCTGTTCGGTGCGGCGGCTGTTGTCGTATGCCCGACGAGTCATTGAGTACCGTTCACTAGTATCGAATACTTCTCCACTGTAACCGATTCTTCTGTGGAGGCCTTCATGCACACCATCGACACCGACGCCTGCATCCGGTCCATGGACATCATGGCTTCGGGCGACCTCGCCGAGCTGGCCCGGGTGGTGCATCCGCAAGCGACCAACCGGGAAGCCAAGGACGAGCCGCCGGCCTGCCGGGGGCAAGGGCCGGCCGCGTTCGAGGCCACCGCCCACTGGCTGCGATCCGGGTTCGCGGATCTGAAGTTCGACGTCCACGACGCGGTGTCCGACGGCGATCTGGTCGTCGTGCACTGCACGATGTCGGGACGCCAGGTCGGGCCGTTCGTGGCCTACGACGAGCACGGCGAGGTGGCTCAGGCGTTTCCGCCGACCGGCCGCACGTTCGCGATCACCCAGACGCACTGGTTCCGCATGCGGGACGGCCTGGTGATCGAACACTGGGCCAACCGCGACGACCTCGGCATGGCCGCCCAGCTCGGCTGGGTCCCGCCCACCCCGGCGTTCCTGTGGCGGATGGCCCTGGCCAAGCGTCAGGCCCGCCGCGCCTCGCGCCTCTCTAGGCAGCCTAGCCACTAGGAGACCTAGTTCTCAGGCGTGGTGAAATACCGTCATGCCCCACGACCCGCCCGAGCCGTTCGCCGGGCTCGATCCCGCCACCCTGGCCGTACGCGACCTGATCGGCGGGTCGCGGGAACTGGTCGGCCGGATGGCCGAGCGGATGCACATGAACGCCACCGACATGTCGGCCATCGGCGCGCTCGTGCAGCACGGGCCGATGGGCGCCACCGAGCTGGCACAGCACCTCGGCATTCGCACGGCGTCGGTGACCCTGCTGATCGACCGGCTCGAACGCAGCGGTCACGTCGAGCGCAAGCGCGACACCACCGACCGCCGCCGCGTCATGGTCACTGAGACCGAGGCCGCCCGGCAGGCCTCGGTCCGGGCCTGGGCCCCGATCATCGGGAAGATCGACGAAGTCTGCGCCGCCCTGCCGGAAAGCCGGCGAACAGTCATCCTGGATTTCTTCGCCCAGCTGGCCGACGTGATCGCCGACGACGAACGCCAAGGGCCTTAGCGGCGCACGAGGGAGTCGTAGAGCTCCGAGAACTGTGACCGCCGGTGGGCGTAATGCTCGAGGTGGGCGCTGCGGGGCTCGTACGTGGTGCCGGTGGTCCGCGATGCCCGCGGCGTGTCCGGGGCCAGCACGTCCAGCGCGAGCAGCGCCGTGCCGCGCTGGGTGGAGCGCCGCCGGGTGACGTGCGTGACCGGCCGGCCGAGCACGTCCGCCAGGACCTGCAGCCACTCGGGCTGGTCGTTGCTGACCCGGCCCGCCGCCGCGACCTCCAGCACCTGCGGGGCGGCCGGGTGCAGCTCGTCGGCGACTCGCGCGTAGGTCAGGGCCACGCCCTCGACGATGGCGCGGAACAGGGTGTCGGCATCCGTGGCGGCCGACACCCCGGTCAGCGTGGCGCGGGCCCCGCCGGCCCAGCCCGGGGCGCGTTCCCCGGTGAGATACGGCAACACGAGCGGCGTGGAATCGCTCGGCGGCGCGGTCAGCACGGCCGCCAGTCCCGGGCTCAGGCGCAATGTGCTCTGCGCCCAGCTGACCGCGCGGCCGACGTCGTTGATCGCCCCGCCGAGCAGGGTGCGCCGCGCGTCGACCCGGTAGTTCCACAACCCGAACGGCAGCGGATCGGCCGGGCCGTCGATCAGCACCCGCAGCGCGCCGCTGGTGGCCGTGGCCGCGGTGAGCACGGTGGCGTCGGTCGCCCCGGACCCGATGTTGCTGGCGAACCCGTCGGTGATTACCGGGAACCACACGGCCCGGGCCAGCGCGGGCCGGGCCGCCGGGCTCGCGGGCACCGGGTCGCTCATGTCCCGCGGCGGCGAGAACCGTTCGGGGCCGGCGTCCACGGCCGCGAGCAGCTCGGCGTCGAGTTCGCCGGTGCGGCGGTCGAGCAGTCCGGTCCACGCCACCGTGGACGTGCCGGCCAGCGGCTGCCCGATCAGCCGGGCCCAGACGTATTCGCCCAGCGACCACCAGGCGGCGGCCGCGGCGACCACGTTCGGCTGGGCCTCGGCGAGCCAGCGCAGGCGCGGGGCGTGGTAGCTCGTGTGCAGCCGGGTGCCGGTGCGCTGCTGCACCGCGCGCTCGTCGAGCTCGTGGCGCAGCGCCTCGACCGCGGCGGCGCTGCGCGAGTCGGCGTAGGTCAGGCACGGGGTGAGCGCGCGCCCGGCCGCGTCGACCGCGATCAGCGAGGCGGCGAAGGTGTCCATCGCGACACCGGCGATGCGGGTGCCCAGCCGCGGGTGGCCGGTCACCGCGTCGAGGACCTGCCCGACCTCGGCGGTCACCTGGTCGGGGTCGATGACCGAGGTGCCGTCGGGCGCCACCGTGAACGCGTGCGGCACCTTGTGCTGCAGGCCGTGGACCGGCCGCCCGGACGCGTCGTGCACGCCTCCGCGGGTCGCCGTGGAGCCGATGTCCAGCGCCAGAACCAGCGGGTCCAGGGCATCGTCGAGGGCGACGTGATCGTCGATCCGGGTCACCGCCAAACCCTAACGCCGTACGCCCGCCGTCGCCCGGGTCATCGCGGACGGGTCCCGTGTCGACCCAGAGCGTGCGGATTGACTATCACCCCTGCGAATGAAATGACCGAGCCACCGATCCGGCGGACCGCAATTCAACTTCTGGCCGTGTTTTATCGCTGTATTTTGTGCACTGCCAATTCTCAAAATTCAGCTCTCGGGAGCAATCTTGAATGCACCACATAATTCCGTCCGTACCGCGGTGCCCATGCTGCGCAGGGTGACCATCGGCGTGATCGCCGGCGCGGTTCTCGCTTTCGCACCGGCGGGCGCCGCTGCCGGTTCGGCCCCCTCGGCCGCCTCCGCCGCAACCGGCTCGGCCTGCTGGAGCCATGAATACCGTAAAGGATTGCTACGCCATACCGTGTGGGTCACGAACCGGTGCTCCACGGCCGTTTCCATCAAAGTTGTCACGTTCAGCCCGAAGCCCGCGTGTCTCACGGTCCCCGCCGGGCAGAAACAGGGATGGAGGCTCGGCCGCGGTTACATGTATCTGGGAGTGCAAGAGGTGACTTCCTGCTAGCCGGAAGGCCACTCCACTAACACGGCCATTCCAGCAATGACGGGAAGGCCGTTCCGCGGCGGCCCGTGCGCCGGGTCAGCGTTGCCTTCAGGCCGGGCCTTTGTGGGTGTGACGCGGTTTGCGGTCGACGGCTTGCAACTCACCGGCGATGCGCTCGCGTACCGGCTGCACCAATTCCAGGGCCCGGTCGCCGCGGCCCCCACAAAATTTCTTGCCCGCGGGTGTCGGATCGGCCGGACGCCGTTCGTAGCGTACGTAGAGGCGGACAGCGGGTCCGGCCGAGCAGAGGGAGCGACGATGCCCGAGTACCTCATCTACTTCAACCAGCAGTGGGTCGGCGACCACAGCGAGGAGTGGTTCAACGGGCGCGGGCCGCTCGCCCGGGCGGCTGTCGAGGAGATCAAGGCGGCCGGGGCGTACGTCTTCGCCGGTGGCCTGGAGGAAGAGGACGGGCCGGTCTTCAGCGCCGACGCCACCAGCGGCACGGTGCTGTTCACCGACGGGCCGTACGTCGAGACCAAGGAGTTCCTGGGCGGGCTGACCATCGTGGACGTGCCGGACGAGGAGACCGCCCGGATGTGGGCCGGCAAGATCGCCGAGGCGTGCGGCTGGCCCCAGGAGGTCCGCCGCTTCAAGGCGTAGCGTCGGCCTTTCGTCCGACTCGCGACAGGCGCCGGTCGATCTCCGGCCGGATGTGCCGGCGGCGCCCGGAGCGGTGGGATGCAGCGATGAAGGTTCGACTGTGTTCCCGGCCCGTGATCGGGTTGCTGCTGGCCACCGGGGCCGCGCTGGTGGCGGCATTCGTGCTCGCCCCCGCGGCCCTGCTGCACCGGACGTACGGCGATTTCCATGACGAGGCCGCGCTGCGGGCCGCGGTCGGGCGCGGCCTCGTCGACTATTGGCGCGGGGACAGCCCGGCCTTGCCCGCCTCGTTGGCCAGGCTCGTCGACTACTGGTTCCAGTGGCATGCGATCAAGGTGCTGATCACCTCGTTGATGCTGGTGGTCTTCGCCCTGCTCGCGGTCGCGCTGTGGCGCCGCTACCTGCACGGCACGGCCAGGCATGCCGCCGCGGCGATCACGGCGACGATCTTCTCGGTCGTGGCCACCGGCCTGCTGATCCTGAACATCCAGGCGACGGCGGTACCGCTGGTCGCGTTGCTGCCTCTGGTGGACAGCGCGGCGGCGGGCGGGGAAGTCGCTCAGACCCTGCGGGAGATGCGCGAGGGGCTGACGGGGTCGGCCGCCGGCTCCGAGCTTCTCGGCGCGGTGGAGCGCTACCACTGGGTCATGGTCGCGGTGAGCGCCACGGTAATGCTCGCTACCGGCGTGGCCGGTGCGGCCCTGTGGAAGCGGCGCGCCACCGGCCCCGTACGCGTCCGGTCCATGCGCCGCAGCCTCAGCGTCATTCTGGTCCTCACCGCGGGCCTGCTGCTCGCCGTGGTGGCGGTCAGCGCCCTCTCGGCCGCCGACCCCGCCGGCGCGCTCCTCGCCGCCCTCGGCGCCGGCTGACCGGGGTCAAGAGGCGAGGAGTCCGCACCAGAAGTAGCTCGGCACGGCCCGTGTCACCCATGGGCCGACCGCGATGCTGCCCCCGCCCGATACGGTGGACTTCATGACGACCTACTCCGGCCCGGCGCGGCTCACCCTCGCCGGCGGCACTCAGGTATCCGGCATGGCCTCGCTCAGCACCAAGCAGCGCGGAGGAGTCGAGGGCTGGGGCGGCACGTTCCGCCCCGACCAGACCAGCGCGGACATCCGTGACGAGTCCGACGGGCTCACCCTGGAACTGCCCTACGACCAGGTCGGTTCGGTGTCCGTCACCGGCGTCCGCAAGCTGCTCGCGACTCAGACGCTGGTGTCACTGACCGGGCACGGCCCCGCACCGTTCTGATCGGGCCTCACTGACGGCCCGGGCCGGGGCCGGGCAGTGCGCGGCCCCGGCCAGTTGCGCGCCGGGGCCCCGGTGCCCAACGATCGGGTGTTGTGTCGATCGTGGGTATGGATGCCGAGATTTCCCCCGGACGGGTGGTCGTGGTCATCGACGTCATCCGGGCGTTCACGACGGCCGCGGTGGCCTTCGAGCGCGGCGTGACCGACATAGCGTGCGCGCCGACGGCCGACGCCGGGCGGGAACTGCGCCGGCGGCACCCGGACCGCCTGCTCACCGGGGAGACCGGCGGGCTCAAGCCCGCCGATTTCGACCTCGGAAACTCCCCCGCTGAGATGTCCGCGGCCCAGGTCGGCGGTCGGCGTCTGATCCAGGCGACGTCGAACGGCACACGCGGGCTGGCGAAGTGCCCGCAGCCGGCAGCCCTGCTCGCGGTGGCCGCGGTCAACGTCGGCGCCACCGCCCGGTGGATCACCAGCCACCACGCCGGCGTTCCGTGGACCCTGATCTGCACCGGCCGGAGGGCCGAGGACCGGGCCTGCGCCGAGCACCTGGCCGCCCTGCTCGACGGGGCGGCGCCGGACCCCGCCGAGCTGATCGCGGGCATCCGGCGGGGCGCCGCCGAGCATGCGCGGGCCTGGGCCGGCGCGCCCGCGTCCGATCGGGTCGACCTGACCGATGACCTGCCGTTCTGCTGCGACGTCGACCGGTCGCCGTTCGCCATGGTCGGCGCGGTCCGCCAGGACCACGTCGTCCTCACCAGGGCGCCCGGCAGAACCGGCGGATAGGGTCCGATCATGGACGTCGTGGTGGTGGGAGCCGGGATCGCCGGGCTGGCCTGTGCGCGGGCCCTGTCGGAGGGTGGCGCCCGGGTGCGGGTGGCCGAGCGCGGCCGGGTGGTCGGGGGCCGGCTGGCCAGCAAGCGCTACGACGGCCGGTACGCCGACATCGGGGCGGCCTACTTCGTGGCCGACGATCCGGGCTTCGCCGCGCAGGCGGACGCGTGGCAGGCGCGCGGGCTGGCCCGGCCGTGGACCGACACCCTGCGGGTCTTTCCCGGCGGCAGCCCGGCGACCGGGCCGGTGCGGTGGGCGGCGCCGGGCGGGCTGCGGTCGCTGGCGGCCGACCTGGCCGACGGGCTCGACGTGCGATTGTCGACCGAGCTCGACGCGGTGCCCGGCGACGCGGACGCCGTCGTGCTGGCCATGCCGGGCCCGCAGGCCTTGCGCCTCAACCCGCCGCCGGGGATCGTCGCCGCCGCCGCGGCGCAGACCTGGCATCCCGTGATCGCGGCCGTCCTGACGTATCCGTCCCGGCAGTGGGAAGAGTTGCCCGGCGCCTTCGTCAACGACCATCCCGTCCTGGCCACGGTGTGCGACGACGGCGACCGCCGCGGCGACGGCGCCCCGGTGCTGGTCGCGCATTCGACCGGCGAGCTGGCCGCCCGGCATCTGGAGAACCCGGAGACGGCCGGGCCGATTCTGGCCGACGCCGTGGGCGAGCTGCTCGGCCTGTCCGACCGGCCCGACGTGCGGGTGCACCGCTGGACCTTCGCCCAGCCCGATCCGGTCGAGGCCCCGTACGCCCGCGATGGCCGGGTCTGGCTCTGTGGTGACGCCTTCGGCCGCCCGCGCGTGCAGACCGCCTGGCAGTCCGGCCGCGCAGTGGCCCGGGCGCTATTGCAGTAGAGCCAGCGCGGCCCGGGCGCGGGTGAGGAGCCCGTGGTCGCCCCACCCGGCGGTCAGCAGCTCCTCGATGACCGGGCGCAGCGGGCCGGGCCATCCGCCGGACGCCGCGAACAGGGTCGCGCCCAGCGAGATCAGATCGCCGGCCGCGGTGCCGCCACCGGCCGGGCGCAGCAGCGTGACGCGGTCGCCGTCGTGCAGCTCGACCGTGCCGGGATGGACGTTGCCGTGCTGGGCGAACTCGAGCATGTCCAGCATGTGCAGGCCGATCGCGCGCACCCGTGCGACCGGCAGCGGGCCGTCCTCGCGGAGAACGTCCGCCAGCGTCCGGCCGCTCAGGGAGCGCGGCGCCGGGGCGTACGAGACAGCTGTCATGCCTGATGACGATCCTCGCCCGGGGGCGTGGTGTCGTCAGGGTGAGCCCCCAACCGGACTACCGGCTAGCCGGAATCAATTCGTGAACGTGTAGTACCGGTACGGGCCGTAGCTGGAGGCGTTGGCCGTGTCGCCGGACTTGCCGTACAGGTAGGCGAAACGCACCCGGTAGCGCACACCGGTCGAATGAGTGCCCTTGAGCTCGTACGCGACCTGGCCCGCGCTGTTCAGGGGGTAGTAGCCGGGGCCCCACAGGATCCACTTGCCGCCGCGCAGGACGTCGATCTGCATGTACGCCTTGCGGCCCGGGTACGCCGGGATGGTCGTGGTGAACAGCGGGTGCTTGGTCTTGCGGAAGTGGTACGTCGGAGTGGAACCGATCTTGGCGTACTTGTAGTGCCGGGTGACCGTGGTGGCGACACTGGCCCGCGTGGAGACCGTGGAGGCGACGGTCTTGGCGACGGTGCGGTTGTCGCCGCGGAAGATCGCCGACAGGGTCGTGTTGCGGGTCAGCTTGAGGCTGGTGGTCAAAGCGCCCTTGGCGTCCACGTTGGCCTTGCGCAGCAGACGGTTGGGCTGGTCGGCGCCGAACGGGTCGGCCCAGATCTCCACCGTACGACTCGTGCCGGTGGCGCCGAGCCGGGCGGTGAAGGTGACCGTCGTCGCGTAGTTGTAGGCGCTGCCGTTGCGGTCGAGGGTCAGCGTGGTCGCCTTCTTGGGCACGTCGACCTGCACCGACCCGGTGGCCGAGGCCGCGCCGTACTGGTTGTCACCGGCGAAGCTGACCGTGTAGGTGACCTTACCGACCGTCGGCTGGGTGTCCTCGAACTCGAACTGGCCGGACTCGGGAACGGTCTGCGGCCCGACACGCCGGCCGCCCGGCGTGGACGGGTCGATCCGGGTGATCACCAGGGGCAGGCCGGCCGGGATCGGCCGGATCAGTCCGAGCACGGTGTACGCCTTACCCGGCTGCGCCTCGGCAGGCACCGCGAGCTGCACGGTCACCGTCTTGAGGGTGTTCATCACCTGCAGCGAGAACGTCTCCGGGGTGGAGGCGCTAGTGGTGCCCTTGCGGGCGATGCCGAACAGGCGACGGCCGCCGGGCTCCCAGGCCAGGCCGTGCCCGGCGATCTCGGTCAGGCTGAGCGGGGCGCCGTTCGGGTCCTGCAGCCGGAACTCCTGCACCGCCGCGGCCGTGCCGGGCGTGTGCAGGCCGACGCGCTCGCCGGCCGGGATGGCGATGGTGCCGTCGGCCCGTACGGCCAGGGCCCGGGCGAACCCGGCGCTGCTCGAGTAGGACTCGACGACCGACAGGTCGGTGCCCGACAGGGCCGCATTCTGGCCGGCGTCGATCACGATGAGCCGGCTGCCGTCGGCGGTGAACGCCAGATCCGAGTTGTTCGACAGCTTGGTCGAGGCGAGCACGGTCGGCGGGCTCGTGGAGATGTCCAGCAGCTGGTACTCCTGCTGGTAGATCGTGGAACCGGCGGCCGCGATGACGTTGGGCCGGCTGGGCGTGCCCGCCAGGCGCGGGGCGGTCGACCAGTAGGTGCCGCCCATCTGCGACCCGGTCGTGACGATCGGGGCCGGGCCGGACAGGTCGACCGAGCCGAGCCCGTCGTCCTCGCCGAACCACAGCTTGCCGCCCGCCTGCGCCAGCGACCGGGGCGCCACGCCGGTCTCGTAGCCGGCGACCCGGGCCGAGCTGGCCGGGTTGAACGCGAGGATCGACTGGCCGTTGGGCCATGCGGCGTAGAGCCGGCTGCCGTCGTCGGACAGCAGCAGGTCGGCCAGGCCCGGCAGCCCTCCGGTGCGGGCCAGCACCTTGCCGCCGTAGTCGAGGGTGACCAGCTCGGCGCCGGCCGGGTCGCTGATGAAGATCCGCTGGTGCTTGCCGTCGACGACGACGTCGCTGAACCCGCGGATCGGCAGTTCCTGTGCGAAGTCGTCGGCGCTGGCCGACCCGGTGGCGAACTGGAACGCCACCGCGGTGCCGGCCGCGAGCACGGCGACGGACAGGACGGCACGAATCGACCGCTTCAAGATTGACACTCCCCCATGAGACGCCAGCGCAGCGTACGTGCCCGAGCCGGGAAGTTGATCATCCGAACGGCCGAGTCGTGGACGGCGATCCTCAGCGCCGGCGACTAACGTGGACCGATGCGTCTGCACCCGGGTGAGATCGAGGCCGCCGGCTGGCGCGTGACGAGCCTGCGCGACGTGGTCCAGCGGCTGTTCGACGCGTCGCCCGGCGTCACCGGCCGTCCCCGCGTCATCGCGATCGACGGTCGCGGCGGCGCCGGCAAGACGACGCTGGCGCGCAGATTCCGTACGGTGGTGCCGGGCTCGGCCATGGTGCACACCGATGACGTCGCCTGGAATCTGGCCTGCTTCGACTGGGGCGCCCCGCTCGCCGAGCACATCCTGCGTCCCCTGCACCGCGGCGAGGCGGTGGATTACCGGCCACCGGCCTGGGCCGCCCACGACCGGCCCGGATCGATCAGCGTGCCGGCCGGCGCACCGGTCGTCTGGGTCGAGGGCACCGGCGTCATCCGCGCCGAACTCGCCCCCTGGCTCGACGCCTCGGTCTATCTGCAGGGCGACCTCGACGAGCAGGAACGCCTGCTGGCCGCCCGCGACGGCGACTCGCCCGAGCAGCGTGAACACATCGCCGGCTGGCTGCTCGAGGAGCTGCCGTTCCTGCTCCGGGAGCAACCGTGGGCCCGGGCCACCATGGTCGTCGCCGGTCCCGCCCACCTGCCCCACGACCCGGCCACCGAGGTGGTCGTGGCCGGGGCCTCTACCGTGTCCCCATGACCGTCGACCTGTTCGCGGGCCTGCCCGTCAGTGACTACGCCGCCGCGGCCGCCTGGTACGAGCGGCTTCTCGGCGCCCCGCCGTCGTTTCTGCCCAACGACACCGAGGCGGTGTGGGAGCTCGCCGAGAACCGCTACGTGTTCATCGAGGTGCGCCCGGAGCACGCCGGGCACGCCATGCACACCGTCTTCGTCAGCGACTTCGACGAACGCGTCGCCGCCATCGCCGCGCGGGGTCTGGAGCCGGCCATACGCGAGACCTACGACAACGGCGTCCGCAAGGCCACGTTCCGCGACCCCGACGGCAACGAGATCGGCTTCGGCGGCGCCCCGATCCAGCCTTAGTTAGTGGCCGGCTCGGCCAAGGCCGGAGCGGGCGTGGCCGGGGCCTGGGCGCGGCGCCAGCGGGTGGACACGGCGGGCGCCTTCTTCTCGACCGGGCGGCGTACGGCGGCTTCGCCCCGGTTGGGCAGGGAGAGCCGGATGACCTTGTACCAGGCCGAGGCGACCTGCTTGGGCAGCGGCCCGCTGGTGTAGGAGAGCCCGTACCTCTGGAAAAGGTCCTGGATCTTGGGCGCGATCTCCTTGTAGCGGTTGCTCGGCATGTCCGGGAACAGGTGGTGCTCGATCTGGTGCGACAGGTTGCCGGTCATCAGGTGCATGGCCCGGCTGCCGCTGATGTTGGCCGAGCCGAGCATCTGGCGCAGGTACCACTCGCCGCGGGTCTCGCCCTCGATGGACGTCTTCTCGAACGTCTCGACGCCGTTGGGGAAGTGGCCGCACATGATGACCGAGTGGCTCCACACGTTGCGGATCACGTTGGCGGTGAAGTTTGCCGCGATGGTGTGCAGGAACGACGGGCCGGACAGCGCCGGGTGCACGACGTAGTCCTTCAGCATCTGCTTGCCGATCTTGTTGCGCACCTTGCGCAGCGAGGCGCGGAACTTCGGGTCCCGGCGGCGTTCCTTCGTCTGCAGGTTGCGGCCCAGTTCGAGGTCGTACGCGGCGATGCCGTACTCGAAGAAGCAGGCGTTGACGAAGTTGTAGAACGGCTGCCCCAGGTGCATGGGGTGCCACTTCTGGTCCTCGTCGACCCGCATGATGCCGTAGCCGAGGTCGTTGTCGCGGCCGATCACGTTGGTGTACGTGTGGTGCAGCTCGTTGTGCGAGTGCTTCCACTGCTCGGCCGGGGAGGCGTGGTCCCACTCCCACTTCGTCGAGTGGATCTTCGGGTCACGCATCCAGTCCCACTGGCCGTGCATGATGTTGTGGCCGATCTCCATGTTCTCCAGGATCTTGGCCACCGACAGGCCCGCCGTGCCGACCAGCCACGCCGGCGGGAACAACGAGAACAGCAGCACCCCGCGACTGCCCAGTTCGAGCCCGCGCTGCCAGGCGATGACCCGGCGGATGTACGCGGCGTCGCGCTCGCCACGGCTGCCCATGACCTCGTCGCGGATGGCGTCGAGCTCGATGCCGATCTGCTCGATGTCCTCCGGGCTCAGGTGGGCGATCGGGTTGGACTGCTTGCGCTGAATAGTGGTCATGCAGGGTCCTCTTAAGCGTCGATCGTGCAGGGGCCGGCCGCGGCCGAGATGCAGGTCTGAACGGGAATGCTGTCGCCCGGCTCGGCGACGGTGAGCTGCCCGTCGCGCAGGTCGCGCACGGCGCCCTCACGCAGCGGCAGCACGCAGCTGAAGCAGATGCCCATCCGGCAGCCGGACGGCATGAGCACGCCCGCGTTCTCGCCGGATTCGAGCAGCGGCTCGGAGCCGTCGGTCTCGACGACCGTGCCCGAGCCGGCGAACGTCACCGTGCCACCGCCGCCGCTGTTGATCAGCGTAGGACGGAAACGCTCGGTGCGGAGCAGATGGGCGGCGTCGCCGTCGGCCCAGTGCGTCTCGAGGTCGTCGAGCATCTCGTTCGGGCCGCAGGCCCAGGTCCGGCGCTCGAACAGGTCGGGCACCAGCTCCTCGAGGTCGGCCGGTTTGAGCCGGCCGCCGGCGCGGGTGTGCCGCTCGATCAGCCGGATCCGGCCCGCGGCGGCCAGGGCCCGCAGCTCGGGACCGAACACGACGGCCTCCGGGGTGCCGGCCGAGTGCACGACGACCACGTCGGTGAGCTCGTGCAGCGCGCTGCGCAGCATGCCCATGACCGGGGTGATGCCGCTGCCCGCCGTGACGAACAGCGCCTTGGCCGGGCGGGGCTGGTCGAGCACGAACTCGCCGGTCGGCGGGTCGAGGTGCACGATCATGCCGCGCCGGGCCTTGCGGATCAGGTGAGTGCTCACGGCGCCGCCGGCCACCTCGTTGACCGTGATGGTGATCCGGCCGTCGGGGCGGGTGGGGGCGCTGGTGATCGAATAAGAGCGCCACAGCCGTACGCCCTCGACGTCCACACCGACGCGGACGTACTGCCCGGGCTGGTGCGGTGTCCAGCCCCGGCCGGGTCGCAGCAGCAGGGTCGCGCTGCGATCGGTCTCCGGGCGGACCGCGTCGATCTTGGCGCGGAGGATCCGGGCGTTGCGCAGCGGGGCGATGACGTCGAGGTAGTCGGCGGGCACAACCGGAGTCGTGATCAGCTCGACAACGCGCCAAGCGCCGCTCCGGAGGTTGCGGATAACAGCCACGTAACAAGCCTCCTGCGTTCTCCGGGTAGATTCCTGACCAAGCGAAGTAAAAAAAGCCGCGTTTTTTGTTCGTGAGGTACAACGTTCATGTCCGAACCCCTTCCCGACGTCCGAACTTTTCGCCTGGCCCCCGCCGTGGTGATGCCACTGAGGGAACGGCTGCCGCACGTGGCGACCCAGACCATCGACGCGATCATGGCCGAGGTCCCGGCCTATGCGGAGGCGTTCGCCGGCGATCTGGGCGTCAAGATCGAGCGGGCGGTCCGGGCCGCGCTGGGCACATTTCTCGGCCTGGTCTCGCGCGGGCACGGTCCCGACCCCCAGTCTCCCCTGGCTCCGGCGCTGGAGGCGGCATATGGGCTGGGTCGCGGCGAGGCGCGCAACGGCCGCAGCCTCGACGCCCTGCTCGCGGCGTACCGGGTGGGCGCCCGCGTCGCGTGGCACGAGCTCGCCGCGATCAGCGTCGGCAACGGGCAGCCGGCCGCGACCATCGCCCACTTCGCCGAGCTGGTCTTCGCCTACATCGACGAGCTGTCCGCGGCCAGCGTGGCCGGGCACGCCGACGAGCTGGCCTCCACCGGCCGGGCCCGGGCCCGCCATCTGGAGCGGCTGGCCCAGGCGCTGCTCGCGGGCGAGACCGAGCGCACCATCATGGCCGCCGCCGAACGCGCCGACTGGTCACCCCCGCGCACGCTGACCGCCGTGCTCGTGCCCGAACACGGCAGCCGGGCCGCGCTGAACCTGCTCGACCGCCGCACCCTGCAGCTGCTGGAAACCGGCCCGAAGGCGCTCGAGCGCTCGGTGCTGCTCGTTCCCGACGCCGAGGGCAGCTCCCGCGACGCGCTGCTGGGGCTGCTGCGCGGCCAGAGCGTGGTCATCGGCCCGGCCCGGCCGTGGCTGCAGGTCAAGGCGTCCTACGACCGGGCCGTACGCATCCTGGGCATCGCCCGGCTGTCGTCCGGCCGCGGCGTCGTCGACACCGAGCAGCACCTGACCGAACTGGTGCTGACGGCCGACCCGCAGGCGCTGGCCGACCTGCGCGCCCGCATGCTGGCCCCGATCGGCGACACCTCGGACGCGGCGGCGGCCAAGCTGGTCGAGACGCTGCGCAGCTGGCTGCGCCACCAGGGCCGCCGCGAGGACGTGGCCGCCGAGCTGTTCATCCACCCGCAGACGGTGCGCTACCGGATGACCCAGCTGCGCGAGCTGTACGGCGACAAGCTGCGCGACCCGGAGTGGACCACCTCGCTGATCATCGCCCTGTCCGTCCCGGGCTGAGCACGGCCTTGCGCCGCGTCTCCAGGGCGGCGAGCACGGCGAAGGCGACGACCGCCGCCCCCACCGCGGCGACGTAGCACCACGGTGCAGCCAGGTAGTTGGCCGCCACCAACACGTTCGGCCCCTTGCCGGCGATGCGGAAGAGGATCGCGATCGGGCCCTCCCAAACACCCGCGAAGAGCGTCAGGATCATCGCCAGCCGGTACCAGCCATCGTCCACAGGTGACTCCCGTCGAGATACGGATGTATCAACGACACCATCGGAAACCACCCGTGACAAGCGCAAACCGGACGTTACGTCACACTCGATGCGCGGCTAGCCTGGGGCGATGCGTGACGGAAAGGGATGCGCGGTGTGCCGCGGCCCGGTCCGGCCGGCCCCTCGCGGCCGCCGGCCGATCTACTGCTCCCGCGCCTGCCAGGCCCGGGCGTACCGGGCCCGCAAGAACCCGCCTGTCCCGCCGGCCGCCGCGCCCGAACCGTCCGGGCGGCGGCGCCAGGTCATCGAGGCGGTCTGGCGGATCGCCGCCGAACGGGGCCTCCAACGCGCCACCGTCCGCGAGATCGCCGCGGAGGCGGCGGTGACCCCGCGGGCGGTGCAGTACCACTTCCGCGGCAAACACCATCTGCTGGTCACCGCGTTGCAGACGCTGCATCGCGACAACGAGCGCCGCGGCCGGGAACGCATCGCCAAGCTGCGCGACGCGTCCGACCCGCGGGTGCTGCTGCGGGCCACCCTTGAGGAACTGCTCCCCCTCGACGACCAGCGCCGCTCGAGCCTGCGGGTGATGACCGCCTACTACGCGTGGAGCCTCACCGACCCCGCGCTGGCCGCGGTCTTCCTGCCCGCCGAACACCCCCTGGAAGACCTGGTCGCCGCCCTGATCACGGCGGCCGGCGCCGGACCCCCGACGGACCCGGCCCAGGAGGCGAACCTGCTGGTCGGCGGCATCAGCGGACTCGGGCTGGACCTGCTGCACCAGCGTTGCACCCGAGCCGACGTCAGCCGCACCCTGGACTATCACCTCAACCGCATCCTGCCGCAGCCGTCCCGGGCCGCCGGGCCTCAGAAGCGGCCCCAGCGGACCGCGCCGCCGGCCGCGTCGTAGCGGATGACGTAGCCGTTCGCGGCGGCCCACCGCTCGGCCGCGGCGGCCAGCACCGGTGAGCCCGCGTTGAGGTAGCGGGTGGCCATGGCCTTGCTGCCGAGACCGTCGAGCAGGGGCACCAGCCGGTCCTCCGAGCCGGGCATTCCCACCTTCAGCGCCACGCAGGCCAGGCTGCGGTTGGCCGGCTCGCGCAACGCCACCCGCACCAGGGCCGGGTTGTAGAGCCGGAGCGGGCAGCGGGTCAGTGACTCGTACAGCGGGCGGGCCTTCTCCGGGTCGCGCCACTGGCAGCCGGTCATGGCCGCCATCGCCTGTTCGAGCAGGCGCTCGGTGGCCGCCACCTCCACCATCTCGGCCGGCGTCAGCCCGTCGTGGTTGCGCAGCGTCTCGTCGGCTCCGAGTGACACCAGCCGGGCCACGGCCGCGTCGTGTCCGGCGTGATAGGCCAGGTGCAGGGCCGAGTCGCCCTCGGGGTTGCGCAGGCCGACATCGAGCCGGCCGCCGCCCGCACCCGCGGCCGCGGCGAACACCGCGTCGACCCGCCGGCGCAGGGTCTCGTCCTGGCGGCTCTGCTGCTCGGACGCCTGCTTGGCCGCGCTGAGGCGGCCGGAGCCGATCATCACCACGACGACAGCCGCCGCCAGGACGAGACAACCGATCACACTTACGATGGCTGCGAACACCATCACATTGAAGAACATGCACGCCCGTGGCGCGCCCGGGGTTACTCGGCGGTGGCGGCGAAAGCTTCCTGCTCGGCGGTCTCGGCCTTGAGCAGCGGCGACGAGGTGAGCAGTTCGACCTCCCAGCCCTCGGTCGGTTCCTCGCCCTCCTCGACGGCCTCGAGATAAGTGCGCACCCGTACGCCCAGGCCGAGCTGGGCGGCCGCCCGCAGGTGCTCGGTCACGTCGTCGATGCTGGTCAGGTAGTGCGTGGCGATGAGTTCGGGCTGTACCGCGGTCTCGTCAAGATCAGTCACCGGACCAGGGTAAGCGGACCGGGCCGCACCGGCAGCGTTCGGATTGTGCGAGTCAGCAACGATCGGACTGGGCGAGACGGGCCACGCCGGTCGCGGGGGAACCGCACTTGACGACGCCGACCGTGGGATCGGTCCACGAGACGAGGACGCCGCTGGTGGTGCCGCCGCCGGCGCAGGAACCGGTGAACTCGACCTCGACCGGCCGGACGGCGGCGTAGCCGAGGAAGGTGCCGTCCTCGGCGCCCAGCCCGGAGACGGCGGCGGCCATGCGATCGCCGCCGGGACTCCGGCCGGTCGAGATCCCGAATTCCGGCGGAAGCGCCCGGATGACCTCGTCGAGGGTCGCCGACCGCTCGGTGGTCCACGTGACACGGGGTTTCTCGGGGCCGTTGTCCATCGGGACCGAGCTCTCGACCTTGCCGCCACGGATCACGACCTCGTGCACGCCGGTCACGTGGGCCTCATGGATCACCGGTTTCCGGGCGTCCAGGCCGGTCAGCGTGCACGACGGCGTCAGCAGCGGCGCCGGGTCGCCCCCGGTGAGGAAGCAGCCGGACGCGCCGGTCAGCACCAGGGCGAGCACCGCGGACAGGCGTACGGGGGCGGGCATCAGATGTCGAGGATCAGCGGGCGGTGGTCGGAGACCTCCGGGGCGGCCTGGATGTCGAAATGCTTGACCGCCGCCGGGTCGGAGATCAACAGATAACTAGCATGCCGTACGGGCTTGAGGTACCTCGTCGTGCGGGTGTCGGCCGCACCGACCAGGTCGGTCAGGCCCGCCTCGGCCAGGATCGTGAACGTCTCGCTGCCGGGCAGCAGGTTGAGGTCGCCGCACAGGACCGTGAGGTCGCCGGGGCGGCGGATGCGGCGGACCAGGCCGGCCAGCTTGCGAGCCTGCTCCCGGCGTACGGGGGAATCGCCTTTGCCCTGGGCGTCGCGAAGCCCGTGAGCCTGGACGACGCAGACCGCGCGGCCGGTGGCCCGGTCGACGGTGCGCACGGCCAGCGCGTTGCGGGGGCGGTGGGTCGAGGCCCACTCGTCGTGGTCGGCAAAATCGCCGTGGATGTACGCCGACTCGACCCCGACGACGGGCAGATGCTCGGACACCAGGGTGGCCACGCCGAAGTCCTGCCGGTGCCGCTCGCCGCCGACGTGCACCGGACCGGCGTCGGCGGCCAGAAACATCGCCTGGTGACGGGGCAGCGCGGTGCGGACGTCGTCGAACAGGTCGGCCCGCTGCGGCAGCGCGCGCTCGGCGTCCTCGAAATGCGTCCAGCCGGTCCGCCCGGGCGTGCGCGTCACCTCCTGCAGGCACAGCACGTCGGCCTGCACAGCGGGCAGCCACGCGATCAGGTCGTCGAACAGGGCCCCGCCCCAGGCGTTCACGCTCACGATCCGCACGGCGAGCCACCCTACGCGGCCCGGGGCCCGGCGATCCGCCCCTTTTCTCGCCGTGGAGGCGGGGTCAGGCGGCGCCGTGAGTGGTTTCCTGGCGGGCGTCGACCAGGTCGGCCAGGTGGACGCCGGCCTCGGCCAGCAGGCGTTCGACGGTGGCGATGACCAGGCCGTCGATGATGTTGTCGCCGTGGATGAGGCGGAAGAAGTCCTGGCGGCCGCGGCGGACCGCCTCGACCCGCCAGCGGCCGTCGGGGGTCTGCATCGCGCCGATCACCGTGCCCTGACTCGGCAGCGGCACGGGTTCGGGGGCGCGGCGGATCGAGGACGGGGAACGGTCGGGGCGCAGGCCGCGCCACGACGGGTGGCGCAGGCGGTTGTCGGGGGTCCAGTTGCGGAACGCGACCTCGCCGATCAGGGCCGGCTCGACCCAGTGGGCGTGGCGGGCGTACTCGCGGGGCACGCCGGCCACCGGGGGCGTCGAGCGGGTCAGACCGGCCAGCTCGGTCTGCAGGTGGCGCAGCGCGCTGTCGGTGAAGCCGGTGCCGACGTGCCCGGCGAAGACCAGCCGGTCGGCCTCGTCGTGCACGGCCAGCAGCAGGGAGCCGATCGTGCCGGAGCGGCGGCCGGAGCCGGGCTTCCAGCCGATGACCAGCACCTCCTGCGTCTTGACGAGCGGCACCTTGGTCCAGTCGGCGGAGCGTTTGCCGGGCCGGTACGGCGAGTCGAGCCGCTTGGCGACCACGCCCTCCAGGCCCGCGAGCTCGGCCGCCCGCAGCACCGTGCGCCCGTCGACCTGGGCGAACCGGGCCGGGACCCGGATGTGCTCGCCGACCAGGCCGAGGTCGCTGAGCCGGTCGCGCCGGGTGGCGTACGGCTGCGGGGTGAGGTCCTCGCCGTCGACGCTCAGCAGGTCGAAGACGTAGTAGAGCACCGGCACCGTGCTGACCAGGGCCGGGCTGGGGTCGGAGACGTGCATGCGCTGCTGGAGCAGGGCGAACGACGGGCGCTCGGCCTCGAGCGCGACGATCTCGCCGTCCAGCACGGCGTCGCGACCGCCCAGCAGACCGCCCAGTTCGCCCAGCTCGGGATAGCTGCGGGTGATGTCGTTGAGGTTGCGCGAGCGGGCCTCGACCCGGCCCTGGCGGACCTCGGTGACGGCGCGCACCCCGTCGTACTTGAACTCGAACGCCCACCCGGGACCGGCCGGCAACGTGCCGGCGGCCGCGAGCATCGGCGCTGAGATCACCACTCCAGTGATCACGATCCGCGGGCTCCCGGCAACCGGTACGCGGAAAGATCACCTAACTACAGCGGTGTAGTTTTGCCTGCTCACGACCCTTGCTCGCCGGATAACCGCGCGACCCGGTTGAGCGGTGGCCCTACCCTGAGCGGGCACATCAAGGAAACGGGGAACAATGCGTGCTCTTCTCGCCGGTGTGGCCGCGGTCGCACTGGTCGGCGGCTGTGCCGCTCAGCAGTTCCAGGCCCTCGAACCGAAGCTGGAGCTGCGCAACGCCGCGCAGCAGCTGGCCGACGCTCAGCAGGCCGGTTTCACCCTCAAGGTGACCGGCAACCCGGCCGACCTGGTCGCCGCGGCGGGTAAGGACGCCGACGCCGACTCGGTCAAGCAGCTGTTCAACTCGTCGGTGTCGCTCGCCTACGACAAGGGCGGGCCTGGCGCGGACGACGACAAGTCCAGCCTCGCCGCCACCGTCGACGGCGTCACCGGCACGGAAGTCCGGTTCGTCGGCGGCCTGGTCTACGCCAAGGCGCCCGTGGGCGAGCTCGCGGCCAAGTTCGGGGCGACCCCGGCCGAGGTCAAGGAGCTCAGCGGCGGCTCGTCGGAGTTCGACGCGTTCTTCGCGGGCAAGTGGGTGTCGATCGACCCGGCCGCTCTGAGCAAGGGTGCGGCCGAGCCGACGCCGGGCCCCGACCAGCAGAAGGCGCTGGCCGAGTTCACCACCAGCGCGACCAACCTGCTCGAAGGGGCCGAGATCGTGCGGGACAGCGCCGACGACAAGCACCTGATCGTCACGTCGTCGACCACGAAGGCGTACGGGGAGGCCAAGCGCTTCGCCACGGCGGTCGAGCCGTCGCTGGCGGCGCAGTTCAAGAAGGCGCCGGCCGACAAGCCGATCGTGCTCGACCTGTGGATCGACAACGGCAAGCTGACCGCGGCCGAGCTGAACGTCCTGCAGTTCACCGACGGCGCGACCGGCCGGGTGGCGGCCCGCCTCGAGGTCACCGACCCCGCGGCGATCGAGGCCCCGACCGGCGCCACCAAGATCGACCTGTCCGGTCTGGCGAGCATGCCCTACCTCAAGGGCGTCGGCGCCTGAGTCACGCCCACGGCGGCGTGGCCGGCCCCTCGCCGGTGGTGATCAGGCGCTTGAGGCTTCCGTTGACGAAGAAGCCCCACGCGCTGGAGCACTGGTCATAGCACTCGACCGCCGGGACGAGCCCGACGTGTTCGAACTCGAGCACGGTCCGGCTGTCCCGGCGGTCGATGCGAAAGACGATGTCGGTGCCGGCCCATTCGGCCGGGTCGGCGGTGAACGCGAGCTTCGCCTCCAAGACACGCCAGGCCACCGTACGGCCGGGGACGAGCTCGGTCACCCGCTGCCGGGAGAAGTGCAGGTCCGCGTACCGGTAGACGAACTCGTCGCCCACCCGGGCCGCGCTGCCCTCGACGTCGCCGGTCCACCACCGCGGCACATCGACGACGGCCTGGAACACCTCATCGGCGTCCTGGTCGACCGTGAACTGCGTACGGAAATCATTGCGGTTCATCGTTTTCTCCCTTGGCGATGGTCTCGGCGATGCTCTTGATCCGGCGCAGACGGCCGTCCCAGGCCGATCCGACCGCGGCGAGCTGCGCGATGGCCCGGGCCAGCTGCGCCTCGTCCACTTCGTAGCGGCGTTCCCGGCCCGCCGGGGTCGCGTGCACCAGCCCGGCCCGGTCGAGAACGGTGAGATGTTTGGAAACCGCCTGCCGGGTGACCGGCAACCGGTCGCTGAGCCGGGTGGCCGTGCCGCCGCCGTCGGCCAGCAGCAGGTCGAGCATCCGGCGGCGGGTCGGGTCGCCGATCGCCGACCAGAGTTCGTCGTCGATGAGGTCGCTCACCGCGCGGACGCCAGCCGGTCCACGTAGCCGACCAGGCGGGGCAGGAAGTGGTCCCAGCCCCGGGTGTGGTCGTCGTACCACTCTTGCCGTACGGCCAGCTCCCAGCCCTTCTCGCGGAAGCCGGTCTCGCTGAACCTGAGCAGGGTGCCCGCGCCGGACGGGACCAGGTCGAAGGTCACCGTCAGCGGATGAGGCGAGGCGTCGTCGTACGCCCAATGGAACGAGAAACGCCGGGGCGGGTCGGCCTCCAGCACGGTAAGCGGAGCGACCTTGGCCCCGCCGCCGAACGAGACCGTGCCGGAAGCACCGGGCACCGGATCGACGTCGGCCTCGTCCGGCCACCACTGCCGCAGATGCTCGGGGGTGGTGATGACCCGGTAGACCACCTCGGGCGGGGCCTCGATGTGGATCTCCCGGTCGATGCTGCCCTGTTCCACCGCGGCTCCCGCCTATCGCAACCATTGGTTGCATATGACGGTAGGGCCACCTGGCCGGAAGCGCAACCATGGGTTGCGGAAAAAAGGAGACGGCCGGTCATCCCTGGGAGATCACGCGCTCGCGGATCTGCAACCACGGACGACCGGCCGCCGCCGGACCCCGTCGGCTTCTAGCGAAGCCGTCGGGGTGTCACGTCAGAGCGGGCGGATGTTGGCCGCCTGGAGGCCCTTCGCACCCTGCTCGACATCGAACTCGACCCGCTGGTTCTCGTCGAGGCTGCGGAAGCCCGACGTCGCGATGGCCGAGAAGTGGGCGAACACGTCGGCGCCACCATCATCCTGCGTGATGAAGCCGAAACCCTTGTCGCCGTTGAACCACTTCACGGTGCCAGTAGCCATCGAAACTGTTCCTCTCAACTCAGGAGGAGACGCACCTTGCGAATCCTCCGCGTCGCAGTCGTGATCCCTGGAAAACCGACGAAACAAAAAAGACGCCTGGCCCGGGTCAAGAAACCCGTCAGGCGTCAAGAGAAACGTCCAAAAGGAAATCAAAACTGCAACGATCCCAACTTAGCACGCCCAGCCGGACGAAACCCGCCCGGCGCATCGACCTTTCGAGGTACGGCGCGCTCAAACCGGCATGCGGCACAGCTCATCCAGGCTACGAATCGACTCGAGCATCCGGCCACGCTCGTACTCCAGCCGCTCGGCCTCGGCCGCACGCCCCTCGTAAATCTCCACCACCCTGGCTCCGCTCTTCACCGTCTGGGCGACGAAGCCGAGCGACGACGCCTGCGCCGACGCCTGCGCCGCGTCCGCGATGGCCAGCCCGTTGCCGGAACTCGCGGGCTCGGCGCCGAGAACGACCTGGGCGGCGAGGTCACAGGCCCGGCGACCCGGCTCGTCCAGTGTCATCCGGGACGGCGCCGCCGAGGCCGGCGCGGCGGCGGGCCGGGCCGGGGACCCGCACCCGGAAGCGGCCAGGACGAGTCCCACTCCAGTGATCAAGGCAAATCTCACGCCGGACACCCTAAGGCCCCGCACCCTCTCGACGGGCCACGGCGTGGGGGTGAGGATGAGGGATGCCCGTCCCCCGCCCGCCCGCGCCGTGGCTCATCCGGCCGGTCAAGATGCCCGCCACTACTCCGCCTGCGCTCGAGGGGGTGTGGGCGCCCGAGGACACGCGGCTCGACGACGTGGAGGTGCTGCCTCTGCCGTACGGGCACGGGCCGGAAGACGTCGTCGTCGGACCGGACGGGCACATCTTCACGGGGGCCGACGACGGGCGGATCTGGCGGTGGCCGCCGGACGCCCACACCGATCACGTGCCCGAGCTGATGGCCGACACCGGCGGGCGGCCGCTGGGCATCGAGGTGGATCCGCGCGACGGCAGCCTGATCGTGTGCGACGCCTATCGGGGGCTGCTGCGGCTGACCGGCGACGGCACGATCACCGACCTGGCGCATCGGGTCGGCGGCAAGCGGATCCTGTTGTGCAACAACGCGGCCGTGGCGCGCGACGGCACGGTCTACTTCACCGACAGCTCGGATCGGTTTCCGGTCTCGCACTGGCGGCGTGATCTGCTCGAGCATCGGCCCAACGGGCGGGTGCTGGCCTACGACCCGGGATCGGGCCGCACCGACGTGGTGGCCGAGGGCTTCCACTTCCCCAACGGGATCGCGCTGACTCCGCAGGAGGACGCGCTGATGCTGTGCGAGACCGTGGCCCACCGGCTGGTCCGGATCACGCTGTCCGGCGGCGCCACCACTGTTCTGAACGACCTGCCCGCTTATCCGGACAACATGTCGTCGGCCGGTGACGGCACCTATTGGATCGCGCTGGCCAGCCCCCGGGTCGCGCTGGCCGAGAAGCTGCTGCCGCATCCGATGCTGCGCCGCATCGCCGCCGTGCTGCCGACCCGCCTGCAGCCGCAGCCGCTGCCCTACACGATCGCCGCGCAGGTCGACGGCGAAGGCAACGTGCTGCGCGCGTTGCACGGCCCGGCCGGCCGCTACGTCATGGCCACCGGTGTGCGGCAGCACGGCGACACGCTGTGGCTGGGCAGCCTCACCGAGAAGGCGATCGCCCGGGTGCCGCTGGCCTGAGACCGGCGCATGTCAGCGTGGGGTGGGCGCCAGGGTCTTTCCCGGGCCGGAGGAGGAGGGAGTCAAGTCCGCGGCGGGGGAAGAGGGGCTCGGGTCGATCGTGGATGACGAACCTGACGGCGACGGCGGGACGGCCGGGCGCGAGCGCGACGGAGCCGGCGAGACCGGCACGGACGGCGAGATCCGCACGGACGGTGAGACCGGCACGGAGGGCGAGGCCGGTGTGGCAGGTGGAGCCGGGGCCGGGCCGGTCGGGCGGAACAGGACGAACGCGATGATCGAGACGGCGGCCGCGGCGAGGCCGGCGGTCAGGGGCAGCCACCACCGGGCCGGCGTAGTGCGGCGGGTGACCCGGGACGGTGCCGGCTCGTGGCGCAGATCGCGGGTCGTGACGGCGGTGGCCCGGGCGGACAGGGCCGCGCGCAGGCGCCGTTCCAGGTCGGATTCGGTCATCTCTCCCCCAGCTGGGCGCGTAGCAGCGTCAGGGCGCGGTGCGCGGTCGACTTGACGGTTCCGGTGGTGATCCGCAGCGCCCCGGCGATCTCCCGTTCGGACAGGCCGGACCAGTAGCGCAGGACGATGACCTGCCGCTGCCGCGTGGTGAGACGGCTCAGCGCCCGGATCACCTCCCGGTCGCCCGTTCCGAGCAGGGCCTCGTCCTCGGCGGCGGGCGCCGGGTCGGGCCGCGCCGGCAGGTAGGCCCGGGCGATCCGGCGGCGGCGCAGCGCCGAGCGGGCCGCGTTCATGACGGCGGAGACCAGGTAGGCGTCCGGGTCGTCGACGGCCTCGAGACCGGTGCCGTGCCGGCGGTAGAGCCGGGTGAAGACGTCCTGGACGATGTCCTCGGCGGTGGGCAGGTCGTCGACCATGAGGACGGCCAGCCGGACCAGCGTCAGGCGGCGTTCCCGGTAGAGCTGGTCGATCCCGGTCGCCGCGGCCGCCTCGGGCACCACCCGGCCGGGGGCGGATTCCCGCTTCCGGCGCAGCAGCGACAGGGGCATCGGCAGCACGAAGATCACAGAGGGCCTCGGGGTGGTGGCTCAAGGGACGGACCGGGTGCGCGCGCCGGCCGTACGGGTGACCGGCGCGCGAAACCTCAGGAAGCGGTCGAGGCCGTCGGAGCGGGCTTGGAGGACGACGGAGTCGGCCCCACGGGCTTGTAAGCCGAAGGACTCGGCCCCACCGGCTTGTAAGCCGAAGGAGCGGGCCCCACCGGCTCGGAAGCCGAAGGAGCGGGCCCCACCGGCTCGGAAGCCGAAGGGGTGGGGCCCACCGGCTTGGAAGCTGAAGGACTTGCCTGCACTGGTTCGGAAGCCGAAGGAGCCGCCTCCACAGGCTTGGAAGCCGAGGGGGCCGGCGCCGGCGGTGTGTCGTCGGCGAAGGCCGCCGCGGCGGACACCCCGCCGATGGCCACGACGGCCACGGCTCCGGCGGCGACCGCGAGGGTCCGGGTGGATCTGCGCATCTCAAGCTCCAGCACTGTCGGTCGGTGCACTGTCACTTGAGAGGACGCGCGGCTCCGGAAAAGGTTGGCGGCTCACCTGTGACCCGCGACACACCTCACCAGCCCATGGTTCCCGGGGCGCCCTTGAAGGGACCGGTGATGTCCACGGTGATCCAGCCGCCGTAGAAGTCGCCCTCCTGCGGCCGGACCAGTTCGCCGTCCACCCGGCATTCGCCCGCCCGGCTCGGATAGAAAGCGACGGCCCCGGCCAGTTCCGCGTACGCCGGTGCGGGATTTTCGTACGACCAGCCGACCTGGCGCACTCGGGTCCCGGCGACCAGATCCCAATAGGTGGCGTTGCCCTTGAACTCGCACAAGGACCGGCCCGTACCCCGTTCCAGCACCCCCTCGGCGATGCCGTCGCGGGGCACGTAATACACCGGCGGATGCGAGGTCTCCAGAACACGCCAGCAACGGTCACTGTCGGCGATCATCTGCCCGGCGTGTTCCACCGTCACCCGGGCTGTGGTCCGCTCCAGGCGCGGCGGTCGCGGATAGTCCCACACTGACTCCATCAGCCCAGCTTGCCAGCCCGGCAGCGACGCGCGTCCCGGCGGGAGCGGTGAATGCCCACCGCCCCCGCAGAGCGCTCTCACGCTAACTGGTTTCGATCTACGCGAACACGCGGTGTTCGGGAAGCATCCGGCGGCGGACGGGCAGAAAATCGATGCAACCTTGATCGACCGTGCCGCGTGTAGTCGCCATGACCACCACCACGGAGGGCCCTCCGAGGGGAGCACGAACGAGCATGCCGGCCGATGAGCCAGCGGCGGACTTCGACGCGGTGTACGCCGCGCAGTACGCCGACCTGACCGTGCAGTTGTACGCGTACTTCGGCGACCGTCAGGAGGCTCAGGACATCGTCCAGGAGGCGTTCTGCCGGGCTCTGCGCCGCTGGTCGAAGGTGTCCCGGTACGACGACCCGGTGGCCTGGGTGCGCCGGGTCGCCTGGAACCTGGCCGTCAGCCGCTGGCGGCGCTCGCGCACCGCGCTGTCGTTCCTGCGCCGGCAACGAACCCACGAACCCCAGGTGGAGGGCCCGGACACGGTCCGTATCGAGCTGGTCGAGGCGCTGGCGGCCCTGCCGGCGACCCAGCGCCGCGCGGTGGTTCTGCACTACCTGGGCGACATGAGCGTGGCCGAGATCGCCGAGCGGGAGAGCGTCGCCGTCGGCACCGTCAAGTCGTGGCTGCACCGCGGTCGCGCCGCCCTCGCCGTTCAGCTGCAGCAGCCCGAGTACCCGGAGGCCCGCCGTGCCTGACCAGCTGACCCCGCTCTTCGAAGACCTGCGGCGCCGGGCGCTGCCCCAGGTTCAGGCCCCCGGCACCGAGGCCGTCCGCCGCACCGTGCACCGCCGGGCCACCGTACGGGCGTCCGTGCTGGCCGCTGTCGTCATCGCGGCCGGCGGGTCGTACATCATCGGCCAGCGCGACAACGGCGGCACGCTGCTGCCGGCGTCCTCGGCCAGCCCGTCGGCCGAGCCCAGCGCCTCCGGCATGCTCTGGCGCGGGCGGTCGGACAAGGCCGAGATCGCGGCCGCGCTGGTTCCCGGGGCCACCCACACCGACGTGGTCGACGAGTTCAACCAGGATGTCGGCCTGGAGGCGCAGGGGGGCACCTACCGCCTGGACGTGGGGTGTTCCGGGCCGGCGCCGCTGCCGATAACGATCCTGCTCAACGGGACGATCGACCAGCAGGACTCGATCACGTGCACCGATGCCGGCGTGGCCCGCCACTACGAGATCACCATGCCGCGCGCGGGGTCCGTCCGGGTGCTCATCGGTGGCGGGGGCCAGTTCGACGCGTACGCGCTGAAACTGACCAAGGTATGAGGCGCTCGCGGCTGGCCGCCGTCGACGGTCTGCGCCTGATCGCCGCTCTGGCCGTCCTGTCGTTCCACTACACCGTGGCATGGCGCATCGACGGCGTACGGGTGCCCGAGCATTTCCTGCCCGACACCGTGCACGTCACCATCTACGGCTTCCTCGGCGTGGAACTGTTCTTTCTGATCAGCGGGTTCGTCATCTGCATGTCCAGCTGGGGACGGACCCTCGGGCAGTTCTTCACCTCCCGGATCAGCCGGCTGTTCCCGGCCTACTGGGCGGCCGTGGTCATCACCGGCGTCGTGGCCATGGCCTACCCGCTGTCGGGCGGCGTCACCGACGGCGACCGGCCCAGCCTGCTCGACCTCGCGGTCAACCTGACCATGCTGCAGCAGCCGCTCGGGCACGACCCGGTCGACGGCGTCTACTGGACGCTGTTCGTCGAGCTCAAGTTCTATCTGATCATGGCGGTGGTGCTGGCCCGGGGCGGGCTGACCTACCGGCGGGCCGTCCTGCTGTGTGCCGTGTGGATGACGGTCGCCGTGCTCGCGCCCACGCTGAACAACCCGGCCCTGAACGCGCTGACGATCAGCGACTACGCCCCGTACTTCATCGGTGGCATCGCCCTGTTCCTCATCCACCGATTCGGACCGACCCCGTTGCTGTACGGCATCACCGGCTTCGCCTGGCTGGTCAGCCTGTCCCGTGTCGACGACCGCATGGGCGGGATCCGCGCGGGCTTCGAGGTGCCGTCCTGGCCGGGAATGCTCATCGTCACCCTGTCCTATGCGGTGCTGCTGCTGGTCGCGCTCGGCCACACCGACCGCATCCAGTGGCGGTGGCTGACCGTCGCCGGCGCGCTGACCTACCCGCTCTATCTGCTGCACTCCCGGCTCGGTCACACCGTCATCCGGGTCGCCTACGAGCACAGCATGATTCCGGTCTGGCTCATCGTCACCGCGACCACCGTGCTCATGCTCGGCCTGGCCTGGCTGGTGCACCGCTACGTCGAGCGTCCCCTGAGCCGCCGGATGCGCAACCTGGTGCTGACCCCTCCGGTGGTGACAGATCAAAGACAGCCCGTCCCGTACGCCTCCCGGCCCACCCAGCTCAGCGTCCATGATCATCTTTTCAGCCGGAACGGGGCGACGCAAAGGTGATGCTGATCCGGCTCGAATCTCCGTAGGGTCGCGCCTGTTCTGTGTCTCCGCGCGACGAAAAGGGGCGCCCATGAGCGACACGAGCAGGCGGATCGCCGAGGTGCTGGACAACCGGCGGCGGCTGCTGCCCGCGGTGGACGGCGAGATCCAGCGGTGGGAGGAGACCCAGCAGATCCTCGTACGGCTGGGCCAGGCGGTCGACGCCGTCGGCGCGGCGCAGGACGAGAGCCTGACCGCGCTCGGCCTGAACACCGTGGACGTGCCCGAGCTCAAACAGCGGGTGACCGAGGTGCTGGCCGCGCTGGCCGCGGTGCGGGCCCGGGTCGGCCGGCACACGATGAACATCGGCGTCAGCGGCCGCGCCCGCAACGGCAAGAGCACGCTGCTGCAGTCGCTGACCGGACTGGGCGACGACCAGATCCCGGCCGGCGCCGGAGCGCCCGTCACCGCCGTACGCAGCCGGATCTTCCACTCGGCCGAACGCCGCGAGGCCGTGCTGACCATGCACACCGAGGCCTCGTTCTGCGCCGAGGTGCTGGCCGGCTATCACGAGGAACTGCGCCTGGGGCCGCCGCCCGAGACCATCGACGCGTTCATCGCGCAGGATTACCCGACCATCAAGGAGCACCTCGACTGGACGGCCGCCGAGCAGACCCGGCTCGGGCCGATGCTGGTGCGGCTGCGCGAGATGCAGAGCTCGACCGGCACGTACCGGCCCTTCCTCGACGGCCGGACCCGGGTCGTCGAGTTCGCCGACCTGCGCGGCTGGGTCGCCTATCCCGGCATCGACGAGCCCCACCCCGACCGCCGCTACCTGGCGGTGCGCGACGCCCGGATCACCACCCGGTTCCCCACCGAGACGGTCGAGGATCTGGGCCTGGTCGACCTGCCCGGCCTCGGCGAGACCGTGCCCAACGCCGAACGCCACCACATCGCCGGTCTCGAGAACGACGTCGACTTCGTGCTCAACGTCAAACGCCCGGACGGCACCAACGCCTACTGGGACACCCACGACGCGGACGGGCTCGCACTGATCTGCCAGGCCGCCGGGGCCGCCCCGGTGCGCGACTTCGCCGCCATCCTGGTCAACAGCGGCGGCCTGGAGCAGGAGAACGTCGATGCGCTGCTCTCGGCCATCCGGCACGCGGTCAACGAGAACGCCCGCGAGGCCGCCTTCCCGGTGATCGTGGCCGACGTCAAGGACCCGGGGACCGTGCAGGCCGACGTGCTCGGGCCGGTGCTCACCCACCTGGCCGCCGCGCTGCCCCGGATGGACAGCGCGGTCATCGAGCACGCCTTCGCGCTCGGCACGGCCACCCGCCAGCACCTGAACACGGTCGCGGCCGGCATGCTGGCCACGCTGCGCTCGGTGCTGACCCCGACGGCCGTCGACCTGCTGATCGCCCGGGCCGGCGAACTGCGGGCGCAGACCGCCGACGCCGTCCAGGAGTGGATCGCCGGTCTGGAGGAACGGGCCGCCGAGTCCTACGAGGACAAGGAGTTCTACGACCGGGCCCAGCAACTGCGCGACGACGTACGGGGCTGGATCATCAACGGCTTCGGCGAGGGCGAGCAGGCCTGGCGCAAACGGGCCGTGTCGCGGATGCGGGTCGACGACTCCCCCAGCCCGTTCACCGTGCACGAGCTCAACGGCGTACGGGTGGAGATCGCCCGGCGGTTCAGCGCCATCGACGACCTGCTCGAACGACGGCGCGAGGAGTTCTGGCAGGGTCTGGCCACCGCGCTCGGCCCCCGGCTGGTGCCGCCGTCCGACGGCGATCCCCGGCGGGCCCTGGCCGATCTGGCGGTGCGGCTGCGGGAGGCCCCCGACCCGTGCCCGGTGCTGGCCGAGGCGCTCGACTTCATCCTCGACGTGCGGCTGGACTACCGCACCCGGGTGCTGCCCCGGATGCGCAACGCGCTGACGCTGCTGCGGTCCGAGCGCTCCCAGACCCCGGCCGTGGCCCACAACGACGAGGGCGCCGGGGTGCTGTTCACCCACATCTCGCACCTGGCCCGCGAGGCCGCGCACGGCGCCTCGAAAACGCTGGAGCAGGAGCCGGCCATCACCGCCCAGGTGCTGCTGGCCTTCGCCGAGCAGTTCGAGGACCACTTCATCCGCTCGGCCGCGTCCGAGGCCGAGTTCCGGCGGCTGGCCGAGGCGTTCCGCGACCAGCTGTGGCCCGACGAGCTCAGCGGACCGGCCCTGGCCACCGCCCGCGTGCAGCATCTGCGCAGCGTGCTCCGCGAGCTCAGCACGGCCCTGCGACCAGACGAGCCCACCGAGAGGACACCGCGATGAATCCGGCTTTCAAGGCAGCGGTCCTCGGACCCACCCGGGTCGGCAAGACCACCCTGCTGACCGCGATCCTCGACGAGACCAAGCAGATGCTGACCGGCACCGGCGTCATCGTCTCGCTCGACGAGCGCACCCAGCGGCGGGTGCGCACCCAGCGGACCGAGATGCGGCAGGCGCTGCTGGAACGCGAGTTCAACGCCGAGGCGCTTTCGGGCACCCAGGACGAGGCGTACTACCAGGTGTCGCTGCAGTCGGTCGCCGACGACTCGGTGCAGATCCCGTTCAGCATCCTCGACTACCCCGGCAAGTGGCTCGACCCCGACTTCCTCGACACCGTGCCCGACGGCAAACGCAAGTGGCGCGAATGCGAGGACCACATCAAGGCCAGCGTCATGCTGCTCGTGCCGATCGACTCGGCCGTGCTCATGGAGGCCGAGACACCGTCGCAGCGCGGCGCCGTGCCCGGCCTGCTGGGCTTCGAGGACGTCGAAGAGGTCGCCCGCAAATGGGCGAGCACCCGCAACCTGCCCGAGCACCACGACGAACCGGCCGTGCTGGTGCTCGCGCCGCTCAAGTGCGAGAAATACTTCGACGACAACGGCGGCCACGGCCGGGACGCCGACGAACTGCGCAAGCGCGTCGCCGAGTGGTACGGGCCGATGCTGGACATCGTGCGCGGCGAGTCCACCAATCGCGACATCACCATCATCTACGCGCCCATCGACACGTACGGGGTGGTCGAGCTGATGGAGGCCGACTGGCCCAGGAACAGCTCCGGCCAGCTCGGATTCCGTGCCCACTACCGGATCCGCGGCAACCAGACGACCCCGTCGGTCAAGGCGGCCGGCGCGGTGATGACCGCCCTGTGCCAGTGCGTGGTCGACGGGTGGGCGGTCGCCGAGGGCCGGGTGCTGCGGGTCCGGCAGGACGAGTACAGCCGGCTGGTCGCCCGCGACCGCGAACGCAAGGGTTTCTGGGGCACGATCGGCTACTACGTGACCGGCGAGTCCGCGCGCAACGCGGCCGACCAGGGCCGGACACAGTCGGAGATCGTGCAGATCGAGCAGCGCCGGCAGCAGCTGCGCGAGAGCGTGGAGAAGCTGGCCGCGACCGCGTACGACCCGCGTGTGGAGAGCTGGTCATGACCGGCGCCGCGTACCTGATGACGCGCGGACGTCCCCGCGAGAACCGCTACGACTACCAGTTCATCGGCGCCGTGCCGCCGGCCCGCTGGTGGGACGCGGTCACCCCGCACATCCAGACCACGCAGCGCGAGATCGTGGTGGCCCGCCACCCCGGCGGGGCCGGCGTGATGGTCAGCGGCGTGCCGTCCGCGCGCCGGGACGCCGGCGGAACCCCGATCCGCTACACGCTGGTGATCGACGACCTGGGCCCGGATCCCGCCCTGCTGCAACGAATCGTGGCCCTGGCCTGGTCGGGTGACGGCTACGAACGGCTGGGCGAACAGCTCGACAAGGAGTTCGATGCCGACCGCATCGACGCGGCCATCGGCGGCGAGGACCCGGCCGACGACGTGCCCCGGCGCACCGCGGACATTCTCGGCGCGGTGCTGGACCCGGCGCCCGCTCCCGGCGACGACAGGCCCGGCTCCTGGGTCGGCGGCGTCCAGGACCACGACGCGCGCGGGGCGTTCCTGGCCCGGGCCGGGCGGATCGCCGCCTCCGAGCAGGACGGGTGGGCCTTCACGAGCCAGGCCTTCGGCACCGCCCGCGGTGCGCAGGAGGCCGCCGACGACCTGCGGGCGCCGGCCGCGATCCTGCTACTCGACCCCGACAGCTCGTCCGGGTTACAGGTGCTGCCCGCGGGAAAAGGCCCGGCGCTCACGGTGGAGCGCCGCCCTCGCCTGCCGATGATCGCGGTGGCCGTGACGGCCGTCGCGGCGATCCTCGCGATCCTGTGGTGGATCGTGCGGTCCAGCGGCTGACCGGCCTGTCGTTCCGGATGAGCCTGACCTACGCCGAGGTCGTGTACACCGGCGACGTCCGCATCGAGGGAACGACGTTGTCCGGGCGCCTGAACGATCCGGACCGGACGGCCGGAATCGACGTGCACGGCGACGCCGGCGCCTGGCAGGTGACGGCCGAGCGCGGGCAGTGGGGCGGCTTCGAGCAGCTTCCGTTCCTCAACGTGGCGCACACCCTCGCCCAGACGCCCGACGAGATCGTGCTCGACCTGCCCCAGGGCGTCCGGCTCGTCTGCCATTTCCTCGACGGCCGCAAGGTCACGGCCTACCTGGTCCGCCCGGGGCGAGGCAATCTGACGGTCCCCTTCGAGGCGCCGGAGTTTCTGCGCGCGCTGACCGAGGCCGTACGGGAATCGTCGTAGCGTTTTCCGGCTCGTCCGCCGCGTCGCTGTGGACGAGCCGCCCGGCGCCGGTGCGGGGCCCGGCCATCAGCAGCACGCCGCCGGCCACGACGAGGGCGGCGCAGGCCAGCAGGGCCGGCCGGGAACCCAGCGCCTGGATCGTGGCCCCGGCCAGCAGCCCGGACACCAGCGAGCCCAGGGTCAGGGTGTTGGCGTACAGCGTGGTGGCCCGGCCCGGTGCATGCGGGGCGAGATCCTGCACGTAGGTGATGCCGAGCGTGCCCACCGCCGCCAGCGCGATGCCCCGGGCGACCTGCGTGGCGATCAGAATCGGCATCGCGCCGGCCGACGCGACCAGGACGAAGTAGACGGCGAACAGCGCCATCCCGGCCAGGATGGCGATCTTGCGGAGGCGGGCCGGGAGCAGCATCGTGGCCAGCGCGGCCGGGATCTCGACCAGCGCGCACACGGTGAAGAGCAGGCCCACGTCGCCGTCCGGGCGGTGCAGGCCGCCGGTCACGTACAGGGGAAGCACCACCGAGCCGGACAGCATCGCCGTGTGGAAGCAGGTGAAGGCGGCGGCGGCCGGCAGCATCGCCCGGGTGAGCCGGCTGTGTTCCGGCGGCGAGGGCTCGTCGCGGTCCGGTCGCGAAGTGCGCCCGAGCAGCAGCAGCGGCCCGGCGACCAGGACGAACGCCAGAGCGGTGACCAGCAATAGCCGGCGGTAGCCGCCGGCCGCCAGCAGCGCGGCGCCGATCATCGGTCCCAGCGCCCAGGCGAGCGACCAGGTCGAGCGCAGCGCGGGCGTCCGGCGGTGCGACACCTCGCCGGCGCGGTCGTAGTGCGTCCGGGCCAGGGCGAAGATCTGCGGGAAGGCGGCCGTGCCGGCGCTGAGCAGCCCGGCCGCGACGAGCAGCAGGAGCGGGTACGAGGTGGTCGTGGTCAGCGCCGCATATCCGGCGGCGGCCGCGCCCACGGCCACGAAGGCCGGCCACCGGCTCGCGCGCCGGTCGTAGCGACGGCCGAGCCAGGTGCTCACGGCCAGGCCCGCGGCCGAGATCAGCGACACGAACCCGCCCACCTGCAACGGCGACAGGTGCGCCTCCTGCGTGCCGAAGAGCACGAGGTAGGGGCCGACCATCGAGTCGGCGATCCCCAACGCCAGCACGCTGAGCAACAGCATGGCACCCTCCCGGTCTGATGCGGGCTAAGCTCGCTTGACTGGTAGATACCGCCTCTGATGCGGGTCAAACACATTTAGGTGGAAGCAGTGTTCCTCGAGCTCTTCGGCGGCGTCGCCTGCCTCGACTTCGCCAACACGGTGGACGGGCGCGCCACCGCGCATCCGGAAGAGCTGCTGCACTCGTACGGGGATCTGACCGCCTGGTCGGCCTATGCCGGACTGATCGACCCGGCCACGGCCACCCGCCTCGCCCGCCGCGGCACGGACGCCGACCTGCGCACCGCCGTCGAGCTGCGGGAAGCGATCTTCGAAGTCTTCGCCGCCGCCGGCCGCAACCGGACCGCTCCCGCCGAGGCCCTGGCCACGGTGCGGGAGCACTACGCCGGCGCGATGGCGGCGGCCCGGCTGGTCCCCGGCGGCGACGGCTTCGACTGGCAGTTCACCGGCGACGAACCCGCCCGTGCCTGGTGGCCGGTGGCCGTCTCGGCGGTGCGGCTGCTCACCCACGGCCCCCTGGACCGGGTCAAGGTGTGCGCCGCCGAGGCCGGCTGCGTCGGGATCTTCCTCGACACCAGCAAGAACCGCAGCCGCCGCTGGTGCACGATGGACGGCTGCGGCGTGGAAGCCAAGATCAAGCGCCAGGCCACCCGGCGCCGGGCGGCCCGCCGGAGCTGACCTTGTTAGCCTCGGGCGGTGACCTTCCCGAGGCGGGCGCCGCTGGTGACCAAGGTGCGGGCGGTGTCCGACGTGGCCGCCCGCATCCGCCAGGTCGAGCTGGTCGGCCCCGAGCTGCGCCGGTTGCGCTGCCGGCCCGGGGCCCACCTGGTGGTGCTGACGCCCGAGCGGCGCGTCTATTCGCTGTGGCGCCACGATCCGGGTGCGGCCTCGGTGACGCTGCGGATCGCGTTGCACGACGCGGGTGGTCCCGGGTGCGCGTGGGCCCTCGGGGCCGCGGTGGGCGATCGGGTGACCGTCGAGCCGCCGCGCAGCAAGATCACCCTCGACGGGACGGCCCGCTACCACCTGTTCGTCGGAGACGAGACGGGCGCGGTGCCGCTGCTGGCCATGCGCGCCGCCCTGGGGCCGGAGACCGAGGCGTACGGGGTCTTCGAGACCACCACGCCGGACAACGAGGTGCCCGGCCCGTTCCCGTGGGTGCACCGCGGCACGGCTTCGGCGGTGGCGTCCCGCGTGCTGTTGCGCGCGGTGCAGGAACTCGAGCTGCCGGCACATCCCGGCACGGCGTACGTGGCCGGGGAGAGTGACACCTGCCGCCTGGTGCAGCGTCATCTCGTGGAGCAGCGCGGCTGGCCGCGCAGGTCGGTCCTGCTGCAACCCCAGTGGGCTCCCGGCCGTCCGGGCTTCGGGGCGGGAAACACGAAATGAGGCGGCCCGGCGGGCCGCCTCATTCCTGAGCCTGACGTCAGACGCGGTACACGGAGATGGTCTGGTGCAGTTCCTCGGCCATCCGGGCCAGTTCCTGCGCGGTCGCCTGGGTCTCGGTGGCGCCGGTGGCGGTGGCGTCGGCGGCCTGGGCCACGCCGGAGATGTTGCCGGCGATGTCGTTGGCGCTGCTGGCGGCCTCGGCGACGCTGCGCGCCATCTCGTTGGTGGTGGCGGTCTGCTCCTCCACCGCGGCCGCGATGGTGGCGGCGTGGTCGTTGATGCGGGCGGTGACCTCGGTGATCTCGCCGATCGCGACGACCGCCTGCTCGGTCTCGTCCTGGATGGCGCCGATCCGGCGGGAGATGTCGTCGGTGGCCCGGGCGGTCTCCTGAGCCAGGTCCTTGACCTCGGAGGCCACCACGGCGAAGCCCTTGCCCATCTCGCCGGCCCGGGCCGCCTCGATGGTGGCGTTCAGCGCGAGCAGGTTGGTCTGCTCGGCGATCGCCGTGATCGTCTTGATGACGTTGCCGATCTCGGCCGACGACTCACCCAGCTTGGCGACGATGGCGTTGGTGCGCTCGGCGGTCACCGCGGCCTGCGCCGACACGGACGCGGCCTGGGTGGCGCTGGTCGCGATCTCCCGGATGGCCACGCCCATCTCGTCGGCGCCGGCCGCCACGGTCTGCACGTTGAACGACACCGTGCCGGCCGATTCGGACACCGTGCCGGCCTGGGCCGAGGTCTCCTCCGCGGCCGAGGACATCTGCACCGACACCGAGGACAGCTCCTCCGACGCCGCCGCGACGTGGTGAGCGTTGTCGGCCACCTGACGCACCATCGAGGCCACCGACTCCGTCGAGGTGTCCAGCGCCTCGGCCAGCTGAGCCACCTCGTCCTTACCGGTCAGACCGGTACGGGCGGTCAGGTCGCCGTCCTTGATCCGGATCAGCACCTGCACGCAGCGGGCCAGCGGCTTGGTGATCAGCCGGGCGATGCCGACCGCGGCGGCCACCCCGAGCAGCAGCCCGGCAATGATCAGACCGATGACCAGCGTACGGGCGCTGGAATAGGCCGCCGTCGCGTCCGACTTCTCCTGCTCCGCGACCCTCAGGGTCTCCTTGGACAGGGTGTCCATGGCGGTGCGGGCGGTGGCGACCAGCGGGTCGACCTGCTGCTTGCGGACCAGCGAGACCTGGGCGTCCTTGTTGGCCCGGCTCAGCGGGAGCAGCTTGTCGTTGAGCACGGTGACGTACTGCGCCCAGGCCTTGTCGAAGTCGGCCAGCGCCGCCGTCTGGGCCGGCCCGAGGTCGTGCGTCTTGTAGGCCGCCTCCGCCTCGGCCAGCGCCGCCAGGTCAGTCGTGATCGCCTTCTCGGCCTCGGCCTGGGTCGCCGCGTCGGGGGCGAAGAAGTGGTTGAGCGAGTCGATGCGCACCCGGTTGAACGCGTTGCGCACCTCGGCCACCGTGTTCAGCTCCAGGCTGCCCTCGTAGACGGCGTTGGTGCTGTTGTTCAAGCTGGTCATCTCCGTGACCGCGAACGAGGCAACGCCCGTGCCGGTGGCCGCGACCACCAGAACCGCCGAGAGGATCTTCGTGCTGACCCGGAGGTCCTGCACCCACCCGATGAACCCCCGCCGATGCACTAGCGTCCCAACCGACTCCATGCGATCTCCCCGTGTACGGCAGCCCGACCTTTTCGGACCGCGTTGGAGGTCCTTTCGTCACCTGGGGTGGCCATCGGAGGGGTTAGAGCGTGACGCACCGAAGTGCAACCCGCCGCTAACGGGATGATCACGGCCGACGGATCCCGGCTACTCCTGGTGGTCCCCGACAGCGGAGATGGACCAGGATGGTCGGCGGGAATCGGATAGGCGACGGCGGCGCGATGCCGGTCTGGCTGCTCCGGGAATCGCGGGGCCGCGACGTCGGCGCAGCGCACCGAGGGAGTCAAGCAGCAGATCCGTGCTCGCCCTCGTCCACTCCGGCTGAACGCAGGCCGGCCAGCACGAGCCGGGCCACCTTGCTGATCACCTGAGCGCTCGTTTCCGGCGGCAGCCGGCGCAAAGAGGCCACAGCGAGCAGACCAGCCCGTACGTCGCCGGCGTCCACACCGGCGCGCACGGCCAGCAGGTTCAGCGCCTGCGAGTGTTCCCGGCGCTCCTTCGACAACCCGGCGCTGATCTCCCCCGGCCCCAGCAGCGCCTCGTTGAGCGCCCGGTCGTGGATCTGCCGGTCGGCGAATTCCAGGACGACACCGGACAGCGCGCGCCACGGGTCGGGGTCGTCGAGAGCGCGGCGGATCTGCTCGTTACAGGCCTCGACCCGCTCGGCGAGAACCGCGGTGATCAGGTCGGCGCGGGTCGGGAAGTGCCGGTAGAGGGTGGCCACGCCGATCCCGGCCCGGCGGGCGACCTCGCGTACGGGGGCCTCGATGCCGTCGGCGGCGAACGTCTCGCGGGCCGCCGACAGGGCCCGTTCCCGGTTCGATCGGGCGTCGGCGCGCTGTATCCGAGACATCTGCGGCCCGGGTCCTTCCCACTTCGATCGTCAGCGGAACGGGTGTTCCGTTTCCTGCCTACGGTAGGCCGATGTTCGCAGTCCAGTTCCACCAGTTCGGCGGCCCGGAGGTCCTGCATCTCGGCCCGGCCGGCCTTCCCGAGCCATCGAAAGATCAGATCCGCGTACGCGTACGGGCCGCCGGGGTGTCTCCGGCCGACATCGCGCTGCGGTCCGGCGGCACTCCGATGAGCGCACGGATCACCCTGCCGCACATCCCCGGCGTCGACGCGGCCGGAATCGTCGACGCGGTCGGCGACGGCGTGCACGGCGTGACCGTCGGCGACGAGGTGTTCGGCCTGGTCGACCTGGCCCGGCTGGGTGGCGCCAGTGCCGAGTTCGCGGTGCTTCGGATGTGGGCCCGCAAGCCGGCCGCGATGCCGTGGGAGCAGGCGGGAGCGGCCGGCTCCAGCGTCGAGACGGCCACCCGGGCCCTCGACCGGCTCGACCTGCGGCCGGGGATGACGCTGCTGATCGACGGCGCCGCCGGCGGGGTGGGCAGTGTGGCGGTCCAGCTGGCGGTGGCTCGCGGCGCCCGGGTCGTCGGCACGGCGCGGCCCGGCAACCACGACTTCCTGGCCGGGCTCGGAGCAATTCCCATCCCGTACGGACCCGGTCTGGCCGATCGGGTTCCGGCGCCGGGGGTGGACCGCGCCCTGGACGTGGCCGGCGCGGGATCCGTGCCCGAGCTGGTCGCGCTGACCGGGGATCCGGACGCGGTAGTGACCCTGGCCGACTTCGCCGCGGGCGCGCACGGCGTACGCCTGAGCATGGGACAGCTCGCCGGTGAGCCGGACGGGCGGCACGGACTGCTCGCGGCGGCTTCGCTGTTCGGCGAGGGCCGGTTCCGGGTGCCGATCCGGGCCGCCTTTCCCTTGGAGAAGGCGGCCGACGCGCACGAACTCGGCGCGCGCAGCGGCCGTCCGGGTCGTGGCCTGCGTCGCGGCAAGATCGTTCTTACGCTGGACTGATGCGGTTCAGTTGGGCCGGAAACGGGAAAGCATGGAAGCATGTCGATCGAATGTCCGGATGTGATGAACTGTCCCGCTCGCGTCACCCTCGACGCGGCCCAGCTGGCCTTCTTCAACGGGCTACCGACCGAGGCGCCGAGCGTGCAGTCCGAACTGGGCTGCGAGCTCGAACGCGGGCACGAAGGCTCGCACGCCGCGCTCGGGCAGCAGGTGGAGGCCACGATGTGGTGGATTCAGTGGACGCTGAGCGCGTCCGAGATCAACCCGTACACCTGGTGCCCGGCGCCGCGGGCCGACAAGGAGGACTGCGGCCTGTTCGACGGCCATCCCGGCCGCCACAACGCCGGGTCGCGGCCGGCCCCTGCACACTGATCCGGTCTGAACCGGTTCAGTGATCACCGCGGGGTCGCGTCGAGCAGGTGGTCCTCGCGGATCTGCGCGACCACGGCCATCGCCATCTGCCGCCCCCACTCCCGGGACGCGTAATCGCGCAGGACCGCGTTCACGCCGACCCCGAGCCGTTCCGCGATGTCCCCCAGCCGCTCGCCCACTTCCGCCTCGACGGCCTGCCGCTCGATCCGCACGCCGTGCAGGCGAAGGGTCGAGACGAACTCGTCGACGAGACCGGTGATGCTGATTCCTGCCGCCATCTGTGCCACCCCGAAGTCATGATCAGTGATCAGAGTGTGGGCTTCGGGGGGCGCGATCGTGCGGCGGCGCGACCTCAAGATCGGATTCTCCGCCGCAGGGGGTCGTCCGCCCGGCCCACTGGCCGTCGGCCGGACGGATAACCGCCCCGGGACGGGCAGTCCGGCGTGCACGGCCCCGGCCCGGCGATCACTACGGTGGGAGTCATGCTGACCGGCCCGATGACCGAGGCGGACCTGCGCCGCGGCGTGGCGGAACTGACCCGGCGCGAGCCTCGCTTCGCCACTGTGGTCCAACGCCACGGGTTTCCGCTGATGTGGACCCGCGAGCCCGGCCTGGCGTCGCTGGTGCACATCATGCTGGAACAGCAGGTGTCACTCGCGTCGGCGCGGGCCGCGTTCGACCGGCTGCTGGCGCTGGCCGATCCGCTCACCCCCGAGAACCTGCTCGCGCTGGACGACCCGCAGCTGCGCTCGGCCGGGTTCAGCCGGCAGAAGGCCCGGTACGCCCGGGCCGCGGCCAATGCCGTCGCCGAGGGGTCGCTGCCGCTGGACACGCTGGGCGAACTCGACGCTCAGGAAGCGGACCGGCTGTTGCGGGCGGTCCCGGGGATCGGGCCGTGGACGTCGTCGATCTATCAGCTCTCGGCCCTGGGGCGGCCCGACGCGTGGCCGGCCGGCGACCTCGCCGTGATCGCCGCGATCGCCGAGCTGTGGGAACTGCCGGCCCTGCCCTCACCGGCCGCGACGACCTTGCGGGCCGAAGCCTGGCGGCCGTGGCGAGCGGTCGCCGCCCGCCTCCTCTGGCAGCACTATCTGGCCGCGGGAGCAGCAGGCCCTAGGCTTTGAGTCATGTCTACCGAACCTTTGCCCGAGCACGTCGCCGCCATGCTCCGCCAGCCCAACCCGGCCGTGATGGCCACCCTGGGGAAGGACGGACGCCCCGTAACCGTGGCGACCTGGTATCTCTTCGAGGACGACGGGCGGGTGCTGCTCAACCTCGATGGCGGGCGGGCCCGGCTCAAGCACCTGCAGAACGATCCCCGGGTGTCGCTGACCGTGCTCGACAAGGACGACTGGTACACGCACGTGAGCCTGCAGGGACGCGTCGGGGAGCTGACCGACGACATCGACCTGAAGGACATCGACGCGCTGTCCCGGCACTACGGCGGCGACGCGTATCCGAACCGCGAACGCCCGCGCGTCAGCGGCCGCCTGGTGATCGACCGCTGGCACGTCTGGGGCGATCTGAAGGCCTAGGCCCCCATCCTGATCAGGGCGTTTCCGCCCAGCATCAGCAGGTCGGCGCCGGCCACCAGGGCCATGCTCAGGTGCAGCCGGCGCGCGGCCTCCTCCGGCTCGGGACCCATGATTCCCCGTACGGCGAAGACCGCCGCGGCGCCGATCAAGGGGATGCCGACCAGCAGCAGGTAACCCACCGACGACGGCGTGTGGCCGCCACTGACCAGCAGCGCGAGCATCACCGTCGGCACAATGCCGAACACCACCAGGGCAATTCCGCCGTACCATCGCAGCGCCGTCACGGCTCCGATCGTACGGCGGGAGCTTGATCGTGCGTCTCGGCGGCCTCGCTGTAGCCGGTCGGCGAGATCGTGTGGCGGGCCAGGGCCCGTGCGCAGCGTGCGATGAACAGCCACTGCACGACGGGAACGGCGGGCCCGGCCAGGCGGCTGATCGTCCGGGCCGGCTTGGCGGTGACCTCGACCTGGAAACGCACGGTCCCGTCGGGGTCGAGCAGAACTGTGAAGCGTTCGTCACCCTCGAAGGTGTGACCGGGCAGCGCGAGGTAGTGCATCGACGTGCGATTGTCCGAACGCGCAACTTCGAGCACCTCGCACGGCTCCGGCAGCCGGAAGTGGCCGAAGCCGATGTCGGCGCGCATCCGCTGCCCCTCGAAGGCCGGCGGCGTGGACGGGTCGACCCAGGCCCCGCCCCGGCGGTGCATCTCCCAGGTGAGCAGCGCCGTCGAGGCCGTCTCGAAGCGCGCCCGTCCGGCGCCGATCCGGTGCGTCCAGGTGTGCGTTTGTGAGCGTCCGGCGTAGACGACGAGCAGGGCGGTGAGCACGGCGGCCGCGTTCAGCACGCCGTGAGTGAGCACCATCCACGTCAGGTCGAGGTGCGGCAACTCGACGACCTGCCCCGACGCGTACAGCAGCGCGAGCCCCATGGTCAGCACGCTCAGAGCCAGCAAGAATCGAAAGGCCTTCCCCGTACGCGAGGCGATCGCCAGCCACAGCCCCGCGCTCAGCAGCCCGGCCCCGAGAAGCTCGATGAGGTCGCCGGTCGGTCCTCCGACCACGAACCCGAGCCCGACGACGGCCACCCCCGCCGGGGCCAGGAGCTTACGTTCGCTGGTCAGCGCGAGCAGCAGCATCGCGCCGAATCCGGCCACGTGGAAATGCGCGGCGGTGAGCCCGAGAATGCCGGGCGGGAACCCGAGAAGCGCATAGCCCGCGCGCTCGGCGGCCAGCCCCGCCGCGGCCACGGGCAGGCAGGCCGCCGCGAAGGCCATCAGCCAGTCGCGCCGGAGCAGCACCGGCACCGCCGAGCAGGCCAGCAGATAGGGCACGCAGAGCAGCCCGGCGACCCACCCCCGCGGCAGCGTCATGGCCACGACGGCGGGCACCGCGACCGCCGGCCACCACCGCACGAGCCGGTCCCCCCGGTTCAGCGCACCCAGCCCGAGCGGCACGAACAGCAGCACGCACACCGCGACCACTACGTAGAGCCCCACCCAGCCGGGCCCGGTCAGGCGATCCATGACGCCTCCTTGAACACGTTCAACTGAACACGTTCAAGATAGCATGGGTGACGATTCGCGCGTTCGGGCCAGTGTTAGGTTGCTCGGATGTCGGACGAGGTCGCGCGCCGCGGGGCGGAGATCATGCT
This sequence comes from Actinoplanes sp. NPDC021490, assembly GCF_055562135.1. Taxonomy (NCBI): domain Bacteria; kingdom Bacillati; phylum Actinomycetota; class Actinomycetes; order Micromonosporales; family Micromonosporaceae; genus Actinoplanes; species Actinoplanes sp. NPDC021490. The sequence goes on from NZ_JBVHFW010000003.1 coordinate 95,373, forward strand.
CGGGCGGGACGCGGCCAGCCGGAGCCTGGGCATCGAGCTCGGCGACGTCGGGCCCGGGTGGGCGGTGCTCACCATGCGTGTCCGGGACGACATGGTCAACGGATACGCGCTTCTGCACGGCGGGCTGCTGGCCTCGCTGGCCGACAGTGCGTTCGCGGTCGCCTGCAACACGTACGGGGAAGTGACCGTCGCGGCCGGCTTCGACATCACTTTTCTGGAGGCGGGCCACGCCGGGGATCTGCTGCGGGCCCACGCAGTCGAGCGCGCCCGGCGCGGGCGTTCCGGCCTCTACGACGTCACCGTCACACGCGAAGACGGCACCGTGCTGGCCGAGTTCCGCGGCCGCAGCCGTTCGCTGGGCCGTCCGATCACCTGAGGCTGGCTTACCTCTGCCGGAGCTGCTTGCGGTTGGTGGCCAGGATCTCGTCGGACAGTGCGGGGTCGGCCTCGGCGACCGCCCGCGAGATGACCATCGCGCCGACCATCTGACTGAACAGCGCCACGGCCTGCTCGCGGGCCTCGGCCGCGGTCGGCTCCGCGCCGGACTGGCGCGCGCGATCGAGCACCATCTCGGTGATGGCGCCTAGGTATCCGTCGAGCCCGCGCTGATACTCGGCCTGAGACGGGGCGCCGTGGCGTCCGGCGTCGACGGCCAGGGCGGCTGAGGCGCAGCCGGTCTCCGGGTGATCACGGTGGGCGGCCGTCAGGTAGGTGTCGACCATGTCGTGCAGCGCAGCCCGGGCGGAGCGCGGATGGGCCTTGCGGATGGCGGCGAGCGCGTCCAGTGAGTCGGTGAAGCCCTGACGGTAGACCTCGAGGGCGAGATCTTCCTTCGACGAGAAGTGGTTGTAGAAGCCTCCGTGCGTCATCCCGGCGGTCTTCATCAGGTCCTCGATGCCGATCCCGTCGACGCCGTGCAACCGGAAGCCCTCGCCGGCCGCCCGGACGATCTTTTCGCGGTTGAGCTTCTTCTGCTCCTGGGTGATGCGTGGCACCTCGGCCACCTCCTCGCCAAGACGGCGCCCGCTGCGGGCGCACCTCGCCGTTGCGATGATACCCGACATCAAAAAAGCGCCTCGGACTTGACAGCTAATGATGTCGAGCACAATCATACTTTCGATGTCGTACGACATCAAAAGGCGGTCGGAGAGGAAGACGCTGGTGAACTTCGGATTCATCGGAGCGGGCACGATCGGGCAGGCCATCGCCGGACATCTGGTGACCGCCGGTCATCGCGTCGTTCTGAGCGCCCGGCGCGGCCCGGCGGCACTGGGTGACACGGTGGCCCGGCTGGGGTCGTCGGCCCGCGCCGCAACAGTCGCCGAGGCCGCCGAGGCGGAGATGGTGTTCCTCGCGGTCCGGTGGGCGGACATCCCGGCCGCGCTGGCCGGCGTGCCCGCATGGGACGACCGGATCCTGGTCGACACCACCAACCAGCTGACCGGCTCGGCTCCCGGACACTATGTCGATCTAGGTACGGAGACGGGCAGTGAATTCGTCGCCCGGCACACTCCCGGCGCACGCGTAATCAAGGCGTTCAACACGCTGTTCGCCCAGTACATCGCGCCCGACCCGCGGCACGCGGAGGGCCGCCAGCTGCTCTTCTACGCCGGGGACGACGCGGACGCGAAAACCGGCTTCCGGGCGGTCACCGAGCAGATCGGCTTCGCGCCGGTGGACGCCGGGTCGTTGCGGGACGGCAGCCGGCTGATGCAGGTCGGCGGCCCGCTCTCGGCCCTGCACGCCCTCAAGCAGGACTGACCGGCCCAAACCATGACCGCAGGGCCGGCCCGATCGCGGACGACACGTTCCGGCTCCTCGCGCGTCCCAGCAGCCCGTCTCGTCCATCGAAATCACCCCGGGCGAGCACCGAAGCCACTCCCCCGGCACGACAGGAGCACCACATGAAAGCCCTCGCTTACGAGAAGGCCCACTCACTCGACGCGTTCGCCATCGAACTCGTCGACACCGCGGAGCCACGGCTGCGCGACACGGACCTGCTCGTCCGGATCCACGCCGTCGGGATCAACCCTGGTGAGGCGATGATCCGGCAGATGCGCAGCGCCGAACCGGGCGGGCGCCTCATCCTCGGCTGGGAATTCGCCGGGGTGGTCGAGGCCGTGGGACCGGAAACCACGGGCTTCACGGTCGGCGATCGCGTCATGGGCACCGGAGACCCGGCCCGGGACGGCGCCTGGGCCGAGCGGCTCGCGGTCGACCACCGTGTAGCGGCCAGAATTCCCGACCGGCTGTCCTTCTCCGACGCAGCATCACTCCCCATCGGCGGGCTCACCGCCTGGGAGGCCCTGTTCCGCGATCACGACAGCCTGACCGCGGGAATCGACCGGGTGCTGATCGTCGGCGGCGCCGGCGGCGTGGGATCCATGGCGGCCCAGCTGCTCAAGAGCAGGACCCCGGCCCTGGTGGCGAGCACGGCCTCGCGTCCCGAATCACGCGACTGGTGCACGAGGATGGGAGCGGACGTGGTCGTCGACCACACCGGAAACGTCCCCGGTCAGCTGCGCGACGCCGGCTTCGACCACATCGACCTGGTCTTGTCCACGTCGGGGACCACCGGCAACGTCAGCTGGATCGCCGAGACCCTGCGGCCGTTCGGTCACCTTGCCGCCATCGATCTCAACGGTCCCCTCGATCTCGGACCGCTCGCCGGCAAGTCCGTGTCGCTGCACACCGAGACCGTCTTCAGCAGGTTCACGACCGGCGGCGACATCGCCGCCCAGGGCCGGATCCTGGCCGAACTGGCCGCGGACGTCGTCGCGGGCCGGCTGCGTCCCATCGCCACGACGGTGCTCGACGGCCTGACCGTGGACGCGATGAGAACAGCCCACGAGTTGGCCGAGGGCAGGCGGACGATCGGAAAGACCGTAATCAACTTCTGAGTACGCCCGGCCGGCGTCTACCGCTTACCGTGCCTCGGGAGGGCCGGCCAGTGACGGAGGCGGCGTCACGGTTGGGCCGTCGCCGTCGCCGTCGCTACGGGAGGGTGGGCGGGGCCGAGCGCAGCTTCTCGGGGCCGGGAAGGCCGGCGAGCGGGTCGGCGCGGCGACGGAGTTCCACCGCCGCCAAGACGCCGAGGGCCAGCGCGACGAGAAGGTAGGCGTTTCCGGGTATGTGGTCGAGCAGTCCCCACTTGAACTCGCGGCGATCACCCCATGGGGGCCACACGAACGGGCGGAGCACGAACACCGCCGTCCAGACGATGCTCGCCCAGCGGTTGTGCGCCCACAGGGCCAGCCCGATGGGGACGGCCCACACCCAGTGGTGGGACCAGGAGACCGGCGAAGCGAGCAACATGGCCAGCGCTCCGAAACCGGCGCCGAGCACCCGGTCGCCGCGACGCCACCACAGGGCGCCGACGGCCACGAGGGCCAGAGCGAGCGGCGCAGCGACCGCGAACCACAGGATCGTCGAGGGCGGACGGTCGAGCACCCGGGTGAGGGCGCCGAAGACCGACTGGTTGTGGGCCAGTTCCGGAGGACCGACTCGGCCCGCGCTGACGAGGTTGTCGGACCAGTAGGTGCGGGCCGAGCTCGGCACCACCGCGAAGCCGATCGCGATGGTGCCGACGAAGGCCAGGATCGCCCGTCCCGCTGTCGTCCGGCGACCGATCAGCACCAGCAGCACGACGAACACGAGCGGGGTCAGCTTTACCCCGGCGGCGATGCCCACGAGCACACCCGACCAGCGCCGTTCCGGATGAACCAGATCGAAGAGCACCGCGAGCATCAGCAACAGGTTGATCTGGCCGAAGGTCAGGTTCTGCCACACCGGTTCCAGGGCGAAAGCACCAGCGGTCAGCAGTGCGACCAGCCATCCCGGCATGGGTTGGCGCATCGCCCGGCCCACCACCACGATGACCCCGGCCAGCGCGCCCACCGAGGCCGCGGTCCACAGCGCTGTGGCGAGCCAGCCCGGCAACAGCGCCAGCGGCACCATGGCCACCGCCGCGAACGGCGGATAGGTGAACCGCAGGTTCGTGGCCGGATCGCGGGAGCCGTAGAGCGGCAGATGGTCCAGCACCAGCCGGCCGCCGTACTGATAAACGGAAAGGTCGACGAACTCCCCGTGCACGCTGAGCCGGGCGGGCACCTCGGCCCAGTCGACCGCCCCGGCAATCACGGCGGCCGCGACAACCACGGCCAGCACCGGGACGAACCCCTGCAGCGCGCGTGACTGCCTCACTGGAGCGGAAGCCGGCGGGAGGCGGCGATCCGGTCGCACGCCCCGCGCACGCGAACTCGCGGTGGGGCCTCGGCGGCCGCCATGAGGGGATTCATGATCGCATCGTAGTGCGCGGGCCGGCTGTCCTGCGGGCCCGCGCACCGGGCTCAGGCTCGCTCGATCGAGGCCTGCAACCATTGTTCGGGGTCCTGGCCTGCGACGAAACCGAGGTAATCGCCGGCGGCGGCCACTCCGGCCAGGCGCCGGAGTCCGGGGCTCAGACGTCGCAGCTGGTCGGCCCCGGTAGACAGGATGTGGTTGTCGGCCGGACGGAGCCACGGCAGGACGTGTTCGCAGATCAGGGCTCGGCGTGTGGTCTCGGCGGTGTTGTGCCCGGCGGCGTGCCAGAGGCGACCGCTGTAGACCAGGGCGCTGCCGGCGGGCATGACAGCGGGAACGAGTTCCGACGCGGCCGGGCGGCGGCCGGCGGCCCAGCGGTGGCTCCCCGGAGCGATCAAAGTGGCGCCGTTGGCCGGCGTGAAGTCGTCGAGAGCCCAGATGACGTTGGTCTCCGCCTCCACTTCGCGGGGCAGGGGGTAGACCCCGGCGTCGAAATGCGGCTTCTGGGCACCCTGGCCCGGATCGACGGCGGACAGGAACAGCATGCCGAACTGGTAGACCCGGCCCAGGCTCGCGGTGACCAGGCGGTGCACATCGGGATGGAGAAGCAGCGGCTCGAGCGACCCGACGCGGCTCAGCAGCGCATAGACGCGGCGGGTGCGGCGGCCGTCGAAGTCGTTGTCGCTCCAGCTCGCGCCGCTCAGCAGGTCGTCCGCGTGCTCGCGGGCCGCCGCCAGCTCCGCCTCGGACAACAAGCCTCGCAGCACGACAAAGCCGTCGTCCCGGAGCGCGACATCCGGACCCGCTGCAACGTCATGCTTCTGCGTCATAGCCGAAAAACCTAACCGCACGCCGGGATGCGGTCCATTAGTTTCGGTGGATGGATCCAGCCCTCGCCGCCAGCGCCTTCGACTCGCTGCGCCTCGATGCCCTGCCCGACCAGGAGGCGCTGCGCCGCGTCTACGCCCTTCCCAACGACGCGGCCGTACGGAAGCAGATGACCGAACTCACCGAGCCGACCCGGCGATTGATCGACTGCGCATCGCTGGTCCTGGTGGCCAGCGTGGACGCCCACGGCAACTGTGACGTCTCGCCGCGCGGCGGCCCGGCCGGGTTCGTCAGCGTTCTCGACTCGCGGACGGTGGCCATACCCGACGCGACCGGCAACAAGCGCCTGGACAGCCTGCAGAACATCATCGCCACCGGACGGGCCGGGCTGATGTTCGTCATTCCGGGACGCTCCACGACGCTGCGGGTGAACGGCCGGGCCTGCGTCTCCACCCGCCCGGACCTGCTGTCGCAGCTGACCGCCGTGGGCAAGCCCCCGGCCAGCGCGCTGGTGGTGGCGATCGACGAGGTCTACCCGCACTGCCCCAAGTCGTTCCTGCGCGGCTCGGTCTGGAAGCCCGACCAGTGGCTGCCGGCGGACGCGCAGCCGACCTCGGCCGAGGTGACGCTGGCCCAGCTGCGGCGGCCGGAGCTGACGATCTCCGACATCGAGCAGACGGAGGCGGACGCGCTGAAGTACCGGTACGAGTAACGGACCGATCGCGTGCGCACGCTGGCCCGCACCGACTCACGCCGCTCACACCAACGGGTGGGAAGGGTCGCGGCCAAGCAGCAGCAGGGTTTCGGTCAAGGCGTCCGCGCCCGGAGGCACGGGAAGCGCGGGGGCGAAGGGGGACGCGTCAGTCCGGCGTTCCGGGCCGTCGGGGACGGCGCAGGCCACGGTCAGCGCGAGCGTGAGCGCGTCAATGCCGGGAGTGTAGGGAACGCCCAGCGTGCGGGCCACATCCCAGCCGTGCACGACGTAGTCGACCAGGTGGAACCCGATCGCCAGGCGGCCCGGGACGGCCCGGCCGAACTCGGGAATCCGAAAGGGCTGGTCCAGATCCGCGACGGCCGCGAAGGCCTCGACCACCACACCGGCCGCCTGCTCGTAGCGCCCAACGGCCTCGAATGACGCCCCAACGTCCCGCTCATGGCACCCGCCGACCCCCGGCAACGCCCCCACGTCCTCATGGCGCCCGCCGGCCGCCGCCGTTGACGCCCCGGCGGTCCGTTCGTGATCGCCGACGGCCCCGGGTGATGCTCCGGCGGCGCGGGCGAAGACGTAGTGCTGGTCGGTCATGTGGGCCAGCAACGCGGCCAGGTCCCAGCCGGCGCAGGGCGTGGGCCGCGTCAGATCGGCGTCGGTGATCTTGTGGACCAGCTCCACGGTGTCGCGGACCGCGGCGGCGTCGGCGGGTCGAGCATCGATCTCAAACGTAAGCATGTGCTTATCATCTGCGCCTGCTTATGGTTAGTCAAGGGGCGGCGAGGTGGTAGGAGTAGACCTCGTGAACGAGCGCGATGACCTGGGCGCCATGGTGTTCCGGCTGGGACGGCGACTGCTGGCGCTGGAGCAGCCGATCCTGGACCGGCACGACGTGTCGATGTGGGCGTACGCGGTGCTGACCGCCCTGCGCGAACGCTCGATGCGCACCCAGGCCGCGCTGGCCGCGGGCATCGGCGCCGACAAGACACGGCTCATCCCCGTGCTCGACGAGCTGCAGAGACGCGGCCTCATCGAGCGCGAGCCCGACCCGTCCGACCGGCGGGTCCGGCTGCTCGACCTGACCCCCGCCGGGCGCCGCCTCCACGAGGCAATCCAATCCGAGATCCGCGCCGCCGAGGAAGACCTGTTGAGCGCCTTCCCACCCGACGAGCGCGAGGCCTTCGTACGCATCCTGACCGGCTTGAGCCCCGGCTGAGCCACCGGCCAGGGACGCGGCCGCCGGAATAGTCTTGGCCCTAGTGACGCTGGTACGGAAAGCGGTGAGCCGGTGGTGTTCGAACCGGTGGCAGTCGAACGCGCGACCGGCCGGTGAGCGGAAACAGGATCCGCCCACCGGCCGATGACCGATCAGTCCTCGACCCGGAAGCCGATCTTCAGGCGTACCTGGAAGTAGGCGACGTCGCCGTCGACGACCTGGCCTCGGATCTCCTGGGACTCGAACCACTCGATGTTTCGTACGGTCTGGGCCGCCTTGCGGATCGCCGTGCGGATCGCGTCGTCGACGCTCTCCTGGCTGCTTCCGACGACCTCGGTGAGCCGGTACACGTGATTACCCATGAGAGCCTCCTCGATCTGGATCACCCCACTCAATCATGCTGCGACGGGCCGGAACGCGGGCTGCTACGAAATCGCGTGTCCGTGGGCGCCGGCCGGAGCCGCCGCCGACCGGGAGCGGGCCGCGGCCGCCGTGGTGCGCGGCGGGATCGACGACGTGTCCTGGGCGAAGGTGGCCACCGCCGTGGCGACCGCGTCAGCGTTCGTGTCGAGCGCGAACGTGTTGATGTTGCCGATCAGCTTGTAGCTCTTACGCAGCTGGGCGTAGACGGCCTTGTCGGCGCCGTCGCGTTCGGGCGTGAAGCTGTCGCACGCCTCGTGGTAGCACGGGTCGTAGGCCACCCCCGCGATCCCGCCCCACTTCGCCACGTCGTCCGCGGTCTTTTCGACCTCGGCCCCGGTGAACAGGCCGCCGGCCGGGATGCCGGTGCCGATGAACGGACCGTAGTCGGAACGGCCGCTGAAGTCGGAGGCCGCCGTGGCCTGCTTGCGGGCGGCGAAGAACCGCTGGAAGACCGCCTCGATCTGGGCCGAGCCGGCCGGCCCGGGACCGGCGCCGCTGGCGGCCGAGTCGTCGCCGTCGTACACGCCGAACGTGTAGTTGGGCGAGCCGATCATGTCGAAGTTGAGGTACAGCCGGATCTTGGCGTGGTCGGCCTCGGTCAGGTTGTTCACGTAGTACGTCGAGCCGACCAGGTTGGCCTCCTCGGCGCCCCACCAGGCGAACCGCAGCTTGTTCTTGGTCTTCTGGTGACGCATCTGCAGCGCGACCTCGAGGATCCCGGCGCTGCCGGTGCCGTTGTCGTTGATGCCGGGCCCGGCCGGAACCGAGTCGAGGTGGGCGCCGGTCATGACGACGTTGCCGGCGTCGCCGTAGCGGGACTCGGCGATGACGTTCTCGGTCTGGCGCACCTCGGCGACCGTGTCGGCCGAGATGGTCACGGTCAGGCCCGGGGTGCCGGCGAACGCGACCCCGCGCGGATAGGACACCGCGATGGCCGGGATGCCGACCGGCGTGCCGAGCGTGCCGAAGTACAGGTCCTGGCGGTCGGGGTTCGCGGTGTCACCCTGGTTCATGACGATCACCGCGATCGCCCCCGCGGCCTCGGCGTTGGCCGCCTTCACTCCGAAGGCGCAGCCGCCGCGCTGGATCAGGGCGATCTTGCCGGGCACGCCCACGAAGTCGGCCGCCTCGCAGCCCGAGGTGCTGGTGTTCGGCGTGGTCAGCTGCAGGTCGACCGGCACGACCGTGCCCGTCGCCGTGCCGTTGCCCGAGCAGTCCAGCACGTCGTAGTCCACCTGATCCACATATGTGGCCGGGGCCGGCGCGGTCTGGGCGAAGGAGGAAGCCTCGTCCTCACAGAAGTTGAACGGGAACGGCTGCCGCGTCACGCGATAGCCGGCCGCGCGCATGAGGGTGGCGACATAGTCGGCGCTGCGGGTGTATCCGGGGGTTCCCGAAGCCCGGGTGTTGCCGTTGAGCTTGGCGATCGCCTGGAAGGCCACGAGGTGGCGCATCACGCCGGCCAGCGTGACGGACTTGGTCAGGTCTTTGACGGAGTGGCCGGACGCCTGGGCCGGCTGCGCGACGGCGAAGCCACCGAGCAGGACGGCGGCGGCCAGAACGGCGCCCAGACGTCTTCGAGTGCGAGACACCACGTTGTGCTCCCCTGTCTGTCGAACATGGAACCGTGACATCCAGCAACCTAAATCAGTCGATGAGTGACGCGGAACCTCCTTTAGTAGGAGCACTACCACGCACCTCCAGGTGGTGCGGCACGATGATCCGGCGTGGCGGTGGCGGATCATCGCGGCGGGCGACCCGCTCGGCCAGGCACGCGAGGGCGGCGTCGGCCAGGGCGGCCTTGTCCGGCGAGACGGTGGTCAGCGCCGGGTTGGCGTACCGGCCGTCCTCGATGTCGTCGAAACCGGCCACCGCGAGATCGCCGGGCACGCGCAGCCCCCGTTCGACGGCGACGTGCATCGCGCCCAGGGCGAGCTGGTCGGTGAAGCAGAACACCGCGTCGATCGCGGTTCCGCGGTCGAGCAGCCGGCTCATCGCCGCGGCGCCGTCGGCCCGGTGCAGGCTCTCCACTTCGACTTCGAGTTCCTTCCCGTACGGGATCCCGGCCGCGGCCAGCGCCTGCCGGTAACCCTGCGCACGCCGCGCCGCGGTGCCGTTCTCGAGGTGCGGCTGCAACCCGATGGCGGCGATCCGGGTGCGTCCGCTCGCGATCAGGTGGCGGGTCAGGGCGGCCGCCCCGGCCACGTTGTCGATCGCCACGTGGTCGAGCAGCCCGTCGGCGTCCTGCTCCCCCAGCAGCACGAGCGGGGCGCTGTCGGGCCGCCGGGTCAGCTCGGCCGGCGACAGGGCCCACGGGCTCATGATCAGACCGTCGACGGCCTGACCGCGTACGCCATCGAGGAGTTCTCTCTCGCGGGCGGCGTCACCGCCGGTCTGCTGCACGAGCAACGTCCACGCGTACGCCTCGGCGGCGTCGGCCAGATGCCCGGCCAGCTCGCCGAAGTAGGGCGACGCGATCTCGGGCAGCACCAGCGCGACCAGCCCCGACCGCCCGCCGCGCAGGTGCCGGGCGGCGGCGTTGGGCCGGTACTGCAGCTCGTCGATCACCCGCTGCACCCGTTCCCGGGTCTGCGGCGAGACCATCGGGAAGCCGGAAACCACGTTGGACACCGTGCGGACGGAGACGCCGGCGCGCTCCGCGACCTGTCTCAGATTGGCTCCCACAAGACCATCCTAACTTCCACTTGCAACGTGGCATGCCACGTTGCAAACTGAGGGTATGACGACTGCCATCAACGCCACCGAGGCGGGCGCGAAGGCCCGCGAAGCCATCTACACCGACGGCATCACGGCGCTGCGCGGCGCGTTCAGCGTCGAGTGGGCCGACGCCATGCGCGAGGACATCGAGGCGGCGTTCGCCGAGGCCATCGCCCGTCCCGGCGGCGCGGTCGGCCGCGGGCCGAAGCGCTACTACGTCGAGATCCACCCGGAACAGCTTCGCGGCTTCGCCGACCTGGTCACCCACCCGTGGGTCACCGCCGTCTGCACGGCCGTGCTCGGCCCGCAGTACGAGATCGTCGAGCTCGGTTTCGACATCCCGTTCGCCGGCGCGGTCAACCAGCCGTGGCACCGTGACTTCCCGATGCCCGAGGTCACCCGCCAGGAGGGCCGGCTCAACTCGCTGGCCTTCAACCTGACCGGCGTCGACACCACCGACGACATGGGCCCGTTCGAGATCGCCCCGGGCACCCAGTTCGACGACAGCCCCGAGTTCGGTCACGACATGTTCCCGCCCAAGCCGCACTACGCCCGCTACAACGAGCTGGCCGTGCGCAAATACCCCCAGCGCGGCGACATCTCGGCCCGTTCGGCGCTCACCATCCACCGCGGCACGGCCAACAAGTCGGAGCTGTCGCGCCCGGTGCTGGTGCTCGGCGTGGACGCCCCCGACGCCGGCAACGGCGACAAGCACGCCATGGCCGTCACCCAGGCCTACTGGGACGCGCTGCCCCAGCAGGTCCGCGACCACCTGCACTGCCCGATCGCCGACAAGCTCACCCCGATCACCCAGAAGCACACCATCGAGGGCCTGGTGATGGGCGAAGCCTAGGGCTCAGTCGAGCAGGCCGGGGCGCTGCCACTTCTCGCCGCGTACGTGGTGGTCGAGGAAGGCCAGCACGGTGGCGTACCAGGCCTTGGCGTTGCCCGGGGTGAGGATCCAGTGGTTCTCGTCGGGGTAGTAGAGGAACTTGTGCGGCACGCCCTCCGCGCCGGAGCGGGACATCAGGTCCCACCACAGGCGCAGCGCCTCGCCGACCGGCACCCGGTAGTCCTTGTCACCGTGGATGACCAGCATGGGCGTGGTGATGGCGTCGGCGAAGCGGTGCGGCGAGTTTTCCCACTGGCGCTCGGGGCTCATCTCGCGGGACCAGTAGAACGAGTGGTCGGTGGTCGCGCCGAACTGGTCGAGCGACCACAGCGAGGCGTGGGTGACGATGGCGTCGAAGCGGCCGGTGTGCCCGGCGATCCAGTTGGCCATGTAGCCGCCGAACGAGCCCCCGGCGGCGGCCGTCCGCGTCTCGTCGATGTCGGGGCGGGCGACGACGGCGTCGGTGATGGCCATCAGGTCGGTGTACGGCTTGTCACCCCACGCTCCCCAGCCACGCTTGATGAACTCGTATCCGTAGCCGGTCGACAGGGCCGGGTCGGGCATCAGCACGGCGTAGCCGCGGGCCACCCACACCCACGGGTTCCAGCGCCACGACCAGGAGTTCCAGGAGCTGACCGGACCGCCGTGGATCTTCAGCACCAGGGGGAAGGCCCCGTCACCGTGCGGAAGAGCCAGCCACGCCCGTACGCGGGCGCCGTCGGCTGTCGTCGTTTCGACCTCCTCGAGGCGCCCGGGCAGCTCCGGGGTCTCGGCCGGGCCACGCAGGAACTCGACCGGGGCCGGGCCGGCCAGGCTCACCCGGACCGGCGAGGGCGGGCTGTCGACGGCGCTGCGCATCGCGTACGCCCACCGGCCGTCCGGCGCGACACGGACGTCGCGGTAGGAGCCGTTGTCGGAGGTCAGCCTGGTGACCTGGCCGGATCCGGCGTCGACCCGCCACAGCGGCGAGCGCCCGTCGTCGTCGGCCGCCACGATCAGGGCCGTGCCGTCGGGCGTCCAGCGGGCGGGGCCGGGCCAGCGGTCCCAGTCGGCGGTCAGAGCGCGTACGGCGCCGCCCGCCACCGGAGCGACCGCGAGCCAGACGTCGCCCGGCTCGTCCGGGGTGGACCGGGCGCGCACCAAGAACGCCACCGTGGCGCCGTCGGGCGAGACGCGCGGGTTGTCGTACTCGTGACCGGGGTCGTCGGCGATCGCGCGCCGCTCGCCGGTGGCCACGTCGATCGCGACGATCGCGGTGCGCTGCGACCCGGCCGGTTCGGCGACCACCCAGGCGGTGACGACCGTACGCCCGTCCGGGGTGAGGTCCCAGTCCCCCGGGGTGTCCATGTCCAGCGCCGGTCCGACGTGCCCGGTCACGTCGCGCAGCTCGAGCTCGCCGGCCAGGGACGCGGTCACCAGCCGGGGCCGCGCGGGCCCGAGATCGTGGTCCCAGAACCGCACCGGGAAGCCCTCGTGCAGGATCGCCGAGACCCCGGCCTCCTTGCGCCGCTCGCGGGCGTCCTCGTCGGCCGCGGCACCCTCGGCCGACGGCAGCACCGCCGAGCCGGCCACCAGCGTGCCGTTCGCGCTGACCCGGACGCCGTGCAGCCCGCCGGGCAGCTTGGCGATCACCTCGGAGTCGCCACCGGCGGCGGGCTGCCGCCAGAGCGCCGAGTCGTCGTCGCCCTCCACGTCGGGCCGCGACGAGGTGAACAGCAGATCGCCGTCGGGCGTGAAAGCGGCCGCCGCCTCGCCCTTGACGCTGCGGGTCAGTCGCCGCGCGGGCCGCTGCCCCTCCGGGTCGACCTCCCACAGCGAGGTGACATACCGGTTGTTCTCCTTGTTGGGCGTGCCCGCACCGACCACGAGCCGGCGCCCGTCGGGCGAGAGCCACAGCCCGTCGACGTGAGAGAGACGAACGTACGCATCGAGATCCGCGAAGGCAGTCACCTGACCTGTTCTATCACCGCCGCCGGGTGTTACCGACCCTGAAACGTCCTATGACGACCCGCCTCATTGCGGCGAAAAGGTCGTTAGCCTGCAGCCATGACCCGCCGCGACTCGGCGGGGGCGGTGCTGCGCGCCGTTCTCGACCATGGCCCGGTCGCCCGCAGTTCCGTGGCCCGGGCGACGCGGCTGTCCGCGGCCTCGATCAGCGGTGTCACGGCCGCCCTGCTCGACCGCGGCCTGATCCGGGAGGCGCCGGAGGCGGCCGGGCGCCCGGGGATCGGCCGCCCGACGGTCCCGCTGGACATCGATCCCGGCGGCGTCGGCGTGATCGGGGCGCACATCGCCGTGCCGCACGCGACGGTCGCCCTGCTCGACCTGCGCGGCCGGGTCGTCGAGGAGCACCGCGAGCCGCACGACGGACGCGATCCCGCCGCCGTTCTCGGGCGTCTCGCCGAGCGCATCCGGAAGGTGCGGAACCGGCGTCGCGTCCTGGGGGTCGGCGTCGCCACCGGCGGGTGGGTGGACGCGGTCACCGGCACGGTCGTCGAGCATCCCGCGCTGGGCTGGCGGGACGTGCCGGTCGCGGCCACCCTGTCCAAGGCCACCCGGCTTCCCGTACGGGCCGACAGCAACTCGCGGGCCCTGCTGCGCGCCGAGCAGCTCTTCGGCGACGTCGCCGGGCGGGCCCGGCAGAGCGCGGTGCACCTGTTCGTCGGCAACGTCGTCGACGTGGCCTTCGCGACCGGCGGCGTGGTGCATCAGGGGCCGCGGTCGGCCGCCGGAGCCGTCGCCCACCTGAGCGTCGAGGGATGCACCGCGCTCTGCTCCTGCGGCCGTACGGGTTGCCTGCAGGTGGCGGTCTCGGAGCAGACCCTGGTGCGACGCTCCGGCGCGACCGGTCTGCCCGCCCTGGTGGCCTCGGCTCAGGGTGGCGACCCGCACGCCCTCGCCCTGTTCCACGAACGGGCCCGGCTGGTCGGCCGGGCCGCGGCGCTGCTGCTCGACCTCTTCGACCCCGAGGTGCTGGTGGTGGCCGAGGCCGGCGCGAACCGGATCCCGGCCTGCCTGGCCACGCTGCGGGCCGAGGTGACGGCCTGGTCCACCGCGGGCGCCGACGTCTCGGAAGTGGTCCGCGCGACGAGCTTCCCGGCCACCGTGCTCGCCGTGGCCGGCGGCGCGGTGGCCCTCGACCATGTGTACGCAGAACCGCTCTCACCTGCGGTTAGTTAATTCAGCCGGGTATTTGGTTGCCTTCTTCTCCTAGCTGTTTAGTATGAATTGCAGCGCGCTCCCGTTGCCCCCCTTACGCACGTGAACGGAGCTCCTCGTGAGAAGACTCCTACCCCTGTCGGCCGCCGTCCTGCTGGCCGGCGTCCTGACCGCCTGCGCCGGCGACGACGCCGGCGCCACCCTCGAACTGTCGGCCGCGCTGCCGGAGAAGGTGCCCAGCGGCACCGAGATCCGGATCGGCGACCCCACGATCCAGGCCATCCTGGGCGCCTCGGGCCTGGACAAGGAGCTGACCGAGGCCGGCGTCGCCGTCGAGTGGGCCAACATCAGCGGCGGCCCGCAGAGCATCCAGGCCTTCCGCGCCGACAAGCTTGACTGCTCGGCGGTGGCCGACATCCCGTCGCTGTTCGCGGCGTGGACCGGCACCCCCACCAAGATCGTGTTTCAGTCGGTGACCAAGGATCCGGTGCAGAACCCGATCTACCAGCTCGGCGTGGCGCCCGGCGTGAACGTCACGTCCCTGGCCGACCTGCGCGGCAAGAAGATCGCCTACAGCGCCGGGCAGGCCCAGGGCGCGCTCGTGCTGCGGGTGCTGCAGAAAGCCGGCCTGACCCAGAAGGACGTCACGCTGGTCGAGCTGACCAGCACCGGCGACTCGTACGTGACCGCTCTGGGCAGCAAGGCCGTCGACGTGGCGCCGATCGGGGCGGCCAACGTGAAGATCTACAAGGGCAAGTACCCGGGGGCGACGGCCATCCTGACCGGCATCCGCGACGACGCGTCGACCCTCTACTGCCTCACCTCGTCGGTGCAGGACGCCGAGAAGGCGGCGGCCCTCAAGGTCTACGTCGGCCTGCGCGCGAAGGCACTGCTCTGGCAGAACGAGAACCCCGACGGCTACTCGAAGGCGTACCTGCAGAAGGTGCAGGGCCTGAGCCCGGAGGATGCTCGGGACGTCATCGCCGCCGACGGCGTCAAGGCCATCCCGGCCACCTGGGACAACGCCATCGCCCGGCTGCAGGCGACGGCCGACCTGCTCGCGGCCGAGCAGAAGCACGACAAGCTGGATGTGACCACGCTGGTCGACCGGCGCTTCGAAAAGGTCGAGGCCGCGGCGGCCGGCTCGCAAGTGGTCACCGGTGATGCCGCATGACGGTCATCGAGGCGCCCGCCCGGGTGTTCGAGGGCGACGAGCGGGTCGTCCGCCGCCGGCTCGGACCCGGCCACCGGTTCCGGGGCGCGTTCTGGGTCGGCCCGGCCGTCGTGCTGGCGATCTGGTCAGTGGGCTCGGCCACCGGCTTGATCAAGCCGGCCATCCTCACCGCGCCGTGGGACGTGGTGGTCGCCTTCCGCGACCAGTGGGCCGACCACGACCTGCTCGGCAACATCGGATCGTCGCTGGGGCGGGCCGCCTCGGGGCTGGCCATCGGGGTGATCGCGGGCGGCGTGCTCGCGGTCGCCTCCGGGCTGTCCCGCGTCGGCGAGTCCCTGATCGACGGGCCCATCCAGATCAAACGGTCGGTTCCCACGCTCGCGCTGATCCCGCTGTTCATCGCCTGGTTCGGCATCGGCCAGGAGATGAAGATCGTCACCATCGCGCTGATCAGCCTGGTCCCGATCTACGTGCACACCCACAACGGGCTGCGCGGCATCGACGGCAAGTACGCCGAGCTGGCCGAGACCATCGGCATCGGGCGCGGCGAGTTCATCCGGCACATCGTGCTGCCCGGCGCGCTGCCCGGGTTTCTGCTCGGCATGCGCTTCGCGGTCACCTCGTCGCTGCTGGGCCTGGTCGTGGTCGAGCAGTACAACGCCACCGCCGGCATCGGTCACATGATCACGCTGGCCGAGCAGTACGGCCAGACCGACGTCATCGTGGTCGGGCTGGTCCTCTACGGCGTCTTCGGCTACTGCGCCGACACCACCGTGCGACTGACCGGAAGGAAGGTGCTGGCATGGCGGCAGACACTCGAGGGCTGATCGCCGGCCCGGCCGTCCAGGTCCGGAACCTGCACCGCAGCTTCACCGGCAACGGCGGCGTCCTCAACGGCCTCGACCTGGACATCGCGTCCGGCGAGTTCGTGGCGCTGATCGGGCGTTCCGGCACCGGCAAGAGCACGCTGCTGCGGGCCCTGGCCGGGCTCGACCGCGACGTGGCCGGCCGCGGCCGCGTCACGGTTCCCGAGCAGGTGTCGGTCGTCTTCCAGGACTCGCGGCTGCTGCCCTGGAAGCGGGTGCTCGGCAATGTCGTCTTCGGTCTGCGCGCCCACGACGCCGACGATCGGGGACGGCAGGCCCTGCAGGAGGTCGGGCTGGCCGGCCGGGAGCGGGCCTGGCCGTTCGAACTGTCCGGTGGTGAGCAACAGCGTGCGGCTCTGGCGCGGTCCCTCGTACGGGAACCGCAATTGCTCCTGGCCGACGAACCGTTCGGCGCCTTGGACGCGCTGACCCGCATCCGGATGCACGCGTTGCTGCGCAAGTTGTGCGAGACCCACCGGCCGGCCGTCCTGCTGGTCACCCACGACGTCGACGAGGCCATCGTGCTCGCCGACCGGGTGATCGTGCTCGACGGCGGGGTGGTGCGCACCGACGTACAGGTGGACCGGGATCGATCGAGGGACGAGCTCCGCGCGTATCTGCTCGCCGAGCTCGGAGTCGAAGGGGAGAGCCGATGAGCCGTCAGCTGCACTTCAACCTGTTCCTGCACGACACCGGGCACCATGAGGCGTCGTGGCGGCTGCCCGCCTCCGACCCGTACGCCAACCTCTCGCTCGCCGCCCACCAGCACCTCGCCCAGGTGGCCGAGAACGCCAAGTTCGACTCGGTCTTCCTGGCCGACAGCCCGGTGCTGTGGAGCGACCCGGGACGCCGGCCGGCCGGCAAGCTGGAACCGACGCTGCTGCTGGCCGCGCTGGCCGCCGGCACCAGCCGGATCGGCCTGATCGCCACCGCCTCCACCTCGTACAACGAGCCCTACAACCTGGCCCGCCGCTTCGCCACGCTCGACCACCTGTCCGGCGGCCGGGCCGGCTGGAACATCGTCACCACCGCCGGGGACGCCGCCGCGCGCAACTTCGGCCTGGCCGGGCAGCCGCTGCACCGGACCCGCTACGAGCGCGCCGACGAGTTCCTCGACGTCTCGACGAAACTGTGGGACAGCTGGGCCGACGACGCGATCCTCGCCGACAAGGCGGCCGGGGTGCACGCCCGCAGCGAGCGGGTGCTGGCCATCGAGCACGAGGGCGAGTTCTTCCGGGTCGAGGGCGCGCTCAACCTGCCCCGCTCGCCGCAGGCCCATCCCCTGCTCGTGCAGGCGGGATCGTCGGAGGACGGCAAGGACTTCGCCGCACGCTGGGCCGAGGCCGTCTTCACCGCGCAGCCGACGCTGGCCGAGAGCCAGGCCTTTTACGCCGACCTCAAACGCCGGGTCGCCGCGGCCGGCCGCGACCCCGCCCACGTGGTCATCCTGCCCGGCATCGTGCCGGTCATCGGGGCCACCGAGGCCGAGGCGCGCGAGCTCGACGCCGAACTCGACCGGCTGATCGCCCCGCAGTACGCCATCGGCACCCTCGCGCACACGCTGCGCGTCGACCCGGCGAGCCTGAAACTGGACGAGCCGCTGCCGGCCGATCTGCCCGGCGAGGACGAGATCGAGGGCGCGAAGAGCCGCCGCACCCTGATCGTCGACTGGGCCCGCCGGGAGAACCTGACCGTGCGCCAGCTCATCGGCAAGCTGGGCGGCGGGCGCGGGCATCGCACCTTCGCCGGCACGCCCGTGCAGGTCGCCGACACGATCCAGCACTACTTCGAGAACGGGGCGGCCGACGGTTTCAACATCATGCCCGCCGTGCTGCCCTCGGGCCTCGAGCGCTTCGCGAGCGAGGTCGTCCCGATTCTTCAGGAGCGAGGGCTTTTCCGTACGGAATACACCGGCGCGACGCTGCGCGAGCACTACGGCCTGCCCCGCCCGGCCAACCGGTTCGCCCTGCAGGAGGCCACCCGATGACGTTCCTCTGGTACATCCCCAACACCGTCGAGCCGGGGCACCGCGGTGACGACGCCGTGGCCGGTTACGGCACCCTCGAGCACAGCGTCGAGCTGGCCCGCACGGCCGAACAGCACGGCTGGTCGGGGG
The DNA here is from genome assembly GCF_055562135.1 of Actinoplanes sp. NPDC021490. NCBI lineage: Bacteria > Bacillati > Actinomycetota > Actinomycetes > Micromonosporales > Micromonosporaceae > Actinoplanes > Actinoplanes sp. NPDC021490. The sequence continues at coordinate 113,776 of NZ_JBVHFW010000003.1, forward strand.
CTCTGATCGGCACCGGCTGGGGACGCCCCGACACGTTCACCGTGGCCACCGCGATCGCCGCCCGGACGACCACGTTCCGGCCGCTGGCGGCGATCCGTCCCGGCTACTGGCAGCCGGCCCACTTCGCCAGCGCGGCCGCCACCCTCGACCGCCTCAGCGGCGGCCGGCTGCTGGTCAACATCGTCAGCGGACGGGACAACCTGGCCGCGTACGGGGATGCCGAAAACGACTCGGCCCAGCGGTACGCCCGCACCAAGGAGTTCATGCGGATCGTCCGCCTGCTGTGGACCCAGGAGAACGTGACCTACCGGGGCGAGCATTTCCAGGTCACCGCCTCCACCGTGGTGCCGCGCCCGCCGGGCGGCGGCCCACGCCTCTACTTCGGGGGCGCCTCGGAAGCCGCCGAACGGGTCGCGGCCACCGAGGCCGACGTGCAGCTGTTCTGGGGCGAGCCGCTCGCGGGCATCGCCGACCGCATCTCCCGCCTGCGCCGCCTCTCCGAAGACCTGGGGCGCGATCTGCCACCGCTGGAATTCGGCCTGCGGATCACCACCGTCGTCCGCGACACCACCGCGGAAGCATGGCGCGATGCGGAGGCGCGCGTGGCCGCCATGGCCGCGCAGCCCGGCCACCGCAACGACCGGCTCCTGGATCGCCACGGCCCCGCCGTCGGACAGCAGCGGCTCCTCGACCTGGCCGCCCGCGGCGACGTGCTCGACAGCTGCCTCTACACCGCCCCCGGCCGCCACGGGGGTGGCGGCGCGGGCACCACCTGGCTGGTCGGCAGCCCCGAGGAGGTGAGTGCGGCGCTGCGACGCTACGCGGATCTGGGGGTCACGCACTTCGTCCTGTCGGACACCCCGTACAAACAGGAGACCGCCCGCGTGGGCGACGCCCTGATCCCCCGCCTGGTCAGCGCCGCCCATCGATAGCCCCGGCGCCGATCCGGCCTACGATGGGCCGATGTCGATGTCGTGGCTCAACGAACCGCCGCAGTGGTCGGATCAGGACGACGAGATCCGGGTGGTCACCGGGCTGAAGACGGACTTCTGGCGGCGCACCTTCTACGGCTACGTCACCGACAACGGGCATTTCTACCACCGGGCGGTGACCGGTGACTTCACCGCCGAGGTGGTGGTGTCGGCCGGGCACTCGGCGCTGTTCGACCAGGCCGGCCTGATGCTGCGGGCCTCCGAGCGCTCGTGGCTGAAGACGGGGCTCGAGGTCACGTCCGGCGCCGTCCAGCTGAGCACGGTGCTCACCCGCGACGACTCCGACCTGTCGGTGGTGCCGGTGCCCGGATTCGACGGCGAGCTGGCGCTGCGGCTGACCCGTTTCGGCTCCGCGGTGTGCGTGCACCGCGGCGACGGCGCCGGCTCCTGGCAGCTGGTCCGGCTCGGCCATCTGGATCTGCCCGAGACGGTCGAGGTCGGCGTCATGTGCTGCTCGCCGGAACGCGCGGGGCTCGAGGTCACGTTCCGGCACTTCCGGGTCGGCGAGCCGATCTCCCGCGAGGGTCTCGAATAGCCCGGCCGTCAGTTCAGCCCGTTCCGCCGCAGGGACGGGCGGTAGACGAGCTCCTGGGTGCGGCCGTCGAGGGTGCGGCTCTCGAGCAGTTCGAGGTCGTAGTCGTCGGCGCCCGCGAGGATGGGGCTGATCCCGGTCCGGCCCGAGATGACCGGGAAGATCGTCACCTGCAGGCGGTCGACCAGGCCGGCGGCCATCAGCGCCCGGTTCAGCGACAGGCTGGCCTGCGAGCGCAGCGGCACGTCGGACTCCTGCTTGAGCCGGGTGACGATCTCGGCGGCGTCGCCGCTCACGATGGTGGCGTCCGGCCAGCCGAGGGTGTCCTTCAGCGTGCTGGAGACGACCGTCGCGGGCGAGCGCATCGTCCGCACGTTCCACTCGTCGAGCGCGTGGGGGTCGATGCCCGAGGACATGATCTCGGCCATCTCCCGGAAGGTGGTGGCCCCGAAGACCATCCGCTGCGGGGTGCCGAACAGGGCGGCCCGGTGCTCCAGCAGCTCGGGGCCCTGCTTGCTCCAGTAGCCACCCCAGTCGCCGGGCTCGGCGTAGGAGCCGTAGCCGTCGAGGGTGGAAAAGACGTCCCAGGTGTAGACCGCGGTCATGTCCGTGCCCTTCTCGCCGGGACGGCCCCGATGGCCGCCCCTTCCCCTCTTCCACGAACAGGGGCGCCCCGATCCGACAGTTACGGGCTACCGAGCCGGATTCGAATGTGTCAGGATCATCTCCCTTCGCATGAAGGTGCAACGTTTTCGCGTCCTGCTCGCGTCTCTTATGCGGGGCCTGAACGGCGCCGGTCGGCATCCCTCGAATGTGAGAGTCATGATTCAGCGACGCAAGGTGATCATCGGCGCGGTCGGACTGGCCGCGGCCGCGACGGCGGCCGGGTGCTCCTCGTCCGGCAAGGGCAGCGCCGGAGGCTCCTCCTGGGTCGGGTCGGCGGCCGACGCCGAACAGGCGGTCGTCGTGCCGGTCCGGCTGACCGTGACCCCGGCGCACGGGAACACCGACGTCTCGCCGGTGAAGCCGATCGTCGTCAGCGCGGCCGACGGCACGCTCCAGTCGGTCACCGTGGCGGCCGGCAAGGCGGCGGTGGCGGGCGCGCTGCAGGACGACGGGACGTGGCGTTCGACCGGTGACCTGGCGTACGGCAAGAAATACACGGTGACGGTCACGGCCACCGACAGCGCCGGCGTGAAGACCACCAAGAGCAGCACCTTCACCACGCTCAAGCCGGAAAAGACGGCCACGGTCGTCTTTCAGGCCAACGCCATGCTCTCCCTCAAGGAAGGCCGGACGTACGGCGCCGGGCAGCCGGTGATCGTCCGGTTCAGCCGCGCCGTCAACAAGAACGCGGCCGAGAAGGCCATCGAGATTCAGACCTCGCCCTCGGTGCCCGGCAAGTTCTACTGGCGCGACGACCGCACAGTGCACTGGCGGCCGGCGAAGTACTGGACGGCCGGCACAAAGATCGAGGTCAACGTCAACGCGTTCGGCGTCAAGCTGGGCAAGACGACGTACGGGGCCCGGAACGCCTCGACCCACTTCCGGATCGGCCGGCAACTGATCGCCATCAGCAACAACCGGACCCACATGACCAAGGTCTACATCGACGGCAAGCTCGTACGCACGATGAAGAGCAGCCTCGGCAAGGGCGGCGGCACGACCGGGGCGAACGGCGAGCGCATCAACTACTGGACGGCAGGCGGCCCGCACGTCGTGCTGGGCAAGAAGCGCAAGCACACGATGAGCTCGGCGACCTACGGCGTCACCGACCCCAAGGACCCGAACTACTACGTGTCGGAGAACATCGAGTTCTGCACCCGGATCACCTACTCCGGCGAATATCTGCACGCCGCCCCGTGGAACAACTCGCTGGGCCAGGCCAACAAGTCGCACGGCTGCATCAACCTGAGCACGGCCGACGCCAAGTGGGTCTACAACACCTTCCTGGTCGGCGACGTCGTCGACGTCACCAACTCCCCGCGCGACCTCCCGATCTGGAACGGCCTGGGCGACTGGACGGTCCCGTTCGACAAATACGGCCGCTAGGGCGTTGATGGTCAAAGCCGCGAGCATCCGCGGTGTCGCGGTGGGCAGTTCCGCCGCCCAGGACGACCTGGTGGCCACCGTTGACCGGTTGCGCGTGCGTCCGGTGATCGATCAGGTGGTGGACTTCTTCGACGCGCCGGCTGCCTACGCACGGCATTCCTCCAAGGAGTCCTTCGGAAAGGCCGTCATCGAGATGGAATCGGCGCGAGCAGCGCGTACGTGAAAGCATCTACGTGACAGGGGACGCTTCTTACGGGACCAGAACGATCCGAGTGAGCCCGGACTACTATGTGCGGCTCGAGCAGGGCCACACAGCAGGCGTCTCCGACCAAGTGCTCTACGCGGTCGCGCGTGCGCTCTCGCTGTCGGACGTGGAGACCGAACACCTGCGTAACCTCGTCCGACCGTCAGATCCGACCTCGTCGTCTCACGCTCTACGATCGGCGACTGCCACCGACGAGCCGTTGGCCAGGCTTCTGGACGCGATGGCCGACGTGCCGGCGCTGCTCGTCGACACACGCATGGACATCCTGGCGGCCAATGCGGCCGCCGAGGCGGTGTTCGAGGTCTCGGGCATGGCTCCACCACCCAACTCGGCCCGGCAGTTGTTTCTCACCCCGGACGCCAGGGCGCGCTACGGGAATTGGCAAGCCGCAGCCGCCGAAATCGTCGCACACCTCCAGCTTCTGGCCGGACGATGGCCCGATGACGCGCGGCTCACGTCGCTCATCGGCGAGCTCGCCATCCGCAGCAACGAATCCGCCAGCTCTGGGCCAGAGGCGACGTACTGGAGAAGCGGATCGGCGTCGTCCATCTGAACCATCATGTCGCCGGCCCGCTGGAGTTCGACTACCAAGTGCTCACCGTGGCCGGCCCGGCCCGATCGCTCCCTGCTGGTGTACCTCCCCCGTCCCGGCACAGTAACGGCGGACGCGCTGCAAATGCTCCTCAGCTGCGTCGCCACGGCACAGCGGGGCCCGACCACAGCACGTTGACGGCCGGCATAGGGCGCCGTCACGGCTCCACGCTCCGATGTAATCGGGAAGGCTCACAAGCCCGTGCCCCGCCCGCGCGCCGGCGTGGACGGGGCACGGGTCCGGTCAGCAGTAGCTCTTCTCGGCCTTGGCGGCGAGGGTGCCGGCCTTCGCATTGATGCCGCACCGCACGGCGCCGTCGGTCTTGACGCCGAAGGTCTTGGCCGCTCCGCGCGCCTTCTCGACCACTGCGGTGCCCCGGGAGTTGCACTGGAGCAGGGCCCACTGGACGCTCACCTTACGGACACCGGAGAAAAAGACGTAGGTCTTCTTCGGCTTCATCTTGGTGGTGACGCTCACCGACGAGGTCTTCGTCTTCTGCCGTTCGCCCGCGACACCGAACCCGGCGGATGCCTTCACCTTGGCGAAGATCGCTCCGGCCTCGGACTCGGCTCCGAAGGTCACCGTGACGGTCGCCTTGATCACCGTCTGCACCTCCGCCTTGACCGTGTGCACCGAGGTGCTGTCGACGGTGTTCTCGTAGCGGGATGCGTGGGTGACGGTCCACGGCTTCTTCAGCTGCGTCACCTTGTACTTTTTTGCGTTCGGCTCGCACACTGTCGGCGCGAACGCACTGAGTTGCGAGCCGCCGGTGCTGGGAGCAGCCATGGCGGGCACGCTCGGCATGATCACAGCCGCACACAGCGCCGCCACACCCACACCCATACGATAGGTATTACGCAATCGTCTCACGTCCTTCTCACGAAGCTGGCGCACAGCAGATCTGCGATCTGCCGACGCGACCCACGAGGTGGTATGCCCTCGTGCTGGAAGGAGCAAAGCGCAACCGCGTACAGGGCACGCACATTCTTCGCACATCGACGAGGTGGCGGCAGACGCCGCTCCGGCCGGCGGGGACATGACGACCATCTTGGACGCACAACAGCCTTCACCGGCCTCGTCCACCTAGCGGAGGCGGCGACGTGCCGGCTCGCCTAGATTGGGTGCCGTGGAGGAGAGCTCGACCGTTCTACGGATCAGTGCTTTCGGCCCCCTCAAGGCGCGTTCCGGAGCACGCGAGGTCGCGCTGGGGTCGCTGAAGCAACGCATGCTGCTCGGCGCTTTGCTCTGCCGCACGGAAGGCCGGGTGCTGAGCGGTGAACTGATCGACGCACTGTGGACCGGGCCTCCGCCGGCTTCCGTCGACAGCAACCTTCGGACGTACGTGCACGGCCTGAGGCGCAGGCTTGGCGCGGGTGTCATCGTCGGCGACGGCCGGACCGGCTACGGCATCGATCCTTCAGGGGTGTCAGTAGACACCTGGGACTTCGACGTCTTGCGCGCGGACGCGGACGCGGCCCGGGCCGGCGGAGACATCGCCCGTGCTCGAGAGGTGCTGGGCCGGGCGACGGCTCTGCGGTACGGCCCGGCGTTCGCGGACGTCAGCTATGTCGACCTGATAGCGCCTGAAGCTGCCCGGCTCGAGGATGCCTGGCTGTTGGCGGTCGAGCAACGGCTGCAGATCGACCTGGACGCGGGGGCCGGAGACAGCCTCGTCGGGGAGCTGAGCGCCCTGCTCGCCCGCTATCCGTACCGGGAGCGCTTCGCCACCCAGCTGATGGTGGCGCTGTACCGGGCGGGCCGCCAGAGCGATGCATTGGACGTCTTCCGGCGTACCGCGGCGGTACTCGCCGACGAGCTCGGCGTCCTTCCCGGTCCTGAACTGAGTGAAGTGCACCGCGCGGTGCTCCGCCACGACGGCCAGTTGCGAACCGCCCTGCCGTCCACATCGTCATCGGGCGGATCCGCGGTACCCGCGCAGCTACCGCTTGACGTGCGCGGCTTCGCCGGCCGCGGGACCGAGCTGGCCCGGATGGAGGCCATCAGCAGGTCCGCCTCCGCCGAACCCACCACCCTCACGATCCTGGCGATATTCGGCACTGCCGGTATCGGCAAGACCACTCTCGCCGTCCATTGGGCGCACATGGCCCGTGACCGCTTTCCTGACGGCCAGCTCTATGTGAACTTGCGCGGGTTCGACCTGCACGGCGTCGTTACGGCCGACGACGCCGTGCGCCACTTCCTCGGCGCCCTGGGCACGCCGGCCCGCGACATTCCCGCCGACCCGGAAGCGTGCCGCTCTCTCTACCGCTCCCGCCTGGCGGGCCGCCGGATGCTCGTCGTGCTCGACAACGCCCGCGACGCCGCGCACGTTCGTCCGCTGCTGCCCGGAGCCGGCTCCTGCCAGGTCGTAGTGACCAGCCGCAGCTCGCTGACCGGCCTGGTAGTCGCTCAAGGCGCACATCCGGTCGAGCTCAGCGTGCTCGACACAACTCGATCGCATGCCATCCTGACGGGGCGCCTCGGACCGGAGCGTCTCGCCTCCAATCCCGCGGCGGTTCAGCAAATCATCGACAGCTGTGCCGGCCTTCCGCTCGCGCTCGCGCTGGTCTGCGCCCGGGCGGCCATTGTGTCGTCCTCCTCACTCGCTGAGCTCGCCGCCGAGCTGCGCGCGACGGTGGGCACACTGGACGCCTTCGCCACCGACGATCCGTCGACCGACGTCCGAGCCGTACTGTCCTGGTCCTACCAGGCCGTCAGCACGGCTGCGGCTCGCCTGTTCCGGTTGATCGCTCTCGACCCCGGCTCGGACGTGTCCGTCGCCGCTGCCGCCAGCCTCAGCGGTGCCGAGCCCGCCCCGATCCGCCCACTGCTCGCCGAGCTGGCCGCCGCAGGTCTCATCGAGGAACATCGACTCGGCCGTTACAGCTGCCATGACCTTCTGCGCGCCTATGCCGGCGAACTGACGAGTCAGCCGGAGAAGATGACCGCCACGCACCGGCTCCTGGACCATTATTCGCAAACTGCGCAGCGGGCGTCCGTCCGGTATTTTCCGAGCAGAAGCGCCGGCACGCTCACGCCGGCTGCTCCCGGCGTCACCATCGGTGAGATCCCCGACGGTTCGGATGGTGTCACCTGGTTCGCCGCCGAGCACCAGGTCCTGCTCAACGCCGTCCGGCACGCTTGCGCACACGGCTTCGACACGTACGTCTGGCAGATCACCTGGGCACTGGCGACCTATCTCGACCGTCAGGGCCATTGGACCGACATGCTGGAACTCTCCGGAAAAGCCGTCACAGCGGCCCGCCGGCTCGGTGACGATGAGGCGCAGGCGCGAAGCACGCGCCTGCAAGCACGTGCCCATCTGCGGCTCGGCGAGCTCCGGGCCGCAGCCGGCCTGCTGGACCGGGCGCTCACTTTGAACACCGGAACGGCGGCCCGCGGGCATGCGTACTTCGCACTCTTCGACGTCACTCTGGAACTGGGCGACCTCGACAGTGCCCAGACGTACGCCGCGATGGCGCTCGAGGCGTTCCGGGAGGTCGGTGACACCCTGTGGCAGGCGAACACGCTGAGCGCCGCGGGATGGCTTCACGTCCAGGCCGGGCGTCACCGGGAAGCCATCGTGGTCTGCACCGAGGCGCTCGAGTTGCAGCAGCGTTATGGCACGGCACAAGAACAGGCGGCTTCCCTCGACAGTCTCGGCCTCGCGCACTACCGGCTGGGTAACCTCGACGAGGCAATCACCCTGTTCGACCGGGCGATCGCCGCCTTCGAGCGGGCCGGCGACCGGCGAAACCTCGCGGAAAGTCTGGCGAGCCGCGCGGAGACCCACGAGAAGGCGGGTCACCCGGACGCGGCCCGCGCCGACCGCAGCAGCGCCGAGGTGATCCTCAGGGAGTTGCGCCCGGCATGAAGCGCCGCCGGGCTGCGGATCAGAGGCGTGCAGTCCGCGCCCGGTTCGGCTGTTCCCCGGCCACGTCTCCTGGTGGGTCAGTACCAGATCGAGCAGGGCCGGGCGGGTGACTCCGGTGCCCGGTCCGGTGTCGGCGAGGTTTGCTCGCACCAGGTCCAGCAGCGGACGCAGGTGCGGGTTGCGGTCGTGGTCTGGGGAGACCGCGATCACGTCCGGCAACCTCTGCAGGTAGTGCGGCACCGGACTGTGATCCAGCCAGTACGCACCGCAGAGGATCTCGACATCGGGCCGGGCCGGCTCCGGCAGATCCTCCTTCGAGACGGCCAGAGGCAGGCTCCGCAGCGCGGACGGTGCGTGGCTCAAGCCGTGCTCACCGCCCGACGGCGTGAGAACGACGTCTCCGGGTGCGAGCCGCCGGGCTGGTCCGTCCGCGGTCACCAACCAGGCGTCACCGTTCAGGACCAGATGGAATCCGCTGCCCGCGAAAGCCGGATGCCGCCATCCCCACGATCCCGACGCCCGCAACAAGCACGCCTCCGCGCGCGATCCGGACGTTCGCCAGTGCCTCGCCGAGAACGTCCAAACGGCAACGCTACCGCCGGCTGATGCGAGCGGCCCCATCGACGGCCCGGCGCTGCGGGCCGTCGCCCCCAAGAAAACTCCGGGGAACGTGGTCCCCGCAGACTTACGCCTTGTCGTCCGCTGACTGTCTCTGAGCTGTGCGGACCGGCTCCACGCGATACAACGCCTCGACGATCGCCGCCGCCCCGTTGATCTCCACACGCGTCACCGGGCCATGCTGTCATGCGTCGCGGGGATTGCCGCCGGACGGCTGTCCGCCAGATGGGGTAAGCCGGATCGCGGCGTCGCGGCGATGAGCGGATGGACTCGTCGGCCGAGGCGGCAAAAGGGACGTTCCGGCCTGGTCGGGCGTGAGGTGGGGGCCTTACGTTCGCCCGGTGAGCCGGGACGAGACCCCTTGGAGAACGATGAAACACCGTCATACCGGCGCTCTCCTGCTGAGCGTCGTCACCGTGGTCGCGGCCTACGGGCTCGTCCAGCGAGACGCGTCCGCGGCGACGAGCAGCCTGCAGAACGCGCCCGTGGCCGTCGCGGGCACCCCGTCCGGCGGGGGCTACTGGATCGCCTCGCGGTCGGGGGAGGTCGCCGCGTACGGCGATGCGGCCGCCGTCAAGGACCTGCCCGCCCTGGGCGTACGGGTCGCGAATGTGGTGGGAATGGCGGCCACCCCGTCCGGGCGCGGCCTCTGGCTGGCCGGTGCGGACGGTGGCGTCTTCGGGCTCGGCGATGCCGGCTTCTACAAGTCGCTGCCGGGCCTGAACGCGAAGGTCAGCAACATCGTCGGCATCGCCGCGACGCCGAGCGGCCGGGGCTACTGGCTGGCCGGCGCCGACGGTGGCGTCTTCGCATTCGGTGACGCCGGCTTCTACAAGTCACTGCCGGGCCTCAACGTCAAGGTCAGCAACATCGTCGGCATCACCGCCACCCCGAGCGGCCGGGGCTACTGGCTGGCCGGCGCCGACGGTGGCGTCTTCGCGTTCGGCGACGCCGGCTTCTACAAGTCACTGCCCGGCCTCAACGTCAAGGTCAGCAACATCGTCGGCATCACCGCCACGCCCAGCGGCCGCGGCTACTGGCTCACCGGGTCGGACGGCGGCGTCTTCGCCTTCGGTGACGCCGGGTTCTACAAGAGCCTCGGCGGCGTACGCCTGAACGCCCCGGTCTCTTCAATGACGCGCACCCCCAGCGGCGGCGGCTATCTGATGGTCGCCCGCGACGGCGGTGTCTTCGCGTTCGGCGACGCGAGCTTCCGCGGCCGCCCCACCGTGGCCGACGTGCCCGCCGCGCCCGACCCGGGCAGTCGCCAACCGGCCCGTACGCGCACACTCTCCAACGCCGGCGTCGAGTTCATCGCCGTCTGGGAGGGTTTCCGGGCCACCGCCTACGACGACGGCTACGGCACCTGCACCATCGGCTACGGCTTCGCGCTGCACAAGGGCGCCTGCACGGCCGCCGAGAAGCAGCAGCGGATGGATCAGGACCTGGCCAAGTCGATGCTGCGCGACAAGGCCGAGCACATCTACGCAGCCGCCCTGCGCAAGGCCCACCCGGACGTGCCGCTGACCCAGACCGAATTCGACGCGCTGGTCGACCTGGTCTTCAACACCGGGCCGGCGCCGGTGCAGACCGGCACGATCGGCGCCGATCTGCGCGCTCGCGCGTACGGGAGCATTCCCGAGCATTTCAAGCTGTACGTCAAGGCCGGCACCAAGAAGTCGTGCGGCCTCTACAGCCGCCGCGTGAGTGACGGCAACCTGTTCGCGCGCGGGTCCTACGCCCGCCTCACCCCGGAGTGCCCGTTCTGATGCCTCGATTCCGCGTTCTTGCGACAGCGACGGTGACAGCGGCCGCGGCCGTCGCCGCCGTGGCCCTCACGGCTACCACCAGTCACGCGCTCGGCGGCCCCGACGCCGGCACGGCCATCGTCGCCGCTCCCGGTGGCGCCGGGTACGCCATCGTCAGCGGCACCGGCGGCCAGTACAACTACGGCGGCAGCGTCTTCTCGGGCAGCATGGCCGGCAAGCCCCTCGCCGCCCCCATGGTCGACGCGGCGCCCCGGCCCGGCACCGGTGGTCTGTGGATGGCCGGGGCCGACGGCGGCGTGTTCAGCTTCGGCGCGCCGTTCTTCGGCTCGATGGGCGGCAAACCCTTGGCCAAGCCGATCGTCGCGATTGTGCCGACCGCCTCCGGCAACGGCTACACGCTGGTCGGCGCGGACGGCGGCACCTTCAACTTCGGCGACGCGCCCTACCCCGGCTCCCTGGCCGGCACCCGGCTGGCCGCGCCGATCGTCGACGCCGTCCGCCCGGCCGGCGGTGGCCTGCTGCTGGCCGCGGCCGACGGTGGCGTCTTCGCGCTGGGCGGCGCCAAGTTCCACGGTTCGATGGGCGGCAAGCCGCTGGCCAAGCCGGTCACCGCGATCGTCGACTCGCCCACCGGCCAGGGTTATCTGCTGGTCGGCCAGGACGGCGGCACGTTCGCGTTCGGTGACTTCCCGTTCCCGGGCTCGCTGGCCGGCAAGCGGCTCAACGCCCCGATCGTCGACGCCACCCGCGGCCTCGGCACCGGCGTGTGGATGCTGGGTTCCGACGGCGGCGTGTTCGCCCTGTCGGCGCCGTTCTTCGGCTCGGCGGTGAGCCAGGCCAACACGCCACCGGCCCCCGCGGTCGGGCAGACCGTCGTCACCGGCGCGCTCGCCAGCGCGCGGTGCCCGGCCGGCGGCTCGATCACCGTGTCAGCCACGATCGGCGACCAGGTGGCCCGGATGCTGGCGGCCGGACCCTCCCTGTGCGGCACCGGATTCCGTACGGTCGACAGCCAGATCGCGCTGCGCAAGAAGAACTGCGGGCCGACCAAGTACGACATCTATGACAAGCCGTCGACCCAGTGCAGCCCGCACACCGCCCGGCCGGGCACCTCGATGCACGAGAAGGGCCTCGCGATCGACTTCACCAACTGCCTCAAGAAGTCGGCCTGCTACACCTGGCTGTCGAAGAACGCCGCCGCGTACGGGCTCAAGAACTACTCCAGTGAAGACTGGCACTGGTCGACCAACGGTCACTGACCTCATGCCTTTCTCGCCGTTCTTCCCCCTGCGGGTAGCGTCGGTTGCATGTCGCTGGAGGCCCTCGGGGCGTTGCGAGAGCCGCTGCGCCGGGCGGTGTACGAGTTCGTCGTCGCGAGGGCCGAGCCGGTCGGCCGCAACGAGGTGGCCGACGCGGTCGGGGTGGGCCGCACCCTGGCCGCGTTCCACCTCGACAAGCTGGCCGAGGCCGGCCTGCTCGAGACCTCGTACGCGAAACGCACCGGCGGCCCCGGCGCCGGCCGCCCGGCCAAGCTCTACCAGCGCTCGAACACCGAACACACGGTGTCCCTGCCCCCGCGCGACTACCGCCTGCTGGCCACCGTGCTGGCCACCGCGGTCGAACAGTCCGGCGCCGAACCCCTCCTCTACGCCGCGGCCCGCGAGCAGGGCGCCAAACTGGCCGGCGGCGGCGACCTGATGCCCCGCCTCGAAGAGCTCGGCTACGAGCCGTACGAGGACGCCGGCCACACCATCCGCCTGCGCAACTGCCCGTTCCACGCGCTGGCCCAGTCGCACCCCGGCCTGGTCTGCGGCCTCAACCTGGCCCTGCTCCAGGGCCTGACCGGCGCCGACGCCCGGATCGACCCCGGCCCGACCGGCTGCTGCGTCACCATCACTTCTAAAAACAATCAAGGTTGACATAGAAGTTAGTCTGGCGCCATGGCCGACCACCACTTGGCACAGCTGAACATCGCCCGCCTGCGCGCCCCGCTCGACAGTCCCGAGCTCTCCGACTTCGTCGCTCAGCTACCCGAGATCAACGCCCTGGCCGAAAGCTCGCCCGGCTACGTCTGGCGCCTGCAGGACGACTCCGGCGACGCCACCGCCCTGCGCCCCTTCGGCTCCGACGTCATCGTCAACCTGACCGTCTGGGAATCGGTAGAAGCGTTGCGCGCCTTCACCTACCGCACACCCCACCTGAGCCCGCTGCGCCGCCGCCGGGACTGGTTCGTCCCCCTCGACGCCCCGCACCTGGTGCTGTGGTGGCTCCCGGCGGGCACACTCCCCGAGATCACCGAGGCCGCCGAGCGCCTGGAGCAGCTGCGCGGCGACGGCCCGGGCCCGGCAGCCTTCACGTTGCGCGAGCCCTATCCCGCCCCCGGCTCGCCGGTTCTGTCCTGATCGGCCGGTGATCGCGGAGGTGCACTCCGGGGCCGTTGCTCTCTCCATGGTCGCTGTGTGGGTGACGTGGAGCATGTCCTGCAAGTGCCTGTCGACGCCTTTGGTTTTTGCGGCCGGCGTCCTGGTCTCTTCCGGTGAACCCCCCTGGTGTTCGGGTCAGCCCGCCTATCCCCCGACCGTGATGTCTGCGAGCTTCGGAAGAGACCCGGCGAGGTCGCCCGCCATATCGGCGTCCACGGCACGCAGCGGCCGCGGGCGTGCGTGTGTCTCACCCACCAGAAAGGCCAGCACATGCCGACAGTCATGACACCGGACGGAACCGAGATCTTCTTCAAGGACTGGGGCAGCGGGCAACCCGTCGTCTTCAGCCACGGCTGGCCCCTCACCGCGGACGCATGGGACGGCTCCGCGAACTTCGTCGCCAGCCACGGGTTCCGGGCCATCGCCCACGACCGTCGCGGTGGTGGACGCTCGAGCCAGCCGTGGGAGGGCAACGACCTCGACCACTACGCCGACGACCTGGCCGCCGTCATCGAGCACCTCGACCTGCACGACATCGTCCTGGTCGGGCATTCCACCGGCGGCGGTGAAGTAACCCGCTACGTCGGACGTCACGGAACCTCCCGGGTCGCCAAGATGGTTCTGCTCGGCGCCATCCCGCCGCTGATGCTCAAGACCCCCGCCAACCCGGAAGGGCTACCGATCGAGCCGTTCAACGAGATCCGTGAGGCCGTGCTCGCCGATCGGTCGCAGTACTACCGCGATCTGGCCTATCCGTTCTACGGAGCCAATCGGCCGGGGTCGACCGTGAGTCAAGGGGCCCATGACGCGTTCTGGCTGATGTCCATGTCGGTCGGCATCAAAAGCGCCTACGACTGCGTCAAGGCGTTCTCCGAGACGGACCTCACGGAAGACCTCAAGAGGATCGACGTGCCGACCCTGATCCTGCACGGTGACGACGACCAGATCGTGCCGATCCAGGCGTCGGCGCTGAAGTCCTCGAAGATCGTCACCAACTCGACACTCAAGATCTACCCCGGCGCTCCGCACGGCCTCACTGGCGCCCACGAGCAGGAGTTCAACAAGGACCTGCTCGACTTCATCACCGGCTGACCCCGCGGCTGAGGGCGCCCCACCGGCAAGGTCGTCGACGACCGCGAGGCGCCGTCCTTTGTGGTGATCGCCGACCCGGACGGCAACAAGGCGTGCGTCTGCACGGCGTGAGGCGCGGCGGTCAACCGCGCGGCGGCTCGATCATGTCTTCGAAGGGCAGGTCGGCCGCCGGGCGTCGCGCCAGGGTGGCGGGCACCCCGGCCCACCGCCGCAGGGTGGCCGTGGCCTCGGCCGAGTCCTGCGGGTTCAGGCGGGCGATGTTGGCGCCGTGGTTGGCGCCGGGCGCCACATAGAGGGCCGAGTCGCGGCGGCTCGGGGTGAAGCGTTCGGCGCCCCACGGGTCGTTCTCGCCGTAGACGAACATCATGCGCTGCGACTGCGTACGCACCCACAGGTCGACGTCGATCATGGGGAGCGGATTGTGCCGCGAGCGCAGTTCCTTCGGCAGTGACGTGTTGGCCGTGTAGAGACCGGGATAGCGCGCCAGGCCCCGCAGGTGGGCGAAGCGCAGCGAGGGCCAGCCCAGCTGGGTCGCGGCCTGGTAGAAGTACGGCCAGTACGGTTCGAGGCCCTGATCGGTGTAGAACGACCAGCCGGCCACGCCGTCGATCCAGTCGTAGAGCTCGTCGTCGGTGGCCGTCGCCGGTGGCACGGTCGCGCAGTCGGCGGCCAGGCGGTACTGCCAGAACGCCCACACGGTGTCGAGCACGGTCATCTCGTACGCCCGGTCGGCGGTCCCGAGCGTACGGGAAAAGGTGTAGCCCGCCGCCTCGAGCCGGGGCACCAGCCGGTCGCGTCGTTTGAGGGCTTCCCGCTGGACGCCGTCGAGCGCGCTGCGGCAGGCCGCGTCGCCCACGGTGCCGAAGAACCGGTCGTACGCGCCGTCGAAGTCGTTGAGCGAGTCGTTCGGCGCCACGTACGCCACCACGCCGTCGACGTCGCCCGGATAGAACCGCCGGTGGTAGACCGAGGTCATCCCGCCCTTGCTGCCGCCGGTCTGGATCCACTTGCCGGAATAGATCGTCTTGAGCGCGGTCACGATCCGGTGCTCGTCGCCGGCCTCCTGCCGGATCGTCAGGTCGTCCCAGTCGGCCGGCGCGGGCCGCGACGGCGTGAAGAACCGGTGCTCGACCGACACCTGGTTGCCGTCGAGCAGCCGGGTCGGCTCGGTTCGGCCGGGAGCCGGGTTCGCGGCCAGGCCGTAACCGCTGGTGGCCAGCACGACCGGCGCGTCCAGTGAGCGGTGCAGCAGGGTCAGCCGCTGCTCGTACGTGCCCGCGCCCGGATGCCGGTGGTCGACCGGCTGGCGGTAGGTCAGCACGAAGAACCGGTAGCCGGTCGGCTGGGTCTGCGACACGACGGTCAGACCGGGGATCGCGGTGAGGCGGTCGAGCAGATCGTCGGCCGCGGCGGCGGGCACCGCGGGCAGGAGCAGAGCCAGAACCGAGCCGAGTACCGCCAGCAGTCGACGCATTGATGCAGATTAATCGATGCTGACGGCCGGCGGGAGTCCGTGGCCGGATCAGCCGCTCAGAACGGGTCGAACCACTCCCAGACCACGCACCCGGCCGTCCGGCCCGCGGACCACGGGCCGGACGGATGGACCTACGCGCGGCCCGCGGTGAGGTCCAGGGCGATGTCGACGATCAGGTCCTCCTGCCCGCCGACCAGGCCGCGCCGGCCGACCTCGACCAGGATGGTGCGCACGTCCACGTGGTAGCGCTCGGCGGCCACCTCGGCGTGGCGCAGGAAGGAGCTGTAGACACCGGCGTAGCCCAGGGTCAGCGTCTCGCGGTCGACCCGCACCGGGCGGTCCTGCAGCGGGCGTACGAGATCCTCGGCCGCGTCCTGCAGGGCGAACAGGTCGCAGTTGTGTTCCCAGCCCTTGAGGTTGGCCACGGCCACGAACGGCTCGATCGGGCAGTTGCCGGCGCCCGCGCCCTGGCCGGCCAGCGAGGCGTCGACCCGGTAGACGCCCTCCTCGACGGCGACCATCGAGTTGGCCACCGACAGGGACAGGTTCTCGTGGGCGTGGATGCCGATCTCGGTCGCCGGGTCGAGCACCTCGCGGTAGGCGCGGATGCGGTCGCGGACGCCGTCCATCATCAGCCGGCCGCCCGAGTCGGTGACGTAGACACAGTGGGCGCCGTACGACTCCATCAGCTTGGCCTGCCCGGCCAGCACGTCGGGGGGCGCCATGTGGCTCATCATCAGGAAGCCGGAGACGTCCATGCCCAGCTCGCGCGCCGTGGCGATGTGCTGCGCGGAGACGTCGGCCTCGGTGCAGTGGGTGGCGATGCGGACCGAGCGGACCCCCAGAGCGTACGCCTGCTTGAGCTCGGCGATCGTGCCGATGCCGGGCAGCAGCAGCGTGGTCAGCCGGGCCCGGTTGATGTTGGCCGCGGCCACCTCGAGCCACTGCCAGTCGGTGTGCGAGCCGGGGCCGTAGTTGAGGCTGCCGCCGGCCAGGCCGTCGCCGTGCGAGACCTCGATGCCGTCCACACCCGCCGCGTCGAGCGCCCCGACGATCTTGGCGACCGCGTCGAGTTCCATGCGGTGCCGGACGGCGTGCATGCCGTCGCGCAGGGTCACGTCCTGAATGAACAACTTGGTCACGGCTGAACCTCCTGGGCGCGCCCGGCGATCCTCTCCGCCGCGGCGATGGCGGCCGAGGTCATGATGTCGAGATTTCCCGCGTACGCGGGCAGGTAGTGCGCCGCCCCCTCGACCTCGAGGAACACCGACACCTGGTGGGTGACCGGCGCGGCACCGGCCAGCGTGTGCACCGGCTGCCCCTCGGGCACGGGGGTGATCTGCACCTGCTGCTTGAGCCGGTAGCCGGGCACGTACCCGGAGACGACCTTGACCATCGCCTCGATCGACGCCTTGATCTCCTCGCGCGCCACCGGGGTGGGCGCGTCGACCAGGCACAGCACCGTGTCCCGCATGATCAGCGGCGGGTCGGCCGGGTTGAGCACGATGATCGCCTTGCCGTGGGTGGCCCCGCCCACCTTCTCGATCGCGTGCGCGGTCGTCTCGGTGAACTCGTCGATGTTGGCCCGCGTGCCCGGCCCGGCCGACTTCGACGCGATCGAGGCGACGATCTCCGCGTACGGCACCGGCGCGACCCGCGACACGGCGGCCACGATCGGAATGGTCGCCTGTCCCCCGCAGGTCACCATGTTGATGTTGCGGACGTTCTCGTGCTCGTTCAGGTTGACCGCCGGCACCACGAACGGGCCGATCGCCGCCGGGGTCAGATCGATCAAGGTCTTCCCGTACGGCTCCAGCTTGGCCGCGTTGGCCAGATGGGCACCGGCCGAGGTCGCGTCGAAGACGATGTCGATGTCGTCGAAGCCGTCCATGGCGATCAGGCCGTCGACCCCGTCGGCGGTGGTCGCCACCCCGAGGCGGCCGGCCCGGGCCAGGCCGTCGGAGGCGGGGTCGATCCCGACCATGGCCACGATCTCGAGCGACTCCGAGAGCCGCAGGATTTTGATCATCAGGTCGGTGCCGATGTTGCCCGAGCCGATGACGGCGACTTTCGTACCCATCAGGCCTCTCCGAAGGTGGTCGAGACCGGCCCGAGGCCGGTGAGGGTGGCGTGGACGCGCATGCCGGGCCGCACCGGAACCATCGGCCCGAGCGCGCCCGACAGCACGACCTGCCCGGCCCGCAGCGGGTCGCCGTGGTCGCGGGCGGCGGCGGCCAGCCAGGCCAGGGCGGTCAGCGGATCCCCCAGGCAGGCGGCGCCGGAGCCCTTGGAGACGACCTCGCCGTCGACCGTCATCTCCATCCGGACGTCGACCGGGCTGACCTCGTCGAGCGTCTTGCGGGCCGGGCCGAGCACGAACAGGCCGCTGGACGCGTTGTCGGCGATCGTGTCGGCGATGCTGATGTCCCACCCGGCCACCCGGCTGTCCACGATCTCGAGCGCCGGGGCCACCAGGTCGACCGCCGCCCGGACGTCGTCCGCCGTGAAGTCGCCGGTCAGGTCGGCCTTGAGCAGGAACGCGACCTCGGCCTCGATGCGCGGCTGGAGCAGCCCGGCCACCGGCACCGGGTCGAGCCCGCTGACGTCCATGTCGTCGAAGAGCACCCCGAAGTCGGGCTGGTCCACGCCGAGCTGCTTCTGCACGGCGGGCGAGGTCAGGCCGATCTTGTGCCCGACGACCCGGGCATTCTGCTGCCGGCGGGAGTTCTGTTCGCGCTGCACGGCGTACGCCGCCTCGATGTCGTCGGCGCCGATCAGGTCACGGACCGGCGGGCACGGTGTCCCCGTGCGGGCCGCGTCGAGCAGGCGCTGGGCCGCTGGCGATGTCATGGTTCGACGATGCCGTGCCCGAGCCGGTTTGTCCTAGCAAAAAGTTCCGCTATGCGGAACGCCGGGCCAGCGTGATGGCGATTTCCGCCGCGGCCGCCCGCACCGCGGCGCCGTGCTGACGCGGCTGGAAGCGGGTCGACGGCCCGGCCACGCTGATCGCCGCCACGGCCAGATCGTCGCCGTCGAGCACGGGAGCGCCGACGCACACGATCCCCACCGCCGACTCCTCCGCCTCATAGGTCAATCCCGTCTCGGCCGCCTCGTCGAGCTGGCGCCGCAGCATGGCCGCCGACGTGACGGTCCTCGGGGCCAGCCGGACCAGCGGTTTCGTCAGCACTTCCTCCCGTACGGGATCAGGCGCGAAGGCCAGAAGGGCCTTGCCGATCGCCGTGGCGTGCAGCGGCAACCGCCCACCCAGCCGGGACGGCGCGCGGGCCTGCCGGTGACCGCCGATCTTCGCCACGTACACGACCTCGGTCCCCTCGCGCCGCCCGAGGTGCACGGTCTCGTGGGTGCGCTCGTAGAGGTCTTCCAGAAACGGCGTGGCCACCTCGATCAGGCTGCGCTCGACCGAGGCCCGCATGCCCAGCGCGAACAGATGCCCGCTGAGGTGGAACTTGCCGCCGACCCGGTCGAGCAGCCGCGCGTCGACCATCTCGCCGGTCAGCCGGTGCAGCGTCGCCTTGGCCAGCCCGGTCCGCCGCTGCAACTCGGCGAACCCGATCCCCCGATCCTCGGCGGTGAAGGAGTCCAGGATCAGCGACACCTTCCCGATGACCGACATGCGCCCAGCCTAGGGCGGTCACTGGTTGACGTCGTAGTCCTTGATCCGGGTGTGGATGGTCCGGCCGCTCTCCAGCGTGATCGCGACCTCGGGGTTGGGCGAGCCGTTGTAGCCCGAGTAGTCGATCACGCGGCCGGCGATGGTGTCCGGCTTGCGCTTGGGCCACCAGGCCGTGAAGTAGCCGCCCTTCACCGTGGCCTCGATCCGCATGTCCTGGGTCTCGAACACGACCGTCGTGACCTGCGCGCCGGCCTTGCCCGCGACCATGAACTGCGTGCCCGAGCTGACCCCGCCCGACGTCATGTGCACGCCGAAGGTGGCCAGGGCGTCCGGCGCGGGCACCGGCAGGAGCGGGCCGGACAACGCCTCGCCCTCGCCGTCGGGATATTCGTCCGTCCGCACGGTCGAGCTCAGGCACTGCGCCTCGCCCGTCGCGGTGGTCACGTAGGTCATCACCCACGTGCCGCGCATCTCGACCATCCGGGGCGTGGCGCCCGCACCGATCCGCGTCCATTCCGCGCACGAACGCCCGTTCTCCGCCACTTCCGCGGGCGTGGCCGGGCGGGCCACGGCGTCCCAGGTGGCGGTGGCCGCGTGGTCGGTGCCCAGGATCGGGGCGGCGCTGACCCCGGCCGCCGCGACCACCCCGGCCAACGCGAACCGGGCCACCCGCCGCCGGGCCGGCCGGGACACCGCGGGGGCGCCGGCGCCGGGTTCGGTCGCCGTCACCCGGGCCAGCGTGGCCCGCGCACGCGGCGAGCGGACCAGATCCGCCGGCACATGACGGGCCGGGTCGTGACGTCGGAGCTGCTCGTCGATCGTCATCACACGTATCCTTCTTCGCGGCCGGCGGACATCCGGGAGGTGTCGGCGGCCGTGGCGCCGAGATGGTGCCTGAGCAGCCGCCGGGCGCGGCTGACGCGGATCCGGAAGGCCACCGACGAGATGCCCAGCACCTGGGCCGCCTGGGCGCCGGTCAGGCCGTCCCAGACCGACAGGCTCAGGGCCTCCTGATGCATCGGGGTGAGCCGGGCCCAGGCGTTGACCAGGTCGACCGAGGTGGCGACCAGGTCGTCGTGCTCGAGCGTCGGCCCGCCGGCCGCGACCTGCCCGGCCATCCGGACCGCCAGCGCCTGACCCCGGTGGTCGGCCCGCTGTTTGGCCAGCAGCAGCCGCCGGGTGATGCCGAACAGCCAGGCGCGGGCCTCACCGAGGTCGCCGGGCAGATCCCCGAGGCGCTGCCAGGCGACGACGAAGGCCTCGGCCACGACATCCTCGGCCTGCTCGCCGGGGTGGCCGCGCCGGACCACGAACCGCACGAGGTCGGCGTAGGTGCGCGCATACACCTCCTCGTACCGTCGCCGGTCGAGCCGTTCCCGCATCTCTGTCACACCTCAACATGTCGCCGGCCCGCCCGATGTTTCCGGTCTTTCCAGAGCCTTCCGCGTACGCTCGTCGCCCGGCACCAGAATGCGCAAGCGCAGCCACGGAGCGTGAGTCGGCCGGCTCTGCAGCAACAGCAGGGTCAGCTCCCCCAGCGTCCGGTGCGGGATCAGCTTGCGCACCGGTTCGAGCGCCGCCACATCGTGGCGCTCCCACCACGTACGGAAAACCCGGCTCCTGGCTCTGAGCTCCTCGACCAGCGAAACGTAGGCCGGATCGCCGGGATGGCGGGCGAACTCGGCCCGGAAGTCGAGCAGGTTGGCCAGGGCCACACCCCGGCCCGACGGACTGACCAGCATCGCCGGGCTGGCCCGCCACTACGCCGCCCTGATCGACGACGGCGACGACGTCACGGTGATCGGTAATTCGATCGGCGGGTGGGTCGCGGCCGAACTCGCCCTGCTCGGCCTGCCCGCGGTGCGCAAGGCCGTGCTCGTCAACGCGGTCGGGCTGGACGTGCCCGGCCATCCGGTGGCCGACGTCCGCGGGCTCAGCCCGGCTCAGCTGGCCCGGCTGTCGTTCCACGACCCGAGCCGGTTCCCGGCCGACCCGTCGCGCCCGGGGCCGGATGTGGCCGCGCTGGCCGCGTACACGGGAATGCGCATGACCGATCCCAGCCTGCGGATGCGTCTGGCCGGGGTGAAGGTGCCGGTTCAGGTGATCTGGGGCGAGTCCGACGGCATCGTCACGCCGGACTACGGACGGGCCTACGCCGAGGCGATCCCCGGGGCCCGGTTCACCCTGCTGCCCGGGGCCGGGCACCTCCCTCAACTGGAGGCGCCCGGCCCTTTACTGGCGGCGATCGACGACTAAGGCGTGTGGGACAGGCGGAAAGCGCCGCCCGCGGCCGGGCCCTCCAGCACCACGGTGAGCGGGCCGGCCGGCAGCGTGCAGGTCACCGTGCGCTCCTCGAAGGCGCCGGTGCGGCAGTACCGGACGCCGTCGGAGTTGTAGACGGCGAGCCGGGCGGTGCCCTCGCCCGCGGTGCGCTGCCAGGCGAACGTCTCCCGCTCGCCGCGCTGGCCGGCCGGGATGCTGAAGCAGGCGGCGACCCGGTCGGCGCCGGTCTCCGCGGTCGCGCCGTCCGCGCCGGCCGGCAGGACCGGGCAGGCCGGCGAGCCGTCGACCCGGGCGAACGCGGTCGTGAACGGGCCCGGCGCGTCGCCCTCGTCCTGCCTCACCACGACCGTGTACGGGCCCGGCCCGGCCAGCGGGCAGCTGTACTGGGTCAGCGTGGACGAGTCACAGACGTGCGTCCCGGCCGCGTCGAGCAGCGACGCGTCGGGGGTGATGCCGTCGGTCGACCGGAGCTGGGCGAGCCGGGAACCGGCCGGCAGGTCGAGCGTGCGGCACAGGACCTGGCCGGGCGCGGTGAACCCGGCCTTCCACTGCTCGCCGGTCAGGCCGTCGGTGGCCGTGGCCGGGCACCCCGACGGCTTGGCCGGCAGGAACGACGTCACATAGTTGAAATTGTTGTCGATCACCGAGGAGGTGACGCCGCCGTTCAGCACGAACGTGTACCGGCCGGCCGCCAGATCCTCCGCGCGGACCTTGAGACCGGCGCCGTCGTACAGCTGCCCGTACGTCTCGTAGTTCTCGTCGTCGAAGGCGTGGACCGTGTAGGCGCCGGGCGCGGTGACGACCAGCGTCCGGCACCGGATCGGACCCATGGCCCCGGACGGCGGCTCGTTGTAGACGCCCGGCCGCACGACTGGACAGCCGGCGGGCTGAGACAACCGGCGTACCTGCAGCTTGTAGGTCTCGTCGGTGTCGTCCGGACCCCATTCGCCCAGGTAGGAAAGCACCCGGTAGGTGCCGGTGGCGGGCAGGACGCAGCCGTGCTCCTCGCTGTAGCCCGGGCAGACCTTGGCGCCGGTGCTGTCGACGATCGACGTGCTGACCTCGTTGTAGACGGTCGGTGCGGCGTACGCGATGACCCGGTCCCCGGCGTTGGCCTTGAACGGGTGGCAGTTGGTCTGCACGGCCGAGCTCTGATGCACGACCAGCGCGTCGGCGGCCCACGACAGCCCCGTCGCCGGCAGGCATCCCGCGTTGCGCGACAGCGCGTTGACGGCGATCTGGAAGTCGATCGGATTCCAGTGCTGGCTCAGGGAGATGACCGTGTAGTCACCGGCCGCCGGCAGCGCGCACGGCTCCTGGCCCCACTTGGAGCAGATCGGCTGACCCGCGTCGTCGTAGACCGTCCAGGCGATGCTCTGCGCGTTGTAGATGCGCACGCCCAGCGAGCCGGGGGCCGTCACCCGCGTCTTGTGACAGGTGATGTCCTCCTCCTGCGGCAGGGTTCCCGTCCCCGTGCTCCCGGTGGGGTCGCCGAACGGCGCGTTCTTGAGCACCTGGCATCCGGCCGCGTTCGAGATGCGCGACATCCGCAGCGTGTACGGGGTTTCCACGCCGTAGTACTCGGCCAGGTTGAGCCGGTAGGGCCCGGTGCCGGTGAGCGTGCAGTTCTGCGCGTACCGGATCTGGCAGACGCGCTGCAGATCGGCGTCGAGGATGTCGCCCTGGATGTCGCCGTTGCCCTTCGGCGACCACAGCCGCAGCACGCTGCCGGTCGGCTGGTTGAACCGGAAGCAGTCGCCGGGGGCGCCGGCCGGCAGCGAGCCGCTGTGACCGGTCGAGGCGAACGAGAAGAACGAGGCGGGCAGGGTCGTGCAGGCCGACGGCGACTTGAGCGACTGCACCCCGAGCGTGTAGTCGCCGGTCTCGGCGAAGTAGAGCGACACGACGAACTTGTAGGTGCCCGCGCCCTTGAGCTCGCACCGGTCGGCGTCCGAGTGGACCAGGCAGACCTGCGCGCCGGTGGGCCCGGTGACGCGGGCCTGCGGCGACTCGCCGCTGCCCCGGGTGAGCATGGTGTAGAAGACGTCGTTCGCCTTGGGAACGTTGACGAAGTAGACGTGCTCCTGAGTACCGCTGATCGACTCGCAGCGGGCGATCTCCCCGATGGCCAGCGTGCCACCGCACGACTCGGCCGCCGCGGCTGGTGTGTAGGTCAAGGTGGTGGCGGCGAGCACCGCCGCGAAGATGGACAGCAAGAATTTTCTCATCGGACTCCCCGTACCGGCCCGAGGTCTCGGGCGCGCAGATCATAGAAGATCCACGATGCCTGCGGGAGCCCGGCGTTCCTCTCAGTCCAGGCCCCGATACGTCCAGCTGAGCGTCTTCGTGCCGGCCTCCCGGCCGTCCTGCAGAACGGTCCGCTCGACGGTGACGCGGAAGCCGCCGTTGTCGCGGGGCTGCCGGGGGCCGGTGACCGACCGGACCTCGCGGTCGCCGGTGTGGCCGTAGATGCCGACGGTCACCGACGTGTCCGTGGTGCGGACCCGGATGACGAACGGCGCCGACGTGTCGTTGCGGATGACGTTGTCGATGGCCCGCCAGTCCAGGGTCGCCTCGCGGCCGGGCGGGTAGCGGCCGATGTAGAGCGAGTGCGGCTGGTGCTTGACGACGTCGA
Organism: Actinoplanes sp. NPDC021490; assembly: GCF_055562135.1. NCBI lineage: Bacteria > Bacillati > Actinomycetota > Actinomycetes > Micromonosporales > Micromonosporaceae > Actinoplanes > Actinoplanes sp. NPDC021490. The sequence goes on from NZ_JBVHFW010000003.1 coordinate 138,011, forward strand.
GCCCGGCGAACCAGGCCGCGTTGAACAGCGTGGTCGAGAACTGCGAGACCCCGCCGCCGAGCTGGTCCTCGAGCTCGCCGTCGACGATCGCCGGGGCGGCCACGAAGCCGCGGGCCCGGGTGCGCTCGCCGGCGGTGTCGTTGAGCGAGAACGTCTCCCCCGCCGGGACCACGGTGCCGTCGACCAGTTCGGCGATGCGGTGGATATTGGTGACCCGCGGCGCGCAGCACGGGTGGTAGGTGGTGAACGTGCCGATCAGCTGGTCGACCCCGGCCAGCTTGGGATCGGCCTGGCCGGGCGGCAGGTTCTTCACGGCCAGGGTCATGGTGGTGCCGCCCTTGCCGACAGTGCCGGTCAGCAGCCGTACGGCCTCGGCGGTGTCCACGCCCCGGCCCGGCTCGCCGTCGTTCACCGTCACACCACGGTCCGAGGCCTCGTACGCGAGATCGCCCTTGCCGTCGAGCACGGTCCCCGGCCGGGCCAGTTCGACCGACGCGTCGCGGGCCGGCTTGATCACCGGCGCGAGCAGGGTGTCCAGTCCCTTCCGGGCCGCGCCCTCGTCCACGCCGAGCAGGGGCGTGACGTCGTGCCGCCCGCCGCCGGGCAGCCGCAGCCGGGTCGCGCCCACCTCGCGCCGGGTGGCTTCGGCGTCCAGCCGGACGCCCAGCTCGCCGGGCCGGGCCGTGAACCGCTCGTCGCCGACCTCGATGGTGACGGGCTGCTCGACCCGGTCGCGGACCGGGCCGTCCAGCGCCGCCCGCAGCTGCCGGTCGTCCAGGCCGCCGACGGCCACGCCCGCGATGTAGGTGCCGGCCGGCGACACGGCCGACGGGCATACCAGAAGCACGCCGATCCCGACAAGGAGCACCAGCACCCCGACGCCCACGCCCAGCACCCAACGCCGCCTGCGGTGAGGGGCGGCCGGCGGAACCGCCGCGCTCGCGGTCCAACGCTCGTTCGTCACGAAGTGATCATCCCCGGGCACGGTTGCTCCGCCATCCGTACAACGACTGCTCCTGCAAGGCCGCGCGCGTCCGGGTGATGTCCCAGCGGCGGTCCGGGTCGGCCGTGAGCAGGCCCGAGATGACCGGGGCGAGCGGGCCCGCGTGCCGGAACGGGGCGGCGGCGGCCTCGCTCACGGCCAGGACGGTGGCGAACAGATCCCCCCGGTCGAACGGCGAACGGCCCTCGGCCGCCGCGTACAGGGTCGCGCCCAGCGAGAACAGGTCGGTCGCCGGGGCCAGCGCGGCGCCGCGCAACTGCTCGGGCGAGACGTAGGCCGGGCTGCCCTCGAAGAAGCCGTCCGGGGGCTCGGCGGTGTGCCCGGGGAACAGCACGATGCCGAAGTCGAACAGCACCACCCGCCCGTCGGCGCACAGCTGCACGTTGCCCGGCTTGACGTCCCGGTGCACGAGCCCGGCCGCGTGCACCGCCTCGAGCACGTCGAGCAGGCAGAGCCCGATGCGGCGTACGCGGTCGACCGGCAGCGGCCCGTCCTCGCGGATCGCGTCACCCAGGCTGCGCCCGCTCAGCGCCTCCATGACGATCCACGGCCGGTCGCCGTCCGGTACGAGATCGAGCACCCGCACCACCCCCGGATGGCTGAGCCGGGCCGCCGCGCGGGCCTCGTTGAGCACCTCGGCCCCGCCGCGCTTGACCGCGACCCAGCGTCCCAGCAGCTCGTCCGCCGCCAGCCAGACCGTCGCCATGCCGCCGCGGCCGAGCACCGAGTGCAGGCGGTACCGGCCGCCGACCGTTCGTCCCGTCATGCCTGACGACACTGGTCGATCACCGGGCCGCTGTCGTCACGGCGAGCCCCCAACCCGGCTACCGGCTAGCCGGAATCATCGGGTATCGGCGCAGCAGCCAGGCCTGCTGGCCGAGGGCGAACACGTTCTGCGTCGTCCAGTAGAGCAGCACGCCGACCGGGAAGATGACGCCGCTGACCAGCAGGGAGAGCGGGATCCCGTACGTCATCACCCGCTGGATGGTGCGCTGCGTCGGATCCTCGGCTCCGGCGTTGCGGACCGCCGACAACCGCATGGTCAGAAACGTCGTGGTGACCATGGCGGCGATCAGGACGGCCGCCACCAGGGCGCCGCCGCTGCTGAAGGTGGAGGCGAGCGGGGCGCCGAGCAGGGTGGCGTGCGACGCCTCGTGGAACTGGGCGGCGGTCCAGCCGTACAGGGTCTGCGTGGCCGGGTCGGTGATCGCCGGGCGCAGGTGGCGCAGCACGTGGAACAGGCCGAACAGGATCGGCGCCTGGACGAGCAGGGGCACGAAGCTCGCGTACGGGCTCACGCCCTCACGGCGGTAGAGCTCAGTCATCGCCGTCCCGAGCGCCATCGGGTCGCCCTTGTGTTTCGCCTGCAGTTCGCGGATCTCGGGTTGCAGGCGCTGCATCGCCCGCTGCGAGCGCTTCTGCCGGACGAACAGCGGCAGCAGGGCCACCCGGACGGTCAGCACGACGAAAACGATGGCGGCGACCCAGGACCAGTTCGGTCCGAGAAAGCCCCACAATGACTGCCAAAGCTGAATGAGTTCGGAAATACCGGTATAAACGATGGACACGGCGGGTCTCCTCGAGAGGCTGGCGGACAGGCGTCACCAGCGGCCGCGTCTATCTCAGGCGGCCGCCAGGGGCCGCGCAGTCGGTCCTCTCGGACGGGTGCGTCCCGCAGCATCGGGATCCCGGTGACGGGGAACGCCGGCCCTGTCGGCCCGGGCCCGCAGGCCGAGCCGCGCGCCGGCCGTGCGGTCGCCGCCCACCTGCCGCACCACGACCAGAACCACCGCGGCCAGCGCCGCGACGAGGAGAACGCCGGCGAGGGTGGACGGCCCGGCGTCGGTCAGCACGCTGACCAACCACCAGAGAGCACCCAGCCACGTCATGCCTCGAAGCTAGCAATCCCGCGCTACCGGAATTTCCTTCTTAATTGTCGTCGGACAAATGTTTGGCGCGTCGATCGGGCGGGCACGCGCCGCGCCATGCTTCTCGAGAACCAGCACGGGCCTGCCGACACCAGGCGTGAGGATCTCGATGGCGCCGCGGCGGCTTACCACGCCCGGCTCATCGCAGGCGACGCCGGCAAGGCTCGCGAAACGTTCATCGACCTGTGCCTGCCCCTCGCCGGGCGGCTGGCCCGCCGCTACCGCGGCCGCGGGGAACCCGTCGACGACCTGGTCCAGGTCGCGCGGCTGGCCCTGGTCAAGGCGATCGACCGGTTCGACCCCGAGCGCGGGTCGTTCACGGCCTACGCGGTCACGACGATCCAGGGTGAGCTCAAGAAGCACTTCCGGGACAAGACCTGGGGCGTGCACGTGACCCGGCACCTGCGCGACACCGCGCTCGAGGTCCGCAACGCCCGGGCCGAGCTGGTCGGGAAGCTGTCCCGCGAGCCGGGCACGGCCGAGATCGCGGCCCACCTGAACATCGAGGTCACCCAGGTGCGGGAGGCGATGGCGGCGTCGGCCGGGCACTCGCCGGGCTCGCTGAACGCGCCGATCGGCGACGAGAACGCGGCCGAGCTGGGCGACCTGATCGGCTCCCTCGACCCCGACCTGACCCAGGTCGACGACCGCCTGTCGGTCAGCCGGCTGCTGCTGCGCCTGCCCGAGCGCGAGCAGCGCATCCTGGCCATGCGTTTCTACGGCAACAAGAGCCAGGCCGAGATCGGGGCCGAGCTGGGCGTCTCGCAGATGCACGTGTCGCGGCTGCTGGCCACGGCGCTGGCCTGGCTGCGCGAGGCGCTGCTGAGCGACCACGTGCCGCCGTGGCGGGGCTCCGGCCGGCACGCGTACGGGGTCCGCATGACGGTCGAGCAGCACGGACCGGACCTGACCGTCGCGCTGAGCGGCGAGCTCGACCGGGACGAGGCCAACCGCACCCTGATCGCCCTGCACCGGGCCGTCTGGGACGCCAAGTGCTCGTCGGTCACCATCGACCTGCACGAGGTGCCGTTCCTCGACGCGGTCGGCGTGGCCATGCTGGCCGACCTGGCCCGGGCGACGGGCGTGGCCGGCCGCGGCTTCCGGATCACCCGCCCCCAGCGCACCGTCCGGCAGGTCCTGACCGTTTCCGGCCTGGACGGCTACGTCAGCGTTTAGCCGGAGACGGTGGCCCGGGCCATCCGATCGAGCCACCCGCTCTCCGGGAACCGCCGCTGCCGGGCCGCGCCGGTTCCCTCGCGGCGCAGCCGGTCGAGTCCGGCCTCGACCACGGCCAGGTCACCGTGCTCGCGCAGCGACGGGGTGATCCGCTCGACCAGCTCGCCGACGACGTCCCAGGCCGGACGGGACTGCTCGGTGACCGGGTCCAGCAGAGTGCCGCCGAGACCGTCGTGGGCGGCGTTCCAGTGCGCGCCGTGCAGCACCACGTCGGGGATCTCGGGGGCGGGCCGACCGGCCCGCGCCTCCCGGGCCGCGGTGTCGACCAGACCGCGGGCCAGCGCGGCCACCAGCACGGTGTCGTCGGCGGTGAGGCAGACGTCGGCCACCCGGATCTCCACGGTGGGGAACGACGCGGACGGCCGCGAGTACCAGAAGATCATGCTCCGGTCCATCATCTCGCCCGAGGCGATCAGCGTCCCGACCGTACGCTCGTAGTCCGCGGCCGAGCGCAGATGCGGCCACGGCCCCATGCTCGGCCACCGCTCGAGCTGGATCGACCGCCAGCTGGCGTAGCCGGTGTCGGCCCCCTCGAACCGCGGCGAGTTGGCCGCCAGCGCCTGCAGCACCGGCATCGACGCGCGCAGCCGGGTGCAGACCTGCACGGCCAGCTCGACGTCGTCGATGCCGACGTGCACGTGGCAGCCGCAGACCGCGGGGTCGCGCGCGATCGGCCCGTAGTGGCCGACGATCGCCCGGAACCGGGCGTCGTCGGCCGGCTCGCGCTGCTCCTCGGCGACGGGGGTGGCGCCCACCGCCACCAGGCTCGCCCCGGCCGCGGCGGCCTGCTCGGCCACCGCCCGCCGCGCGACCAGCAGTTGGTCGCGCAGCTCGTCCAGGCCGGTGCAGACGTCGGTGACCATCTCGACCATGCTGGGCCGGAATTCGCGGCGGTAGCGCCGGCGCAGGTCGCCGGGCAGCCCGGCCACGACCTTCTCGGCCAGCGGCGAGTTCTCACCGGTGTCCGGATCGAGCAGCAGGAACTCCTCCTCGACGCCAAGCGTGCGGGTCATCGGGGCCGGGTGGCGGTCAGCAGGACCACGGCGATCCGCTCGGCCCGGGCGTACGCGGGCCCGTCCAGCTCCTCGTCGTAGACGTCCGGGTCGACCTCGCGGTAGGTCCAGGTCAGGCCGGTGCCCTCGAGCCGTCCGGCCGCCGCCTCGCGCAGCGGGTCGAGGCCGTCGATGATGCCGCACCCGCTGAACAGCACGAGCGAGCCGCCCGGGGCCAGACGTTTCGCGGCCACGTCGATGATCGTGAGGGAGAGCTCGTTGCCGTGCGGGCCGCCGCCGTCGCGGTAGGTGCGCCCGGCCGGGTCGATCATGAATGGCGGGTTGGAGACGATCAGGTCGAACTGGCCGTCGACCCCGTCGAGCAGGTTGCTGTGGCAGGGCCGGACCCCGCCGGCGCCCGCCAGAGCCGCGTTGATCCGGGCGTACCGCAGCGCGGTGTCGTTGATGTCGACGGCGAACACTTCGGCCCCGGGGGCCCGCTTGGCCACGGTGATCGCTCCCGCCCCGGTGCCGGTGCCGATGTCGGCCACCCGGCGGACCGGCTGTTCACGTCCGCTGACGTGGGCCGCGGCCGCGTCGGCCATGCGGTACGTGTCGGGGCCGAAGAACACCGAGTCGGGCGAGTCGGTCGGGTACGCCGAATGGACGAAGAGCTCGTCGTCGTAGGAGGAGAAACGCACCCGGCTGCGGAGCAGGTCGCCGCTTTCCTCGACAGCATCGGCCGTGCGGAGCAGGGCGAGGATCGGCGCCGGCAGCACCTCGGGTGCGAACGGGCGGCTCCAGCCGAACACATCACGCACACTACGCGCCGTGGCGTTTTCCGGGCGGCGGTTGACGTGTGCGTGGGTGGCTGGGGTGACAGTGGTGAACCGGTAGCCGGAACGCTTCAGTTCCCGGCCGATCTGAAACAGCGCCTCATCGGCGGCCTCGCTGTCCTCGCCGATGGACGCGGGAACGGTGTCGGTCGTCGTCATGGGCCGGGGCATTCCCCGGCCCGCCCGGGTTACTCGGGCGAGATCCGGCCCGAGTAACCCGCGGCGGGGCGGTCAGTCCAGAGCGCCCTTGATCTTGTTGACGACGTTGGCCATGCCCTGGGCGTGCGCGCCGGCGCCGGTGCCCGGCTTGCCCTTGCCCATCGAGCCGTCGTACGTGACGAACAGCTTCGGGTCCGGCGCCGGGCCCAACGGCTTGTCGTCGGTCAGCGGCTGCGCGTCCGGCACATAGATGATCTCGTCCTTGCCGTTGAGCGCCGGTCCGCGCGCCCACCGGCCCTCGCCCGCCGTGCTCTCCGGGTCGAAGCTGTAGAAGGTGTGGTTGGCCTCCGGGTGCTCGAACTCGGCGTTCGAGTCCTCGATGCCGTTCTCGGTGAAGCCGTCCTCGATCAGCTGCTCGATGCCGAGCAGCCACTGCTGCTGGTGGTAGGTGTCGCGGGCCAGGTTGAACTGCAGCATGTCCTTGACCCCGCGGTCGTCGGTCATGTTGTAGATGCGGCTGGTCTGCAACCGGCTCTGCGCCTCGGCCGACACGTTCGACCGGAAGTCGGCGAGCAGGTTGCCGCTGGCCACGATGTAGCCGGCGTTCCACGGCACGCCCTGGCTGTTGGTCGGCATGGCGCCGCCACCGGTGACGATCGAGTGCTGCGGGTTCTGCCCGCCGAGCACCGCGGCCAGCACCGGGTTGGCCGCCGCGGCCTTCTCGGTCGCCTCGGCCGGGCCGCCCTCGAGCAGCCGGGCCAGCATCGTCGTCAGCATCTCGACGTGCCCGATCTCCTCGGTGGCGATGTCCATGATCATGTCCTTGTACTTGCCCGGCACCCGGCAGGACCAGCCCTGCCACAGGTACTGCATCATCACCGTCATCTCACCGAACTGGCCACCGACCAGCTCTTGGAGCTTGGCCGCGAAGAACGCGTCCGGCTTCTCCGGCTTGGCCTGGAACTGCAGGTAGTCAACGTGCTTGAACATGGTTGCTTGCTCCTCTCGGGCGCCTGACTGGCACGTCGTGGTGAGTTCCCGGCGCCCCGGCCCCATGGGGCCGTCCGTGGCCCCGAAGGCCCGGCGGGCGTGGGAAACCCGGCGGCATGGTGGTTCTCGACCTGACCGCGCCGCTGCGCAAACGGGTGGCCCGGGTGGCGCCCTGGTTCGGCCCGGCCTTCGTGGCCGCGATCGCGTACGCGGATCCGGGAAACTTCGCGACCAACTTCACCGGCGGCGCGACGTTCGGCTATCAGCTCGTGTGGGTGCTGGTCGCGGCCAACCTGATGGCGATGCTGATCCAGTCGCTGTCGGCCAAGCTGGGCCTGGTCACCGGGCGCAACCTGCCCGAGTGGTGCCGCGACCGGCTGCCCCGCCCGGTCAGCGCCGGGCTGTGGGTGCAGGCCGAACTGGTCGCCATGGCCACCGACCTGGCCGAGATCATCGGCGGCGCCCTGGCGCTCTCCCTGCTGTTCGGCATCCCCCTGCCGATCGGCGGACTGATCACCTGCATCGTCGCGTTCGCGCTGCTGGGCCTGCACAAACGGGGCGCCCGCCGGTTCGAGACGGCGATCGCCGGGCTGCTCGGCGTGATCCTGCTCGGCTTCCTCTACAACGGAATCCGGTCCGGGACCGACGCCGGCGCGCTGGCCGGCGGCATGGTGCCGTCCTTCTCCGGCACTGAGAGCATGGTGCTGGCCGTCGGCATCCTCGGCGCCACCGTCATGCCGCACGTCATCTATCTGCACTCGGCCCTGACCACCTCGCGCTCCACCGCCGATCCGGAGCGCCTGGCCACCGCGCTGCGCTGGCAGCGGGCCGACACGCTGCTCGCCCTGGGCGCCGCCGGGCTGGTCAACCTGGCCATGCTGGTGATCGCGGCGCAGTTGTTCCACGGCTCGGGCATCGCGGGCACCGACACGCTCGAGGGCATCCACCACGGTCTCGGTGTGGTGCTCGACCAGCCCGCCGCGGTCGCCTTCGCGCTGGCCCTGCTCGCCTCCGGGTTCGCGTCGTCCAGCGTCGGCACGTACGCCGGTCAGGTCGTCATGCAGGGCTTCATCGGGCGCAGCATCCCGCTGAGCCTGCGCCGGCTGCTCACGATGGCGCCCGCGATGATCGTCCTGCTGCTGGGCGCCGACCCGACCCAGGCGCTGGTGTGGTCGCAGGTGATCCTGTCGTTCGGGGTGCCGTTCGCGCTGATCCCGCTGATCTGGCTGACCCGGCGGCGCGACGTCCTCGGCGTGCACGTCAACCATCCGGCCACCACGGCGATCGGCACGGCGGTGACGGTGCTGGTGATCGCGCTCAACGCGTTCCTGGTAGTGCAGATCCTCAGGTGACCTCGTGGGATTGATTGCCGCGGATCGGGGGATCCGGGCGCCCATGGCCCGCTACAACAGACCGGCGCTCCCGGCGAGGGCGGCCGCCTCGGTGCGGCTGGACACCCGCAGCCGGCGCAGCAGGCCGGCGGTCAGGCGCTTCACCGTGCGCTCGGAGACGTGCAGCTCGGCCGCGATCCGCACGGTCGAGGCGCCGTTGGCGATCAGCCGGAGCAGGTCGCGTTCCTGGTCGCTGAGCGACTCGGTGGCCGCGCTGACCGCGGGCGGGCCGGCCAGCACCGGCAGCAGGGCGGCGGGCATCACGGCCCAGCCCTCGAGCGCGGCCAGCAGCGGCGGCAGCAGGGAAGCGGGCTCGCTGCTCTTGGGCAGGAAGCCGACCGCGCCGGCGTGCAGCGCGGCCACCGCCAGGGCCGGGTCGTCGTCACCGGACATCGCCAGCACCCGGGCGCGTGGGGAGGCCGCGCGGATCGCCGAGATCGCCCGGATCCCGCCCGCGGTCACCGGCCCGCCCCCATGCGGCATGTGGAGGTCGACAAGCACGAGATCCGGCACCGCGTGGCGCACCACGCTCGCCGCGTACGCCGCGTCCCCGGTGGACGCGACCACACTCACCCGGCCCCCGGTCGCCTCGGGAAGCAGCAGCTCAAGACCTCGGAGGAACAACTCATGGTCGTCGACGATCGCCACCCGAACCGTTTTCTGCATGGCGGCGGCATGCCCCGGGCGCGGCCCGTCATGCGTTTGATCCGGCCCCGGCGCGAGCCCGACCCGGGCGTGGTTCTGCTGCGCAGCGTCTGTCACGAGCTGCGACCCCCGATGGCCACGCTGACCGCGCTGGTGCAGGCGCTCGAGCGGGACCAGCCGGAGGAGCGGCGCGGCGAGCTGGCCCGGCTGGCCGCCGAACACGCCGTCCACGCGCAGGCCGTGCTCGGGCAGGCCGCGGCGGCCGCCGACGGGCTGACCCCGGCGCGAGCGCCCGCCACCACGCTGGCGGCGATCCTGCCGGCCGTCGAGGCCGCTTTCCCCCCGGCCGAGTCGGAACGGCTGACCGTGGCGACCGGTCGCGGCGCGGCCGCCTGGCCGGTCCATGCCCAGCACACCCGGCAGATCCTGTTCAACCTGATCGACAACGCGATGCGCTACTCCCCCGGCCCGGTGCGGCTGGTCGCTCGCCGCTGGGGCACCCGCCTGCGGTTGAGCGTGTTCGACACCGGCTTGCCGTCGCGGGAGCTGACGACCGCGCTGCGCCGCCGGACACCGCCGCCGACCGACCGCGGCCTCGGGCTGTGGGTCGTGCGCGGGCTGGTGACCGCCGCGGGCGGCACGATCAAGTCGCGGGCGTCGTCGCCGGGCAAGTCCGTCCAGGCGTCGCTGCCCCGATACCGCGCCTGACCCCCCGGTGCCAGGGCTGGCCCCCGCGGACCGGTGAGGGCGGGAACCCGATCGGCATGGTTTTCCGTTCACTCGTTCTCGGTTGCTGGCTCGCGGCCCTGCTCGTCCTGGCCGAGCGGGAACCGCGGACCGTCCTGATCGCCCTGTCGCTGGTCACCCTGTGGACGGTCGCTCTGCTGCGCGACCGTCGTCCGGGCAAACAGGCCCGTTTGGAAACCCGGCCCGCCGGTATTCGCCCCTCATGAGACCCCTGACCCGTACGGCGCTGGTGGTGGCCGGCGTCGCCGGTGGCGCCGCCGCCGTGACACTGGCCCGCCGCGCCCGGAGTTCCGCGGAAGATCGGCGCTGGCATTCCCTGACCGTGTTCCGTCCGATGGCCGACGTCGGCGAGAACCTGCCCGAGGAGCTGCGTACGCTCGACGTCAAGCTGGTCGCGGCGCCCGGCGACCGGGGCACCGAGGTGCACGCCCGGGCCTTCGACGGCGGACCGCCCGACAAAGAGGTGCAGCGGATCCTGCGGGAGAGCCGCTCGCTGCTCGAGGTGGGCGACGTCCTGCGTCCCGGCGGCCCGACCACGACTCCGACGCTGCTCAACCGGCCCCTGCGCGCGGTCACGCGCCGGTCCCGTACGGGAGGAATGCTGTGAAGGCTCTGCAGTGGAACGGCGTGAACAAGCTGGCCGTGGGCGAGGTGCCCGACCCCTCGATCATCAACCCGGGCGACGTCATCGTGAAGGTCAACCGGACCGTGACCTGTGGCTCCGACCTGCACCTGCTCGGCGGCTACATCCCGTTCATGGAGAAGGGCGACGTGCTCGGGCACGAGTTCGTCGGCGAGGTCGTCGAGGTCGGCGCCGAGGTGGGACGGCACCGGCGCGGCGACCGGGTGGTGGTGTCCTCGTTCATCGCGTGCGGCAAGTGCTACTTCTGCTCGCAGAAACTGTTTTCGTTGTGCGACAACGGCAACACCAACCCGGCCATCACCGAGACGTTGTGGGGTCACGCCCCCGGCGGCTGCTTCGGCTACTCCCACGCGATGGGCGGCAATCCCGGCAGCCACGCCGAATACGTGCGCGTGCCGTTCGCCGACGTCGGCGCGTTCACCGTGCCCGACGAGGTCACCGACGAGCGGGCGCTGTTCGCGTCGGACTCCGCCTCCACCGGCTGGATGGGCGCCGACATGGGCGGCGTGAACCCGGGCGACGTGGTCGCGGTGTGGGGCGCCGGCGCGGTCGGGCAGATGGCGGCCCGCGCGGCCCAGCTGCTCGGCGCCGACCGGGTCATCCTGATCGACCGCTACGACTACCGGCTCCAGCAGGCCGAGAAGCAGTTCGGCGTCGAGACGCTCAACTACGAGCGTACGAACGTCGCGCTGGAGCTGCGTGAACGCTCCGGCGGGCGGGGTCCCGACGTGTGCATCGAGGCGGTCGGCATGGAGGCGCACACGCCCGGCCCGCAGAACGTCTACGACCAGGTCAAGCAGCAGCTGCGACTGCAGACGGACCGGCCCTCGGCGGTCCGCGAGGCGATCCACGCCTGCCGCAAGGGTGGATCGGTCTTCGTCCTGGGGGTCTTCGCCGGTTTCGCCGACAAGTTCCCGATCGGCGCGATGATGAACAAGGGCCTGACCGTACGCGGCGCCCAGATGCACGGCCAGCGCTACATCCCGATGCTGCTCGAGCGGATGGCCAAGGGCGAGCTGGTGACCGAATACCTGGCCACCCACGTCATGCCGCTGGACGAGGCGCCCGAGGGTTACCGCATCTTCAAGGAGAAGGAAGACAACTGCATGCGGTCGGTGTTCCTGCCGGGCTGACCCTTACGACGCGGGGACGCCGTAGGTCAGATCCATGGTGTCGGTGTGTCCCGGCCAGGTGAGGGTGAGACGCCAGCAGCCGGGCCGGGGCAGATCGACGATCGACGGGCCGGGGCCGCCGCCGACCTCGGCCCCGGCGCGGACCGTGGTGCCGGCCAGCTCGGCGGTGATCTTCAGGCTGCCGCCGGGCTCGTACGGGTCCCGGGCCACCCAGAGGATCTTGTTGTTGCGGTCCTGGGCGGGCGGGCTGACCAGCGGGTAGCCGAAGATGACGGCCATGATGCCGCCCTGGTCGCTGTAGACGTGCCGGGTGCCGCTGCCGTCCCCGCTGAAGCCGCCGCGGGCCCACTCGGGCAGGGCGTCGGTGCGGACGGTTTCGCCGCACATCTCAGCGGAAGCCGACGGACTCGGGGGCGGCGGGTCGTTGGCGGTGCAGCCGGCCAGCAGCAACACGGCGGCGACGGCGAGTGTCCTCATGACCTGCAGACACCGCCGGCGCCGGCCGGGTTCCCGTCAGTTCGCCCAGTCGATCTGCGGCGAACGGTAGAAGTCGACGCCGCGAGCCGTCCAGCGCGGCCCGTAGGCGCCCAGCCGGGTCCGGAACGACTCCCAGTCCCGGGCCGGCGACCATCCCAGCTCGGCGATCGCGGCCAGCCGTGGGAAGGCCATGAACTCGATGTCGTCCAGGCTGCGCAGGGTTTCCGACCAGAGCGGCGCCTCCACCCCGAGAACAGCGCTTTCCGGTACGCCGGTCACGTGCGACCCCGGATCCCAGTCGTACGCCGTGCGCACCTCGATGTAGCCGGCCCAGCTGAGTCCGAGCCGGGTCGACGGGTCGTACTTCTGATCGATGTACGCCAGGTTGGCCGGCGACATGATCACCTTGGTGCCCTGGGCCACGGCCGCCGCCAGGGTCGCGTTCTGCGTGGTCAGCCCCCAGTACTGGGCCACCGCGGCGGCGGCCTCCGGGGCGGCGGCGATCTCGTTCCACCCGTACGCGGTCTTGCCGTACTTGCGGACCAGCGGAAGCACCCGCTTCTGGAACGTCAGGTAATCGGCCTCCGGCGTCGCGTGCGCCTCGTCACCGCCGATGTGGATGTACGGCCCCGGCGTCATCGCGGCCAGCTCGCGGATCACGTCCTCGACGAAGCGGTACGTCGTCTCCGACCCGATGCACAGCGAGCTGTACCCGACCGCGGTGTCCGTGCGCGGCGGCGGCGCGACCCCGTCGCAGGTCAGTTCCGGATACGCCACCTGGGCCGCGTTGACGTGCCCCGGCATGTCGATCTCGGGCACGATCGTCACGTACCGGCTGGCCGCGTACCGCACCAGATCGCGGTAGTCGGCCTTGGTCAGGTAGCCGCCGCCCACCCCGTCGACGCCGGTGCCGGCCGCCCCGCCGACCGTCGTGAGCCGCGGCCACGAGTCGATCTGGATGCGCCACCCCTGGTCGTCCGACAGGTGCAGATGCAGGTAGTTCACCTTGAACTTGCTGATCTCGTCGATGTGCCGCTTGATCTCGGCCGGCGTGTGGAAGTGCCGCGCGATGTCGAGCATCGTCCCGCGATAGCCGAACCGCGGGTAGTCGACGATCTCCCCACCGGCGACGGTGCGCGCCCCGCTCAACGGCACGAGCTGCTGCAACGTCTGCACGCCGGCGAACAGCCCCGCCGCCGTCGAGGAGCGCAGGGTGATGCCGCGCTTCTTCACGGACAGCTTGTAGCTCTCCGGCTGCGCCCCCACCCGGCCCATTTCCAGAGCGATCTTCGGCGTACGCCCGGACGCGTGACCCACCACCCGCAGGCGCAGCGCCTCCCCCAGCCGCTCCCCGACCGGCCGCGCGCCGCCCGGCGCCTCGATGACGGTGCCCGGCGTGAGCGTGAACCCGGCGCCACCCGGCCGCACGTCCACCGGGGCCGGAATGACACTGCCCAGCGCCACCGCGGGCGGGGCGGCCTGGGCCGGGGCCGCCGCTCCGGTCAGCGGGAGGGCGCAGGCAAGGAGCACAGCAAGACGGGTGCGCATGCCCCGACCGTACATAGTCTGCCGTCAATCTGTGAAGAGTCTTGCCCGTCCGCTCAGCTCCAGGCGCCCATCGCGGCGACCGCAGCTTCGATGAGGTCGGCGTCGGCCGGGGCGTGCTCGATCGTGCTGCGGTAGTAGAGCGGGCCGATGGCCAGGGCGGCGGCGTTGCGGCTGGACACGGCCGGAGTGAGCTCGCCCCGCGCCTGGGCCGCGTCGAGCGCGGCGGCGAGGCGGCCGGCCAGGATGCCGGCGAACCGCGCCCGCCGAGCGTCCATCTTGTCGTCCCAGAGCGCGGCGCCGGCCAGGATCGTGGACACGGCGCGCACCTCGTCCATCTCCAGCTCACGGGCGAGCGCGGTCAGCTCGCGCCGCAGCCAGTCCCGGGTCGGAACGGTGGGTTCGCCGAGAAACGGCATCGGCACGGTGGCCATCGCCTCGCCCAGAATCTGGTCGGCGCGCGGCCAGTGCCGATAGACGGTCGCCCGGCCCACCCGCGCCCGCTCGGCCACCAGCGCGTGCGTGACCGCGCCCGGGCCCTTCTCCAGCAGCAGCTCACGAGCGGCCTGGAGGATGGCTTCCCGGCTGCGCTGAAATCGCGGATCCGTCTCGGCGTTCACGTCCCCCAGCTTATGAGACGTCTTGACTCATAGTCCACGTCGGTGCATGCTTCCTCTATGAGACAAGATGTATCACAGCGGTTGAGGATCGCCGTCCTTGGCGCATCGGGGGCCACCGGACGGCTGGTGGTGGCCACGGCTCTCCGACGAGGTCACACGGTCGTGGCGCTCGTCCGCCGGGCGGGCACCTTCACGCCCCGGCCAGGGCTCGAGGAAGCGATCTGGCCCGAGGTCACCGACGTCCCGGCCCTGGCCGGCGCCCTGCCCGGCGCCGACGTGGTGATCAGCGCTCTCGGCGCAGCGCGGAAGGGCCCGACGACGGTGTGCACCGACGGCATCCGCTCGACGCTGCCCGCGATGGACTCGGCCGGCGTCGCCCGCTTGATCGCCGTCAGCGCCCACGGAGTCCTGGAGAGCCACGACAAATCGCTCTACTCGCGCGCGGTCTGGGCCGGGGTGCCGGACCGGATGCGCGACAAGGAGGCGATGGAACGGCTGATCACCGCGTCGGGCCTGGAGTGGACGATCGTGCGGCCGCCGAAGTTGTCGGATGACCCGGCCACCGGGCACAGCCGGATCGGCACGGCCCGGCCCGTACGGGTGTGGAGTTCTGTGGGCCGCGCCGACCTCGCCACCTTCCTGATCGAGGAGGCCGAGACCCCGCGGTACGTCCGGGCCCGCCCCCGGATCACCCGATGACCATCGAGCTCCCCGATCTGACCGGGAAGGTCGCCGTCGTCACCGGCGCCACCGGCGGCATGGGCCTGATCATCGCCACCGAGCTCGTCCACGCGGGCGCGCACGTCGTCACCGTCGCCCGCGACCCGGCTCGCGCCGACGCCCTCCGCGCCCACCTCGGCCCCGGGATCGACATCATCCCCGGCGACCTGTCCCGGCGCGACGACGTCACGGCGGCCGCGCGGATCATCGCCGCCCGCCACGAGCGGATCCACCTGCTGATCAACAACGCCGGGGCACACTTTCCCGGGCACCGCGTCTCGGCCGACGGTCTCGAGATGCACATCGCCCTCGACTATCTGGCCGCCTACGGCCTGATCACCGGGCTGGACGGACCGCTGCGGCGCGGCCGGGCCCGGGTGGTCAACGTGGCCAGCGACACGCTCAACGACACACGGCAGATCAAGCTCGCCGGGAAGCCCCGCCCGGCGGTTCTCGACCTCGCCGGCGTCGGCGACCTGGCCGAACTGAACCCCGAGGAGGGGTTCGTGCCGTTCGAGGCGTACGCGCGGGCCAAGCTCATGACCGTCACCGCCGGGCACGCCCTCGGCCGGCGTTTGGCCCCCGACCAGGTGACCGTCAACGCCGTGCATCCGGGCATCGTCGCCACCGACATCATCGACGACCTGGTGCCCGCGCTGCTGCGCCCGTTCGCCGCGCTCCTTCGCCGCACCATGCTCACCCCGGCCGAGGGCGCCGCGACCACCCTGCGCCTCGCCACCGATCCGGAGCTGGCCGGAGTCACCGGCCGATACTTCAACCGGGGCGTCGAGGCCGCCACTCCACCGGTCTCGCACGACCCGGCCACGCAGCAGAAGCTTCTCGCGCTCAGCGCGGCGCACTTCTCGCGCGGGCGGGCTACCGCAGCGCCTGCAGCACGCTGGTCATGATGGTGGTCAGCGTGGGCGCCTGTTTCCGCAAGGGTTCCTGGCCGGCGGCGGTGCCCGGGTCCGCGGTGATGACCACGTACGCGTTGCCCGAGTGCGTGGCCATGGAGACGTACGGGTCGTCGTACCAGGCGAAGGCCCCGTTGTCGCCGGTGCCGGGCAGGGTGACGAAGTCGGTGTACGAGTCCGATGTCGAGCCCTGCTCCGCGTCGGCCAGGGTCGTGGCCTGGGCCGCGCCGCTCGCACCGCGGAACGTCCGCACGTCGATCTCGATGCCGGGGGCGGCGGCACCCGGCCTCGAATATCGGCAGACGACATAGTCCATCTGCGCGCCCGGCACGAGCCGGTCCAGCGCCCGTTGCTCCTCAGGCACCGTCTTGCCCGGCAGTTGTCTGCCCTCGGCGCCGACGCCGTACGGTGCGGCGGACAAGCTCGGGCAGCCGGCGGCGAACACCGGCGCCGGCGCCGGCGAAGCGCTCGCGGCCGGCTCGGAGTCCGGGGTGCAACCCGCGACCGCGAGCATGAGCATTCCCGCGGCCCAGTACCGTCGCCGGCCCAT
Organism: Actinoplanes sp. NPDC021490; assembly: GCF_055562135.1. Classification (NCBI taxonomy): domain Bacteria; kingdom Bacillati; phylum Actinomycetota; class Actinomycetes; order Micromonosporales; family Micromonosporaceae; genus Actinoplanes; species Actinoplanes sp. NPDC021490. Next base: position 154,540 of record NZ_JBVHFW010000003.1, read on the forward strand.
ATCGTCTCCCCGTCCCGTGATCAACGAGCCCGAACGATAGCGAACCCGTATCGGCCCGGCCCTTCCCCGGCCCGCGAGGGTGACGTCGCTTTCGGGGCCGTCCGATCGGCTACCGCGTGCTCCCCCGCGCGGACCGAATGGCGGCGCCGCCGCGCTCAAGATCGTCGGCTCCGGTGTCAATCAGTCCGCGATGCGACGAGGCATATGTACGTTATGCGAGCAATGCCCTGGCCAGGGAGCACCGCATTCCACTGACCTGAATTCTGGAGGGCTCACCATGCTCAAGACACTCGCCATCGGCGTCTCGGCCTTCGCCGCGCTGCTCACTTCGACTCCCGCTCAAGCGTCCCCCGCGTGGACCTCGGGGCCGAAGGACGACATGGTCATCGACGTGGTGTCGGCCAACGGCTCGGGCTGCCCCTGGGGCACCGCCGACGTGAGCGTGTCACCGGACAGCAAGGCCTTCACCGTCACCTACAGCGCGTTCACCGCCCAGGTCGGAGTGGGCGCGAAGCCCATCGACTTCCGGAAGAACTGCCAGCTGGGCCTGAACGTCCACGTGCCGCAGGGCTTCACGTACGCCATCGCCCGCACCGATTACCGTGGGTTCGCCCGCCTCGAGCGGGGGGCCTCCGCGACCCAGACCTCGTTCTACTACTTCCAGGGCGAGCGGCAGACCACCAAGAGCCGGCACAACTTCAGCGGCCCGCTCGACGGGGACTGGCAGCGCACCGACAGCATCGGCATCAGCTCGCTGGCCTACCACCCCTGCGGCGAGGAGCGAAACCTCAACGTCAACACGGAGCTGCGGGTCAGCGCCGGCCGGTCGGACACCAAGAAGACCACCAGCATGCTCACCATGGACTCCACCGACGGCAACCTCGACACCGTCTATCACCTCGCCTGGAAGAAGTGCTGACCACAGCACTCCCCCGGGCGGGCCGGGCCCCGTGGCTGTCCACGAGGCCCGGCCGCACCGCTGCCTAGGCGGCGGGCGGGGTGACCTTGACGGTCATCAGCGGGATCAGGCCGGTGATCTGGGTCTTGACCTCGATCTTCACGCCGGCCCCGGCCACCTTCACCGAGTTCTGCGGGTTGGCCGCGTTCCAGTAGCGCAGCGGGTCGGAGTCGTTGAAGGCCGGGATGGCCGGCTGCTTGGGCACCGAGACCGGGACGCCGTTGCGGTGGAACGTGACCGGGTCGGTCTTCTGCAGGCCGAACGAGGCGTCGAAGGGCTGGCGGCGGTTGCCGAGCAGGGCGCCGTCCGGGAAGACGACCGGGGCCGGGCGGGCATCCACCGGCAGGGCCAGGCCCGTACCGGGGTGGCGGCTCGTGTTGTTGTTGCCGACGGCCGGGTTCACATACCAGACCACCAGGCCGTCCTGGTACGGGAAGCGCTCGGCCCAGTCGGGCCTGGTGTCCTGCCAGCCCCAGTTGTACGGGCCGGTCTTGAGCACTTCGTCGTAGCCGGTGTACGTCCTGTATTCGGCGGCGTAGTACGAGCCGTCGGCCAGCGGCACCACGACCGCCTGGGGCAGCACACCCTCGCCGCGCGCGGCCGATCCGAGGGTCACATATTTGGACTTGCCGGGCTTGACGGTCACGAAGTTGGACCAGCCGAGGAAGATCTTCTCCCAGGCGCCCATGTAGCCGGGCGTCGAGCCGATCGTCGGGGCGCCGCGGCCCAGCCAGGAGCCGGCCGACATCAGCGTCCAGAAGCCGGTGCCGTTGTCGCCGCCCGCCGTGTCGTACAGGTCGGGCAGGCCCAGGTCGTGGGCGTACTCGTGGGCGAAGACGCCAAGGCCGCCGTTCTCCGGCTCGGTCGTGTAGTCGCCGATCCACAGGCCGGTGTCGCCGATCTGCACGCCGCCGGCCAGGTTGTTCGCGGGTCCGGCGGTGCCGTCCAGGTCCGAGTACGCGTACCACCGATGCGACCAGATCGCGTCGGCGCCCTGCGCCCCGCCGCCGGCCTCCTCGCCCTCGCCGGCGTGGATGGCCTGGAAGTGGTCGACGTAGCCGTCCGGCTCGTTGAAGTCGCCGTCTTTATCGAAGTCGTCGCGGTCCCACACGTCGAAGGTCTTCAGGTATGCCTTGATCTGCTCGGGCGTCTTGCCCGCCGCGACCTGCGAGTCGTACCAGGCGGTGGCGCTGTCCTTGATGAAGTTCCAGTACCCGTCGTCCTCGCCGATCTCGTTGCTGCCGTAGCGGGCCTCGTTGTAGGGCACCTTCACCCACTCGGAGATGTCCCCGCCGACCGTGTACCGGCCACCCGACTGCTTCGAGTAGAAGGTCGTCATCGACTCCTGCTTCTTGTCGAACAGGAGTTTCTTGTAGTACGCCGGGCTGAAGTCGGGCGCCCAGATCGTCGAGTTGTCGTTGGCCCGGTCGGGCTGGGCGATCCGGTTGTGCACCGGTCCGGGGGTGCCACCGGCGGCCGGGTAGACGGCGTCGCCGAACTCGACCAGGAACGTGAGGATCGGGTCGGTCTTCGTCTCCTTCTTGCGGTATTCGACGAAGCGGTTCTGGCCGAGCTTGATGACCTCCGATCCCGTACGGGTCTCGCTCGTGACCTGGCCTGCGATGAGCTTCTTGAGCGCCTCGGTGCGTTCGGCCTCGCGCTGTTCGCCCAGCGGATGCGGGAGGTTGTCCTCGCCCAGCGAAGCTTCAACGGCGGCCGGTGAAGCGGCGGCGTCGGTGCCGGGTGCGGCGGACGCCGGGGTGGCCGTGAGACCGGCGGTCACCGCGATCGCGGAGACGGCGGCCAGCACGACGGTACGTTGTTTCAAGGAGCACTCCTCAAACGTTCAGAGGTAAGCCGGACGCTGAGCACGCTCGTCGAACTCCGTTTCCGGCGCGGGTCAGGATCATAAAATCTCATGCATCTCGATATGTCGATACAGAGGATCGTGACGGCGGCCCGGGCGGGCGCGTCCGAACCGGTCCTCGAGGGCCTGCTCTGGGCCACCTGGAAGGAGGTCGTGGACGCGGCCGCCGAGGCCGGCGAGCAGGACCTGGACGAGCTGGTCGCGCTGCTCACCCGCGTACGGGAAACCGATGTCGAGGGTGTGCGCGTCGGCGGGCGGCGGCTCTTCGGCGACCTGCCGATTTTCGGCGCGCAGATGCGGGAGGCATGGAATCTGGTGCCGCCGGACGACCGCAGCGTCGAGTCGTGGACCCGGCTGAACGGCTTCGCGGCCCGGCTGACCGCGGCCGGCATCGACTTCTCGCTGTTCGGGCTGTGGTCGATCGGCACGGCGCTGGAGACGTTCGCCGACCCGGCGGAGCACCTGCCGGCCGCCGTCGAGTGGTTCGAGCAGTGCGGGCCCGAGCTGGCCACCGCGACCCGGCACCGGCGCACGTTCGGGCCCGGACCCGGCCGGCTGCGCGAGCGGGCCGAGCACGAGGGGCTGTCCGAGGGCGGCTTCAACCTGCCCCGCTGGACGTTCTGGCGCAGCCGTCTCGAGGGGCTGGCGGCCGGCGGCGATCCGGTGGCGCGGCGGGGACTACGGGCGATCCGTCAGGCCGGCACCGTGCTCTTGTCCTGAGTTACGGCTGTTCGCGCGCTCGATCTGATTAGTCCGGCTAGCGGCTCGTGGTTATCCGATCATCACGGCTTTTGCTATTGGCGTCCGGTGACCATGCGCGGATGTCGCGGTTACGTTAAGTTCGTGTTCTTCATTTTTGTGATGTGTTTCGGGCTCGCAATCGTGATCTTCGCTGTCCGGTCCGGACGGGGCGCCGAGGGCCTGCCGGTGCGGACCGGCGCTCATCGGGCCAGGACGGAGGAGCCGGCGGAGCCGGAATCTGTTTCCCGGCCGGCCGAGCACGCTCTCGACCGCTCCGAGGGCAGCACCAGGGTCGTGCGGACACATCCCGTGCTGTCCGACCGGCTGATGGATGCGCCCACGGGCCGTCTCTATCCGTCCAACCGCCACCGCGTGCCGCCGTGGCTGCCGGGGTCACGCGAGTCCGCGCGCGAGCCCTTCTGAGCTTCGCCCGACACGCTGCACCTCGTTGATGGTGGACCAGAGGATGCGCGGGGCGGTGGCGCCCTGAACAGTGGTGACCGTCTTGGCCCGGCCGTGCCGGTAGGCGACCGTGAGCCGATAGGAGTAGAGGTCGCAGCAGGAGTTCTTCGGCTGGTACGAGCCGCGCAGCGACCGGAACTCGGCGCTGCCGGCCAGGCGGAGCGGGCGCCGGCCGCCGGCGGTCGAGCGGTCGACGACGAACGTGTCGTGCCGGCCGGCGAACCCGCCGGTGCGTTCCATGACGATGGACTCGGCCGGCGGCGGCGCGGCGTACGCCGGGGTGCCCGGCAGGAACGCTGCCGCACACGCAACGGCCAGGGCGGCTTTCATGGTGCGTCCCATCGGGGTCTCCTCGGTGTCGGCCTCTCCTGAACAACCGCCCGCCGGGATCTTGGGATACGCGCCACCGCCTAAACTCCCCGCTGTGCGGATCGGTGGATGGCGCCTGGGCGTCGCTCTCGCGGGGCTGGTTGTCGTTCTCGCCGTGGGCGCCCTCGGCCTGGTCCGGTGGAACGCGGCCGGCGTCGCGCATGCGATCAGCCCGCCCGAAGGAGCGGAGCTGCCGGCGCCGGACGGTCCGGGATTCGACCGGGCCGTCCTCGACCGGGCCGGCATCGTCGCGCGCAGCCTCCGCAGCGATCGGGGCAAGCCGGTCGTACGGGCCTACCGGCTGCCGCCCGGCTCGCCGTGGCTGCGGTCGCGCCAGGTCGTCGCCACGCAGCTCGACCACTGGGAACAGATCGGGGACTGCGCCGACAACCCGGAGGCCACGATCGTGGAGTGCGGCTGGCGCGAGCCGACCCGCTGGTGGCCGCGCGAGGTCCTGATCACCATGCTGCGGCTGCCGCCGCCCGGCGGACACGCCGCCGACCGGACTGTTCCCACCTTCCTGATCATCGGTTCCAGCCCGGGCAGCTGAACCCGCGGCGGGCAGTCCGTCAGTACAGGGGTGTGAATGTCGAGGAGGCCGCGGCCGAGCTTCAGCGGGTGATGACGGCGCTGGCCCAGGGCCACCCCGGGGCCGGCGCCGACGATCTGAGCCGGGCGGTCGACGAGCTGGCCCCCCACATCGGCGAGGACGAGACCGCGGCCCTGCGGGCGGTGGCCGAACTCCTGACCGGCTATCAGCATCGGGACGTGGCCGCGCTGACCGCCTATCCGGGCCGGCTGGCCGAACTGCGGGCCCGGCTGCCCGCGGACTCGCCGCTGCGGGACGAGCTCGACTCGCTCATCGGGATGGCCGAGTTCATGGCGCGCAACGTCACCCGGCCGCGCGGGGGCCGGTTCGCCGCACCACCCGAGGTCGGAGGCTCGTTGCCGGCCCCCGTCCAGCAGGCTTTGCGGCTGCTCACGGCCGGGGAGGCGGTGGCGCCCAAGGTGGTCAACAAGCTGCGCCGCGACGCCGCACGGATGGATCTCTCGCCGATCAACAAGGCGTACCTGTTCGCGTTGATCGGGCTGATCGGCTCGGGCCACGGCAACCCCGCGCTGGACTGGGTCTCAATCCGCGACTTGCGGATGGCCGCCATGCATGCCGCCGAGGGAGACCCGCAGCGACCGTACTACCTGCTGATACTGGCCGACGCCCTGCTCAACCGGGCCTGGGCGACCAGCCAGGCGCCGAGCGGGGTGTCCCGGATGATCACCCGGATGTCGGTGCGCCCGATGTCCGGCGCGCTGCGGGACGCGGACGAGGGGATCGCGCTGCTGGAGCAGGCGCGCGACCTGGCCGGCTGGCCGGGGCACCCGCACTGGGCGATGATCTGCCTGCGGCTGGGGCTGGCCTACCGGATGACCGGGCGCGATGCCGAGGCCCAGGTGGTCGGGGCCGACGGGTTGCGCGGGCACATGTGGCAGGTGCTGATGCAGGCGCACACCGCGGCCGCGGCCGCCGTCGTGACGTGGGCGGCCGACGACGCGCTCGAGGTCGCCGGCTGGCACGCCGTCGACGGTGATGCCGAGGGCGCGGCCGCGGCGCTGGAGGCGGGCCGTGCGCTGATCCTGCACGCGACGACCGAGACCCGGGACGTGCCGGAACAGCTGGCCGCGGCGGGCCTCGACGACCTGGCCGGGCAGTGGGCCGCGCTGCCCGCCGGGCTCGAGGCCAAGCCGGCCGCGCTGCGCCACGCGGTCTTCGAGCGGCTGGTCGAACCGCGCCGCCTGCTCGACCCACCGACCGGCGACGAGATCCGGGCGGCGCTGATCGCCCTGCAGAGCGACGCGCTGGTCTACCTGGTCCCCGAGGACGACCAGGCCGGATGCGCGGTCATCGTCCCGGCCGACGGCCCGGCCACGATCCTCGAGCTGCCGGGCCTGACCGATCCGCCCCGGCCCGCGATCGCGACCGCGGCCGAGCGCGACCTGGAGCCGCAGCAGATCAACGACGACGGCGCGTGGGCCTGGAACGCGGCGATCGGGCCGCTGCTCGACGAGCTGGCCGGGCCGGTCGGCGGCCGGGAGCCGCGGCTGGTGCTCATCCCGATGGGTGAACTCGGCACCGTGGCCTGGCATGCCGCCCGATCGGCGGGGACGTACGCGATCGAGCGCGCCACCATCTCGTACGCCCCCTCGGCCCGGATGCTGTGCCGGGCGGCCACGGCCGGGGCCGGGACGGGCGGCCCGGCGCTGATCGTCGGTGACCCCGACACCGGCGGCGCCGCTCCCGACCTGCCCGCCGCCCGGGTCGAAGCGCACACCGTCCACGACCGCTTCTTCCCGCGGGCCCGCTACATCGGCCGCCCCGCGGACACCGCCGACGGCACCGGCAGCGCCACCGAGGTCGAGGCGTGGCTGGCCGAGGACGCCGAGACCGGCGGGGTGCTGCATCTGGCCTGCCACGGCGGCGTCCGGGACGACCAGGCCTACCTGCTGCTGGACGGCGGCGAGCGGCTCAGCGCCGACCGCCTGGCCACCGCGACCCGCAACGGCCGGCGCCCCGGCCTGGTCGTCCTGGCCGCCTGCCGCAGCGCGGTCTCCGGGCGGGGCTGGGACGAGGCGTTCAGCCTGGCCGCCACCTTTCTGGCCGCGGGCGCCGGCTCGGTCGTCGCGGCCCAGTGGGGCCTGCCCGACCGGGCGACGTCCGAGCTGATGGTGCTCTTCCACGAACGCATCGCGGCCGGCGAGCGTCCCGCCGACGCGCTGCGCAAGGCCCAGCTGGCCTCGCTGGACCGTCCGATCACCGACTGGGCCGGGCTGATTCACTTCGGGCGGTAGAACCGGGCCAGGTTTCCCGTGGGAGCGCTCCCGGGTATATCGAGCGCCGTGATCATGGCCTTGCTTCTCGACCTAGCCAACATCGTCGGCGGGTTCCTGCTGGCGATCTCACTGCTGCGGCGGGTGCCGCGGGCCGGGGACGCCCTCGGCCGGGGCGCCGACCGGGTGGCGCCGTTCGGGTGGATCGTCGGCGTGGTGGCACTCGTCGCGGGCGGCTACTACCTGCTCGTGCACCTGTTCGACGGGCCGCGCGTCTTCCACTTCGAGGTGGTCGGCATCCTCGTCGGCGTGGCGCTGCTCTGGGACCGGCTGACCAGACGCACGGCGCCGCCCGCCCTGCTGCTCGCGATCTTCGGCCTGATCGCCATCGTGGTCGGCCTGCAGGGCCTGGTCACTCCGGATTAGGGCGTGTTTCGTGGCTGAGCCCGGCGCAGGTCGGGACCAGCCACGAAACACGCCCTGGCCCCGAAGGCCGCAAAGTGCACCGGCCGGCGGGTGGCGGGCCGGGCGTAAGATCCGCGAATGAGCGCCTTCGATACGAGCGTGCCGCATCCGGCCCGCCGCTACGACTACTGGCTCGGTGGCAAGGACAACTTCGCCGCCGACCGGGAGTCCGGGGACGCGATCGCCGCCCAGTTCCCCGGCATCCGCACGGCCGTGGTGGAAAACCGGCGGTTCCTGCGCCGGGCGGTCACCTATCTGGCCGGGTCCGAGGGCGTACGCCAGTTTCTCGACATCGGCACCGGGCTGCCCACGGCCGGCAACACGCACGAGGTCGCTCAGCAGGTCGCGCCCGGCTCGCGGGTCGTCTACGTCGACAACGACCCGCTCGTGCTGGCCCACGCCCGGGCGCTGCTGACCGGCGCCACCTCCTACGTGGACGCCGACCTGCGGGACCCCGCCACGATCATCGCCGAGGCCCGCCGCACGCTCGATTTCGACCGGCCGATCGGCCTGATGCTGCTGGCCGTGCTGCATTTCATCACCGACGACCAGGACCCGTACGCGCTGGTCCGCACTTTCGCCGAGGCCTTGCCGCCCGGCAGTTACGTGGCCCTCTCGCACGCCTCGGGGGACTGGCTGCCGCCCGAGGTCGTCGCGTCGATCACGTCCGGCCGCCACGGTGCGGGCCGGCTGCGTTCCCGCGACGAGGTCAGCCAGTTCTTCGACGGCCTCGACACGCTGCCGCCGGGCGTCGTACCCCTCCCCCGGTGGCGCGACGACACCGAGCCGCCACCGCGCCCCGACCCCGCCGAGGTCTCCATGTACGCCGGGATCGCCCGCAAGAACTAAGGCGAGACGGCTTCCAGCGCCGGGCGGTCCCAGTCGGCCAGGTCGGCGGCGGCCAGGTAGGTCGAGCGCAGGAACGTCAGCAGGGTCGCGTCGGGGTCGTCGGAACCGGCGACGGTCTCGTAGGGCAGCACGCACTCGCGCAGGGCCTCGTCGTAGAAGGCCGCGTTGCGCTCGGCATAGCCGGGGGGCTCCGGATAGGCGTACGCGTAGAACGCACCCTCCGCACCCCCGCCGGGCCAGAAGCCGAAGCTGGCCAGCTCGTGGGAATAGCCCTCCTGCATCACCCACGGCGGGCAGTTGGGGGCGCCGCCGGGGTGCGTCGGGGCCTGCCGGCCGGAGAAGCGGGTGTAGGCCAGGTCCATCGCGCCCCAGAAGAAGTGGACCGGACTGGCCTTGCCGACGAACTCGGACCGGAAACGCTCGAACACCCGCTGGGCCTGCAGCAGTTGCCGCCAGAACAGCTGCGCGGCCTGACCGTCGTACGAGCAATGGGTCTGGTCCTCGGCGAAGGGGATCGCCGACTCGACCTCGTTGGGCACCGCGTGGATGGTCGGCTCGATACCCAGCGAGGCCAGCGTCTTCATCGTCTCGGCATAGAAGGCGGCCACCGTCTTGGCTTCCAGCGTCACCTCACCGGCGCGGCCGTCGCTGGTGCGCACCCGCAGCCGGTGATCGAGGAAGTCGAACTCGATGTCGAACACCCCGCCCTCGTACGGGACCGCCGACGTGCTCAGCCCGCGCGCGCTCGGATAGAGCGTGACGTGCCACCAGTGGTTGACCGGCGGCGCGTAGGCCATCCGTACCTTGCCGACGATCTGCGTCCACATGTGCAGCGTGTCGCGGGTATCGGTCCAGTCCGCCACGAGAAGCCGTGGCCAAGTCGAGTTGCTCACCGGTCAAGAGTGCCAGGCGCGGCCACGGGATGGTTGCGTTCCAGGGCCGCGCCCTCGACGTCGACGTTGGGCAGCAGACGGTCGAGCCAGCGCGGGATCCACCAGGCCGACCGGCCGAGCAGGTGCATGACGGCCGGGATCAGCAGCATGCGTACGAGGAACGCGTCGGTCAGCACGCCGAAGGACAGCCCGAAACCGAGCGACCGGATGATCGCGGTGTTGGAGAAGATGAAGCCGCCGAACACCGAGATCATGATGATGGCGGCGGCGATCACGACCGTACGCCCGGCGCGCACACCCTGACGCACCGCCAGCCGGGCCGGGGCGCCGTGGGCGTACGCCTCGCGCATGCCCGACACCAGGAACAGCTGGTAGTCCATGGCCAGCCCGAACAGGATGCCGATCAGGATCGTGGGCAGGAAGCTGAGCACCGGGTTGGGGTCGTGCACGCCGAAGACCCCGCCGACCCAGCCCCACTGGAAGATCGCGGTGAGGCCGCCGAACGTGGCGAACAGCGACAGGATGAACCCGAGGGTCGCGGTCAGCGGCACCAGAATCGAGCGGAACACGAAGATCAGGATGAGCAGCGACAGGCCCAGCACCAGCCCGAGATAGCCGGGCAGCGCGTCGGCCAGCTGCTCGGAGATGTCGATGTTGCCGCTGGCGCTGCCGGCCACGCCGAGCCGCACGTCGGTGGGCAGCGGCGAAAGCTCGCGCAGGTCGCGGACGAGCTGCTCGGTGGACGAACTGGACGGGCCGTCGGCCGGGATGACCTGGAACGCGAACAGGGTCTTGTCCTCGGACTGCCCGATCGGCGCGACCGCGACCACGTCGTCCAGCGCGAGCAGCCGGTCGGCGATGCGCACCTGCTCGGCCACCGAGGCGGCCTGCTCGGTGACCGGCTGCGGCACGTCGGCCACGACCAGCAGCGGCCCGTTGACGCCCGCGCCGAACTTGTCCTCGATCACCTTGTACGCCTGGTACTGCGTGGAGTCCTCGGCCTCGGAGCTGCCGTCGGGCAGGCCGAGGCGCATCGACAGGGCGGGCACGGCGATCGCGAGCAGCACGGCCAGCCCGCCGATCACGGTCAGCACCGCGCGGCCGGTGCTCATCGGCTTGTTCGGAACCTGGCCGTGGTGGGCCCGCCCGATGGCCGCGCGGGCCTTGCGGCGCAGGATCCGCGGGCCGAGCAGCGACAGCAGGGCCGGGGTGAGGCTGACGGCCAGCATCACCGAGACGGCGACACAGATCGCGCCGACCGTGCCCATCATGCCGAGGAAGCCGATGCCGGTGACGTTCAGCGCGAGCAGGGCGACCAGCACGGTCGAGCCGGCGAAGACCACCGCGTTGCCCGACGTGCCGTTGGCCAGCCCGATCGACTCGTGCAGCTCGACACCGCCGAGCAACTGGCGGCGGTGCCGGTTGAGGATGAACAGGCAGTAGTCGATGCCGACCGCCAGGCCGAGCATGACCCCCAGCACGGGCGTGATCGAGAGCATCTCGACGACGCCGCTCAGCGCGAGCGACGCGGTGACGCCGATCCCCACGCCGACCAGGGCGGTGACGATCGGCAGGGCCGCGGCGAGCACCGCCCCCAGCATGATCATGAGGGTGATCGCGGCGATGACCACACCGGCGACCTCGCCCACGCCGAGGATCTCGGGAACACCCTGGGTGATGTCGTTGGAGAAGTCGGCCTCGACCCCGGCCGGCACGCCCGCGCCGACGTGGTCGACGACGCTGTGCTTGGTCTCCGGGGTGACGTCGAGCCGGGCCTCGGTGAAGATGACCTGCGCGACCGCGGCGGTGCCGTCCTCCGACACCGTACGGATCCGGGCCGACATGTCGATCAGCTGCTGCGACTGGTCCAGGGTGGTGCTCTGCGCCTCGAGCTGCTGCTCGGCCACCTCGCGCTGGGCCGCGGGCAGCTGCTCGACCTGGGCCCGGCCGGCTTCCAGCTTCTGCCGCCCGGCGGTGATCTCGGCGGCCCGATCCGCCAGCTGCTGCTCGGTGCTGAACGGGTTGGTGGTGGCGGCCACGCCGTCCAGATCGGCCGTGCTCTCGAGGAGCTTTCCGATTTCCGTACGCTGGGTGTCCGTGAACGCCGACCCGTCGGCGGTGTGGAACACGATCGCGCCGTTGCCGCCGCTCGCGCTCGGGAACCGCTCGGCCAGCTTGCCCGAGACCTCCTCGGTGGCCGTGCCCGGAATGGTGACCTGCGACGACAGCGCGCCGCCGAAGGCCAGGTAGCCGGTGACGGACAGGGCCAGGACGGCGACCCAGGTCAGCACCACGGTCCAGGCGCGGCGGGCGCAGAAGCGTCCCAGTCGGTACAGCAGTTCAGCCATTGATCCGGTTCTCTCGAGGAGGGACGTCAGTAACCGGTACGGATATGGTCGATCAAACGGTCGAGCAGTTTCTGCCAGTGTGCGCGGGCCTGCCGGCCGGTGCCGGCGCCGGTGTCGGCTATCCAGTGGTGGGCGATCACCTCGGTGCCGTGCATCAGCGAGCTGACCAGCAGTTCGGCCTCGAGCGGATCGCGGTCGGCGTGGCGCCCGGCCAGTTCCCGGGCCAGATCCGCCGTCGTACGGGAAAAGGTCGCCTGAAAGATCTGCTGGGGCCGCGGATCGTCGGCGCTGAACCCGCCGAGCGCCCGCCACAGGAAGGCGATGGTGCTCGGCACGTCGGTCGCCCGCAGGGCCGCGGCCACGGTCTCGAACATCTCGGCCCGCCCGCCCGCCTCGACGGCGCTCGCGCTGACCTGCCGGCGAAAGGTCTCGATCACGGCCCCCAGCACCTCGGTGCACGCCGTCGTCACCACGTCGTCGATCGAGACAAAGTGGTTGAAGATCGTGCGCCGCGACACGTCGGCCCGCTCGGCCAGCTGATCCACACTGAACCGCGCCGCGCCGCCCTGCTCGATCAGCCCCTTGGCCGCGTCGAGGATCGCCCGCCGGTGCCGGGCCTTGAGAGCAGCCCGCCGATCCGGCGACTCGGTATTGACCACCACGTATTTACACTAAATGCACCGTTGCACGGAGTGCAAATCAGTGGCCCATCCTCTGGCGAGCCAGGCCGGACGCCGGCTCCACATTGCGAACCACAGCCCTCGTCCAGAACGCAGCGGCCAGAGCCGGGTCGTGAAGTGCAGCCGCGATGTCGCCGAGACCGAGCTCCGCGAAGGCGGCGACGTCGACGTCGTCACCCTCGGTAGCGCGATGTAACATCGCGGCGGCCTCCTGCAGCTGCCCTTCCTCGGCAAGCATGCTGCCCAGGCTCAGATGAGCCTGGTGCCGTCGAGACGATTCGGACCCGGCGACCGATCGATAGTTGTCGTACGCCTCGGCCCGTCGCCCTAACTTGCGATCAACGCCGGCCAGATGAAAACGGGCCGAGGTAGCCACCTCGGGGTCCGGTCCCTCGACCGCCGCCAGGAGATACGGCAACGCCGCTTCGAACTCTCCGTCGGACAACAACTCGACGGCCAGAAAATTGGACGCCGTTTGCGTGGCTTGCGGATCACCGGCGGCAATCGACTGGCGCATGAGGTCGAGGGCGGCCGGCCGGTCCCGATCGCGGCACAGCCGTCCGAGGGTGTAGAGACATTGCCCTCGCCAGGCGCCAACTTGCGCGTACTGGCCCTCCACGCACTCGCGCAGAAGCGGTTCCGCTTCAGCACCACGGCCCTGGGCCGCGAGGAGGACACCGAGCCCAGCCACCGCCTCGGCTCGGGCCTCGGCGGACACACCGTGCCCGGCGACGTTGCGGAACACTTTTTCGGCCTGCGGCTGGTCGTCGCGGTCGAGCAGGTCGCGCGCCAGGTCAAGCGCGAAACGATCACCGGCTGACCCCGCGATCGCCGACATGGTCAGCGGGGGTCGAGGCGGCTGAGGTCGTGCCAGGTCGATCGGATCGACCACAATCGCGCCGGAGTCTGTTCCACCGAGGCCCACCAGGGTCGTCGCCACAATGCCGGACTGAGGGTGACGGATGCCCGCCAAAGCCGGACATGCCGCCTGCCTGGGCTTGCGTCCCCACGCCACCCCGACCATGACGTTCACCGCGGCCAGGCGAAGGGCGGCCGAACACACGTCGCACGAACCGTCGCAGCTGAGCAGACCCAACGCCCGACGTCGATACACCCCGGCACTGATGCTGGCGAGGATTCTCAGCTCCGGATGGCTCTGCTGGTAGGCGAGCAGCCAATCCATGCCCCGGATCAGATTCTCCGGAGCACCGCGCCCCTTCTTGTCCGCCACCTTGACATTGATCAGGCGCGAGTCGGCGACGTCGAGACCTTGCACCGCCATGAGCGCCATCATCGAGCCGTGCCCGTGCAGATCCTCGGTTCCCTCACCGGTGAAGTCGACCTCGTCGAGAATCCGTTCGCGGAGGGAGGGATGACCGTGCACGAATCCGGTGTCGACGATGGCAAAGACGGGTGCCGCCGGAGCGCGGTCCTTCCCGACGCCGTCCACGATTGCCTTCAGAGCGTAGAAGTCATCACTACCGCCGCTGCCGGACGGGCGGGCGTACATGAGGTATTGGCCGGTGACCGGATCGCGCACCGCATCGAGGTAGCTCCCTTCCGGATCGTTGCCGAAGACCTCGACGGCGTCCGTCTCGCTCCACTCCATCACCGCACTGCGATCACGATGAGGAAGATCAGGGAGACCAGTGCCAGAAGCAACATCGGCAGCCCGAGCCGGCGAAGCCGCTCCGAAAAGGACAAAGGCGCCGGACCGAAGGTTTCGACGCCCTCAGGGAGGTTCATGGCGACACCGCCGGACAGAACCGCGCCCACCGCCATGACCGCCAGCCCAGCGCCGGTGGCCTTGATATCAACTGGGCCGATCGACGCCTCGAGCGCGGCGTCGTCACTGATGCCGAGGATGGTCAGAACCAATCCGGCGACGACCAGCGCCATGCCGAAGAAGATGAGAACGGTCAAGGTGACCGAGCGACGTTTCGCGGTGCTCTCAGCGGCCATGACAGGCTCCATCGGATTGCGGAGCCCGGAGGCTCCGGAAACTCTTGAGCTACCAACGACGCCGATGCTCCCACCGACGATCCGGGTGGGCGAGCGAGCGTCTGTGATCCGACTCCGTGACCTCGTCTGTTGCCGATCGGGCAACGCCGGAGTCAGCAAAATGGGGTCAGGTCGAGGGTAGGCCAGCGGGTGACCGCCCACTCGGGCCAGCCGGGCCAGCCCGGTGGTGGCTCCGGCAGGGGTGAACCGGCGCGCAGCTCGGCGGCGTCCGGCGCCTCGAACTGCCCGTCCCACAGGTCGAGGTCGGCTTCGCTCATCGGGAACGTGGTGTGCGGTTCGGTGGCCTGGCGGTGGGCGATCCGGGCCCGTTGGACCGTCCGGCCGACGGGCAGATAGACCACCTCGCAGGAGGCTCCGCACGAGGCCGCCAGCCAGCGCAGCGCCGAGCGTTCGTCGCGGGACCAGAGGCCGAAGTCGAGCACGACGCTGGTGCCCAGCCGCAGCGCGTGCCCGGCGACCGTGAGGAGCCGGCCCTCCAGCAGATCGCGGCGGCCGTCGGGCTGCACGCCGTCGTACAGGGAGATCATCCATTCGTCCGGGGTGAACCGCAGCGCTTGGCGCGCGGCGGCGAGCTCCCTGGCCCGGGTGGTCTTGCCCGCCCCGGGGAGCCCGACCATCAGGAGCAGTTCGGCGCGGCCCATGTCACCACGCCCCGGCGAGCTCGTCGGCCCGGGTCAGGTACGGCACCGCCGATGCGGTGTCACCCAGGCGCAGCAGGCGCAGGCCGGTCAGCCGGTGGCGGCCGGCCGGTCCCAGGGCCTCAAGCGACAGGGCGAGGTGTTCGGAGACGGCAACAGGGTGATGGTGGGACATGGATGCTCTCCGGATCACGATGAGGATCCGGCAGCACTGCGTCACGGCTGCCGGAAGGACACTGATCCGGCGGTACGCCCGGCGCCAGTTGCGGCGACCGTCAGACCGCCGCTAGGCGGCGGGGCGAATCTGCATGCAGGCGAAGCAACCCATGCGGGTCAGGATAGCGGCTCGTCCGAGCGGATCAGCGCCCACACGACCTTGCCGCCGGGGCGCGGGGTGGCGCCCCAGTGGGTCGAGGCCGCGGCGACGATGCGCAGGCCACGGCCCGAGCCCGGCCGCATCAGCGTGCTGGTCGCCGCCGGTTCCTCGGGCGGCCGGGGCATCGCCCGGGTGCTGTCCTGCACCGCGATCCGCAGGTAGCGCCCGGTGGAGACGACGGTCAGGTCGAAGGCGGCCCCGGTGTGCACGATCGCGTTGGCCGCCAGCTCGTTGGCCACCAGCCGGGCCGGGCCCCGCAGGTGTGGCAGGCCCCAGGTCAGGCAGGCCTCGCCGGCCACGTTGCGGGCCGCGGCCGCGCTGCTCGGCTGGGCCGGCAGATGCCGGCGCACCCAGCGCGGCACGTTCGCGTGCACCGCCAGCATCGCCTGGGAACTGCTCTCGTAGAGCGCCACGTAGGTGCGGAAACCGCTGAGACCCTCCCGTACGCCGGGAGTCGCCCCGCACAGCAGGACCGGCACTCCCCAGTGGAGCTGGGCGTCGTAGGTGATGGTGGCGAACACGCTGAGCAACGGATCGGCGTCGTGGCAGAACTCCGACAGGTCGACGATCACGGCTGACGGGCACTCCGCGGCCACCTTGGCGATGGCGTGGCCCACGTCGGGCACCGAGGCCGGCGACAGCGCGCCACCCAGGCGTACCGTCGTGACCCCGGTGTCGAGATTCCGGTCGATCACTGTTTTCACCATGGCAGCCTTTGCTCGCACCTCCCCGTCCGTAGCGCCCCTCACGTAACGCCCGGCGGACGGTCGCGCGCAATCCCTGGTCGCGCGCCTATCACCCAATTGAGCGGAGAGTACCGCTACCAATAGTGACATTTATCTGAATTTTGTCCGTTTAGGGATCGTAAGTCAAGAACTAGAGGTCGTAGCGGGGTGGGGGGTACGGATCGCTGCTCACGCCGAGGGCCGCGGCGGGCTTCGCTGGCCGCTACGCGTCCAGAACGCGAAACCCACCACGGCGACGTGCGTGAGTGGTTGCGCCCAAAAGTCAAAAGCCGTCTGGCCTGCGGACGCTGGCCGGCCGAGCGCAAGCCAAAGCCAAGCCCGTCAAGCCGGCGGACGCTGGCCGGCCGGGCGCAAGCCAAAGCCAAGCCCGTCAAGCCGGCGGACGCTGGCCGGCCGGGCGCAAGCCAAAGCCGAGCCGTCAGGCGGGCGGGCGCTGGCGGGACGGGCGGACGATGATTTCGTTGACGTCGACGTCGGCGGGCTGGTCGATGGCGAACTGGATCGCGCGGGCGATGGCGTCGGCCGGGATGGAGTCGCGGCGGTATTCGACCATCGCGTCGCGGGCGTGCGGGTCGCTGATCTGTCCGGCCAGCTCGGACTCGGTGACGCCCGGGGTGATCGTGGTGACCCGGATGCCCGGTTCGGACTCCTGGCGCAGGCCCTCGGTGATCGCCCACGCGGCGTGCTTGGTGCCCGAGTAGACCGCCGACGTGGGCACGACCTCGTGCGCGCCGACCGAGGCGGTGGTGATCAGGTGGCCCGCACCCTGGCGGCGGAAGACCGGCAGGACGGCGGCGATGCCGTACAGCAGGCCGCGCACGTTGACGTCGATCATGCGGTCCCACTCGTCGACCAGCAGCGCGTCGAGCCGGGACAGCGGCATGACGCCGGCGTTGGCGATAAGCACGTCGACCCGGCCGTGACGCTCGGCGGCGTCGCGCACGAAACCGGTCATCGAGTCGCGGTCGGTGACGTCGAGCCGGGCCGGTTCCAGACGCTCGGCCGGCTCGATCGGGCGGCGGGCGCCGGCCACGACGACGTGGCCCGCGGCGGCCAGTCGCCGGGCGGTGGCCGCGCCGATGCCGCTGCTCGCGCCGGTCACCAGGATGATCTTCTGCGTGTCGGTCATGCTCCGACCCTGCGGCACCCGGCGGCGGGCTGGAAGGGTGCAGCACTACCACCCTGGGTAGGCACAACAGGACCAGGCACATCCGCCGCCCCCGGCCTACCGTGGACCCATGCCGACCACCGATCTCGGGGATTTCCTCCGCCGCCGCCGCGCCGCCGTCCGGCCCTCGCAGGTGGGCCTGCCCGATCACGGCGATCGGCGGGTGGCCGGGCTGCGCCGCGAAGAGGTCGCGCAGCTGGCCGGGGTCAGCGTCGACTATTACGTGCGGCTCGAGCAGGGCCGCGAGCGCAACCCGTCGGCCCAGGTGGCCGAGACGCTCGCGGTGGCCCTGCGGCTCGACGACGACGGACGGGCCCACCTGTTCCGGCTCGCGGGGCTGGCCCCGACGGCCCGGGCGGCGTACGGCAAGGATCGGGTCGACCCGGCGCTGGCGCAGCTGATGGATGCCTGGCCGGCCACGCCCGCGCTGGTCTACAACCGGGCCTACGACATCGTGGCGGCGAACGTGCTCGGTGAGGCGCTGTTCGCCGGCCTGCCGCGCAATCTCATGCTGGCCATGTTCACCGAGCCCCGGGCGCGCGACTTCTACGCCGACTGGCCGACCGTGGCCGCGAATTCGGTGGCCGGGTTCCGCATGCAGCTGGGCAAGGCGCCCGACCATCCGCGCATCCGGGCCGTGCTGGCCGAGCTGCTGGAGGGCAGCCCCGAGTTCGCCGACCTGTGGCGCCGCCACGACGCGCGGGGCAAGAGCCTGGACGTCAAGACGTTCCGCCACCCCGAGGTCGGCGAGCTGACGTTGCGGGTGCAGACGTTCTCCGTACGGGGAACCGACGGTCAGGAACTCGCGGTCTATTTTCCCGAGCCCGCCTCACCCAGCGCCGACGCCGTGGCCCTGCTCGGCATGCTCACCCGCTCGGAACAGTCGTAGCTCGCCAAATCGATCGACGTATCCGGCCACGGGTGCCATCCTGCGCCGATGACCGATGATCTGAGGCAGCGGCTCGACCGGCCGCGGTTCCCGAGGAGTGCCGGCTACGACCCCCAGTGGATGGTCGACAACTGGATGGGCCCGAGTGCCCTCTGGCTGCTCGAATGGCTGTGCGCCGACCTCGGCCTCGCGCCCGGCGCCCGCGTGCTCGACCTCGGATGCGGCCGGGCCATCACGTCGATCTTTCTGGCGAAGGAGTTCGGCGTCCAGGTCGTCGCGGCCGATCTCTGGATCGAGCCCACCGAGAACTGGCGTCGGATCGACGCCGCGGGCCAGGCCCGGCTGGTCACGCCGCTGCGGGCCGAGGCCCATGACCTGCCGTTCGCCGAGGGCTACTTCGACGCCATCGTCAGCGTCGACGCCTACCACTATTTCGGCACCGACGCGCTGTACCTGCCGTATCTGGGCCGGTTCCTGGCGCCCGGCGGCCACCTCGGCATCGCGGTGCCGGGGCTGACCGCGGAACTCGACGGCGAACTGCCCGAGCACCTCACGCCGCACTGGGAACCGGATTTCTGGGCCTTCCACTCGCCGGCCTGGTGGCAGCAGCTGTGGAGCCGCAGCGGCGTGGTCGACGACGTGCGCGCCGACTTGCTGGAAGACGGGTGGCGCGACTGGCTGGACTGGAGCGAAGCCGTCCTGGAGAACACCGACAATGACACCGCCCTGCGGCTCGTCCCCCGGGAAGTGGCCATGCTGCGAGCCGACACCGGCCGTCACCTCGGCTTCACCCGCGTCATCGCCCGGCGCCGCTGACAACTCATTGACACTTCACGATGCAGTCCTAGTGTCGGGCGTATGACCCGACGAGCCCTCGCCCTCTTCGCCGCCTTGTGCGCGATGCTGGTCCTCGCGCCGGCCGCCGCGCACGCCGACGGCCGCCACGGGGTGCGCCCGCTGGCCCGCGCGCACGCCCACAACGACTACGAGCACGAGCGTCCCCTGATCGACGCGTTGTCGCACGGCTTCACCAGCGTCGAGGCCGACATCTATCTGGTCGGCGGCGAACTGCTGGTCGCGCACGACCCGGAGGACGTCGTGCCGGGCCGCACGCTGCAGAGCCTCTACCTCGATCCGCTGGCACGCCGGGTGCGGGCCAACCACGGCCGCGTCTACCGGGGCAGCGACCTCTCCCTGCAGCTGCTGGTCGACATCAAGAACACCGGCGCCGCCACCTACACCGAGCTGGACCGGGTTCTCCGCCGATACCGGAGCATGCTTTCCTCGTACGCCCGGGGAAGGGTCTTCGATCGGGCCGTCACGGTGGTCGTCAGCGGTGACCGGCCGCGCGAGCTGATGGCCGCCCAGACCCGGCGCTACGCGTTCTACGACGGCCGCGCGGCCGACCTCGGCTCTGGCGCCCCGGCGTCGTTCATCCCGCTGATCAGCGACAACTGGACGAACCTGTTCACCTGGCAGGGTGTGGGCGAGTTCCCGGCCGCCGAACGGGCGAAGCTGCGCGCGTTCGTCCGGGACGCGCACGCGAACGGTCAGCGGGTGCGCTTCTGGGCGACACCCGACGTGCCCGGCCCGGCCCGCGACGCGGTCTGGCACGAGCTGGTGGCGGCCGGCGTCGACCACATCAACACCGACGACCTGGCCGGGCTGGAGGCGTTCTTGCGCGCCCGCCCGCACCGGGTCGCCGCGGCCGCTTAGCCGAGCCTGATGAGGATCTCGCCTTCGGCGCCGGTGGTGTCGACGCGAGCTTCCCCGCTGCCGTCCGGGCCGTGCGCGCGCAACGTGAACCGGCCGGGCGGCAACCGCAGCCGGAACCGCCCGCCGGCGTCGCTGAGCAGCGCGAGCTCCGGGATCGGGGCCGAGCCCTCGACCACGACCACCGTGGCCCCGGCGACGGGCGCGTCGTCACCGTCGACGACGCGCCCGGCCCATTCGCCCGCTACGGCCATCCGCCGTCCTCTTGCACCCACTGGGTCAGCGTCGCGAGCACGTCGGGGGTGATCCGGGGGGCCGAGTTCGCGGTGATGCCGAAGTCCGCCGGGGTGCCGCCGGTGCCGTAGGCGTGCACGCCGACCGCCTTGGGCGGCGATTCCTGGTCCTCCTGGATCCACACCGGCGCGCCGCTCTGGCCGCCGAACGTGTCGACCTCATAGAAGACCCGCCGTTCGGTGACCCGCAGAACCCGGTTACGGGCGAAGTACTGCTCCTGCCCCGCGCCGCGGTCCCCGGGGTAGCCGGAGATGTTCAGCTGGAAGCCGGCCAGGTCGTCGGCCGGCACCGCGGCCAGCGAGAACCAGCCAACGTCGGCGCCCAGCGGCTGGTCCAGGTGGATGCAGCCGATGTCGTAGTCGGCGTCCTCGCTGTCGATCCATTGGCCGATCGACGAGAAGCGGGTGCTGCTGACCCGGCCGAACGGTGTCGTGATGGCGGAGTCGCCCGGTCCGTTACGTCCGGGAATCACCGAGATCTCGCTGGCCCAGCCGCCGAAGAACTGGGTGCTGTAGACGCAGTGCCCGGCGGTGAGCACCGTCCTGGGGCCGATGAACCAGCCGGTGCCGATCGCCCCGGCGCCGCTCGGGCCGGTCAGCCGCAGCGAGCAGATCATCCGCCACGGGGTCAGGTGGGTGTCGAAGATCCGGACCCGTTCGTCGGCCGGGCCGATGACCGACTCGGTGCTGAGCATGCGCCGGATCGGGCCGCTCTTGCCCTTGGCGATCAGCGTGTAGGCCGACCGGGACGTCTCATCGGTCCCGGTGCCCGTGCTGCCCGGCGTGGCGGCCGGCCGCTCGGGCTCGGCCACCGGGGCCGACTCGGCCTCGATCGGAGTGACCGGCTTGCTGACCGAGCGCAGCCCGGTGACCGGCAGCGGCGCCACCTCTCCGTGAAAGAGGGACAGGATCGCGTCGCGGATCGGCGCGCTGGCCAGATATTCACCGATGCCGTGGTGGTTGGCGCTGCTGTTGCGCACGATGAAGTCCGTGCATTTGCCCGGTGGTGCGTATTCGGGACGGATCCGATGGTCGAGCGCGACCAGATCGGCCGAGTCGTTCACGTTCCGCCATTCCCGTACGCCGTCCGGCACGCGCAACGGCCGGGCCAGAAGGTCCTGCACTTCCAGGACGCCGAGCGGCGAACCCGCCGTCACGAACAGCTTGACGTCGGCCGCCGCGCCCGCCTCGAGCAGCGCCTCGTACGCGATGATCGAACCGAGGCTGTGCCCGACCACCACGAGCGGGCCGCCCACCCCGGACAGGGCGTCGGTGACGACCTTGCGCATGGGGTCGCGCAGTCCGCCGAAGAAGTACGCGTACACGTCGTGGAACGCGTTCTTGACCAGCGCGCGGAACGCGGCGATGCGCAGCTTGCGGGGCAGCGGCAGCGCCTCGGCCGGCCCGGCGCTCTCCCCCTCGGCCAGCGCGTCGGCGTAGTACGTCATCCGGCGCAGCCATTGCTCGAGCCGCTGATCGGCGCCGCCCGCCTCGGCCGCGGCGCCCGGCTCCTGGCGGGCCTCGCGCATCGCGTCGGCGACGAACGTCTCGGGGTCGACGATCTGCGGGGCCTGCTCGGCCTCGATCGCGGCCGCCTCCCCCAGCGGTTTCGGATAGCGGAGCCGGGCCCAGTAGGCCATCCGAGAGGCCGCGCCGAGATCCCGCCCGAAAAGCGCGTGATCCCATTCCGAGCGCAGCCGATCGACGGCGATCTTATTGCCGTTTCCGTGTACGTAAATGATGGTCGGTGCCATGACGACCTCCTCGGGGGTCATCACAGCACCGCGGCCAAGAACCAAATAGCGTCGCGTCGGGAAAGCGATAAGGCCGCGAATACAATTTCCTATTTGATCCCTACTCCGCACACCACGTCGAGGCGTTCGGGGGTCACCTGATCGGGGCGCCACAGCGGGGCCGAGGTCACTCCCGGTTCGACCAGGGTCAGCCCGTCGAAGAAACGCGCGAACTGGGCGTGGCCGCGCAGCACGTACGGCGGGTTGGCCTGTTCGTTCCAGATCTTCTCGGCCTCGCCATGCTCGATCCGCGCCTCCGGAATGATCCGCTGCGCGACCTCGCGGGTGTTGTCGGCCGTGGGCAGGCCGGTGCCCACGTCGAGGAACTGCCGGACGCCCTGACCGGCCACGAAGCTGACGGCGCGCACGAGGAACGCCCGCGATGCCCGCGCGTTGTCGGCGATGTCGGGAAATGCCGCCCGGATCTGATCGCCGACCGCCCGGTCGACCGCGAAATTGTCCGTGCCGCCGAGCCAGTAGTTCCAGATGCGCGCCGTCTGCGGCTGCTCGTCCATCGCTCTACTATGGACCAAGGAGACAGGGCCCCGGAACCAGCTGTATTGTTCCGCTGTGGATCAGAGCAGCACCGCCCCGGCCGGACTTGACCCGAATGTCCCGCATCCTGCCCGGCGCTACAACTACTGGCTGGGCGGCAAGGACCACTTCGCCGCCGATCGGGCCTCGGGTGACGCGCTCGAAAAGCTGTTTCCCAAGGTCCGTGACGGCGCCCTGGCCAACCGGGCCCAGCTGCAGCGGGCGACGCGCTTCCTGGCCGCCGAGGCCGGCATCCGGCAGTTCCTCGACATCGGCACCGGCCTGCCCACCGCGAACAACACCCACGAGGTCGCGCAGCGGATCATCCCCGACGCGCGGATCGTCTACGTCGACAACGACCCGCTCGTCATGGTCCACGCCCGGGCGCTGCTCAACAGCAGCCCGCAGGGGCGGACGGCGTACATCGAAGCCGATCTGAACACGCCGCGGGCGATCCTCGACAATCCGACGCTGCGCGACAACCTCGACCTCGACCAGCCGGTCGGCCTGATGCTGATCGCGGTCCTGCACTTCATCCACGGCGACGGCGCCGCCCTGCCGATCGTGCGCGAACTGCTCGACGCCCTGCCCTCGGGCAGTTACCTGGTCGCCACCCACGCCACGTCCGACTTCGGCACGCCCGAGCAGCAGGCGCTCTACCGGCAGATCATCGAGCAGGGCAAGTCCGACGTGTGGACCCGCCCCAAGGACGAGTTCGCCGCCCTGTTCGACGGTCTCGAGCTGGTCGAGCCCGGGGTGGTGCCGGCCAGCGAGTGGCGCCCCGAGCCCGGCGCGGTCATTCCCGCGCGCTCCGACATCAACATCTGGACGGCGGTCGGCCGCAAGCCCTGACCGCGGTCACCACGCTATCGGGCCGTTGTCGTCGAAATAGCCGCCGGTCGGGCCGTCGCCGGGCAGGGTGGCCAGGTGAATGGCGATCTGGGCGCCCTGCTCGGGCGTGCGGTATCCGCGGAACCCGTTGAGGTCGGTCGCCACGAAGCCCGGGCAACCGGCGTTGATCAGGATGTTCGTGTCGCGCAGCTCCTTGGCGTACTGGATCGTCACCGCGTTGAGGAACGACTTCGAGGGCGAGTACGCCGCCGAGACTGGCCCGGTGGCGTCGGTGTTCGCGCTCTGCATCGTCAGCGAGCCGACCGTGCTCGACATGTTGACGATGCGCGGGGCGGCCGAGCGGCGCAGCAGCGGAAGCATCGCGTTGGTCACCCGCACGACGCCGATCACGTTGGTCTCCACGACCGCGCGGATGGTGGCCGGGTCGACCAGGGTCGGCTCCTGCGGCCCGCCGCCGGTGATGCCCGCGTTGTTGACCAGCACGTCCAGGCCCCGGTCCTGCAGCAGCGCCGCGGCCGCGGAGACGCTGGCGTCGTCGGTGACATCCAGCGGCACACCGAACGCGTCGACGCCGGCCGCGCGCAGCTTCTCGACCGCGGCCTCCCGCCGTACGTCGTCCCGCGCCCCCACACCGACGGCCCAGCCGAGCGCGCCGAGGCCCGCCGCGATCTCGTAGCCGATGCCCTTGTTCGCGCCGGTGACCAGCGCGGTTGTCTGATTGCTCATGCCTTGAATGGTTCGCCCGGCCGGGGTTAGCGGCCAACACCGTTTGGGTGGGCAGCGATACCGTGGGGGTATGGAAACGCGGGAGCTGCGCTATTTCGTCGCCGTGGCCGAGGAACTGCACTTCGGGCGGGCGGCGCAGCGTCTCGGCATCGCGCAGCCGCCGCTGTCCCGGGCGATCGGCCAGCTCGAGCGGCGCCTCGGAGTCGACCTGTTCACCCGCACGAGCCGCGCGGTGGCGCTGACCGAGCCCGGCACGGTGCTGCTGCGCGAGGGCCGGGCGGCGCTGGACGCGGTCGAGGCGGCCGAGAGGCGCACGCGGCGGGCCTCGCACAAGCCCGGCCTGGTGCTGGCCGCGAAGGCCGGGGCGGCCGGCGAGATCCTGGCCAAGCTGCTCGACGCGTACGCCGCGGAGCCCGATTCGGTGCCGGTCGACGTGGTGCTGTGCCGGGTCGGTGAGCAGGAGGGACTGCTGCGCGACGGGCGGGCCGACGTGGCGTTGCTGCACCTGCCGTTCGACTCGACGGCCGGCTTCGACGTCGAGGAGCTGAACACCGAGGGCCAGGTGCTGCTGCTGCCCGCGGGCCACCCCCTGAGTTCGCGCCCCCACCTCCGCATGTCCGACTTGTCGGGCCTGCCCCTGCCACGCTGGCCCGGCCGCGACGGCGTGTATCCCCCCGGCGCCGGACCCGAGGTGCACGACCACACCCAGTTGCTGCAGCTCATCACCCTCGACCGGGCCGTGGCCGTGCTGCCGGAATCGTGCCGCGCCCAGCTCGGCGACGACATCGCCACCGTGCCGGTGCTGGACGCCCCGGTGGTCACCACGGTGATCGCCTGGCCGCCACACAGCCGCTCCCGGACCCTGGCCGGCCTGATCCTGGCCGCGACCCGCCTCTGAGCGGGCTCGCCACCGGCGTCGTTGCCCCCACTACTTCGTCATCCCGCAACTCCGGTAGCTAAGATTTCGGATGTTGCCATCATCGGGATGGCATGAGTATCGTGCCGCGCATGAGATTGACCCGGGCACAGCAGCAGGAGCGCACCAAGGAGGCGGTCCTCTCCTCCGCGCACTGGGAGTTCTCACACTTCGGCTATTCCGCGGCCAAGGTCGACCGGATAGCCGAGCGGGCCGAGCTGACCCGCGGAGCCGTCTATTCGAACTTCCCCAGCAAGCGCTCGCTCTACCTGGCCGTCCTGCTCGACTCCCTCTCCCCGCACGCCGCGAAGCCATCACCGGCCCCCGCCCCGGCCGATGATCCTGCCGATCTGGCCTCGGCCGTCGAGGCGTTCGCGCGGGTCTGGCTGGAACGCCTGCCGCTGGCCGTCGACGAAGCCGAAGCCGGTCGCCTCGCCGCGCGGTCGCTGACCGGGGTGGTCGACGACTCCCCGGGCCGCGCCACCCTGGCCCAGATCACCCGGCTCGAGGCGATGCTGCTGGCCGTCGCGCTCGAGTCGTGCCGGGCCCGCGACACCGGGCGGCGGGTGCGGCTGGCCGAGCTGATCCTCACGCTGCTGCAGGGCGCGGCCCACCTGGCCGAGACCGCACCCGGGTTCGGCGACCCGTTCGACGTCGCGCGGGCCTGCCGGCATCTGGCCGGGCTGCCGCTCACCGATGAATGGAATCCACCCCACCTCCCGTACGTCGCCCCGCCCCGCCCGGTCCGCGAGCCGTGGAGCCCGCCCGGCGACCTGACCGACGAGCTCAGCGGCCGGCCGACCGGCTTCGGCGACGACGGCGTGCTCGTCGTACTCGGCACCGACCGGCTCGAAGCCGCCGAGGAGGCCGTGCGCGCGGCCCGCCCCGGCGACGTGGTCACCCTCGCGCTCGTCACCGACGACCCGGCCGAGACCGGAGCCCTCGTCCGCCTGCGCGTCACCGACCTGACGACCAGCCTGCGCCAGGTCTTCGGGCCCGGCGTCCGGCCCTCGCTGCGCCTGGTCCTCGACGACCGGGGCGTCCTCGCCGCCGCCCTCGGCGCCCCGGCCGCGGCCGGCACGGAGTCCGCTGTACGCGTGCGGTCCGGCGAGATCGTGGCCCGCGCCGACGGCCGCGGGGCCGGGCACGCGGCGGCCGGGGCGACGCCATGAACGTCGTGCTGCACACCCTGCGCTGCATCGGCCATGCCGACCTGACCCGGATCGCCGCCACAGCCGGACGGACCGAGGCCGAGACCGAATCCGAGCTGATCGACCTGGCCGTCGACGGGCTGGTCACCCGTTCGATGGGCGCCTGGGGGCTCACCGAGACAGGCAAAGCGGCCGCCTGTTCGGCCGCGGCCGCCGAGCTCGATGCCGCCGGCGCGCGGGCCGCGGTCACCACGGCGTACGAGACGTTCCTGACCCTCAACCCCGAACTGCTCGACCTGTGCTCGATGTGGCAGCTGCGCGACGCCACCCTCGACCCCGGCCGTGTGCTGGACCGCTTCGCCGACCTCAACCGCCGCGTCCGCCCGGTCCTCGGCGCGCTGCCCCGGCTCGGGAGCTACCGGGAACGGCTCGACGCGGCGCTGCAACGGGCCCGCGGCGGGGCGATGGAGGAGCTGACCGACAGCATGACCTCGTACCACGTGGTCTGGTTCCAGCTGCACGAAGATCTGCTGGTCACGCTCGGAATCCCGCGCACATGACCACCCCCGCCGCGTGGTGGCCGCTCGACCGCGCGCTCGACGAGCCCGCCGGCTCGATCGGGGCGAAGGCGCACGGCCTGGTCCGGTTGCTGCGCCTCGACCTGCCGGTGCCGCCCGCCTTCGTCATCGGCGCCGGCGCGTGCCGCGACTTCCTGCGCGACGGCCGGCTTCCCGACGGGCTCGAGACCGCCGCCCAAGACCTCGGGGCTTCAGCGGTGTCGGTGCGCTCGGGGGCGGCCGTGTCGATGCCCGGCATGATGAACACCGTCCTCGACGTCCGCGGGCCGGTCACACCCGCCGTCCGCGAGGTGTTCGAGTCGTGGAACACCCCGCGCGCCGTCACCTATCGCGAACTGCACGGCATCCGGCACGACCTGGGCACGGCGGTGATCGTCCAGGCCATGGTCCACGGCGACCGCGACGAGCACAGCGGCAGCGGCGTCGCCTTCAGCCGCGACCCCGGCACCGGCGACCCCACCCCGTACGGAGACGTGCTCTTCGGCCGGCGCGGCGACGCCGTCGTGTCGGGCGAGTTCAACACGTTGCCGCTGGCCGAGCTGGCCGGCCGCGAACCGGGCGTGTGGTCCGGCCTGACCGCGGCCCTGACCCGCGCCGAACAGCACTACCGCGACGCCTGCCACGTCGAGTTCACCTTCGAGTCGGGCCGGCTGTGGCTGCTGCAGGTCCGCCCCGGCGGCCTCACCCCGCGCGCCGCCGTACGCGTCGCCGTCGACCTCGCCGACGAGGGCCTCATCACCCGCGCCGACGCCGTAGGCCGTCTCACCCCGCACCAACTGCGCGCGGCCGCCACACCCCGGATGCGGCCCGCCACCGTCCTGGCCCGCGGTCGCGGCGCCTCCCCCGGCGTGGCCACCGGCCGGGTCACCCACACCGCGGACGAAGCCGTCCACATGCCCGGCCCCGCCATCCTCGTCCGCCCGGTCACCTCACCGCTCGACATGCACGGCCTGGCCGCCGCCACCGGAGTGGTCACCGCCCGCGGCGGCCTGGCCAGTCACGCCGCGGTAGTGGCCCGCTCCCTCGGCAAGCCCGCCGTCGTAGGCACCACCGACCTCACCGCCCTGACCCCCGGCACGCTGATCACCATCGACGGCAGCTCCGGCGAGATAGCCCTGGGCGACCCCGGCGCCACCCCCGGCACCGCCGACCCACACTTGCGCCGCCTACTGAAGTGGTCCGGCCAGCCACCGCCGTAGCCCACCACCACTGGACGGCGTAGGCCGAAACGCGTGGCGCGTGGTCTATTGGGACGTGACCGCGCCGGACTTGTCGACGGTGTGGGTCCGCCAATAGACGTCCCACTCGTCGTCGACGTGCTTGGGCTCCTGGCCGTCCGGGAAACGCGAGAAACCGGCCGGCGGCTCCTCGTCCTTGGGGACGCACTGGCGGCCGCTGCCGCCGGTCTGCAGGACCGGGTAGTCGTCGGATCCGCAGATGGCGTCCTTCATGCAACCGCCGAGCAGCAGGGCCACACTGGACGCGACCAGCGCGAGGGCGGCGGGGCGGCGCAAGCTCATGCCCGCGATTCTCCCGGATTCCCGCCGCACCCGTCACCCCTGAACCGGAGCCGCACCTGCTGTGGCTTGCCGTCAGCTCAGGGCGAGCGGACGGCGGCTTTCAGCGCCGGGCCAGGCGGCGCTCGCCGGCCTGGCCGGTCTGGTAGGGCAAGTTGTAGTGGGCGAAGACGCCCGGCTCGTCGGCGGCGGTCAGCTCGCCGTCGACCTCGATCGTCGGCGCGTCGCCGATCAGCTTCTTGCCGTAACGCACCCGGACGGCGTCGGGCCGGACGGTGGCGCCGCCCAGCGGCACGAAGGCCAGGCGGTGCCGGCCGATGAAGCCGATGCGTACGGTGGCGAACGCCGGCTCGTCGGTGGCGGTGTCGACGTACACCGCTTCCAATTCGCCGATCTTGTCGCCGTCGGGGTCGATGACTTTCTCGCCGCGCCAGTCACGCAGGTTTTCAGCGGGGAACATGCGCCTCAGATGCCCGTCCTGGCCTGCAGTGAAACGGCACGCTCGCACAACCGGGCCGGACGGGCCTCAGCCGAAGACGATGCGGGCGGTCAGACCGCCGCCGACCGGGCTCGAGAAGGTCAGATCGGCGCCCTGAGCCTGAATGATCCGGCGGGTCACGGCCAGGCCCAGACCCATGCCCGGCGACTCGTTGCGGCGGGCGTCGGCGCCCCGGAAGAACGGCATGCCGAGCTGGGTCAGCTCCTGCTCGCCCAGACCGGGGCCGTGGTCGCGGATCTCGACAGCGGGGCACGGTCCGTCGGTCAGCGACACGGTCACCGGCTGGTCAGCGTGGCTGTACCCGAGGGCGTTGCTCAGCAGGTGACCGATCGCCACCTCGAGCAGCTGCGGGTCGGCGTACACGGAAATCGGACGTCCGGGGCCCTCCAGCACGATCCGCGACCCGGCCAGGCCGAGCGCGGCCGCCACCGACGCCGTGAGACACGTCAGGTCGACCGTGCGGCGATCACCGACGGGCTCCTGGTGGTGCTGCTGGGCGGCGCGCAGCAGGGTGTCGACCGTACGGCCGAGGCGGCCGGCGTTGCGGCTGATCGCGTCGAGCTGGCGGGCGAACGCGGGCGGGACCGCCCCCGGCACACCGGTGAGCAGCTCGATGTAGCCCTGGATGGCGCTCAGCGGGGTTCGGAACTCGTGCGACATCGTCGCGAGCATGTCCTCCTGGCCGGCCAGTTCGAGCGGCGAGCGGTTGTCCAGCAGATGCCGCAGACCCGTCTCGGCGTCGACCCGGCGGGCGAGACGCTCCAGGTAGCGGCGGGTGGTGTCGGCGTCGAGACCGCGGCGGCCGTTGTCGAACACGCACAGCGCCCCGACGATGTGCCCGTCGTGCCGCAGCGGGGCGGCCGCGATGAAGTTGACGTGCGCCGAACCCGACACCAGCGGGTGATCGGCGAGCCGCGGATCGTGCGACGCGTCGTCGACCACCATGGCGTCGTTGCGCCCGGCGACGATGTCGCACAACGATCGCGACTTGGGCACGTCGACCGCCATCGGCATGCCCAGCGTCGCCGCGAAGTGCGCGTGGGCCTCGTCGGCCACCTTCAGCGCGACCATGGGCGCCTGGCACACGTCGGCGACGAGCTCGAGAACCTCGGGCACATCCGAGACCGCAGACCGATAGCTTCCCGCCGCCACATGCCGCGGCTCGATGCTGAACGACACCATCGCTTCTCATCCCCCGCCGACGATTCTCCCTGGACAGCAAGATTCATCGGCCACCCGCCCGCCCGCTGCAGAACCCCCTCCGGTGCAGCCGGGGAGCGAACCGGCACCGCACATCCGCTAAAGCATCCTAGGAGGCTAGGAACGGGCTAGGGCCTCGGCCGTTCGCAGGACGTGGCAGCGCAGGAGCTCGGCGGCCCGAGCGCCGTCGCGGGCCAGGGCCGCCTCCTCCAGAGCCTGATGCTCGGCGGCGGCGTCGCGGGACGGGTCACCGCGGACGGACCAGCGCCGGGCCAGTTCCCCGGCCGTCCAGAGGCGGTCGAAGGTTTCCAGCAGCACGTCGTTGCCGCACGCGGCCAGCAAGGTGCGATGGAACAGGCGGTGCGCCTCGTGCCATGCGTCGCTGAGGTGGCTGTCCCCCTCGCGGTCGAAGAACGGGGTGCCGGCCAGGCGGTGATGGGCGGCCCGCACGGCCGCCTCCCATTCCAGGTCACCGCGCTCGACGGCCAGCCGCAGCGCCGCCGGCTCGATGATGGCGCGGGCCTCGGCGATCTGCTGCCAGCGTCCGGCACCGGTGGCCGGCACGGCGAAACCCCGGTTGGGCAGGCGGTCGGCCAGACCCTCCCCGACCAGACGGAGCAGGGCCTCGCGCGCGACGGCCAGGCTCACGCCGTGGCGCGTCGCCAGTTCCTGCGGCTTCAGCGCCTGCCGTGGCTCGAACTCCCCGTGCAGCACGGCCGTCCGCAGCGACGCGTAGACCTTCTCGGACGCTGTCATGCTGATCACCCTACCCAAGATAATCGATTATCTGTACATTAATCGACTGAGACACGAAAGCAGAGACGGAGCAGACATGAACAACCCGTTCGAACGCCTTCCCGAGGTGCCCGCCTTCACCCTCACCAGCACGTCGGTGAAGGACGGCGAGGCCCTGCCCCCGGCCCAGATGTCGGGTCAGGACCGGTCGCCGCAGCTCAGCTGGACCGGCGCCCCGGAGGGCACGAAGAGCTACGCCGTGACCGTCTACGACCCGGACGCCCCGACCGGTTCCGGGTTCTGGCACTGGGCGGTCGCCAACATCCCGGCCGCAGTCACGTCCCTGCCCGAGGGGGCGCAGGCCCTGCCGGAACCGGCCTACCAATTGCCCAACGACGCCCGGCTGCCGCAGTTCATCGGCGCGGCCCCGCCGGCCGGTCACGGTCCGCACCGCTACTTCATCACCGTGCACGCCCTGGACGTCGAGGACATCGGGGTGCCGGCCGATGCCACCCCGGCGATCCTCGGCTTCACGATGGCGGGTCACATCCTGGGCCGCGCCACGATCGTCGCCACGGCCGAGACCCCGGCCTCCTGACCTCGAGGGCCGGGCCGGTCAGTCGACGATCACCACGGTGCCGGAGGGTGCGTCGAGCAATTCGACCGTACGGGAAGCGGCCCGGTCGATCCGAATGCGCGGCTCGGCCGGCGGCTCACCCTCGTAGAAGGTGCCGGGACCGTAGAACTGGCCGTATCGAAGAACCACTCCCCCGTACGCCAGGGTCTCGCGCTCCAGAGCGGCCACTCCGTCGGCGCCCGGCCCGGGGGCGGCCGGCCAGGCGATCGACTGGGAGAGCAGGCGCGGCGAACCGGCCGCGCGGGCGGCGGCGACCAGGTTCCGCGTGCCCTCGGCACGGATCCGGCCGTTCAGCGCCTGATGCTCGGCGATCTTCGCGGCGTCGTCGGGCAGGTCGGTCAGCTCGTTGAGGATCACGTCGGGCGCGAAGAGGCGTACGGCGTCAACAAGCCTGTCCCGGTCGAAGACGTCACAAGTGATCGGCTCGGCGCCCAGCGCGACAACCGCCCCGGTCTTGGCCGGCGAGCGGGTCATGCCACCCACGACATGACCCGCGCCGGTCAGGAGGGGGACGAGTCGTTGCCCGATGACGCCGGTCGCACCGGCCAGGAAGATCCGCACCGGGCGAGCCTAGATCGGCGCGGCCGGGGGTAAGGGACCCGCATGGCCAAATACGAGGTCAATGACGCGGCGGTACGGCGGGCCCGGGAACTGATCGCGGCCCGCCAGTACGTGCTGGACAGCGACTGGGGCAGCGTGCAGCCGCGCGCCGACGCCGAGAACTCCTATCTCGACAAGCACTCCTTCGAGGAGTACGGCGCCTGGCATCTCGGCCTGACCGAAGGCGCGGGTGACGAGACCAAGGCCCGCTACGCCTTCGTCTACGGCGATCTGCGGCGGCTGCATCGTACGGGCCTGATCGCCTGTGTCTATCGGGCCTCCGAATGGCGGCACAAGGACATCGAACTGGCCGCCCACGACCTGCTGCAGGAGCTGGACGCCAAGGCCGGCATCAAGTGAGCGGCGGCGCGACGAGCTGATGCGCCGCGATCTGGAAGCCACCGGCCCTCGCGACGCCGGGGATGTGTGGGACCGGTACGTGCGGCCGGCGCGCTGGCCCGAGTGGTCGCCGCAGATCCGGTCGGTCGAGTACGCCTCCCCGACGTTGCGCGACCACACCGCCGGAGTGGTGCGCGGCCCGCTGGGCGTACGGGTCGATTTCGTCATCGTGCGCGTCTCGCCGCCACAGTCGTGGTCGTGGATGGTCCGGGTGGCCGGCATCCAGATGGAGCTGGGGCATCGCGTCGAGGCGGTCGCGGAGGGAACGCGGACCACGCTGACCCTGCGCGGGTCCGCACCGATCGTGCTGGCTTATGTGCTGCCGGCCCGGCTCGCGCTGCGGAAGCTGGTCAGCGAATAAGCCGCTGCTCATATGCGCAGGTGACGCTTTGACCCCCGTTCCCGGACCGGCCTAGGTTCGCTCTCGTGAAAATGAGTTTCATTTCGGCTATCGCCGTAGTGGCCCTGGCGGGATGCGCCCCGGCCGTGGCACCGGCCGCCTCCGCCTCGTCCACCACGATCACCAATTGCGGGCGGCCGCTGTCCGTCCCGGCGCCGCCCGCGCGGGCCGTCACCATGGAGCAGAACGCCACCGAGATCCTGCTCAGCCTCGGGCTGGCCGACCGGATGGCGGGCACCAGCTACCAGACCGACCCCGTGCTTGCTTCGCTGTCGGACGCCTACGCGAGTGTGCCGGTGCTGGCCAAGCTCTACCCGTCGCGCGAGAAGGTGCTCGAGACGCGGCCCGACTTCGTCTATTCGACCTTCACGTCGGCCTACGCCCCCGACGCCGCCGGCCCGCGCGCCGACCTGGCCGGGCTGGGCGTGCCCGCGTACCTGTCGCGCTTCGCCTGTGAGTCCTCGCCGCAGAACTTCTCGTTCGACGGCATCTTCCAGGAGATCGAGGAAGTGGCGGCCGTCTTTGGTGTGGCCGGCCGCGGCGCCACGCTCGTGGCCGACCAGAAGGCGCGTCTCGCCGCGGCGGTGGCGCGGACCCACGACCCGGCGTCGGTCCTCTGGTACTACTCGGGCACCAGCACCCCGTACGTGGCCGGGCCGGGTGGCGTCCCGGCCGCGATCAGCTCGCAGCTGGGGCTGATCAACGTCTACGCCGACGCTCGCCAGACCTGGCCCGCCGGCAACTGGGAACAGATCGCCACCCGCAACCCGGCCTGGATCGTCGTGGCCGACCTGTCCCGCGGTGGCGACGGCGACAGCGCCCGGTCAAAGATCGATTTCCTCCGTACGAACCCGGTGACCTCGCAGCTGGACGCGGTCAAGGCGGGCCGGTTCATCACCGTGCCCGGCTCGTCCCTGGACCCGTCGGTACGCAGCGTGAGCGCCGTCGAGCTGGTCGGGGCGGCGCTGTGACCGCCCTTTCCGTCTCGTCGGCGCAGCGGCTGCTCATTGCGTGGGACAAGCAGCAGACCGCGTACGTAGCCCACCGCGAGAACCGTTTCCTGGCCATGCTCGACGTGCTGCGCCTGCACTTCGACCGCGACGACCTGCGCGTGCTCGATCTGTGCTGCGGCCCGGGCGCGATCTCGCAGCGTGTCTTGTCCACGTTCCCCGGCGTGACCGTCACCGCCGTCGACTACGACCCGATGCTGCTGCGCATCGCCGAGCGCGCCCTTTCCCCGTACGGGAACCGGCTCCGGATCGTCGACGCCGATCTGACCTCGCCGTTGTGGCCGTCGCTGGTCGCCCCCGGCCCGTTCGACGCGGTTCTCAGCTCGACCGCGCTGCACTGGCTCTCTCCCGCCGAGCTGCTCGCCGTCTATCGCGACGCCGCGTCGCTCCTGCCGCCCGGAGGCGTCCTGATGAATGCCGACCACCTCCGTTTCGACGACCGCTCCCCCACTCTGTTCTCGATCTCGGAACGTCACGACGCCCGCACCCAGGCCGGCGACTTCGCGGCCGGCGCCCTCGACTACGCCGCCTGGTATGCGCTGGCCGCCGAGGAGCCCGAACTGGCCGCTCTGCTCCCCGAGCGCGAGAAGCGCTTCGCCGACCGCCCGCCGCAGCCGCTGTCACCGCTCGAGTTCCACCTGGCGGCTCTGCGCGCGGCCGGCTTCCCGGAGACGGGCACCGTCTGGCAGTACCTCGACGACTATGTCGTCTTCGCCCGCCGGTGAGGATCGTCCTGGCGGTGGCTGTGCTCGGACTGAGCATCGCCACCGCCGTCACCATCGGCGTGGCCGACCTGTCTGTGGGCGAGGTGCTCCGGTCGGTGGCGGCCCACCTCGGGTTCCCCGTACGCCCCCTGCCCCCGCTGGCCGACAGCATCGTGTGGGACCTGCGCATGCCCCGCGTGCTGCTGGCCGCCCTCGTCGGAGCCGGCCTGGCCGTGTGCGGGGCCGTGCTGCAGGCGCTGACCCGCAACCCGCTGGCCGACCCGTACCTGCTCGGCATCTCGGCCGGCGCCTCCACCGGCGCGGTCGCCGTGCTCGTGCTGGGCCTGGGCGGCGGGGCCGTGGCGCTGTCGGCGGGCGCGTTCGCCGGCAGCGCCGCCGCGTTCGCCGTCGCCCTGCTGCTCGCGGGCCACCGCTGGACCCAGCCCTCCCGGATCCTGCTCGCCGGCGTGGCCACGGCCCAGCTCTTCAGCGCCCTCACCAGCCTGGTGATGATCGCCGCGGCGAGCCCGGACAGCACCCGCTCCACCCTGTTCTGGCTGCTCGGCTCGCTGACCGCCGCCTCGTGGCCGTCGGTCGCCCTGTGCGCGGCGCTGTGCGGGGCCGTGCTGCTCGTCTGCTGGGCCTGCGCCCCCGCGCTGGACGCCTTCTCGTTCGGCGCCGACGTGGCCCAGTCGCTCGGGTTCTCCCCCGCCCGCGTCCGGGCACTGCTGTTCACCGCGACCGCCCTGCTGGCCGCCGTGCTCGTCGCGGCGAGCGGCGCGATCGGTTTCGTCGGCCTCACCGTCCCCCATCTCGTACGCCGTCTCACCGGCTCGCGCCACCGCCGGCTGCTGCCGATGAGCGCTGTGGCCGGGGCCGTCCTGCTGGTGTGGGCCGACACCGCCGCGCGCACCGCCTTCGCCCCGCAGGAACTGCCCGTCGGTGTCGTCACGGCGCTGCTGGGCGTGCCGGTGTTCGCCCTGTTGTTCCGGAGAACCCGATGAAGCTCTCGGCCGTCGACATCTCGCAACGCCTGCCCTTCCTCGACCACATCACCTTCGACGCCTCATCCGGCAGCATCGTGGGCCTGCTCGGCCCCAACGGCTCGGGCAAGTCGACCCTGCTGCGCACCCTGGCCGGCCTGAACCGCCCGGAGGACGGCCGGGTGCTGCTCGACGGGGCCACCCCGCCGCGGCGAACCTTCGCCCGCCACGTGGCCGTGGTGCTGCAGCACACTCCCGACGACGCCGACATGACCGTCGCCGACGTGGTGCTGCTGGGCCGCATCCCCCACCGGGCCCGCCTGGCCGCGGTCACCGCCGCCGACCTGGCGCTCGTCGCGGACGCCCTGACCCGGGTCGGCCTGACCGGCTGGCAGGGGCGCGCGTGGCCCACCCTCTCGGGCGGCGAACGCCAGCGGGTCGCCATCGCCCGGGCGCTGGCCCAGCAGCCCGACGTGCTGCTGCTCGACGAGCCCACCAACCACCTGGACATCCGGCACCGGTTCGCCCTGCTGGAGGAGCTGACCCGCCTGCCGGTCACGGTGGTCGCCGCCCTCCACGACCTGGATCTGGCCGCGCAGTACTGCGACCGGATCGTCCTGCTGGACGCCGGCCGGATCGTCGGCATCGGTCCACCCGCATCGGTGCTCACCCCGTCCCGGATCGCTGCGGTGTTCGGCGTGGCCGCCGAGGTGACACATGATGCCGCGGGCCGCCTCCGGGTGCTGCTGACCTGTGGACAACGCCTGGCCTGTGGATAACTCGGGGTCCGGCACCGGCGACGGCCTATGGTGAGCGCGCCGCTGTTCAAGGGTGGGGGTTACCCCCGGAAGGGTGGGCCGCGCATGGGAAACAGTCGGATACGCACCACGGCAGGGCCTTCGTCGGTTACTTCCTTTTTCACGAAACCGGCGACGCGCCGACCAGCGCCTCAAACTAAATCCAACCCTGTTTGTCCGGTTACGGCCGTTTTGGTGGACTTAAGGGGGCCGAAAGGCGGACCCGAGCGCCAGTGTGGCGCTTACCACTCCCGATACGCGAGCGCGCCGTCCCCCCGACCCGCGGACATCATGATTGCCGAGGCCAGGCCCCCTTTACGAGACCCCGCGCAAAGCCCCGCCCGGCCCTCATCCGAGCGCGACGACGACAATCCGCACCGACCGGCCATCGACCGCTCCCGAACCCTCACCGGCCCCGGAACCGCAGCTGACCGGCTTGGCCACGACCGCGTCGCGGAACCACAAGGATGAATCTCTCCCCCCGGACAGACGCCGCTCACCCTTACCATGGCTTCCCGAAGCTCGGCATCATCAAGCGCGCGACTTATTGTCCGGTCTTGACAAAGTCGTGTAGTAAAGAGATCCACTTCAGCGACGACGAGGACAGATGAACCCCTACGGCGATCCGCAGTCTGCGAGCGCCCGGGCCAGCGTGCCCGGTTCCGGCTCGGCCCCCGTGCGGGGCAGTGCCAGCCCTGTTCCCGCAGGCGGCCGGGCATCCGTGGGCTCGGCCTCGGTGGGCGCTCGCGCCTCCGTGGGGTCGGCGTCCGTGGGAGCGGCGCCGGTGGGCGGGCGCGCGTCGGTCGGCGCGGCCCCCGTCGGGGCGGCACCCGTCGCCGGCAAGAGCGCGAGCGGCGCCGTGGCCCGCGCCGCGGTGCGGCCCAAGCCCGCGGGTGCGGAACCCCCGCGCGCCAAGGACAAGAAGGCTCTCAAGAAGCGCCGCCGCACCAACCTGCTCACCGTGGCCGCGGCCGTGCTCGTCATCCTGCTCGGCGCGGGCGTGGTCGGCGGGGCCTACTTCTTCGACGACGTGAAGTTCACCGAGCCCAAGGCCGAGGACCAGGTCACCCAGATCTTCGCGGCCGACAACAAGACGCAGATCGCGACCATCGGCAACTCGACCCGCCAGCAGGTGCCGTACGCGAGCATCAACCCGGTCATCGGCCAGGCGGTCATGGCGGCCGAGGACAAGAACTTCCTCGACCACAACGGCATCGACATGAAGGGCATCGCCCGCGCGGCCTGGAACAACTTCACCGGCGGCGATCAGCAGGGCGCCTCGACGATCACCCAGCAGTACGCGCGGCACGCCGCCGAGCTCAAGGAGATCAGCTACAACCGCAAGCTTCGCGAGGCCGTGATCGCCCGCAAGATGGAGGACCAGTACTCCAAGGGCGAGATCCTCGGCCGCTATCTGAACTCGGTGTATTTCGGGCGCGGCGCCTACGGCATCGAGGCCGCCGTGAAGGCGTACTTCGGCCCGAGCCGGTCGGTGCTGACCCCGCCCGGCCAGAAGGGCGCGATCACCGCCGCCGAGGCCGCGGTCATCGCCTCGGTGATCAAGCAGCCCGAGCCGTCCGCGACGCATCAGGGCTACGACCCGCAGAAGAACCCCACCGACGCGAAGATCCGGTGGGACTACACGATCAACAACATGCTCGAAAAGGGCTGGATCAAGACGAAGCCGGCCGCGTATCCGACCGTCGCGAAGTTCGACCCGGACGCGTGCCGCACGTCCTGCGGCAACAACAAGGCCACCGGCAAGATCGTCAAGTACGTCAAGCAGGAGCTGCGTGCCATGGGCATCAGCGACGAGAAGCAGAAGAGCGGCGGCCTGCGGATCACCACCACGATCAACCCGGGCGTGCAGGCGGCAGCCGAGACCGCCGCCATGCGCACCAGCAAGAAGTCTCCGCTGCGCAAGCTCGACGCGTCGTACAAGACCGCGCTCGTCGCCATCGACCCGGCCAACGGCCACGTGATGGGCTACTACGGCGGCCCGGACGGTGTGGGCTGGGACTACGCGGGCCCGAACTACAACGACGACGGCGACTTCATCGGCGGCGGACGCCCGCCGGGCTCGTCCTTCAAGATTTACACGCTGCTGGCCGCGCTGAGCGACGGCTACGGCTTCAACACGACGTGGGACTCCGAGGCCAAGAAGGTCGGCGGCGACGCGATCAACAACTCGAGCCGCACGAACTTCTCGTGTGACAAGCGGCGCTGCCCGCTCGACGAGGCGACCATCCAGTCGTACAACTTCCCCTTCTACCACCTGGCCGCGGCGCTCGGCCCCGACAAGGTGGCCGAGGCGGCACACAAGGCCGGCATCCAGTACATCTCCAGCCCGACCAAGATCGGCGCCCGGGTCGACCTCACCAAGACCAAGGGCGACGAGCTCAAGCAGTACGGCAACGAGATCGGCTACGGCCAGTACGCGATCACCGCGCTCGACCACGCGAACGGCGTGGCCACGCTGGCCAACGAGGGGCGCTACATCAAGGCGCACTTCGTGAAGTCGGTGGCCGAGCGGGACGAGAAGACCGGCAAGTTCAAGACGGTCCACACCGAGCGGGTCAAGTTCACCCAGGCCTTCGACCCGGGCGTAGTCGCCTCGATCGACACCGTGCTGCAGAAGATCCCGGGCAAGAACGGTCAGAACCTGCGCAGCGGCTACCACGCGATCGGCAAGTCCGGCACCTGGGAGTACAAGGACGGCAAGAGCGGCCAGAACGGCGACGCCTGGTGGGTGGGTGGCACCCCCCATCTGGCCGCCACGGTCTGGATCGGCCGCGAGAAGCAGGTCAAGAACCAGATGCAGCTTCTGCCGATCTACAAGCCGAACAGCAAGAAGGGCATGACCGGCGGCTCGACCCCGGGCGACACCTGGAAGGTCTTCATGGACCTGGCCAACAAGGCCCTGGACGCCGAGAAGACCGATTTCCCGCCGGACGTGCAGGTCGGCGACCCGAACAAGAAGGGCAACGGCCTCGACCCGCTGCCCGAGCCCCCGGACAACGGCTGCATCCTGGGCGGCACCGTCTGCCCGCCGGGTGTCGACCCCAACAACCCGGGCGGCACGGTCACCCCGCCGATCAACGGGCCGGGCAACCCCGGCAACGGAGTCCCCGGCGGCACCGGAGCCGGCAACGGCGGGAACGGCAACGGCAACGGCAACGGCGGCAATGGGAACGGCCGCAACTAGCATGTTTAGTCACGTACGGCAACAGAGCAATCCCAGATAGTGACCGGGGACTCATAGCTTCGTCCAGGCTGCCGAAGTGATCCGCGACGACGTTTGCGACCACTTCACGGACGGGCTCTCACGTTGTGAACACGAAAGCCGGGGCTGAGCGCAAGGCCTGGCCGGCGTTCGCCGCGGTGATCGTGGCGGCCGTCGTGGTCTATGTGGCCGCGCCCGCGGGCGCGGCCATCGAGACCGGCTTCCAGGCCGGCATCCAGGCCTCGATCCTCACGGGCCTGCTTGCCGGGCTGCGGCGGGTGCCGGCCGGCGACCGGGCGCCGTGGCTGTTCTTCGCGCTCGGCCTGCTCTGCACGACGCTGGCCACCCTGCCCTTCCCGGAAGGTGCCGAGCCGGG
This sequence comes from Actinoplanes sp. NPDC021490, assembly GCF_055562135.1. Classification (NCBI taxonomy): domain Bacteria; kingdom Bacillati; phylum Actinomycetota; class Actinomycetes; order Micromonosporales; family Micromonosporaceae; genus Actinoplanes; species Actinoplanes sp. NPDC021490. The sequence continues at coordinate 194,470 of NZ_JBVHFW010000003.1, forward strand.
CCCGGCCGACTGGCTCTTCCTGGCCTTCTATCCGGCGATGGCGACCGGTCTGGCCCTGATGATCCGGCAGACGCGCCGGCGCACCGACTGGGCCGCCCTGGTCGACGCGCTCACCGTCACCTCCGGCATCGGGCTGATCGCCTGGTCGTACGCGATCGCGCCGGTCTTGCGTGACGGCACCACGGCGACGGTGATCCGGCTCGTCTCGGCCGCGTACCCGATCGCCGATCTGGTGCTGCTGACGATGACGATCCTGCTGGCCCGCAGTAACGGGCGGGAGGGCCGCCGGGCGCCGGTGATGGTCGCGGTCGCGATCGGCGGCTATCTGGCCGGGGACTGCGCCTGGGTCGTGCTACGCACGGTCAACGAGGCCTGGGCCGATTCCTGGTTCACGGCCCGGCTGATCAACGCCGACTACCTGCTGTCCCTGCTCCTGCTGACCCTGGCCGTCCTCTGGCCGCGGGTGCGGGGCGAGGGCGACGGCGCCGGCGCGGCCCACCAGCTGAGCCGGCGACAGCTGGCCGTGCTCACGCTGGCCATGCTGATGTCGCCCGCTCTGCTGATCACGCAGGACCTGACCGGCGGCATCGTCGACGGGCTGGCGATCGGGATCGGCTCGGCGATCATGTTCCTGCTCGTCATGGTTCGCTTCACCCAGCTGCTCAAGCAGGCCGAACGGCAGGGCCGGCTGGTGCGCGAGCTGTCCCGCCGCGACGAGCTGACCGGGCTGCCCAACCGGCGGGTCTGGGCCGAGGAGTTCCCGGGTTTCCTGCGCAAGGCCTCGGTCGACCGGATTTCCGTCGTCGTCGGCATGGTGGATCTCGACCACTTCAAGGCCTTCAACGACACGTACGGGCATCCGGCCGGCGACCGCCTGCTCAAGGCGGCCGCGCAGGCCTGGTCGGGTCAGCTGCGCGCGTACGACCTGCTGGCCCGCTACGGCGGCGAGGAGTTCATCCTGCTGCTGACCGGCTTGTCGCTGCCGGAGGCGGCGGCCGTGCTCGAGCGGCTGCGCCCGGTGACGCCGGAGGGCCAGACCTTCTCGGCCGGCCTGGCCGAGTGGGACTTCGAGGAGACCGCCGACGAGCTGGTCGCCCGGGCCGACTCGGCCCTGTACGCCGCCAAGGCCGCCGGCCGCGACCGGATCTGCACGGCGCAGCAGCCGACGGGTGTAAAGGGCTAAGTACGGCGGAGGACCGAGACCACCTTGCCGAGGACCACGGCCCGGTCACCGTCGATGTTCTCGTACGCCCGGTTGCGCGGCTCGAGCACGACGTGGCCTCCACGACGGCGGTAGACCTTCACGGTCGCCTCCTCGTCGATCATGGCGGCCACGATGTCGCCGTTGTACGCCTCGTGTCCCTGCTTGACCACGACGATGTCGCCGTCGCAGATCGCCGCGTCGATCATCGAGTCGCCCCGCACTCGCAGGCCGAACAGGTTGCCCCGGCCGACCAGGTCGCGCGGCAGCGGCAGCACCTCGTCGGAGTTCTGCTCGGCCAGGATCGGCGTGCCGGCCGCGATGTCGCCCAGCACCGGCACCCCGACGGTCGACTCGGCGCGCTGATGCGGCACCGGCTGCAGGAACATGCGTACGTCGATGGGCCTGGTCGCCCGCCCCCGGCGCAGGAACCCGGCCTCCTCGAGCGCGCGCAGGTGCCGGCCGACCGACGACGTCGAGGCGAGGCCGATCGCGTCGGCGATCTCGCGGGTGGACGGCGAATACCCGTACCGCCGGGCCCAGTCCTGAATGACGGTGAGGATCTGCCGCTGTCGTTCGGTCAGCGTCGACGTGTCGTAGTAGTCCTCATCCATCAGCACCCAGTGATCTTGCGGCACCCCGGTCCCCGGGTCACGCAGGCGCGCCGTCAGCGGGGCTGGGAGGCCTGGGCGACCAGGGCGGCCGCTACCTCCCGCAGCTTGCGGTTGGCGTGCTGGGAGAGCTTGCTCAGCCGGGCGAACGCCTCGTCGGGCGTGCAGTGCTGTTCGGCCATGATGATGCCCTTGGCCTGCTCGATGGTGGCCCGGTGCTCCATCGCCTCGCGCATCTGGCGGGCCAGGGTGGCCGTCGAGTCGTACGACTGGGCGTTGGCCAGTGCGACCGCGGCGTACCCGGCGAAGGTCTGCCCGACCGTGATCGCATGGTCGTCGAACGCGGCCTCGCGCAGGGCGTAGAAATTCAGCGAGCCGGTCACCGCCTCCTGCACCGGCAGGCCGATCGACAGCAGGCTGCGCGCGCCCGCGTCGACCGCCCGGCTGATGTATCCCGGCCAGCGCTCCTCGCGGGTGGCGTCGGGAATGGAGAGGGTCACGGTGGAGGCGGCCGCCTCGAGACAGGGACCGCCCTCGTTCTCGTACTGCCACTCGTCGAGCATCTTGGCGAGATCGCCGGTGTAGGCGGCGCTGCCGGCGCTCTTGGCGCCGACAAGGGTTACCGAGGCCTCGTCGGCGCCGACCGCATCCCGGGCGAGCGTGGCCACCCGCAACAGCACCTGGTCGAGCGGCACTTCACTCAACCGGATGCGTCCGAGCTCGGCCAGCGCCGCCTGGGAATCGGTCATTCCCCTAAGGTATCGCCCTACCCGTCCATCTGCGCGCGCAGCTTGCCCAGGGCCTGGGTGAGCAGCCGCGAGACGTGCATCTGCGAGATTCCGGTCCGTTCGGCGATCGCGGACTGGGTGAGCTCGCCGTAGAAGCGCAGAATCACGATGGTGCGCTCACGCTCGGTCAGGGTGTCCATGGCGGGCGGCAGCGCCGCGCCGAACTCGGCCAGCGCATATCCGCGGTCCTCGCCACCGAGGGTGTCACCCAGCGTCAGGTCTTCCCTATCCCGTACGGGGGAACTCAGCGAATCGGGACGGTAGGCGTGGCCCGCCTCGAGCGCCTCGAGGATCTCCTCCTCGCCCACGCCCAGGTAGGCCGAGATGTCGGCGACCGTGGCGGCGCGGGTGAGCCTGTTCTCCAGTTCGGTGCGGGCGTGCCCGATGGCCATCCGCAGCTCCTGGAGCCGGCGCGGGATGCGCAGCGTCCACGAGCGGTCCCGGAAGTAGCGCTTGATCTCACCGAGGACGGTGGGAATGGCGTATCCGGTGAAGTCGACGCCCCGGGTGGCGTCGAAGCCGTCGATCGCCTTGATCAGGCCGATCGTGGCCGTCTGGAGCAGGTCGTCGAACGGCTCGCCGCGGTTGGCATAACGCCGGGTGAGGCGTTGCGCCATCGGCAGCCAGGCCTCGATCGCCTGCTTGCGCAGGGCGGGCCGGTCGGGGTGGTCCTCCGGCAGGGCTGCCAGCGCCTCGATGAGCGCGGTCGCGCGCCTGTCCTCGTCCGTCACCTCGAACGTGCGTCGTCCAGCCGGTCGGGTGGTTACGGTCACGGTGTCTCCTTCGCCAGCGCATCCCGTGTGGTTCGCGACGTGCGGCAGACACCAGCAAAAGGCGCGTCGAACCGCGACGGCGTAACCGCACGTCGAGAGTCGGCGCCTTCTTGACCGATAGCCCGGACGGTACCCGAACGAGCAGGGGTATGCCAGCCGAAAGGACGAGTCGGCGTCAGCCGGTCAGCCGGAAGGGTTGCGGCTGATGTCGGCGACGACGGCCGCCGCGACGTCGCGCACCTTGCGGTTGCTGTCCTGCGAAACCTTGGTCAGATAGCCGAACGCCTCGTCGGCCGTGCACCGCCGCTGGGCCATGATCACGCCCTTGGCCTGCTCGATCACGGCGCGGCTGCCCATCGCCTCCTGCAGCTGTGAGGCGAGCAACACGGCGCTGTAGAACAGGTGCGCATTGGCCACGATGACCGACGCATAAGCCGCAAAGGTCTCCGCCCGTACGGTCTCCTCGTCGCCGAACGCATGCGGCGGGCCGCCGTAGATGTTCAGCGCGCCGGTCAGCCCGGCCGTGATGGGCAGCCCGATCGACAGCACGCTGCCGGCCCCGGCCGACGCCGCGCGGGGCGCCCAGGGGCCCCACCGGTCGTCCACGCCGGTGTCCGGGGCCGAGACCGTGACCAGCTCGGTCGCGGCCTGCAGGCATGGTCCACGGCGCTGCTCGTACTGCAGCAGGTCGAGCCGGAGCGCCAGGTCCGCGGTGGAGGCCGCGGTGTACGCGCCGGCCTCACCGATCAGGGTGATGGAGATCGCCTCGGCGGTTCGTATCGCTTCGCGGGCGAGCGCGGCCACGCGTTCGAGGAGGCCGGCCAGGTTCGTGTCCTCGAATCGGACCTGTCCCAGCAACGCGAAGGCGTTCGGGTCGTGCGTCATGGATGTCGAACAGTCCTTGCAGCGGAGCGGGCCGCGGCGGCGGCCTGTACGGGCGGGTGGACGGGATCGGAAAAGACCGGAGAGTCCCGTTTTGCGCCGCTGCTTGACGCAGGACGGCCGGTCCTCGAGCGAGGCCGACCGCAGGGACCGATATTACCCACCGGATCGAAGTGGTCGCACACCTACCTCCGGATCGCCACTCAGCATCCCTCGTCGCCGCTCGTCGCTACTCAGGGAAAGCGCTTCCCGGGAATCAGTGCTCGTTTCCGCACATGGCGGTGATCAGCGAGCGTCAATGTTGAGAGAGCGCTTCCCCGGCATTGATACTCCGGGGCACCCCTTCCCCCTCTCCCCCCGAAGGGAGCGTCATGCGTTCATCCCCACGAATCCGCGTTCTGCTGGCGGCCACTCTCGCCGCGGCCGCGGGCATCCTCGCCGCCCCGCCCGGTCCGGCCCGCGCCGCCACCGTGACCGTGCAGGCCGAGGCGTACGCCGCGCAGTCCGGCGCCCAGGCCGAACCGACCGCCGACACCGGCGGCGGGCAGAACCTCGCCTACCTGGCCGAAGGCGACTGGCTGCGGTACGACGGCGTCGACCTCGGCCCGGCCGGTTCGCTCACCGTCTCGGTCCGGGTCGCCTCGGCTGTCGGCACCGGCCGGATCGAGCTGCGCACCGGCTCGGCCACCGGGCCGCTGCTGACCCAGTTCGCGATCACGTCGACCGGCGGCTGGCAGGCCTGGACCACCCTGACCGCGACCGCCGCCTCGCACCCGACCGGCGCCCAGACCGTGTTCGCGGTGCTGCGCAACACCACCGGCGGTGACTTCGTGAACGTCAACTGGTTCTCATTCGGGTCCGGCAGCACCGGCGGCGGCGACGGCTGGGTGCCGGTCGACGCCGCGACCTGGAACGCCCAGCTGGCCGAGTTCCGGGCGCTGACCCCACGGCCCGTGCCGGCCAACTCGGTGCGCGTGCCCGAATTCAACGCGACCTGCGCCTACAGCCACTCCCGGCCGGACGACCCGATCATCTTCCCGGGCATGCCGGGCGCCTCCCACATGCACACCTTCCTCGGCAACAAGAGCACCGACGCGTACGCCACCACGCGCACCCTGCTGGCCAACGCGGGCACCACCTGCCGCCCGTCGCCCGACCTGTCCGCGTACTGGATCCCCAGCCTGTACGAGAACGACCGGGCGATCGAACCCAAGGACGTGGTCGTCTACTACGGCTCCCGCCTGACCGACCCGTCGGCCACGGTGCCCTTCCCCCAGGGCTTCCGCATGATCGCCGGCGACGCCCGTCTGCAGACCCCGACGCCCGCGGGCTCGGTCAACGCGTTCTACTGCGCCGGCCCCGGCGGCGAGATCGGCCGCAGCTCCGACGGCAACTGGCCGGTCTGCGCCCCCACCGCCGTGCTGATGTTCCACCTGGTCTTCCAGGACTGCTGGGACGGCCGCAACCTGGACAGCCCCACCCACAAGGCGCACGTGTCCTACAGCTACGACGGCGCCTGCCGCGGCGACTACCCGGTGGCCATCCCCAACCTGTCCTTCCTCATCTCCTACCCCACCAGCGGCAGCCCGGCCGGTTTCCGCCTGGCCTCCGGCATGGCCTCGTCGATGCACGGCGACGCCTTCATGGCCTGGGACAACCGGGCCCAGTCGGAGCGGGTCAAGAACTGCCTGACCCAGAAGGCCAAGTGCAACACCAACGGCGACTTCTAGGTTTGTGAGGGCGGCGCTCCCCGGAGCGCCGCCCGTCGCTCAGTAGGTGGCGGCCGGAATTGCTCAACCCGGGGCGCCGGCGACCGATTCGGGTTCCTGTCGAGACAACGGCAGGGGGTACGCGGTGATGAGGTGGCGGTTCGCTGCCTGGCAGGTGTACCTGACCGTGTGCGCCGCGGCTGCCGTGGTCTATTACGCCTTCCCGCTCGAATGGGTGCAGGCAGCCATCGTCGCCGGGGTCGGCCTGTCGGCGGCCGTGGCCATCGTGGCCGGGGTGCGGCGTCACCGGCCGGCCGTCCGGTGGCCCTGGTATCTCATGGCGGCCGCGCGGGCCTGTTTCGCTCTGGCCGAGGTGGCGTACTGGATTCAGCACTTCACGACGGGCGGGGACGTCTTCCCCTCGTACGTGGACCTGCTGTACCTGAGTTTCGCGGTGATGCTGGCGATCTCGGTGGTCGGGCTGGTGCGGGCCCGCCGCCCCGGACGCGACCTGCCCGGTCTGATCGACGCGCTCGTCCTCTCGACCGGCGCGGCCATGCTGGCCTGGGTGTTCCTGATCGTGCCGTACGTGCGGGCCGAGGATCTGAGCCCGCTCGCCCGGGCCGTCTCCCTGGCCTACCCGATCACCGATCTGCTGGTCCTGGCCGTGCTCTCGCGGCTGGTCACCGGCAAGGGCGACCGGCCGCCGTCCTTCCGGCTGCTCGTCGCGAGCATCGTCGCGCTGCTCTACGCCGACATCGGTTACGCGCTGCTCGAGCTCAGCATCGGCTACCAGGCCGGCAACATCGTCGACCTGGGCTGGATCGCCATGCAGGCGCTGGGCGGGGCCGCGGCGCTGCACCCCTCGGTGGGTCTGCTGTCGCGCAAGAGCACGCCGTCGGCCGAGGGCCCAGCCCCGCGCCACCGGGTCGCCGCCCTCGCCGTGGCCAGCCTGATGGCCCCGGCCGTGCTGGCGATCGAGTGGATGCGCGGGATGCCGATCGACGTGCCGGTCATCGTGGCCGGCTGCACCATCCTGTTCCTGCTGGTCATCGCCCGCCTCAACGGTCTGGTGCACTTGCTGGCCAAGGCGCTGCGCGCGGTCGAGGAGCAGGCCACCACCGACCAGCTGACCGGTCTGGCCAACCGCCGCCGCTTCCACGACCGGTGGGCGTCCGCGATCGGCGAGTCGGTCGGCCCGACCGCGCTGCTCTACATCGACCTCGACGGCTTCAAGCCGGTCAACGACACGTTCGGCCACGAGGCGGGTGACGCGGTGCTGGTCGCGGTGGCCGCGCGGATCAGCGCCAACGTGCGTACGGGAGACGTGGTGGCCCGTCTGGGCGGCGACGAGTTCGCGGTGATCCTGCCGTGGACCGACGACGAGACGGCCAAGACGGTCGCCGGGCGCATCCTGGAGGCGCTGTCCCGGCCCTTCGACACCCCGAGCCGCCCGGTCTACATCGGCGCGAGCATCGGCGTCATCACCGCCTGCTCGGGCGCCAGCCCGGACGCCGAGCTGCGCCGGGCCGACACGGCCATGTACGTCGCCAAGAACAACGGCCGCAACCGCGTCCACCACGACGATCTAACGGCGGCGCACGACCGCTAGGCCGCCCCGGGCCGGGGCCACCGCGATGCCGCGGTTGTGCGAGCGTTCCGGGGCGGCGGTGGTGGGTTCGAGGACGAAGTCGCGCAGGATCGTGCGCAGGACGACGCGCATCTCGAGCCCGGCGAACGCGGCCCCGATGCAGCGGCGCACCCCGCCGCCGAAAGGAATCCAGCCGTACGTGTCGGCGCGCGCGCCGGCGAACCGGTCCGGGTCGAAGCGTCCCGGTTCGGGAAAGAGCGACTCGTTCTCGTGCAGCAGGGCGATGCAGGCGGTGACCACCGTGCCCCGGGGCAGGTTCCAGCGTCCGATCCGCAGCGACTCGGCCCGCACCTGCCGCGACGTCATCTCGATGACCGGCCGCACCCGCTGCACCTCGGTGATCGTCGCGTCGATCAGGTCGTCGCCGCCGGTCGCCAGCCGCTCGAGGATCTCCGGATGCCGCCGCAGCCGCTCGACGGCCCAGGCCAGCGTCGTGGCCGTGGTCTCGTGACCGGCCGTGAGCAGGGTCAGCAACTGGTCGGCGATCTGGCTGCGGCTCATCGGCGACCCGTCGTCGTAGCGGGCCTGCACCAGCATGGCCAGCACGTCGTCCCGCTCGGCCAGCCGCGGATCGGCCGCCGCCCGCTCGACCAGCACATCGACGATCTCGTCGTACCGCCTGCGGTGCCGCTCGAACCGCGCCCCCGGCCCGTGCCCGCCCAGATCGAGCCGCAGCACCGGCAGCACGGCCAGCACCGACCCCAGCTTGACCGCCTTGGGCAGCAACCCGCGCAACTCGTCGAGCTCGGCCCCGTCCGCCCCGAAAACCGCCCGCAGGATCACATTGAGCGTGATGCGCATCGTCGACGGCATCACCGGAAACTCCGGTCCCACCGGCCACGACGCCGTCTCGCGCCGCGTCTCGGCCTCGATGATTTCCTCGTACGCCTTCAACCGGCGCCCGTGAAACGGCGGCGTCAGCAGCTTGCGCTGCCGGCGGTGCTCCTCCCCCGAGATCGCGAAGAACGACCCGGGCCCGAGCACCGACCCCAGGTTGGCGTCGGGCGTGTCGGCCAGATCCGGACCGGTCAGGAACAGCTCCCGCACCTCGGCCGGATCGGCCAGCATCACCATGCGCCCGAGGTTGAGCGACTCCACGGTGAACGCCGACCCGTACCGCCGCCGGAGCCTCTGCATCGTCCCGCGCCGCGACACCGCGAACTTGAGAGCCTGCACGAGCCTGTGGTTGTCCGGCCCGTCCGGAAGGACCGCGCCGGGAACCGTCGCCGCTGTCATCCCCTCACCGTACGTTCACACCCGGTCAAGGGATAGGCATCCCCCGATGCCGGCTCCGTCGGTCCGCGGCACGCGCCAGCACCTCCTCGGTCGTGAGCGGGCTGCGCGGGTGGTAGCTCAGGCACAGCGGCGCCCTCAGCTTGACGAACGGACCGCCCTCGACGGTCGCGTAGAACTGGCCCGCCTTGAGCCGCGCCACGTCGGCGATGCTGCTGCCCTTGGCCCGGGCCATGTCCTGCGCGGCCGTGATCTGGGCCGGGCTGTTGAGCAGGCCGAAGAACTGGGTCGCCGCGTTGCCCGGGATCCGGTTGTGCAGGGCTTTGGGCGCCTGAGTCGCGAAGATCAGCCCGAGGCCGTACTTGCGGGCCTGGGAGGCGAGCGCGAGGGTGCTCTGCGTGCAGGCCGTCATGGTGCCCGACGGCGCCAGCGTCTGGGCCTCGTCCATCACGAACAGCCCGCCCAGCGGCCGGTCGCCCGCCGGGTTCCGCTTGATCCACGCGAACAGCGCGATCTGCAGCTGGTTGACGAAGTTCTGCCGCTGCTGGTCGTCGGGCAGCCCCACGAAGCTGATCACCGACACCCGGGCGCGGAAGCCCTCGGACGGGGTCAGCAGCTCGCCCGGGTCCATGGCCGCGCCCCGCCCGCCGAACATCGGGTCGTTGACCATCGCCGCGGTGAGCAGCTGGGCCATGTGGCCGGCCAGCTTGGTCGCCTCGTCGAGCAGGCTGACCCCCTCGGGCAGCGCGTTGAGCATGCCGATGAAGCCGCGCAGGTCGCTGCCGCCCGCCCGCGCATAGCTCATCATCGCCTCGCGCAGCACAGCCCGCCCCAGCACCGCCTTGTCCGTCTTGCCGTCCACGCGGGCATGCGGCGCGAGCGCGGCCACCGCGGAGTCGATGCCGGCCGCGAACGCGTCCGGGTCATCCAGAATGTCGGCGAACTCGGGCAGCGGCTGAAAGCTGATCGGGCGCCCGCTGTCCCGGTTCGGCGTCCAGACCACGACCTCGGTCGACCGCAGATATTCCCCGGCGCGCGCGGCCTCCTCGTCGTCCCACGACTCCGGCCGCTCCGGCCAGGGGTCTCCGAGGCGGGCGAGGTCATTGTTGGGGTCGAGCACGATCGTCGACACCCCGCGCAGGGCGCATTCCTCGACGATGCGGCGGATCAGAACCGTCTTGCCCGACCCGGACCCCGCGAAGATGGCCGTGTGCCGGCGCATCGCCTCCAGGTCGATGGTCACCGCCTCGCCCCCGTCCACCGGGAAGCCCAGCGGCAGCGAACCACCCGCGGGAGCCGCCGACGGAACCGCGGCCGGAGCCTCGATCGTCCCCAGCGCCTGCTGGAGAAGCCCGATCTCGGCGGTCGGCCGCCGCTCGCGGAACCAGGGCAGCAGACGCTCCGACCCGAACTTGTCGAGCAGGTCGGCCAGTGCCCGCAGACGCCTGATGTCATCGTCGATGAACGGCAGCACCACGCCGCCGGCCTCGGTGAAGTCCTTCACGACCTCGCGCGTGCGGGCGCCCTGCGACCACGGGTGAACGTCGAGGTTGCGCAGCAGGAAGAGGCGGCGCTTGGTGACTCCCGCGGTCAGCCCGGCCGTGGTGACCGCGTTGCGGATCCGGTTGAGCACGGCGATGTGGTGAACGGCGCACATGCCCCGGAACGCCCAGTGCTCCTCGTCCTCGGACTCGGCGTCGAGGTCGTCCCCGGTGAGGCTCAGCCGTAGCCGGGCGTGCAGGGCCGGCTTGCCCCCGGCGTGCGGGTCGACGCTGAACGCGTCCCCGTCGGCGCCGCGCTCCCCGATCCACGCCGTGAGGCCGGCGGTGAGCAGTAACGGAACCTCGACATCCTCGGTGGTCTGATCGACCGCGGGCCGGGTATCGGCGTGCTCGAGGAACTGCGCGTACTGCTCGTCGATCGGCGCGAGGCTCTCCGCCGTGGGCTCGGGATCGAGCATCGGCGTCACCACCGGCACGGTGTTCTCCGCCTCCGGATCCAGCTTGTGCAGCTCGGAGACGGCCTCGGCGCGCAGGCAGGCCCGCACGTGGCTGTCGATGACGCGAAGCAGCTCGCGGGGCGTGTAGTCGGGGGCGTCCTCGAAGGCCTCGGGCCGGACCGGCCACGTCGGGTACGGCGGCGTGAACCCGGCGTCCTCGAAGGGCTGCGCGAAACGCTTCGCGATCAGCTCGCGACCGATCTCGGCCGTCGGGATCTTGCGCAACGTCGAGGCTTCCCGGAATCTGTCCTGGACCGTGTCGGTCGCCTGCGTGGTGATCTCGGTCCAGGTATTGGGCAGACAGGCCACGACCGACAGTGATCGGCGGGTGGTCTCCCGCAGTGACATCAGACCGCCCGCGACCTGCTCCAGCAACAGCGCGTGCTGCCACCCGACGGCCCCGTCGCCCTGGGCGTTGGTCGCCTTGGTGGACTGCGCGACCAGCAGATCGATCTGGTCGACCGCGATCACGGTGGGTCCGGTGAGGGCCAGCAGCCGCGAGATGTCGCGCACGACCTCCTGGGCCGATCGCTTGCCCCGTCGCATGCCCCAGGCGGCCCGCTGACCGGGCTCCTCCTCGTCGTTGGAGCACAGGAACTGGAAACCGATGTCCTGGGACGCGGAGTTGCCGCTGGCGAACAGCACCAGGGCCCGCGCGGTGTCCTGGCTCTCCATGCCGATCTGGCGGTGGTGCTTGCGGAGCAGATCGATGAACGCGTCGAGGGAGGGACGGGTCACCTCCGCGTCACCGAAGACGGCACGGTGCACGCCGCGGGTGGCGCCGACCGCGGTGCCGAGCCGCCGCAGGAACGTCGTCAGCTGGCTTTCGCCCGAGGCGGTGGGCCGGGCGAAGCCGTCCAGGATCGACAACGCCGCGCTGCGCCAGAACGCGCTGGTCTCGAGCAGGCTGATCAGGAAGAAATAGCCGCCCGCACTCTGCACCTGCGCACGTACCGCGCCGAGCAGATGTGTCTTCCCGCTGCCGCGCTGACCGAGAATCGCCACGCCGATCGGGCTCGACTCGCTGCTGCGCTCGGCCTCGTCGACGCCGTCGAGCACCATGCGCACCACGGCGTGATGCAGACCGTCCACGTGGAAGGGGGCCGACCGCCACACGTCGTCGGGCGTGGGAGCCCAGTTGAACCTCAGGGCGGCCAGGGCGCGACGCTGGTCGTCGTCCATCAGCGGCCGACGGCGAGAAGGTGCACGTCCTGGTTTCCGATGCGGACCGCCGCGGATCGTTGGCCGGCCGTGAGGACCTTCTGATTCGACTCCGGAATCAACGTCACGTCGGATTCGCGGCCGAGGCGCCGCAGGGCCTCGTCGACGCTCGACCTGTCCGCGTCGCCCACGGCCTGCCGGACGTCCTCGAGCATGACCCAGGCGCCGCGCTCGGGCGCGAGCCCGGCGTAGGCCTTGCGGATACGCGAGTCCAGTTCGCCGTCGGCGGATTCGCCGCGCGGAGCCGGGCTCGGGGCGGCCGCGTGCGAGCCGGCCCGGGTCGCGTCGGCCGCGAAGAACTCGGCGGCCGAGAGACTGTGGGTCTCGAAGTGCTGCCGGAGCACGCCGAGCAGCAGATAAAGCGTCCCGCCGAGAGCGCCGGCCCGCTCCGGAACCGGCTCGGAAAGCTCCTCGATGGCCCGCCCCCAGCCCGCCTCGGTCAGCTCCAGAGTGAGATAGGGAGCCTCGGGCCTTTCCTTCAGCGTGATCAATTTCCAGTCGACCAGCTGATTTCGATAGGGCGTCTTCTTGAGGCTGATCTTCGCGCCCTCCAGGAAACGATTCTCCAGCGGCCCCGCTTTGATCATTAAAGCGAGCAGGGCAGCCCGCTGCGCGACGGTGAGTTCCTTTTCGGGCATGCGGCCGACCTCCTGAAACGCACGACCGCGCCGCCGGGACGCCCGGGGCGTCACGGCTGGAAACGGATCATCGAATTACCGAGTTGGGCCCGATTGTGCCGACGCCGCGCGGGCGGCGCAAGGTGCCCGAACAAGCCGCCAAAATCCGACAAAGCGCATGGTGGATCTTTATATTTGCAGCTCAGCGAGCAGAGCGGAAAGAATGGCGCGGCCCGGCGAATTGATCATCCGAATGGTCGTTGCGATCCGGCTAATCACCGTGCAGCATTGCCGCAGAGCGGGGCCCCGGCCCGGCTCCTTTCCCGCTTTCCGCGCGCCCATCCTCGCCGCCTGATGGGGGTCCGATGTCCGTGTCGCCCGCACACCACACGCCGTCCCCACCACACCGGAACGCCCCGGCGTGCCGTTGATCCCGATAGGCGCCAAGACGGAGTCGTGGGGGGGGGGGGGGGGGGGGGGGGGGGGGGGGGGGGGGGGGGGGGGGGGGGGGGGGGGGGGGGGGGGGGGGGGGGGGGGCGCCCCCCCCCCCCGCCCCCCCCCCCCCGCACCCCCCGGGGGGCCGTTTGACCCCTTGCGCCCCCACGCGGGAGGGGGGGGGGGGGGCGCGCCCCCCCCCCCCCCACGACGAAACGCCGCTGGGCGCCGGGTTCGTGGTGGATCAGACGTTGATCGTCTCCAGCGAGCGGGTGGCTTTCACCGACGGCGAGCTGCGCGAGTTGTGGGTGGCGTTCCCGCAGGCCCTGCACGTCCCGCCGACCGTACGGCGCAAGGTGCGGGCCTGCCGGCTCAACGGCCGTGCGGAGAACCGCCTCGACATCGTCCTGCTGGAGCTCGACGAGCCCGTGCCCGCCTCGGTCGCCCCGGCCCGGTTGCGCCTGCCCTCGACCCAGGGACTGCTCGGACGGCAATGGCGCGCCTACGGCTTCCCACCCGGAAGCGGCGGCGGCCTCCGGAGTGCCGGCACGATCGGTGACAGCGGCGGGTACGGCCTGGTGCGGCTGTCCACGCCGGCCGGGGACGCCGGCGTGACCCGCGGATTCAGCGGCGCGGCCCTCTGGTCCTCCGACTATCAGGCGGTGGTCGGACTGGTCGTCGGCGCGGAATCGGGTCAGGCGCTCATGCTGGCCTACGCCGACGAGCACGTGCCGGGCCTGAAACTGTCGGCGCTCGACGACTGGCGGCTGGAGGACGCCGACGAGCCCGCCCTGGCCGCGTGGGGCTGGGCCCTCGAGACCGACGACGAGGCCCGGCGGCACTGGCTGCCACGCGCCCGTGGGGTGGCGAGCGGCGCCGAGCGGGGCTCGCGGTTCCGGGGCCGGGGCGCGGCGCTGCGGCACATCCGGGCATTCCTCGACCGCGCGGACGCGACGGGCCGTCCCCTGGTGGTCACCGGCTCGCCCGGCGTGGGCAAGTCGGCCGTGCTGGGCCGGATCGTCACGACGGCCGACCCGGGGGTGGTCGCCGCGTTGCCGCCGGAGGACGCGGCCGAACGGGCCACGACCGGGTCGGTGGCCTGTGCCGTGCACGCGAAGGGCAAGTCCGCGCTGGAGATCGCCGAGGAGATCGCCCGCGGCGCCGGGGTCCGGCTGCCCCAGGCCACCGTCGACCTCGTGCCGGCCCTGCGGGCCCGCCTCCAGGCCCGGCCCCGCCGCTTCAACCTGGTCGTGGACGCCCTGGACGAGGTCGTCACCCCGGCCGACGCCCGCGCCCTGGTCGAGGACGTGCTGGTGCCGCTCGCCCGCGAGTGTGCCGAGCTCGGCGCGCAGGTGGTGGTCGGCACCCGGCGGGCCGACGACTCCGGCGACCTGCTGGGCGGGTTCGGCGAGGACGCCGAGTTGGTCGACCTGGACGCCCCGGCCTTCTTCTCGGCCGAAGATCTCGCGGGTTATGCCCAGGCCACCCTGCAACTCGCGGGCGGCACCACCTACGCCGATCCGGCCGTCGCCGAGCCCGTCGCGCGCCGGATCGCCGAGCTGGCCGGCCGCAACTTCCTGGTCGCCGGGCTGGTGGCGCGGACCCGGGCCCTGCGCGACGTGGAACCGGTCGACCCGGCGCGGGTCTCGTTCACGGCCACGGTCGGGGACGCCCTCAACGAGTACGTCCACGACCTGCCCGCAGCGGGCGGCGCACCGGCCGGACTGGCGCTCACGGCTCTCGCGTACGCGGAAACGCCTGGTCTGCCCCTGAATCTGTGGCAGCTGGCCATGCAAGCGCTGGGCGCGGAGGTCACGGACGGACAGCTGCGTGACTTCGCGAGGTCGTCGGCGGCGAACTTCCTCGTGGAGAGCGGCGATCCGGAGCAGCCCACGTACCGGCTGTTCCACCAGGCCCTCAACGACGCGTTGCTGAGCAGCCGGGAGGACGCCGGGCGGCGGCGCGACGACGAACGGCGGCTCGTCGGGGCCTGGCTCGGGCTCGGTCGCGCGGACGGCTGGGGCGAGGCGCCGGACTATCTGCTCCGGTCGCTGCCCGCGCACGCGGCGCGGGCCCGGCTGATCGACGAGCTGCTGACCGACGACGGCTATCTGCTGCACGCCCGCCTCGAACGACTGCTGCCGCATGCCGAGGCGGCCCGAACGGAGGCCGGCCGGGCCCGGAAGCTGCTGCTCCAGCGCGCCCCGGTGGCGGTCACGGCCGAGCCGGAGGAACGGGCGGCCCAGTTCTCGGTCGTCGACCGGCTCGACGATCTCGGCGCCGGCGTCAGCACCTTCGACGCCCGGTACCGGGCCCGCTGGGCGCACACGCCTCCGCGGCTCGAGCGCACCGTTCTCGAGGGGCACTCGCTGGCGGTGCACGACGTGTGCGCGATCGTCGTGGACGGCCGCAGCCTGCTGGCGTCGGGCGGCGAGGACGGCACGGTCCGGCTCTGGGATCCGATCACCAACCAGACCGTCCGCTCCTTCGCCTGTCACGACGACTGCATCCGGAGTCTGAGCGCCGTCCGGGCCGACGGCGTCACGCTGCTCGCGACCGCGGGTCACGACGGCACCATCGGCGTCTGGGATCCGCGCTCGGGGACCCGCCGGCACACGTTCGTGGGGCACGACGACTGGATCCGCAACCTGTGCTCGGTGCCGACGCCCGCCGGCGACCTGCTCGTGTCGGCCGGCGACGATCGGACCGTACGGATCTGGGACGTCGCCTCCGGGACGCCGGTGCGCACGCTGAGAGGCCACTCCGGGTGGGTGACCGCCGTGACGCACGTGCCGGTCCCGCAGTCGTACGGCGTCCTGGCCTCCAGCGGCTTCGACGGCTACGTGCGGCTGTGGGATCCGCTGACCGGCGGGTCGCGGAGCGTGCTGCGCGGCCACAAGGGCTGGGTGACCACGCTCTATCCGGTCGTGACCGACCAGGGGACGCTGCTCGCCTCCGGCGGCTACGACGGCACGGTCCGGCTGTGGGACCCGGTCGACGGCCGGCCGGTCGCGACGCTGAGCCCCGGGTCCGGGCCGATCACCGACATCTGCACGATCCGGTCCGGCAAGAACTGCATCCTCGCGGTCACCGGGGAGGACGGCACGGTCCGGCTGTGGGACGTCGAGACGGGCGCCGAGCGGCGCGGGCTGCGCGGGCACGCGAGCTGGGTCCGGGCCGTCTGCGAGCTGCCGGTGAGCGGGCGCAGCCTGCTGGCCACCGCGGGCGACGACGGCACAGTGCGGGTCTGGGACCCGACCGGCGATCTGCCCAAGGCACTCCGGGAAAGCGAGTTGCCCGGCCTCGTCGCCGACGTCTGCGCGGTGCGGCGGGGCGACGAGACGCTGGTCGCGACGGCCGGGGGCGACGGCTCGATCCGGCTCTGGGATCTGGAGAGCGGCGAGGCCCGCGACGAGCTGGGATCGCACTTCGGGCCGGTCAACGCGCTGTGCGAGGTCGAGTCGTGGGTGGTGTCGGCCGGTGAGGACGGGCAGGTGCACCTGTGGGACGTCGACGGCCACGAGCCGCCCGAGCCGTTCCTGGCCCACGAGGAGCCGGTCGAGGCGGTCTGTGTGGTCGACCGGGAAGGCGAGCCGGTCATGGCGTCGGCCGGGGACGACATGACCGTACGGCTGTGGGAACCGCAGACCACCCGGCCGGTCGACGGGCTGATCGGCCACCGGAACTGGGTGACCTCGCTGACCACGGTCGTCCGGGACGGGCGTCAGGCGCTCGCCTCGGCCGACAAGAACGGTGTCGTCCGGCTGTGGGACGGCGACGGCCACCGGCTGTGGGAGCAGAACCACCACAACGACGGGGTGAACGCTCTCTGCGCCCTCGATCTGCCGGACCGGCAGGTGGTGGTGTCGGCCGGGATCGACTGCACCATCCGGCTGTGGGACCTGGCCGACGGCCGTCCGGTGCGGGTCCTGACCGGGCACACCGCCGAGGTCACGGGCATCACGCCGGCGGTGATCGGCGGGCGGGTGGTGCTGGTGTCGTGCGGGCTCGACCGGACCGTACGGGTGTGGGATCCGCGGCTCGGCAAGTCGCTGCTGGTGATCCCGGTCTATCACCGGGCGCTGACCTGCCGGCAGATCGACGACCACCTGATTGTCGGCCTCGACCGCGGTCTGCTGGCCCTGACCCTCGACGGTCTCTAAGCGAAGCTCGTGGAGGCCAGGCCGGCCGCGACCAGCAGGCCCAGGCCGTTGGTGGCCCAGTGCAGGGCGGCCGCGGCCAGCAGGCTTCCGCTTCGGCGGCGCAACTCGCACAAGAGCAGGCCGGACACCGCGGTGAAGGCGACCGCTCCCGCGACGGCCAGGATGCGGCCGGTGGTGCCCGCTCCGACGGCGGCGCCGACGGCCTGGTTGGCCGAGTTCAGGCGCAGCGACGGGAGGATGTGCCACAGGCCGAACAGGATCGACGAGGTCAGGCTGGCCCAGACGGCGCCGCGGTGGCGGTTGACCAGGCCCATCAGCACGCCGCGGAAGGCGATCTCCTCGAGCAGCACCGTGCCCAGCGGGACGATGATGAAGGCGGCCATCAGGGCGGCGCCGGGGTGCAGGTGGTAGCGGACGTCGTGGAACGCGGGGCGGGTCCACGGGAGGGCGACACCGATGGCGTAGACGACCGCGACGGCCAGGATCGCGCCGATCGCGTATTTCAGACCGGGCACGAGCGTACGGCGGGAAAGCCCTAAATCATGCCAGGTGAGACCGGCTCGGCGGGCGAGGAGCACCAGGATCACCGCGACGAGCGGGCCGGCCACCAAGCCGGTGTGGCGGGGACCGAACTTGTCGGCGACGTTGACCGCGGCCAGGATCGGGACGACCGCGGCGAGCAGCAGAAACAGCCGGCGACGGGACGGTGGGGCAGCGGGACTGTGCGGCATGACCGGGGAAGCGTACCCGGATGCGGCCGTCATACTCCGGCGTTGAACTCCTGCAGGCCCAGCACCCGCAACAGCTCGTAGCGCTCGCGTGACGGCGCGTCGGCCGGTGTGAGCACGAGCAGGATCTGCCGTTGATCGGGGGTCACCAGGGTCTCGCAGTCCATGACCAGGGGACCCACCCGCGGATCATGGAAGGTCTTGCGGTCGGCGCGCCGCACCGCGACCTCGTGCTCGGCCCAGCGGCGGCGGAATTCGTCACTTTCGGCGGACAGGCGGGCGATCAGCCGTACGACGTCCGCGTCGGCATGCCGGCGGCCGGCGACCGCGCGCAGGTCGGCCACTGTCGCCCGGGTCAGATGATCGTGCTCTTCGGGCGGGTGCACGGCCCGGGTCGCCGGGTCGGTGAACCAGCGGTACACGTGGTAGCGGCGATCCCCGGTGTGCCGGGTCTGGTCGCCCGACAGCAACAGCGAACCCCGGCTCTGCGCGAGGATCTCCCCCAGGTCGGACAGCACGAGCGCCGTGGTGTCGCCGAGCAGATCCAGCATCCGTACGAGACCGGAGCGGGCCAGCCGGGCGGTGCCGTCGGCCGGCGGGGGCTGGTGGCCGGCCAGATGGAACAGGTGCTCGCGTTCGTCGTCGGAGAGCCTCAGCGCGCGGGCCAGCGCCCCCAGCATCTGGGTCGACGGCTGGCTGCTGCGGCCCTGCTCGAGGCGTACGACATAGTCCGACGACATGCCGGCGAGCATCGCCACCTCTTCGCGGCGCAGGCCGGCCGTGCGGCGGCGGGGCCCGTCGGCCAGGCCCACCTCGGCCGGGCGGATGGCCTCGCGGCGGCGGCGCAGGAAGTCGGCCAACTCGTCACGCTGCATGAACCCATCCTCGCCCGCACGCCCGGCGGCTATCCAGGGAGCGCCCCTCCCACGATAAGCGCTCCGCTTTCGCCGGCGCGGCGACCGGCGCAGGGTGGGATCCATGCAGACACGAAACTTGGGCAGCAACGGTCCGGCCGTCTCGGCGCTCGGCCTGGGCGCGATGGGCATGTCGAGCGGCGTCTACGGCCACCCGGAACGCGAGGAAAGCATCGCGACCGTGCACGCGGCGCTGGACGCGGGCATCACCCTGATCGACACCGGCGACTTCTACGGCATGGGCCACAACGAGATGCTGCTGGCCGAGGCGTTGCGCGGCCGCCCCCGCGACAGCTACCAGCTCAGTGTGAAGTTCGGCGCGCTGCGCGGCCCCGACCACTCGTGGGGCGGCTCCGACGGGCGCCCGGCCGCGGTCAAGAACTTCCTGGCCTACTCGCTGAGCCGGCTCGGCACCGACTACATCGACATCTACCGCCCCGCGCGCCTCGACCCCGCCGTCCCGATCGAGGACACGGTCGGCGCCGTCAAAGAGATGATCGACGCCGGTTTCGTACGCCACATCGGCCTCTCCGAGGTCAACGCGGAGACGATCCGGCGGGCTCGCGCGGTGCACCCGATCGCCGACCTGCAGATCGAGTACTCGCTGATCTCGCGGGCCGTGGAGGACGAGATCCTGCCCGTGCTGCGCGAGCTGGGGATCGGGATGACCGCGTACGGGGTGCTCAGCCGGGGCCTGATCTCGGGCCACTGGGACGCCTCCCGGGCCGGCCAGGCCGGTGACTTCCGCGGCATGACCCCGCGGTTCTCGGCCGAGAACGTCGGCCACAACCTGTCCCTGGTCGAGGCCCTGCGCCGGGTGGCCGAGGCGAAGGACTGCACGGTGGCCCAGCTGGCCATCGCGTGGGTGGCCGCGCAGGGCAACGACATCGTCCCGCTGGTCGGGGCGCGTACGCGGGAACGCCTGTCCGAGGCCCTGCCCGCCCTCGACCTGACCTTGACCGCCGACGACCTGGCCGAGATCGAGAAGGCCGTCCCACCCGGCGCGGCCCGCGGCGACCGCTACCCCACCGCGATGATGGGCACCCTCGGCACGGGCAACTGAGTTCGCGGGCGCCGGCGGCTCACCGGGAGCAGGGCCCGGCAAAGTCGTCGGGGTCGAGACGGTCGTCGTTCATGCCGCGGAAGTAGCGCGTCTCGTGCAGGTCGGTTGGCGTCTCCGCTCGATGTGCGTTGCCTGCGTAGACCTGTGCGCGCTGCGCTGACACCAGGGCCGGACTCCCGGATAAAGCTGAGGCACAGACTCGCACGGTTCGCCGTGTAGTCATGACACGGGAGGATTTATGCACATCAGGAAAACGCTAGCGGCGGTGACCGCCGTCCTGACCGGTGTCCTGCTGGTGTTGGCGGCTCCCACGGCCGCGCCCGCGAAAGCCGTGGTCGCGAGGGCCGTGGTCGCGGCCGGCGACGACTTCATTGCTGGGGCTGATTGGCCGGGAACTCAGTTCCTCGGCATCTATTACCTGCGGAACGCGGGCGCTCAGAAGTGTCTGGACGCTCCTGAGAACCGCGGTGGGGCGAACAACTCGCCGGTTGATCTCTGGGACTGCAACAACGGCGCACCGCTGCGCTGGAAGCTCTTGTACAACCGGGAGTTCGACTATCCATACTGGCTCGAGAGCATTCGTTTCAGCAATAAGTGCTTGGACTATCCGGCGTCCTCCGGCGGCGCCAACGGCAAGCGGTACAACGTCTACGAATGCATGTACAGCACCGGTCAAAGGTTCCGCGTCTCCGGTTACAACGCGCAGGTCGGCGGTCGGCTGCTCGCCGTACAACTGGGCGGCCCGAACAACCACATGGACGCGTTCGCCAACGGGGGCACCGGGAACGGCCGGCCGGTCGGCAACTGGGCCTGGACAGGGCATGCCCTACAGCACTGGCACTTCGACGCAGTGGAGTATTAGTGAGTGTTTCTGAGGGTGGCCGGACGGCGTGTCCGCGGTGATCCCGGTAGTCGCGCCAGGGTCTGGGTGTGGGCCGTGAGCGTGTGTATCCGTCTGACCTGACCGATGAGCAGTGGGAGATCATCGAGCCGATGCTTCCGTTGATCAAGGAGCCGGGACGGATCCCGAAGCATCCTTTCCGGGACATCGTCGACGCGATCTTGTACATCGACCGGTCGGGGTGTTCGTGGCGGCAGTTGCCGGTGGACTTCCCGCCCTGGCAGACCGTGTACGGCTGGTTCCAGCGATGGAAGGAACGCGGCGTCACCGAGCGGATCCTGGAGGAGCTGCGTGAGCAGATCCGTCTGGCCGAGGGCCGTAGCGCCGAGCCGTCAGCCGGGGTGATCGACTCGCAGTCGGTGAAGGCGGCCGACACCGTCGGGCGTGACACCCGAGGCTACGACGCGGGCAAGAAGGTCAACGGGCGTAAGCGATTCATCGTCACCGACACCCTCGGCCTGCTCGTCAGCGTGACAGTGCTGGCCGCGTCGTGGCAGGACCGCGACGGCGCCAAGACGGCCCTGCTGAGCGTCTTCCTGTTCACGCCGATCCGTTACGTGTTCGCCGATCAGGGCTTTGCCGGCCGGCTGCTCGACTGGGCCGCCCGCACCTTGAACATCGTGATCGACATCGTGCGTAAGCCCGCCGATCAGCGCGGGTTCGAGGTACACCCCAAGCGGTGGGTGGTGGAAAGAACCTTGGCCTGGCTGACCGCCTACCGCCGCCTGGCCCGTGACTACGAACGTGACCCGGCAGTCTCCGAGGAGCTGATCCGTTGGGCCGCAATCAACCAGATGCTCCGGCGTCTCGCCCGCGGTGAACCGGCTCGCCGCCAGCAACGACGACAAGCCCGAACTGCAGCCCTCTAAAACACTCACTTAGAGCCACAGGAACCGGCCGCGGCAGCTCACCGCGGCCGGTTCTCGCGCGGGCCGTCCTCAGGCGCGCAGCGATTCACCGGATCGGCGATGCCGATCAGCGGCGGTCGGCGGCGGCGTAGGAGATGGCTGCGGTCAGGGCCGAGACGGTCAGGACCGCGGGCCAGGAGCCGATCTTCTTGGCCAGCGGGTGGGACAGGCCGAACGCGCCGAGGTAGGTGGCGACCAGCGCGCCCGTCACGGCCGGTGAGGTGCGGCGGGACCACTCGCGGCCGGCGGCCAGGCCGCCCGCGGCCAGGACTGCGCCGCCCAGGGGGCGGATGCCGGTGCGGCGGGCCACTTGCCAGCCGCCGATCAGGGAGCCTGCGGTGATGACCGCGGTGGGAACGCGCATGACCGGAAAGGCTACTTGGCCGGGGCGACAATCCCGTACTCGTGGATCTTCCGGTAGATCGTGGCGCGGGACATGCCCAGGGCGGCCGCCGCCTTGACCTTGTTGCCGTCCCAGTCGAGGAGGCTGCGGACTATCGCGTCGCGTTCCATCGCCTCCAACGGGCTCAGCAGGCGGCGGGAGACCGTGCGGCATTCGGGGGGCAGGTCGCGGGGCTGGATGGCGCCGCTGCGGCGGTGCTGGACTATGTTGCGCAGCACCTGCCACAGCTGGTCGATGTTTCCGGGCCACGACGACCGGCTCAGCATCTGCACGGCCTCGGGGGAGCAGGTCAGGCGGCCGTCGGGCACCAGGCGGGCCAGGAAGAACGGCACCAGCGTCTGCACGTCCTCCAGGTGATAGCGAAGCGGCGGCAGTTCGACCGTGCTGGGGAAGAAACGCAGCAGGTCGGCCAGGTCACCGCCGTCGTGGCGCGGGCTCAGGGTGACGGCGACCCAGGGGGCGGGGCCGGCGGTGCGGGCCTTCTCGAGCAGGCGGCAGAGGGCGGACAGGTAGTCGCCGCTGCGGTCGGCGTGCTGGATCACCAGCGCGCCGCCGGGGTCGGCCAGTTCGCGGCGCACGTCGATCAGCCAGCCCCGGCCGGGTGCGGCCGCGTCGACGACGGCGAAGTGCGCGCCGGGGTTGTCGTGCTGGTGGATGGCGCGGACGACGGCGAGCTTGCCCACCCCGGCCTCGCCCTCCAGGGCCAGCCACTCCCCAGCCGTGTACGCGGACTTGACCTGATGGCAGCCGCGCAGCCAGAGCCCGCCCGAGCCGACCAGCCCGGGCAGGAACATCCGGGGCACGGGGGCCGGTTCCAGCCGTACGCCCGCCGGTTGCTCGCCCAGTTTGACGTGCACGACACCGCCGGTCAGGCCGCCCTCGCCGCGCACCGGCCGGCAGAACATCCGCGCCTTGACCCCGCTGGGCAGTTCCACCGTGAGCGACGCCGTCGGGTTGCGGCCGGCCAGCGTCTCGGCCGCCCGGGCCAGCAGCATCGACTGCTCGGCCGGTTCGAGCACGTGCCGGGCGTTGTCGTTCATCATCACGACGTCGTTGTTGAGGGCGAAGACAATTCCCGCCGTACGCCGGCAGGTGCGCAAGTATTCCTGCAGCAATTCGAGCTCGCGGATGCCGCTGTCGGCCAGCAACGCCTGCTGGATCTGCCCGGCGGTCGTCTTGGCCAGCGCGAGCAGCAGCGGGTCGGCGTCACGCCGCCAGCAGGTGAGGTCGACCGCGCCCACGGTCTTGCCCGAGATCGGATGGTGGATCGGCACCCCGGCGCAGGCCAGGTCCTCGAGGTGTTCGGCGTAGTGCTCGTGGCCGAACACGTGCATGGGCCGGCCGCCTTCGAGGGCCGTGCCGATGCCGTTGGTGCCCACGAACTCCTCGGCGTAGCTGAAGCCGGGGGCCAGGTTGACCCGGTCGAGGTGGGCGTCGAGGTCGCGGCCCGCGTCGAGCCGGGTCAGCACGAGCCCGGTCGGGTCGGTGAGGATGATGCTGATCGGCTGCCCGTCGAGGTGCTCGCGCAGATGCTGCAGCACGGGCAGCGCGCTGCGGGTGAGCGGCGTGTCCAGATCGGGGTCGCGCCGATAGGTCAGGTCGACCCGGTCGGCGGCCACGTTCCAGTGGCGGGAACGCCACCACGAGGCCAGGATCGCGTCGCGCACCTGGTTGGGGTCGACCTGTTCGGCCGTCAGGAACTGTTCTCGCGTCTTCGCTAGTCGATCGTTCTCTCCGAGCGGCATGGGGGTCCCCTGTCCTCAGGGGGTTACGGGCCTGTTTCACCATAGGCCCGGCCGGGGTGACCCCCGTCTCATGTTGAGACCGCCACCCCGGACACAAAGGCGTGGACTCGGGCGATGGAACCGGCGCCGGAGACGTTCAACCCGTGGACCGTCGTCAACGTGGTCTTCCACCACTTGGCTGCTCAGGGCCTGCATCCGGTGCTGGGCGGGGCCGATCCGGGCGCGCCCGCGGCCGAGCTGCTGCGCGCGCTGGGCGTCGAGCCGGCCGCCGAGGGCGACCGCCAGGTGCGGGAAAACGTGAAAAGCCACCTGGCGGAAATTCGGGCGGCCGTGTTCGGCGAGGACGCCTGACTCAATGTGAGACCCCCGTACATCCGGGGCTGGGGTCTGATGCGCCAGGAAGGCAAGCAGCCAGAGGATAGGGAGCACTCATGAGTCGCCAGAGTGTGGCCAAGGCTCATCAGAAGATCCAGGAGCTGGCCTGGGAACCGATGTACCACCAGCCGGTCTCGCACTACGGAACGGACTACACGTTCCGCAAGGCGCAGAAGAAGGACCCGCTCAAGCAGGTGCTGCGGTCGTATTTCCCGATGCAGGAGGAGAAGGACCACCGGGTGTACGGCGCGTCGGACGGCGCGATCCGCGGCAACATGTTCCGCCAGGTGCAGGAGCGCTGGCTGGAGTGGCAGAAGCTGTTCCTGTCGATCATCCCGCTGCCGGAGATCTCGGCCGCCCGCGCCATGCCGCTGCTGTTCCGCAACGTGCCCAACCCGGAACTGCACAACGGCCAGGCGATCCAGATGATCGACGAGGTCCGGCACTCGACGATCCAGCAGAACCTCAAGCGCCTGTACATGAACAACTACATCGACCCGGCCGGCTTCAACTCGAGCCTGCGCAACTTCCAGAACGACTACTGCGGCACGATCGGCCGCCAGTTCGCCGAGGGTTTCATCACCGGGGACGCGATCACCGCGGCCAGCATCTATCTGACGATCGTGGCCGAGACGGCGTTCACCAACACCCTGTTCGTCGCGATGCCGGCCGAGGCCGCCGCGAACGGCGACTACCTGCTGCCCACGGTGTTCCACTCGGTGCAGTCGGACGAGTCGCGGCACATCTCCAACGGCTACGCGACCCTGCTGATGGCGCTGGCCGACGAGGGCAACCACCAGCTGCTCGAACGCGACCTGCGCTACGCCTGGTGGAACAACCACCGCGTGGTCGACGCGGCGATCGGCACGTTCATCGAGTACGGCACCAAGGACCGCCGCAAGGACCGCGAGTCGTACGCGGAGATGTGGCGCCGCTGGATCTACGACGACTACTACCGCAGCTATCTGGTGCCGCTGGAGAAGTACGGCCTGGTCATTCCGCACGACCTGATCGAGGAGTCGTGGAACCAGATCTGGCACAAGGGATACGTGCACGAGGTGGCGCAGTTCTTCGCGACCGGCTGGCTGGCCAACTACTGGCGGATCGACCCGATGACCGACAAGGACTTCGAGTGGTTCGAGTTCAAATATCCGGGCTGGTACGACCGGTACGGCAAGTGGTGGGAGCAGTACAACCGCCTGTCCACGCCGAACGGGCATCACCCGATCGTCGCCGAGGACGTCGACTACCAGTACCCGCACCGCTGCTGGACCTGCATGGTGCCGTGCCTGGTGCGCGAGGACATGGTGATGGCCGAGGTCGACGGCCAGTGGCGCACGTACTGCCACGAGGCCTGCCGCTGGACCGACGCCGAGGCGTTCCGCCCGGTCTATCAGGGCCGCAGCACCCCGAACATGGGCCAGCTGATCGGCGCCCGCGAGTGGGAGACGCTCTACCACGGCTGGAACTGGGCCGACGTGGTGCAGGACATGGGTTTCGTCCGCGACGACGGCAAGACCATGGTCGCGCAGCCGCACCTCAACCTGGACGACCCGAAGAAGCTGTGGACGCTGGACCACCTGCGCCGCATGCCCAACCTGCAGAGCCCGAACGTGCTGCTCAACCAGATGACGGCCGAGGAGCGGGCCAAGTTCCACGCCAACTACATCAAGGGCGGCCCGGCCGGACGGCCGGCACGGGACTGACATGGGCGAGAAGCACCGGGTGAGGTTCGAGCCCGTCGGGATCGAGATCGAGGTCGACGAGGAGCAGACCGTGCTGCGCTCCGCGTCCGAGCAGGGGCTGATGCTCATGCACGGATGCAAGGAGGGTCAGTGCGCCGCCTGCAAGTCGTTCGTCCTCGACGGTGACGACATCGAGCTCGACCGCTACTCCACGTTCGCGCTGCCCGACTACGAGAAGGAGGAGGGTTTCACGCTCCTGTGCCGGGCGCACGTGTACGAGGACGTGACGATCGAGCTGCTCAACTTCGACGAGGACATGATCCGCTCGGGGCTGCCCATCCAGAACGCGGTGGCCGAGGTCGTGGCGATCGACCACGTGACCCACGACCTGCGGCACCTGGTCCTGCGGCTGATCGAGCCGGCCGAGATCACGTTCTTCCCGGGTCAATACATGGACATCCGAGTTCCCGGTACGGACGTCACGCGCTCGTTCTCGATGGCGAACACGTCCAGCAAACAGGACGGGCGGCTCGAGTTCGTCATCAAGGTCTACCCGGACGGGATCTTCTCGTCCTACCTCGACAGCGAGCTGAAGCCCGGTGACCGGCTCGACCTGACCGGCCCGTTCGGCGTCTTCACCCTGCGCGACGCCCCCGGCCGCGACCTGATCTTCGTGGGCGGGGGCGCCGGGCTGGCGCCGATCCTGTCGCTGCTGCGCTCGATGGCCGAGCGTGGCATCGAGCGCAAGGCCGTCTTCTACTACGGCGCCCGCAGCGCGCGGGACCTGTGCTTCGTCGAGGAGATCGAGGCGCTGCGCCAGAAGCTGCCCGGTTTCCGCTTTGTGCCCGCGCTCTCCGAGCCGGCCGAGGGCGAGGACTGGACGGGCGAGGTCGGTTTCATCACCGACGTGCTCCGGCGCTACGAGGTCGACCTCAAGCACGCCCACGCGTACCTGTGCGGGCCGCCGCCGATGGTCGACGCCGCCATGCCGCTGCTGGCCCAGCTGGGCACGCCCGAGAAGCACATCTACTACGACAAGTTCACCACGACAGGTGGGGAGGACTGATGACGACCGCGACGGAACGCAGCGTTCCCAAGCCCGTCTTCACCGACGCCGAGGCCGGCGCGAAGGAGTTCCCGGACTCCCACGCGCGCCGTTTCAACTACTTCACTCCGCAGAAACGCAAGCAGACCCACTACGAGGACGTCACCGTCGAGGTGCAGCCGGATCCGCGGCACTACCTCGCGCAGGGCTGGCTGTACGGGTTCGCCGACGGCCAGGGCGGCTACCCGCTCGACTGGACCGTGCTCAAGGCGTGGGGCAGCGACCGGCCGGTGCCCGAGCGCGGTCCCGGCACGGGCGGCCGGGGCTACGAATGGCCGGCGCACGGATGGCACGAGTTCCGCGACCCGAACGAGGAGTGGGAACTCTCGCTGTACCGCTACAACGCCAATGTCGTACGGCAATTGCAGGCCAACGTGGACGCGGCCAAGCAGGCCAAGTCGTTCCAGCAGTGGAATCCGAACTGGGTGCGTTTCGTGCAGCAGAACGTGGGCGCGTGGATGCACGTCGACCACGGCCTGGGGCTGTATCTGTTCGCCAACGCCAACCGGCGCGGCCCGACGAACATGCACAACACGGCGATCGCGGTCAACAGCATGCACCTGATCCGCTCGGCCCAGGACCTGGCGCTCTATCAGCTCACCCTGAGCGAGGAGGTGGAGGGCTTCGACGGCGGCGCCCACCTGGAGACCTGGAGTTCCGATCCGGCCTGGCAGGGCGTACGGGAAACCGCGGAGCGACTGACCGCGACCGAGGACTGGGCCGAGGCGATCTTCGCGGCCAACGTGGTCTTCCAGCCGCTCGTCGGTGAGCTGTTCCGCAGTCAGCTGGTGATGCAGGTGGCGCCGCGCAACGGCGACTTCGTCACCCCGACGGTGGTCGGCGCGGAGGAGTTCGACTTCTCCGAGCGCGACCTGCGCTACACGAAGGCGCTGTTCGACCTGCTCTCCCACGACCGGGAGTTCGCCGAGCACAACCGCCGGATCATGAACACCTGGCTGGCCGACTGGACCGGGCAGGCCGTCACGGCAGCCCGCGCCATGCAGCCGCTGTGGTCGCAGCCCGACACCAAGCCGATCCGTTTCGAGGACGCGCTCGACCGGGTGAAGAGCCGCTTCGCCGGCATCGCCGACGAGCTCGGCCTGGACATCCCGAAGGAGCTGGAACGGTGACGCAGCAGTTCAAGACGGCCGAGAGCCCCTTCAAGAGCGACAACACGGCGTCCAACATGTGCGGCGTCACCCTCATGAACAGCCAGATCGGCGTGGTCGTGGCCGAGGTCATGGGGTCCAAGCCCGGTGTGCGGGTCACTCCCCTGCCCTCGATGATCCGGGTCGACGCGACCAACCGGATGGACTTCGTCTACGACGAGATCTCCGAGGCGCTGGGCGAGGAGCCCGGCTTCTTCGACGCGGCCCAGTTCGAGGAGAGCATGTCGACCCATTACGGCCGCATGATCCACGAGGACGACCGCACGATCATGTTCGCCAACCCCGAGGACGCGGCCGAGTTCATCGGCTTCGACCTCGCCGAATCGAGGTAGAGCCCATGTACGAGAAGGACGGGGAGAAGTACTTCGTCGTCGACAGCCACATGCATTACTGGAACGCGGATCCGTCCAACTGGGTGCCCGGGGCCGAGCAGTACGCCAAGGGCTGGATCGAATGCTTCCACGCCTACCAGGGCCTCGGGCCGCCGGAGACGCACTGGCCGATCGAAAAGTTCCAGTCGTACACCGAGGACGACCTGATGAAGGACGTCTTCACCGACGGCTACGTGGACGTCGCGATCTTCCAGCCGACATATCTGACCGAGTGGTACCGGGAGGGCTTCAACACGACCGAGCGCAACGCCGCGCTCGGCGCCAAGCACCCCGGCAAGTTCGTCACCAACACCCGGTTCGACCCGCGCGACGGCGACGACGGGCTCAAGAAGCTGGCCGAGAACGTCGAGCGGTACGGCAGCATCGGCGTCAAGCTCTACACGGCCGAGTGGAACAACGGCTCGCGCGGCTGGACGCTCAAAGACCCGGCCGCGTACCGGTATCTGGAGAAGGCCCAGGAGCTCGGCATCAAGAACGTCCACGTGCACAAGGGCCCGACGATCTGGCCGCTGGACAAGGACGCGTTCGACGTCTCCGACGTGGACCACGCCGCGACCGACTTCCCCGAGCTCAACTTCATCGTCGAGCACGTGGGGCTGCCCCGCATCGAGGACTTCTGCTTCATGGCGACGCAGGAACCCAACGTGTACGCCGGTCTGTCCGTGGTGATCGGCGGTCTGATGCACGCGCGGCCCCGGTTCTTCGCCAAGGTGATGGGCGAGCTGCTGTTCTGGGTCGGCGAGGACAAGATGACCTTCGGCAGCGACTACGGCATCTGGGAGCCGAAGTGGCAGATCGAGGGCTTCGTCGACTGGGACTACCCCGGTGACGAGTACTCCGACTATCCGCGGGTGACGACCGCGACCAAGAAGAAGATCCTCGGCCTGAACGCCGCGCGCCTGTACGGCATTGAGGTTCCGGCGGAATATCAGCTCGGCGCGGGCGAGGGGGCACCGGCGGCCCGGGACGACGCTGTGGGCGTCAGCTCCGGGTCACCGGCGGCCTCGCTCGGATGACCGCCACGACCACGGGTTCGCGCATCTTGGCCGCTCTGGCCGAGGTGCGCGACCCCGAGCTGGACGAGCCGATCACGGCGCTGGGCTTCGTCGCGTCCGCCGCCGTGACCTCCGACGGGGCGGCCGAGGTGCATCTGCGGCTGCCCACCTACTTCTGCGCGCCCAACTTCGCCTATCTGATGGTCGCCGACGCGTACGACCAGGTCTCCGCGCTCGGCTTCCGCACCCGGGTGATCCTGGACGACCATTTCGCGTCGGACGCCATCAACGAGGGGGTCGCCGCCCGGGCCGGGTTCGCGCGCTCGTTCGACGGCGAGGCGCTCGGCGAGCTGGACAGCCTGCGGATCGTCTTCCTGCGCAAGGCCGTGCTGGCCGGCACCGACGCGGTGTGCCGGCCGCTCGCCGGTCAGGACCTGGCCACGATGACGCTCGGCGACGTCCCCGCCTCCCCCGCGCTCGACCGGCTCCGCCGGCGCCGGGGCGACCTCGGCCTGCCCTGCTCCGACGACTCCGCGCTGCTGATCGACCCGGCCACCGGCCACCCGGTCGACGCCGGAGGTGTGCCGCTGCACCTGCGCAAGGCCCGCCTCGTCGGCACCTCGCTGGACGCGAACACCAGCATCTGCCGCGGGATGCTGCGGCACCGCTACGACACCGACGGTCAGGGCGAGGACCCGTCCGGCCGCCCCGCCCGCCACCCGAAGTCCGACTGACCGAGCTCGAGGAGACGACCCCGATGGCCAAGGAACTCCGATACGGCAGTGACGCGCGCACTCTGCTGCAGAGCGGCGTCGACAAACTGGCCGAGGCGGTCAAGTCGACGCTGGGCCCGAAGGGCCGCAACGTCATCATCGAGAAGATCACCGGGTCGCCGGTCGTCACCAACGACGGCGTCACCATCGCGCGGGAGATCCACCTCAAGGACCAGTTCGAGAACATGGGCGCGCAACTGGTCAAGGAAGCCGCGATCAAGACCAACGACATCGTCGGCGACGGGACCACCACCGCCACCGTGATCGCCCAGGCGATCGTGCGCGAGGGCATGGCGGCGATCGGGGCCGGGGCCAACCCCGTACTCGTGAAACGCGGTGTCGATCTGGCCGTGGACCGGCTGGTCGAGCGCCTGCACACGGTGGCCCGCCGGGCCGGCACCGAGGAGGAGCTGACCCGGGTGGCGGCGATCTCGGCCAACGACGACGACGTGGTGGGCGCGGTGATCGCGAAGGCGCTGCACACGGTGGGCGACGGCGGCATCGTGACCGTCGAGGAGTCGCAGCGGCACGGCATGAGCGTCGATTTCGTCGAGGGCTTCGAGTTCGACAACGGCTATCTGTCGCCCTACATGGTCACCGACCCCGGGCGGCTGCAGGCGATCGTCGACGACCCGTACATCCTGCTCTGCTCGGAAAAGATCACCAAGGTGCAGCAGCTCATGCCCCTGCTCGACAAGATCATGCGGGCGCCGCGGCCACTGATCATCATCGCCGAGAACGTCGAGGGCACCGCCCTGCAGATGCTCACGCACAACCACGTCAACGGCGTCTTCCAGTGCGTCGCCGTGCGCGCCCCCGGTTTCGGCGACCGCCGGCTGCACAAGCTCGAGGACCTCGCCGCGATCACCGGCGGCGCCGTCTACAGCCGGCACTCCGGCTTCACCCTCGAGACGATGACCATCGACCAGCTCGGCCGGGCCGCCCAGGTGCGGGTCGAGTCGGAACGGACCGCGATCGTGGGCGGCGGCGGATCGCCCGGCGACGTCCAGTTCCGGGTCACCCAGTTGCGGGCCGAACTGGAACGGGCGAGCTTCGGCGCCGACGAGGACATCCTGACCGAACGGATCGGCGCCCTGACCGGGAAGGTCGCGGTGATCCACGTCGGCGCGCCGACCCCGGCCGAGCTCAAGGAGCTGCAGCACCGGGTCGAGGACGCGCTCTCGGCGACCCGGGCCGCCATGGCCGAGGGCATCGTGGCCGGTGGCGGCGCGGCGCTGCTGCACGCCGCGGACGCGCTGGACGGGCTCGACCTCAAGGACGATTACGCGACCGGGGTCGAGATCGTGCGGCGGGCGCTGCCCGAGCCGGCCTTCCTGATCGCCCACAACGCCGGGTTCTCGGGTCAGGAGACCGTCACCCAGATCAGCCGGCTCGGGCCGGACGAGGGCTTCGACGCGCTGCAGGGCCGGTTCGGCAACATGATCGAGATGGGCATCGTGGACCCGTTGCGGGTCGCGCGGTCGGCCCTGCAGAACGGCGCCTCGGTCGCCGGGCTGCTGCTCACCACCAACACGCTGGTGGCCGAGGAGCAGACGCCCTGGGGTGGCAGTCCGGCCCTGATGACCGAGTTCGGGGAGCTGGACGAGGGGCTGCGGCAGCCCTCGCCGGATTCCAGCACGCCGCAGTCGCTGGGCCTCGGCCCGTCCGTCGGCTAAGGCGTGAGCCCGTTGGAGGGCTCCGTCGCCGCCCCCGAGTCCGTCTTCCGCCAGCTGCGGGCCCGGGGGCGTCTGCGGGGCACGGTCGCGCTGCTCGGCCCGGCGTTCGTGGCCGCCGTCGCCTACATCGACCCGGGCAACTTCGCCACCAACTTCACCGCCGGGGCGCGGTTCGGCTACACCCTGGCCTGGGTCATCGTCGTCGCCAACCTCACCGCCATGCTCGTGCAGTACCTGAGCGCCAAGGCCGGCGTGGCCACCGGACGCGACCTGCCCGAGCTGTGCCGGCAACACTTTCCCCGTACGGTGTCCCGGGGTCTCTGGGCGCAGGCCGAGATCATCGCGATGGCCACCGACCTGGCCGAGTTCCTGGGCGCCGCGGTCGGCCTCTACCTGCTGTTCCACGTCCCGCTGTTCCCGGCCGGGCTGATCACCGCCGTCATCGCGTTCGGCATCCTCGCCCTCGAACAGCGCGGCTACCGCCGTTTCGAGCTGGCCATCGCGGGCCTGCTCGGCCTGGTCTTCCTGGGTTTCCTGTACGACCTGACCGTGGTCGGCGCCGACCCCGGCGGCGTGGCGTCCGGGATGATCCCCCGGCTCGCGGGTGGCGACAGCCTGCTGCTGGTCTGCGGCATCATCGGCGCGACCGTGATGCCGCACGTGGTCTATCTGCACTCCGCGCTGACCAAGTCCCGGGTGGCCTGCCGCGACGACGGGGAGAAGCGGGAACTGCTGCGCTTCCAGCGTCTCGACGTGATGATCGGGCTGGGCGCGGCCGGACTGATCAACCTGTCGATGCTGGTGATCGCCGCGTCGCTGTTCCACGGCACCGCCTTCGCTTCTCCGGACGTGATCCGGTCGGCGCACGACGGGCTCGGGCGGATGGTCGGCGGGGGCGCGGCCCTGGCCTTCGCCGTCGCCCTGCTCGCCTCCGGTCTGTCGTCGTCGAGCGTGGGAACGTACGCCGGTCAGATCGTCATGCAGGGTTTCATCCGCCGCCGCATCCCGCTGTTCGTGCGGCGGGCGGTGACGATGACCCCGGCGCTGGTCGTGCTGGCCCTGGGCCTGCCGGTCACCGACAGCCTGGTGATCTCGCAGGTGGTGCTGTCGTTCGGCATCCCGTTCGCGCTCGTGCCGCTGCTGATGCTGACCCGCCGCCGCGACGTCATGGGGGTGTTCGTCAACAAACGTCTGACCACGGCGGTGGCCGGGCTGGCCGCGGCGATGATCATCGGTTTGAACGCGTTCCTCCTGTACGACGTGTTTGCGGGGTGACCTGCACCCATTTCGCAACCCGAACACCCGTCAACCGGTACCCCGGACGTCCGATGCTCGCATCAACGGGTTTTTCGGCCCGTGACAACGGACGGGAGGGTTGCCGGTGTCGTTTCTGCGCGCGCCCCGCACCGTGACTGTGATTCTGGCCGTCCTGCTCGCCGTCCTGGCCGGCTACGCCGTGCTGGCGAACTGGCAGCAGGCGCAACGCGTGCGCGACGTCGCGGCGGCCGGCAGCGACACCGACGCGTACCAGGCCGCCTCCTTCGCCGTGACCACCGAGATGGCCCTGCTGCAGGCCACGATGCTGGAGCCGGACGGCGAAGAACGCGACAACGTGCTCGAGGCCGACCAGCGGACCCAGGCCGCGATGGCCCGGATGGCCTCGATCGACGAGGAGCACCGGAAAGTCGCCGGGGAGCTGGCCGAGCACCACAGCGGCCTGCACATGGTCATCGTCGGGTTCCTCGCCCAGGTCGACCGGGGCGACGACGGCGCCGCGGAGGCGACGCTCGAGGACGTGCTGGAGCCGGAGTACACGGTGATGATGCGGACGCTGCTGCACGAGCAGGAGCATCACCTCGCCGACTACGAGAGCAAGGAAGCCGACTCGCTGCGCGACTCGCGCAACTCGGTCATCGCCGTGATCGTCGTGTTCCTGCTCGGCGTCGTGGCGCTCGGCGGCCTCGGCCTGTCCCGCCGGGCCCTGCGCCGCCAGGTCGAGGCGATGGCCGCCACCGACCCGCTGACCGGCCTGCTGAACCGGACCGCCTTCACCAACCGCACCGCCGTCGCCATGCAGAACGGCTGTCCCACCGTGCTCATCGTCAACGTGGATGGTTTCCGCGACGTCAACGAGCAGCTCGGGCACCGCATCGGCGATCTGTTGCTGGTCGAGGCCGGCCGCCGCCTGGCGTCGCTGGTGCGTCAGAGTGACGACGTGGTGGCCCGGCTCGGGGGCGACGAGTTCGCGATCCTGCTGCATGACGACGACCCGCGGATCGGCGAGACCATCGCGGCCCGGCTCACCGAGGCGTTCGACAGCTCGTTCGTGCTCGACGAGGTGACCGTCGACCTCGAGGCCAGCATCGGCGCCCACACCGCCCGCGACGGCGAGGACGTGGTCACCGTGCTGCGCCACGCCGACACCGCCATGCACGACGCCAAGCAGCACCATGCCGGCTTCCACCGGTTCCGCGAGGAGGCCCGCCAGGACGTCGCCGCGCGGCTCTCGCTGCTCGGCGACCTGCGCCGGGCCCTGGACGACCCGGGCCAGCTCACCCTCAACTACCAGCCCAAGGTCGACGTCGGCACCAGCGCCCTGGTCGGCGTGGAAGCCCTGGCCCGGTGGACCCACCCCGAGCGGGGCCCGATCTCACCGGCCGACTTCATCCCGGTTCTCGAGGTCACCAACCTCATGCACCGCTTCACCGAGCACGTGCTGACGGTGGCGCTGAGTCAGACCCGTGCCTGGCTCGACGCCGGCCACCGCGTGCCGGTCGCCGTCAACGTGTCGACGCGCAGCCTGCTCGACCCCGACTTCCCCGTACGCGTGGCCGCCCTGCTGGCCGAGACCGGCGTGCCCGCCGAACTGCTGTCCGTCGAGGTCACCGAATATGCCCTGATGAGCGACCCGGACACGGCGATCGAGAACCTGACACGCCTGCGCGACGCCGGCGTCAAATCCTCGATCGACGACTACGGCACCGGCTACTCCTCCATGACGTATCTGAAGGTGCTGCCGATCGCCGAGCTGAAGATCGACCGCTCTTTCGTCATGGACATCGCCGAGAACCAGAGCAGCCGCGCGCTGGTCGCCTCGACGGTCGAACTGGGCCACCGCCTGGGCCTGACCGTGGTCGCCGAGGGGGTCGAGGACGAGGCCGCGGCCGAGGCCCTGCGCGAGATCGGCTGCGACACGGCCCAGGGCTACCACTTCGCCCGGCCCCTGCCGGCCGACGCCCTGACCGCCCGCCTCAGCGAAACCCTGCAGACCGCCTGAACGCCGAATTCCACCGGCGGCCGGAGCGGCCGCCGGTGGAACGGGTTTCAGCGGATCAGGCGCGCGTCCACTTCTGGTTGGAGCCGCCGTTGCAGTCCCACAGCTGGAGCTGGGCGCCGTTGGCGGTGTTGCGGTCCTTGATGTCGACGCACTTGTTGGCGGAGACGTTGACCAGGTCGCCGGCGGCCGAGAGGGTGAACCGCTGG
Organism: Actinoplanes sp. NPDC021490; assembly: GCF_055562135.1. Taxonomy (NCBI): domain Bacteria; kingdom Bacillati; phylum Actinomycetota; class Actinomycetes; order Micromonosporales; family Micromonosporaceae; genus Actinoplanes; species Actinoplanes sp. NPDC021490. The sequence goes on from NZ_JBVHFW010000003.1 coordinate 230,068, forward strand.
ACCGGGTTGCCGTTGCAGCCGACCAGCTGGATCGGGGTGCCGTTGGTCAGCGCGCCACCGGCCGGGTCCATGCACTTGCCGAGGGCCCGCATCGTGCCGTCGCCGTTGGCCGCCCACTGCTGGGCGGCGGTGCCGTTGCAGTCGTAGGTCTGCAGCCGGGCGCCGTCCACCGCGTTGCCGCCCGGGATGTCGATGCAGCGGCCGCTCAGGCTGGACTTGAGCCCGTTGCCGCCACCACTCGGCGGGGGCGTCGAGTCGGAGGTGCTGACGTGCACGTAGTCGATCAGCATCTTGCTCTCGGCGGGCAGACCGGCCGGGTTGCCCTGGCCGAAGTTACCGCCCACGGCCAGGTTGAGGATGATGAAGAACGAGTGGTTGAAGACCCAGTTCACGTTGCCCTTGGCCGCCCGCAGCGACTCGGGGGTGGCGCGGAAGAACTCCCGGCCGTCCACGGTCCAGACGACCAGGTTGGGCGACCAGTCCACCGCGTAGTTGTGGAAGGCCTGGTGCCACGGCGTGCTGGAGGTGGTGATGCCGCCGAGCGAGGCGCCGCCGGAGTAGCCCGGGCCGTGCAGCGTGCCGAACAGCTGGTTGGGCTCGCGGCCGACGACCTCCATGATGTCGATCTCGCCGTCGGTCGGCCAGTTGCCGCCACCGAGCATCCAGAACGCGGGCCACAGACCCGAGCCGTTGGGGACCTGGATGCGGGCCTCGATGTGCCCGTACTGCTGGGAGAACTTGCCGGAGGTCTGGATCCGGCCCGACGTGAACTGACAGGTGCCGTTCCAGCAGTCGTTGTGGCCGCCGCTGCCCTTACGGGCGGTGATGACCAGGCGGCCCTGCCCGTCCATGGCGATGTTGCTCGTGCCGTTGGTGTAGTACTGCAGCTCCTGGTTGCCCCAGCCGTTGCCGCCGGTGTCGAAGTTCCACTTCGACGTGTCGACGCCGGCGCCGGCCGGACCATTGAAATCTTCGTTCCAGACGACGGCCGCCTCGGCCGTGTCACTGCGGGAACCGACCGCGAGGCCCGCTCCCAGGGCGACCACGAGGGCGGTCGCCGCGATGAAGAACCTGGACTTACGCATGGGGGAAATCCTCCGGGGGAGAGGAGAGGGGATAACTGTCAGCAGTGTTAATAAAGGGCCGCCGCCAGTCAAGCCAAAGACGGTCGTATCGGAAATTTTGCCCCTTTGAACAGGGCCGCGGGGCTAGTTGCTGCCCCCTGCGCCACCGCGTCGCATGGCCTAACGTCGGCACCATGACGGTCGATCTGTTCGATGCCGCGGCCATGTACGAAGAGGACTACCTGCACTTCTTCGCCTCCTCGGACACCGGGCCGACCCACGGCGCGCTCGTGGCCACCGCGTACGAGGGCGAAGCCGCCGTTGATCTGGTCTGGCGGCTGCTGGGCCTGACCGCCGGAATGAGCGTGCTCGATCTCGCCTGCGGTCACGGAGTGATGGCCAACCAGCTGGCGGCGCGCGGCTGCCGGGTCACCGGGCTCGACTCGTCGGAGGTCTTCCTGGACCGGGCGCGGACCGGCGCGACGGCGGCCGGGGTGGACGTCGAGTACGTGCGCGGTGACATGCGCGCCCTTCCGGCCTGGACCGGCCGCTTCGACCGGGTGATCAACTGGACCACCGCGTACGGGTACTTCGACGACGCCACCAACCGCGGCGTGCTGACCGAGATCGCCCGGGTCCTGCGCCCCGGCGGCCGGCTCGCCATGGACCTGGACAATCTGACCCGGTTCCTGAGCGCCTACACGCCGTCGCGAATCACCGCGACCCGCGACAACGGCGACATGCTGGTCGACCGCCACCACCTCGATCCGCTGACCGGGCGGTTCGAGGTCGAACGCACGGTCGTCCGGGACGGCCAGGCCCGGCGGCTCACCTTCCTGAAACGGCTGTTCGCCTTCCCGGAGCTGCGCGACTGGCTTCTCGCCGCGGGTTTCACCGGCGTGGCCGGGCACGGCGAGGACGGCCACCCGCTGACCGCGGACCACCACCGAATGGTGATCGTCGCCGAGCGGCCGGGTTAAGCCGTCCGAACTACCATGGGCGGCATGGGGCGCGTCAGCCGATTCGCCGGGGAGCGCGGGTCGGTGCTGCGGACGCTGGTCTCCGCCGTACTGGCCGTCGTGAGCACGCTGCCGGCCACGGTCGCGCCGGACGGTCCAGAGCGTTCGGCCATGGAGCGGCTGGCCGGGCGCGCGGCGGCGGCCGACCTGCACGTGATGACCTTCAATCTGCGCTATGCCGGCACGGCCACTCCGAACTCGTGGGCCGACCGGCGGCCGGCGATGCGCTCGCTGCTCGGCGACGAGCGGCCCGACCTGATCGGGACCCAGGAAGGGCTGTCCGGCCAGCTCCGCGACATCCGGACCGACCTCGGCGGCGACTACGACTATCTGGGCAAGGGGCGGCTGGGTGGCACCCTTGGCGAGTTCATGGCCATCTTCTACCGCAAGGACAGGCTGACCCCGCAGGCGTACGGGAACTTCTGGCTCTCTGACACGCCGGAGATACCGGGATCCGAGACGTGGGGCGGCTGGTCGGTCCGCATGGTCACCTGGGTCCGGTTCCTCGACCGTACGACCGGCAAGCGGTTCTACGCCGTGAACACCCACCTGGACAACGCCGCGGAGAACGCGCGACGCCGGGCCGCGGAGCTGATCCGCGACCGGTTGCGGGCGCAGCGGCCGGTCCTGCCGATCGTGCTGACCGGCGACTTCAACACCCCGGCCGAGCCCACCGGCTACGTCTACGACCTGCTGGGCCGGGCCGGCTACCGGGACGCCTGGACCGCGGCGGCGAGACACGGCGCCGCGTACGGCACCTTCCACGGCTATCGGCCGCTCGTGCCGGACGGACCGCGGATCGACTGGGTGCTGACCACGGGCGGGGTCGCCGTCTCGGCCGCGCTGATCAACACCCACCACAGCGGAACGCAGTATCCGAGCGACCACCTGCCCGTCCAGGTCCGCCTGCGCCTGCCGTGAGGCGCGACCCCGAGGCGGTTCACGGCGTTGGTGTGGTGGTGGCCCGTACGGGCCACCGTCGTCTTCGCAAGGAGCAGACCGTGCGCCTACTCGCCAGTGTCGTCGCCGCCGTAGCCGGCCTCAGCGTGGCCGCGGCCCCCGCCGCGGCCGCCGGGGACAGCTCGTTCCGGCTGGTCGCCGGGGGTGTCGTCGGGTCCGGCACCTACCAGCACATGATGAGCATCCCGGAGCAGCCGGTGCCGCCGTTCCGGATCACCGGCACCCTGACCGGGCGCACCCTGTTCCGCTGCGCCGTCATCCAGGTCGGCCGGAGCGGACCGGCCGACGGGCTCGAATGGCAGACGTTCGGCAAGCAGTGCGGCCGCGGCCGGACCGGCTTCCGGGTGCAGGCGTCCTACATGTTCCGCGGGGTCAAACCACCGGTGCGGCTCTGCTCCGGCTGGACGACGGCGCAGGCCGAACTGGGCCGCCAGTGCGACGTGTATCAGCCCGCGGCGAACGGCTGATCGGGTCAGCTTGATCCGCGCACAGTGAGCGTGGTCGGCAGGCGGGCGGGCGCCGGCAGGGCCGGGTCGAGCAGGTGCCGCACCGCGGCCGCCGCCTCCTCCTCGACCGGCATGTAGACCGAGGTCAGGTCGGCCGCCTCGGCCAGGGCGCTGCCGTCGAAGCCGACCAACGCGACGTCGTCGCCGACCCGCCGGCCCGTCTCCCGCAGGGCCCTCAGCACGCCCATCGCGGTGACGTCGCACGCGGCGAACACGGCGTCGAGCCGCGGTTCCCGGGCCAGCAGCTCGTGGGCCGCGGCGTAGGCCCGGGCGCCCGTGAAGTCGCCGTCGGCCCAGGTCACGGCCCGGCCGCTGCCTTCCATCAGGCGCAGGAACCCGGTCCGGCGCTCCTGGGCGCATGGCGTGGGCGGGCCGAACACCGCGCCGATGCGCTTGCGGCCGGTGCTCACCAGGTGAACGGCGGCCTGATGCCCGCCGCCGTCGTTGTCGGGGGCGACGAAGGCGACGCCGGGCGCGGACCGGCCCAGCGCGACCGTGCGGCCACGACGCGCGTACGCGGCCCCGGCCGGCCCCGGCACGTTGATCAGCAGCCGCCCGAACGGCGGGTCGTGGTCGTCCACCGGCAGCGTGGACACCCGGCGGACCTCGAGCGACAGGTCATGGCCGGCCAGCCCGCGCATCGCGCCGGTCAACGCCCGGCCGTAGAACGGCTTGACGCTCATCGCGTCCGGATCGGGGTCGACGATCAGCATCTCGATGCGCTCCCGCCGGCCGGCCGTGGCCCGGCCGGTGGCCAGCGCGCGGGCCGCCGCGTGCGGTTCGAAGCCGAGCTCCGCGGCGACCGCCCGCACCCGCTGCCGGACGGCGTCGGAGGCGCCGTACGCCCCGTTGATGGCCCGGGAGGCGGCCGCCCGCGACACCCCGGCGACCCGGGCGACATCGGCGAGCGTCGGTCGCTGGTCGGTCATGCCCCGACGATAGCCGCGGTCAGGCGATGGCGAGGCCCAGCACCCCGGCCAGCGCGAGGGCCAGGCTGGCCAGCATGAAGCCGGTGTTGTGGGCGCCCCACCAGCGGGCCCGGCCCCGGACGTGGGCCGGCACCGCCTCGGCCTGCACCAGCCGCACGGCGACCAGGGCCAGCCCGGCCACGATCAGGCCGAGCACGCCGAACCAGGTCACCATCCCGGCGACCCCGGCGAACGTGGCCGGCTCCATGAGGCCATCGAACCCCCACCGGCCCCGGCGAGGCGTCTCATTGTGAGACGCCTCCCGGGCGGGTGCCGGGCGCCTTGTCGTCGCCGCCCGCTAGCGTGGCGGCGGTGAGCGAACTGATCCTCCGGGCCGCGCAGGCCTCCGAAGTGGCCGCCGTGCTGGAGTTCTGGCACGTGGCGGCCGAGAACAACAACCGGCCGGTCGATTCCGCGGCGGCCCTCGAGGCGCTGCTCGCGCGCGATCCCCTGGCGCTGATTCTCGCCGTCGACAACGGTGAGATCGTCGGAACGGTCATCGCCGGCTGGGACGGGTGGCGCTGTCACCTGTACCGGCTCGCGGTCGCCCCGCACCGGCGGCGGGCCGGCCTCGGGAGCCGGTTGGTGACCGCGGCCGAGGAGCGCTTCCGCGGCCTCGGCGGCACCCGGGCCGACGCGATGGTGCTCGACGCCAACGAGCGCGCGCACAGTGTCTGGTCCGCGCGGGGCTACCACCGGCAGGAGGAGTGCTCCCGCTGGGTGAAGCCGCTCAGGTGACGGCCGGGGTGCCGGCCCGGCGGAAGTCGGCGACGTCCGGAAGCCGCCGGAAGCCGGCCGACACGTACGTCGCCACGCCGCCGGTGTTGGCGGTCCGGGTGCACACCGTCGCGCACGACGACCCCATCTGCTGCAGGGCGGCCGCCGCGGCCACGGTGATGGCCCGGCCGTAGCCCCGGCCGCGGTGATCGCGGTGCACGCCCAGCGGCTCGAGCAGACCCGGCCGGCCCTCCCCCGCCGACCAGACCGTCGCCGCGGCGACCGGGCAGCCGTCGTCGTCGTAACCGACCAGGCACCGGGCCCGGCGATAGGGCGGGGCCGCGGCCATCGCGTTCCAGCGTTCCAGGGTGAACGTCGAATTGGTGAACATCGCCCGCTGCATCGCCACCCGGTCCTGCACGATCCGGTCCCGCACGTCGTCGGCGTCGAGGACCTCGATGGTGATCCCGGGTTCCTCCACCGGCTTGCTCAGGTCGCGGGACAGGGGCGTCCACGGCTCGTCGGCCACCCAGCCGCCGCGGCGCAGAAGGGTCCGGAACGCCGTGCCGAAGCGGGCTTCGACGGTGGTCAGCCCGGACAGGCCGGCCAGCAGCTGCTCGGCGAAGGCAACGTCGTCGTCCACGCTCGGGGCGAGGCCCAGGCGGATCAGCCCGCTGGCGTCCTCGACCATGCCGGCGGCCAGGATCTGCCCGTCGCGGACCCACAACCGGACCGCGGCCGCCAGCTCGCGCGCGCCGAAACTCCAGTTCCACCCGAGATCACCGGGATGGAGCTGGACCGGACCGCCGGCGTGCTGCCAGCTCGCCACCGCCTCGACAACCGCACCCAGGGACTGCGGCGTGACGCGCTCCATCGTGATCGACATGCGTCGACCCAACCACACCGCCGGGACAACGCAATGGTTTTACCCGCGGCCTTCCCGGCGCGCCTTTCCCGGCCCGGCCTTGACGTTGATGAACGCCGATGTTTGACTTTGGGGATTCTTGGTGGTTCGGTTCCGGGGAGCGTGCGATGGTGATTGGTCGCTGGGTCGGGGCCGTTACGGTGCTGGGGATGGCCCTTGCGCCCGGGAGCCCCGCCGGGGCCGCGGGGGCGCCACCGCCGCTCTATCCGCCGGTGGGAACGACCACGCATTTTCTCGACCATCGGGCACTGCTCGGCGATACGCCCGAGCCGGACTGGTACGAGTCGAACATTCCCTTCGTCGACCTGCCCGACGCCGAGATCGAGAAGACGTACTACTACCGGTGGCGCACGTTCAAGGAGGCGCTCAAATACACCGGGCCCAAGGACGGCTGGATCGTTTCCGAGTTCCTCGGCCCGGTCGGCTATTCGGCGCCCTCCGGGGGAATCGACGCGGCCGCCGGGCATCACCTCTATGAGGGGCGGTGGCTGCGGGACCGGCGCTATCTCGACGACTACCTCGACTACTGGCTGACCGGGTCCGGTTCCGAGGCCAAGCCGGCCACCGAAGAGCTGAACAAGAACACGACCGACTGGGCCCATCAGTATTCGTTCTGGGCCGTCGACGCCGCCGTCTCGCGGGCCGAGGTGACCGGGGACTGGAAGTTCCTCACCGACCGGACGGCCGCGCTCGAAAAGCAGTACGAGGGCTGGAAACGCACCAACTTCGACGCGTCGCGCGGCGTCTATTGGCAGACGCCGGTGTGGGACGCGATGGAGTTCACCGCCGGTTCGTATCAGACCAGCGATCCCTATCACGGCGGCGACGGTTACCGGCCCACCCTCAACGCTTACCAGTACGGGGATGCGCGCGCCCTGGCCCTGTTGAAGCGTAAGACCGGCGACACGGCGGCCGCCCAGCGCTACGAGAACGAGGCCGCGCAACTGAAGGCGGCCACCGACCGCGTGATGTGGGACGGCTCGTTCTACAAACACGTGATGAAGGGGCAGGACACCCGGATCGCCGACCGCGAGCAGATCGGCTTCATCCCCTGGTATTTCCACATGCCCTCGGCCGGCAAGGCGACGGCGTGGGCGCAATTGACCGACCCACAGGGCTTCGCCGCGCCGTACGGGCCGACGACCACCGAACGCCGCAGCCGCTGGTTCATGCACGAGGCGCTCAACGGCTGCTGCCGCTGGGACGGGCCGAGCTGGCCGTTCGCGACCAGCCAGACCCTGACCGCGCTGGCCAATCAGCTGCTCGACTATCCGGCCCAGTCCTTCGTGAACCGCGACGACTACACGGCGATCCTCCGGGGTTACGCGCTGACCCAGCGCAAGAACGGCCTCCCGTACGTGGCCGAGGCGCACCACCCCGACGAGGACCGCTGGATCTACGACGGCGCCGGGCATTCCGAGGACTACAACCACTCGACCTTCACCGACCTGGTGCTGTCCGGGCTGCTGGGCATCCGGGCGCAAGACGGCGATTCCGTACGGGTGGCGCCTCTTGTTCCCTCGACGTGGAACCATTTCGCGGTCGAGAACGTGCCGTACCACGGTCACAACCTGACCGTCGTGTGGGATCGCGACGGCACCGTCTACGGCCACGGCGCCGGAATGCGGGTGTGGGTCGACGGCGTGCAGCGGCTTTCCCGGCCGGCCCTCGGGGACGTGCGGCTCACCGTTCCCCCGCCGGCCGCCCCGGTCGATCAGCCCGACCTCGTCGATGACGCGGCGAACGTACGGGAAACCGGTTATCCCCGGGCGACGGCGTCGTACACCTGGCCGGCCGACAGCGCCACCAACGCGATCGACGGTCAGGACTTCCACCTCGACGTGCCGACGACCCGCTGGACCACCTGGCAGTCGCCCAACGCGTCGGACTGGCTGACCGTCGATCTCGGTGCGCCGACCGTGGTTTCCGACGTACGCCTCGACTTCTACGACGACGGCGGCGGGGTGCGCACCCCCGACGCGTACGCGTTGCAGTACCAGACCGCCGCCGGGGTCTGGGCCGACGTGCCGGGTCAGCAGCGCTCCCCCGCGACGCCGGTGGGCCGGGCCGTCAACCGGATCGTCGTCGACCCGCCGCTCACCACCGACCGGCTGCGGGTGGTGCCGACGCGAACCGGTGGCGGCGCGGTCGGCATCACCGCCCTGCAGGTGTGGCGGCAGCCCGATCCCCGCCTGACCGCCCGATTCGCCACCGGATCCCTGGCCGTCGACCCGGGAGTCACCACCACCGTGCAGACGCGCGTCACTGCCTCGAAAACCGTTCCCGGCGTACGGGTGTCGCTCGAGACTCCCCGCGGATGGACCGCCCGTCCGCGTACGGCCGCGCAAGTCCCGGTTCTGAACGCCGGAACCACGCTGACGACAACCTGGGACGTGACCGTGCCGGCCACCACCGATCCGTTGGCCGGCCTGCCCGTGCGGGTGCTCGCCCGGTCCGCCGCCGGGGTGAGCGGGGCCCTGCTGCCCACGTCCTACCGGTTCGACCCGGACAGCTACCCGGTGACGCTGTGGGACGACGACTTCTCCACCGACCGCCTGGCGCAGTATCGGGTCGACCACCCGGCGGCCGAGCCGTCCCCCGCCCTGACCGTCGCCGGCGGCACCCTGACCGCGGCGTCCACGTCCCGCTCGTTCGCCGTCCTGGCCGCTCCCGTCAGCGCTTCGGCGGCCGGCACCGCGGTCATCGTCGAGCCGTCGAAGTTCGCCGGCTCGGCCCCCGAGGACAGCCTGTTCCTGGGCCTCTCGTCGAACGACCGCACGAACGCGCTGGCCTGGTACAACAACCACTTCGGCACGTCCGGGGCCGACGTACGGACCGACGGCGAGCCCCAGCCCGATGGCGGCTGCTGCGCAAACGTGAAGTGGCAGGCCGACGACCGGTTCGCGGTGCTGGCCCGCTCGGGCACGCTGACCACCTGGCACGAACGCGACGGCGCCTGGAACCTTGTCCACACCGCGCCGCTGGCCTCGGTGGCCGGCTCGCCCGCCTTCGGCCTGCGCCTCGACGCGGGGACGCTGGCCCTCAACCGGGTAACTGTCCGCAGCCGCTAGTCTCCGCCACCACCGCCACCGCCACCGCCGCTGTCGCCACCGCCGCTGTCGCCACCGCCGCTGTCGTAGCTGCCGCCGCTGTCGTAGCTGCCGCCGCTGTCGTAGCTGCCGCCGCTGTCGTAGCTGCCGCCGCTGTCGTAGCTGCCGCCGTCGTTGTAGTTGCCGCCCGACCAGAAACTGCCGCTGCTCCCCCCGTGGCCCTGCCGCTTGGACTGGGGCCGCGGGTCGTTGCAGGCGCGCACGACGAGAACCACGAACACCGCGACGACGAGGACGGCGCCCACCACGATCAGGATCTCCATGGCGGTAGTGTGCGGCACGCCCGCCACCGTTTTCGCCGGTACCGCGGGGTCACGGCCCTCGCCCGGGCCGGTCAGCTCAGCGGGAAGAAGGACTGGGCCCAGGCCGGGCGGGCCGACGGCTCGATGGAGGACACCCACTTCACCCACCAGAAGCCGCGGCGGGACGGGGCGACGATGCGGGCCGGGAAGCCGTGGCCGTACGACAGCGGCCGGCCGCTCACCGCGGTCACCAGCCAGACGTCGTCGAGCGTTCCCGCGCCGAACCAGCGGGCATAGCCGGTCGTCGACCGCACCTTGACGCTGCGCCAGTCCCCCGCCGGAATCCCGGCCGCGGCCAGCACGGCGCTCAGCCGCACGCCCTCCCACTGCTGGTCGCTGTACCAGCCGCTGGTGCAGTCGAGGACCGCCCGGAAGCTCTCGTGCGGCAGGGCCCGGACCGCGGCCAGGTCGAGCGCGGCCGTTCCCACCCGCAAGGTCCAGAGCGCCGGGTCGACCCGCTGAATGCCGTCGTCGAACCAGGCGGTGACCTTCAGCGCCGGCGACGGCACCGACCCGGTGAACCGCCGCCCGGTGGCCGCCCACCCGTCCCAGGCGGCGGTGACCGCGGCCGCGCCCGCGCCCAGCACGGCCAGTCGCAGCACGGCCCGCCGGTCGGCGTCGGCGCGGCGCGGGCGCACGGCGTGACCGGCGAAGTGACCGGCCACGGCGAGCACCGCGCCGACCGCCGCTCCGACGTGAATCTGCATCAGCGTGAGCGGGCCGACGTACTCGACCCGGCCGGTCGAATGCAGCAGCCCGCTGCCGATGGTCACGAGCACCAGCACCGCGAGCACGAGCGAAAGCGTCTTGATCGCCCGCCCGCGCCGAGCCCGCCGCAGCCCACGGCGCACGATCACGTACTTCCAAGGCGCGAGCAGCAGAATCGCCAGCGCCGCACCGGCGTGCAGCTGAATGAGGTCGAACGGCCAGTTCACCCCGACTGTGTTGGCCGTCACGCCGGTGACCACGCTCAGGACCAGCAGCAGACCGAGCACGAGGTCGACCCGCCGCCCACCCTGGCGCCCTCGCAGTCCCAGCCTCATACCGGAACGCTAACCCCAGCCGGCCGGCTGCGGAGACATCGTTCACGCGCCCGCTCCGGTGAGGGCCGCGGTGGCCTGCCACAGCTTCTTGGCGACGGTCGAGTCCTGTCCGGCGCGGCCGGGTTTGCGGACGGCCGGGTATCCCGTGAAGCTGAAGAGACCGTCCGGGCCGACGTAGGCGTTGCCGGGGACGTCCTGGGTGGCCGCGTACAGCAGTGGCAGCGCCCCGTGCTCGACGTCCTGGACCAGGAACGGCAACCGGTTGACGATGTTCAGCTTCGAGTGGTTGACCAGCCCGGTGCGGGCCACGCCGGGGTGGGCGATGATCGAGCGGATCGGGCTGCCCGCGGCGGTCAGGCGGCGTTGCAGTTCCAGCGAGAACAGCACGACGGCGAGCTTGGACGACTCGTAGACGGCCAGCCCGTTGTACTTGCGGGTGCGCCAGTCGAGGTCGTCGAGGTGCAGCTTGCCGAAGCGGTGCAGCTGGCTGGACACCGTCACGACGCGATCGGTCAGCCGGGGTAGCAGCAGGTTGGTGAGCAGGAAGGGCCCGAAGTAGTTGGTCGTGGTCTGCAGGTCGAAGCCCTGCGGGGTACGTGCGGCGGGGATGTCCATCACCCCGGCGTTGTTGATCAGGACGTCGATGTCGCCGGTGTACGACTGCGCGAACGCGCGGACCGAGTCGAGGTCGGACACGTCGAGGCGCCGGATATCGAGGTCACCTGGCATGCCGGCGACGGCCCGGCGGGTCTTGTCGACGTCGCGCACGGCCAGCACCACGTGGGCGCCGCTGCGGGCCAGCTCGCGGGTCGTGACCAGCCCGATTCCCCCGCCGGCGCCGGTGATCATCACCGTGGCGCCGGTCATGTCCGGCAACTGGTCCGCGGTCCATGTGGCCATGAGAACTCCTCGAGTGCAAATGTGCTCGTTCTGTCGTCCTCCAGTAGAAGCGGCTCCGTGGCGGTGGATGAAGGCCCTGCTCAGCCGCTGAATGGCAGGGCGTGGCTAACGGTCTCCGGCTCAGTGGTCAGGCGGATCGCCACCCAGGAGACCGCGGGCAGGGTCACTCGGAGGGCGCCGTCGTCGAGTTCGAGGCCGGGGGCCGGGCAGGGGGTCACACGGTCGGGGTCCTGCTGTGTGTTGGTGGCGGTCAGGTCGGGGTCGGCGAGGAGCCACGACTCGGCGACCCTCGCCGGGCCGAAGGCGGTGAGCGGGAACGTCAGGTCGGCCGGGGATTCCGGCGAGCGGTTGACAGCGAAGACTGTCAGGTCGCCGGAGAGCGGGTCGTGGGTGGCCACCGCGTCCAGTGCGGGGACGTCGCCGAAGCGGGCGGCGGCGTACGTGGGGGAATCGATTTTGACGTCGAGGACCGAACCGGTGGCCAGGCGGGAGGTCAGGGCGAACGGGTGGAACGTGGTCTGCCGCCAGGCCGGGCCCTGCGGCTCGGCCCGGATGGGGGCGATGACGTTGACCAGCTGGGCCTGGCAGGCGGCGGTCACCCGGTCGCTGTGGCGCAGCAGCGAGATCAGCAGGCTTCCGACCACGACGGCGTCGGCGACGTTGTAGGTGTCCTCGATCAGGCGGGGCGCGGTCTGCCACTCCGGCGGGGTCGGGGCGTTCTGCCAACGGCTCAGATACCAGACGTTCCATTCGTCGAAGGAGATGTTGATGCGCTTGGTGGACTTGAGGCGGGCGCCCACGGCGTCGGCTGTTGCGGTCACGCTGGTGACGAAGTGGTCCATGTCCACGGCGGACGCCAGGAAAGAGGGCAGGTCGCCGTCGAGTGGTTCGTAGTAGGCGTGCGCGGAAATGTAGTCGACGGTGTCGTAAGCCAGCTCGAGCACCGTGGCCTCCCACGCGCCGAAGGTCGGCATGGTGGAATGGGAACTGCCGCAGGCGATCAGTTCCAGGCCGGGTTCGGCCGAGCGCAGGGCGCGGGCTGTTTCGGCGGCCAGCCGGCCGTATTCGTGGGCGGTTTTGTGGCCGGTCTGCCACGGGCCGTCCATCTCGTTGCCGAGGCAGAACATCTTTATCCCGTACGGTTTTCCGCCGCGCAGGCCGGACAGATGGGTGCCCTCGGGCTGGTTCAGAAACTCGTGGACGTCCAGGGCCTCCTGCACGCCCCGGGTTCCGAGGTTGAGGGCGTACATGACCTCGACCCCCGCCTTATCGGCCCAGCGCATGAATTCGCCGACGCCGACCTCGTTGGTTTCCAGGCTGTGCCAGGCCAGGTCGCGGCGCACGGGACGGTCGGCGACGGGGCCGATGCCGTCCTCCCAGCGATATCCGGAGACGAAATTGCCGCCGGGATAGCGGACCACGGAAACACCCATTTCCCGTACGAGGGAAAGCACGTCCTGCCGGAAGCCGTCCGCGTCGGCCGACGGGTGGGCGGGCTCGTAGATGCCGCCGTAGACGCAGCGGCCCAGGTGTTCGACGAACGAGCCGAACGTGCGGCGCGAGACCGGAGCCACGACGCGGGCGGGATCGAGGTTGAGCGAGGCGTGCAGAGTCATTTGAGGCTCCCGACGGACAACCCGCCCTGCCAGTATTTCTGGAGGGTGAGGAAGGCGACGATCAGCGGCACGATCGACACCAGCGAACCGGTGATGATGAGGTTCCAGAGGGACTGGCCGCCGGCGTTGTTCGAACTGGCCAGTTGGGTCCACAGGCCGATGCCGACGGGCAGCGGGAACAGTTTCGAGCTGGACAGCATGGTCAGCGGCAGGAAGAAATTGTTCCACGTCGTGACGATCGACAGCAGCAGCACGGTGATCACGCCCGGTTGCATGAGGGGAAGCGCCACCCGGACGAAGGTCCGTAGTTCGCCGGCGCCGTCGATGCGCGCGGCGTCGAGCAGTTCGTCGGGCACCGACCCGGCCGCGTAGACGCGCATGAGATAGACGGCGAACGGGCTGAGCAGCGACGGCAGGATAACCGCCCAGACGGTGTCGACCAGGCCGACGTTCGACATCAGCACGAACGTCGGAAGGACCAGCGCCGTCAACGGCACCATGACCGATCCGAGAACGAGCGCGAAAACCACGTTGCGGCCGCGGAAGCTGTATTTCGCGAATCCGTAGCCGGCCAGGACCGAGATGACGGTGCAGCCGACGCCGCCCGCGAGCGCGTAGAGAACCGAGTTGCCGAGCCATCGCACGAACTCGCCGTTGTTGAACGCGAAGAGGTCGCGCAGATTGCCGGCCAGGTGGAAACCGTTGAACCACAAGGCTCCCGAGCCGGAGAACAGGCCTTCGGCGTTCTTCGTGCTGGCCACGATCAGCCACCACACGGGGATGAGGAAATAGCCGCAGAGCGCCAGCAGGAGGAGTTTCGCGCCCACGTGACGAGGTCTCATGAGAACAGGCTCCCCCGCTTGCGGGTGGCGAACATGAAGACGGCGACGACCAGGAAGACCACGAAGCCCAGCGAGAACGAGATCGCCGAGGCGTAGTTGAACTGGGCGTACCGGAAGGCCAGGTTGTACGCGTAGATGTTGGGCGTGAAGTCGGGCGTCACCGAGCCGTTGGCGATCGGGCCGAGGATCTGCGGCTCGGTGAAGAACTGCAGGGTGCCGATCAGCGAGAAGATCAGGATCAGCACGAGCGCCGACGACACCATCGGCACCTTGATGCGGAAGGCGATCTGGCGGGCGTTGGCCCCGTCGATCCGGGCCGCCTCGTAGATCGACGAGTCGATGCTGCGCAGCGCGGCGTAGATGATGATCATGTAGTAGCCGGACCACTGCCAGGTCACCACGTTGAGCAGGCCGTAGAAGATGTTGCCCTGGCTGAGCAGGAACGGCGCCCGCACGTCGAAGGCTCCGGCGATCTGCTCGATCGGGCCGAAGCTCGGGCTGTAGAGGAAGCCCCACATGAGAGCGCCGAGAACGACCGGGATCGCGTACGGGAGGAAGATGACCAGCCGGCTGAAGCGCGCGAGCCGGCCGGTCACCTCGTCGAGGACCAGCGCGGCGACGAGCGCCACGACGATCTGGAGCGGGATGACCACGACGCTGAACCTGAGCACGAACCACAGGCCCTTGCGGAACGACGGGTCGCCGAACGCGCGGGTGTAGTTGTCGAACCCGGCGAACGTGGTGCCGGTGGCCAGCCCCTTGGTGTAGAGGCTGAGGTAGCCGGCGTAGAGCAGCGGAGCGAGCAGGAAAGCCACGAAGACGATCAGGAACGGGACGACGAAGAACCAGCCCGGGCTGAGCCTCCGCCGTGCCGCCGCGGGCTTCGTCGGCCGGGACGTGGGAGTCGACAGGGTCTGCACCATGGTCAGCTCACCGTGAAGCCCTGGCTCTTCGCGTACTCGACGATCTGGTTGTGCAGGTCGGTCGCCGCCTGCGCGCCCGTCGTCTTCCCGCCGAGGATCTTGACGATCTGGGCCTGCAACTGGGCGTAGTAGTAGACCGTGAACGGGCTGTAGACCGCACCCTTGTACGCGTTCTCGGCCGGGATGTAGATGTCCTTGTTCGCGGTCTGCCCGTTGAAGAAGGCGACCTTCGCGTTGACGAACTCGTCGGACTTCAGCACGCCTTGATTGAGCGGGAAGATGGTCTGCGTCTTCCAGCCGTCGGTGAGCGAGGCCTCGTCGGCGTAGATCCCGATCGCGACCTTGGCCGCCAGGGCCTTGTCGGCGGCCTGCGAGGTGACGGCGAACGCGGACCCGCCCCAGTTGACCGAGACCGGGTTGGCCGGATCCCACTGCGGCAGCGGCGCGACGGCGAACTTGCCCTTGTCCTTGCCGGCGCCCACCCCGGAGCCGGACAGATAACCGGGCGCCCACGCGGCCGAGACGTAGGTGGCGTACTTGCCGCCGACCATGCCGGCGATGTAGTCGGTGGTGAACTGGTCCTCCTTGCCGACCAGGCCCTTGGTCGCCAGCTCGCCCCAGTAGGTCAGCACGTCCTTGGTGGCCTGGTCGTCCAGCTTGATGGTGATCTTCTGCTTGTCGGCCAGGTTGTAGACGAACGGCTGGGCGCCCTTCTGGATCATCAGGGCGGTGGTCAGGGCGGGCACGTTGCTGCCGAAGTCGCCGAACACGGGACCGCCGGCCGCCTTGACCTTCGCGGCCGCCTCGGCGTACTCGGCCCAGGTCTTCGGGGGCTGGATCTTGTATTTGCTGAAGACGTCGGTGCGGTAGATGAGCGCCATCGGACCGCCGTCGACCGGGATCGCGTAGACGGCCTCGCCCTGCGAGACGTCCTTCCACGCGCCCTCGCTGAAGTTCTTCTTGACGTCGTTGGCGCCGTACGGGGCCAGGTCGACCAGAGCGTCCTGGATCTCGAACCCGACGAGCTGGTCGGCCTCGAGCATGATGACGTCGGGCGCGCCCTTCTTGGCCGAGATCGCGGTCTGGAACTTCTGATACTCGGGCTGGCCCTGGCCGGCGTTGGTCCAGCAGATCTGGACGTCGGTGTGCAGGTTGTTGAAGTTGTCGACGACCTTGGCCATGTTCGGGTACCACGCCCAGACCAGCACCCGGGGCGCCTCGTCGTGGACGACCTTGTTCGTGCAGTTGGTGGGCTTGGCAGCGGTGCCACCGCCGTCGCCGTCGTCGTCTCCGCCGCAGGCGGCCGTGGAGAACGCGACGGTCAGGCACAGCAGGGCAGCGGGGATTCTGCGCATTTTCCTGGCCTCCGGAAACATCGCGCACCGTTCCTAGGGCAGGAGTCATCACCGAGCGTGATAGAGCCCGTGCCGCGGCGCGCTATGGGTGGGATGCCGAGGAGGGTGAGGGGAGAACACACTCGCCGGTTTCGAGAACTTTGAGATGCGATTGCAGCGCTGCAAAGGACTATGCTCCGTCGCGCGGATCCTGGCAAGAGATGGGAAACAATCAATGCGCGAAACTACGCTGCGCGATGTCGCCGACCTGGCCGGCGTCTCGCCGCGCACGGTCTCCAACGTGGTCAACGGCTATGCCAAGGTCACCGACGCCACCCGCGAGAAGGTCGAACGGGCCATCGCCCAGCTCGGATACCGGCCCAACGTCCTCGCGCGCAACCTGGCCAACGGCCGCTCGGGGCAGATCGTCGTGGTGGTGCCCTATCTCGACACCCCGTACTTCTCCGAACTGCTGCAGGCGATCATCCCGGCCGCCCGCGAGGCCGGCTACAACGTGCTCGTCGACCAGACCGACGGCGACCGCGCGCACGAGTCCTCGCTGGTCGGGCGGGGGGCCCGGCAACTGCTCTTCGACGGCATGATCTTCAGCCCGCTCGGGCTGTCCCAGGACGATCTGTCCGTACGGGATCCCGCCCTGCCCCTGGTCGTGCTGGGGGAACGCCGCTCCGACGGCACCTTCGACCACGTGGGCATCGACGACGTGGCCGCCTCGGCCGAGGCCGTCGGGCACCTGATCGGAATCGGACGACGACGGATCGCGGCCATCGGCGACCAGCCCTATCCGACGGGCGAGGCGGCCCAGTTGCGCACGCGCGGATTCCGGGCGGCCCACGCGGCGGCCGGCCTGACCGTCGACGAGTCCCTGATCATCGGGACGGCCCGGTTCAACCGGCTCGACGGCGCGACCGCGATGGCCGCGCTGCTCGACCGGGACGACCGGCCCGACGCCGTGTTCTGCTACAGCGACCTGGTCGCCTCGGGGGCCATCCACACGCTGCTCCAGCGGGGACTGCGGGTGCCCGAGGACGTGGCGATCATCGGATACGACGACATCGAGGACGGGCGGTACGGGCGGCCCACGATCAGCACGATCTCGCCGGACAAGGGCGCGATCGCGCGGATCGCCGTCCAGCGGCTGGTGCTGCGGATGGGCAGCGCGGAACCCGTACCGGGACAGGAGATCCGCGCGGCCCATCGGCTGATCCCGCGGCAGAGCACTACCGGCGCTTGACCGCCCCGATCAGAAGCGGCCACATCGCGATGTGGTCCGGATGCTCGCCCTCGGCCTGCCGCATGTCGTCCAGGAACCAGTCACGTTGCTCCTCGGTGATCAGGCCCTGCTGCAGGGCGAGCGGCGCGATGCTGCGGTAGGTCGCCGTCAGCATGGCCCCGGAATCCGCCATCGTGCCGAGCCGGCCCGCCACGTCGGTGAGGTCGGGCGCGCCGATGCCGGCCGCGGTGAACAGGGCGGGCAGGCGCAGGCCGATCCGGTGGTCGCGGCCGGCTGCCGTGTAGGCCCCGAGGAAGACCCGCCGCCACTCGTCGAGCACCGGCAGCGCCGGGATCGACGTCACTGCCTCCATGTCGTAGTCCTGCAGCACGAGCCGCCCGCCGGGCGCCACCCACCGCCACATCCGGCTCAGCGCCCCGACCGGGTCCTTCATGTGCAGCAGGATCAGGCGGCCGTAGACGATGTCGAAGCTCTGCGCCGGCACCGCGTCGTCGTCGGTCTCCAGGTCGGCCCGTACGAACGTCCCGCCCGCCCCGGCCGCGGCCTCCCCCATCTCGGCGTCCAGATCGATTCCGGTCACCTGGCCGCCTCGGCCGGCCATCAGCTCCATCACCGCGCCGGTGCCGCAGCCGACGTCCAGACAGCGGTCGCCCGGTGACAGCCCCGCAAGGTCGAGCAGCCGGCCGGTGGCCCGCTGCCAGATCGCGGCCTGCCGGCGCAGCCGTTCGTGCTCCTCGGCCGTACGACCCATGACGTACCCGGTCATGATGCTCCCCCTCGACTGTCGGGCATGTGCCTCCACGCTGGCCCGGGGCGGCGACCGGGAGCATCGTGGAGGCTCTACCGAGATTTGGCGTACCGATGATGCGAAGTCAGCCCGAGGTGACCGTCGCGCTGCGGTCGGCCGCGGCCGGTTCGGGCCGTCTGCTGACCGTCCGGGGCGAGGCCGGGACAGGAAAGTCCGTGCTGGTGGCAGCGGCGGTGGCGGACGCCCGCGAGCGGGGACTGACCGTGCTGCGGGCGCGGGGCGGCCCGCTCGACCGCGACTTCGCGTTCGGAATAGCCCGGCAGGCCTTCGCCCCGTTGCAGGCCGCGCCCGGCTGGCCGGAACTGTGCCGGGGGCCGGCCGCGCTGGGTGAGCGCGTGCTGGACGGCGGCGCCCCGCTCGACGGGCCCTATGCGGCCACGCACGGGCTCTTCTGCCTGACGGCGGCGGTGGCGGCCCGCAACCCGGCGGTCCTGGTCGTCGACGACGTGCACTGGGCCGATGTCGCCTCGCAGCACTGGCTGGCCGCGCTGGCCCGGCGGGCCGACGAGCTGCCGCTGACGCTGGTGCTGACCGCGGGCACGGGTGCGCCCGTCCTCGGCGAACTGCTGGCGGGCACGGTGGTCACGCTGGGCCCGCTCGACGCCGCGGCCTCGGCCGGGCTGGTGCGGGAGCGGTTCCCGGCCGCCGAAGCGGCGTTCGCGGCCGCCTGCCATGCGGCCAGCGGCGGAAATCCGTACCTGCTGACGGCTCTGCTGACCCACTCGGACGGCCACTCGGCGCCGGCCGTGAGCCCCGCCGAGGTCGCGCGCTGGCTGTCGCTGCGGCTCTCCCGGATGCCGGACGGCTGCGCGGCCCTGGCCACGGGCCTGGCCCTGCTCGGACCGGCGGCCCGGCTGAACGACGCGGCCGCGCTGGCCGGGCTGGCTCCGGACCGGGCGGCGGCGTGCGCCGACGCGTTGCGGGCGGCGGGGGTGCTGTCGCACGAGGACTGGTCGCCGGCCAACCCGATGATCGCGTCGGCGTTGCCGGAACGTCTCGGCGCGGCGGAGCGCGGGCTGTGGCACGCCCGGGCGGCCGCGCTGCTGACCGCGCGAGGGTCCGATCCGGAACGCACGGCCGGGCATCTGCTGCGGACCGAGCCGGCGGGCTGTCCGGAGGTGGTGGCGATGTTGCGCGCGGCCGCCACACAGGCCGCGGGGCGTGGGGCGCCGGAGAGTGCGGCGGTCTATCTGCGACGGGCGCTCGACGAGCCGGTGGCCGACCGGGCCGACGACGCGGCAATCCGGCTCGAACTGGCGCTCGCGCTGTCCGCGGGGCGCCAGGAGGGCGCGCAGGCGCTGGCCTACGAGGCGGTGGCGCGGATCGCCGACCCCGCGGCGCGGGCCGAGGCGGCGTTGCGCTGCGGGCGGGCGCTGGCGATCAGCGCCTACGGGGCGGCGGCCATCGCGGTGTGCCGGCTCGCGCTGGACACCCCGGGGGCGGGCGTTCCGGCGGCGACGATGGCCCGGCTCGAGGCCGAGCTCGCCGGTGCCGCGGGAATGGACAGTCGCACCCGGGCGCTGGGGCGGGGACTGGTCGAACGCTGCCGGCGGGACCCACCGGCGCTGCCCCTGTGGCGGGTCGTCGAGGCCATGGAAGACACCTTCGCCGGGCGGGCGGCGGCCGGCACCCTGGCCCTGCTGCGGCCGCTCCTGCAGAGCGGCGCGCTGGCCCAGGAGCAGGACTCCCTGTTGCCCACGATGGCCGGGCTGACGCTCATCGTCAACGGCGACACCCGGACGGCCCGGGCAATGAGCGAGGCGGTGACCGCGGCGGCGGAGGCGCGGGGATGGCTCAGCACGGTGGCGCACGGGCGGTTCCTGCGGTCGCTCGCGGTGCTGCCGGCCGGGCTGGTCACCGAGGCCATCGCCGACGCGCGGGCCGCGGTGGAGTTCAAGCTGAGCAGCCACACGCCGCCGGAGGGGCTGCTGTTCGCGCTGTGCCCGCTGATCGACGCGCTCGTCGAGGCGGACCGGCTCACCGAGGCTGACGCGCTGATCGCGGCGGCGTTCCCCGGGCCGCCACCCCCGTACGGGCTCAGCAGTCCGCTGTTCCTGCAGAGCCGGGGGCGGCTGCGGTGGGCGCAGGAACGGCCGGTCGAGGCGATCGCCGATCTGCGGGCGGCCGGGCGGATGTGGGACGAGCTGGGCGTCAGCCATCCGGGGCTGGCCTCGTGGCGGGCCGATCTGGTCGCGCCGTCGCGGGCCGTGGGAGCGCCGGACGACAAGAGTGCCCGGGAGCATCTCGAGGCGGCCGAGGAGGCGGCGGCGCCGGGAGCGCTCAGCTATGCGTTGCAAGTGGCGGCCTCGGTGGCGGGCCGGGACGAGCGGTTGCCGATGATGGAGCGGGCGGTCGCGGTCTGCGGGGGGACGCCGGAACGGCTCGCCTGGGCGTACGGGCTCGTCGCCCTGGGAAGCGCCCTGCGGCGGGCCGGTCGGCGGGAGGCGGCGCGTGGTCCGCTGCGTACGGGACTGGAGGTCGCCGCGGCGGGAGGCGCTCATCGGCTGGCGGCCCGCGCGACGGCCGAACTGCACGCGGCGGGCGCGCGGCCCCGGCGGGTGGCGACGCACGGGCCCGCGGCGCTGACCGAGGCCGAGCAGCAGGTGGCCGGGATGGCCGCGGGCGGGCTGACCAACCGGGAGATCGCGCTGAGGCTGGTGCTGAGCCGGCGCACGATCGAGACGCACCTGGCCCACGCTTATCACAAGCTGGGCATCGCCTCGCGCCGCGACCTGACGGCGGCGCTGAGCCCGGAGGGCCCGGCCCACCGGCCCGCGTAGGCCGCCGGCGATCGTCAGGCCATCGGGGTCAGCAGCGCCTCGTCGGCCAGGAACAGCGGATTGGCCCGGGCCGGCTGGGGAACGGCGTAGTGGAAGCCCATCCCCTGCCAGTAGCCGAGGTCGTGGAGCTTCTCGGCCTGCGCGGCACTCTCCACGGCCTCGAGCCCGGTCAGCGAGCCCTGGCCCAGCCGCACGATGGGCTGGTAGACGAGCTCCATCTGGCCGCCCTCGACCGCCTCGTGCAGACCGTCGAGCAGGGCGGCCTGGTCGAGGAAGCGGCGCTTGAGGCCCGGCTCGTAATGGCGCGGCCGGCCCCGGCCGAGGGTCTTGGCCACGCGCAGGGCCATGTCGGCCTTGTTCAGCAGGTCGTTTCCGGTGTCACCGGGCGCACCGACGGCCACGCCCACACTGGCCCGGGCCGAGACCGGACGGCCGCCGGCGTCGATCGGGGCGGCCGTCGCGGCCTGGAGGCGGCCGGCCAGTTCCTCGAGCGCGGGCACGGCGATGCCGGGGGCCAGCACCACGAACTGGTCGCCGCCGAGCCGCCCGACGACGTCGCCGTCGCGCACGGCGCCGCGCAGCAGATCGGCCACCGCGGCCAGGATGCGGTCGGAACGACCGATCCCGCGCCACCCGCCGGCCATGGACGGCTACTGCGGAGTCGGGCTCAAGGCCTGAGTTCCGGTACGACGTTTGAGCAGCGCGTCGACCGACCACGGGCCCGCGCCGAGGACAGCGATGGCCAGGAAGGCCCACGCGTAAAGGGCCGGCGACACGCCGCCGTTCTCGATCGGCAGCAGGCCCTGCGGCTGGTGTACGACGAAATAGGCGTACGCCATGGAACCGGAGGCCAGAATCGCCGCGGGGCGCGTGAGGACGCCGGCCATCACGAGGATGCCGCAGACCAGCTGGATGAGCCCGGCCCACCAGCCCGGCCACGCCCCCATCGGCGCCGGGTCGCCCGAGCCTTCGACGCCGCCGAACAGGCCGAGCACCGTACGGGCGCCGTGGAACGTGAAGAGCAGGCCGATCACGATCCGGAAAACCGACCAGAACGGGCCCGAAAAACGGTGAGTGTCCATGTGTTCTCCCTAGTCAGGGGGACATTACATAGACGTACGTTAATTAGTTGAAGGTTGGGCCAACAAGCGTCCCGGACCACTGAATCCGAATCGAGCGACATCGGCCAGTTGTCGGAAATATGTCCCGCCGGCGACATGCGCTGATCACTTCGCGTGTCTCAGAAAGAACTCAGAGAGAGTGCTTTCCACCACATCCGGCTAGACGCGGGTGGGAATCAGGCGGGCCTCGATCTCGGTGGCGGTGACGGGCCGGCCGAACAGGTAGCCCTGAGCCAGCCGGTAGCCGGCGGCGTGCAGGCGGTGAGCCTGGTCCTCGGTCTCGACGCCCTCGGCCACCGCCTCGATGCGCAGGCCGTTGGTGAAGCCGATCAGATGCTCGACGATCACCGCACCGGCGTGGTCGGCGGCGTCGCCGCTGACAAACGACTTGTCGACCTTGAGAACGTCGACCGGGACGGTGAGCAGCAGGCTCAGCGAGGACTGGCCGGTGCCGAAGTCGTCCAGCGCCACCCGCAGGCCCCGTTCGCGCAGCTCCCGGACGGCCTCGAGCGGCGCGCCGGCCTCGAACACAGCCGTCTCGGTGACCTCCAGCAGCAGGCCGGCGCGGTCCACCCCCGTACGGGCGAGAATGTCCTCGACCTCGGCGAGGAAACCGGGCTCGGCGAGCTGGCGCGCGGACACGTTGATGCTGACCTTCGACGGCGCGTGCGGGCCGAAGCGGTGCTGCCACTCGGCGGCCTGGCGGCAGGCGCTCTCGAGCACCCAGCGGCCGATCTCGACGATCCCGCCGTTGCGCTCGGCCAGCGGGATGAACTCGTCGGGCGGGACCAGCCCGTGGACCGGGTGGCGCCAGCGCAGCAGCACCTCGACGCCGGTCGCGCGGCCGTGCGGCAACTCCACAATCGGCTGGAAGAGCAGGAAGAACTCGTCGCGGTCGAGCGCGCCGAGCAGGTCGGCGCCGAGCCGGGCGGTCCGCTGGGCCTGCTCGTCCATCGCGGCGTCGAACCAGTGCCGCCGGTCGCCGCCCTGGGCCTTCGCCTCGTACATGGCCACGTCGGCCCGGCGCAGCAGGTCGACGCCGGCGTCGCCGTCACGCGCGGTGGTCACGCCGATGCTGGCCACGCTGCGCACGCCGGCGCCCAGCGAGGTCGGCTCGCGCAGGGTGGCGAGCACGCGCTCGAGGATCAGCTCGACCCGGCCGTCGGTGACGTCGCGCAACACGATCGTGAACTCGTCGCCGCCGAGCCGGGCCACCATGCCCTCGCTGCCGACAGCGGCGCGCAGGCGATGGCTGACCACCATCAGCAGCGAGTCGCCGGTGGTGTGGCCGAGCCGGTCGTTGACGCTCTTGAAGTCGTCCATGTCGAGCAGGGCCACATGGAACGGCGCCCCGGTGGCCAGCAGCAGATCGACGGTCTCCTCGAACAGCGCACGGTTGCCGACCCCGGTGAGCGTGTCGTGGGTGGCCTGGTACGTCAGCTGGTCCTGGGTCTCGCGCAGCCGGCTGAGGCTGGCGTCGACGGTGGTCAGCAGCCGCCGGTTCTCGCGCAACGCGTACACCTGACGCAGCATGACCAGCACCGTGAGCACGGCCGTGCTGATCCGCACCGCCGTGCTGTTGCCGCCGACCCACAGCAGGAGGGCGTCCATGGCCACGACGGCGACGTACGGCACCGCGCTGATCCGCCGGCTGCGGCGCGACCGGGGCGGGCGGCAGTCGCTGCGAAGCTGCCGTCCGGCGGCCAGCACGATGCCGAGCGCGGCCACCGGCACGGCGACGAAACTCGACGAAAGGTACGGCCGGCCGACGAGGAACGGGGACAGGCTGCCCAGCAACCCGCTGACCGCGCACGCGGCCGCGAGGATGTAGAGGGCCCGCCGGTCGAGCCGGCCGGCCCCGGCGAACGCCACCTTGATGAAGGTGATCGTGGCGAGGAGGCCGACGACCACGATGGCCAGCATGGCGCCGGCCGACCCGGTCTGGGCCACCCACGCGTCCTGGTTGCTGAGCGAGAACTGCGAGACGAATGCGCCACCGGCGACGAGCACGACGCACGAGTCGAGCAGGAAGCGGACCCAGTCGCCGCGGCTGCGCTGCCAGGACGGCAGCCGCAGCAGCGCCCAGATCACCACCGCGATGACGGCCAGGTACCACGTCGTGGTGACGCGTCCGATCCGCTGCGAGGGCTCGGCGCCCCCGAGCGCGTCGACCATGTTGGCGACCACGCCCCCGGTGAAGAGCACGCCGGCCAGCGCCAGATGCCGCCAGAACCGCCGCGTGGCCGGGTCGAGCAGCTCCAACCGGGAGGCCCGCAGGCAGGCGTACGCGGCCAGGGCCGTGCTGACCGGCAAGGGCAGCCAGCCGACCACGGGGTGGGACCACTCGTGACCGAGCCCGGCCAGGAGCCACGCGGCGTCGGCCAGTACGAGCAGCGCGCCGGACACCGCGAGGGCGTTCCGGTACAGCCACAGCTTCGCCTGCTCCAAAACCCTGCCTCATTTCCCGTGAGCCGTCGTCGGGTGCCTTTATCGGCCCGGCCCCGGCGATCTGAAGCAAACCCGGGGACCCGCCGCCCGCAGGAGATCGACCGGACTGATCGATCCGGATAGCCTCGTCGTTTCCTCACGTGCTCGTGGATGCTGCCGATGAGCAGGCCATGGACGGCCGCGGAACGGAGCCTGCATGAGAGACCTCGCACGCCGGCCGGACCCGGCGTTGGCCGGGCTCGCGGCGTTCAGCGTGGCGATCGTGCTGTGGTTCCTGGCCGGGCCGGGCGGCGCGACCACGTCCTGGGCCGTGCAGACGTGCCTCGACGTGCTGATCGCGGGGTTCGCGGTCCGGATGATCCGGGCCACCGCGGACGACCGGTACGCCCGCCGCTTCTGGCGCGCGGTCATGATCACCGGCGTGCTCTGCGCGTTCGGCGACGGCTACCAGACGGTCCTCACGGTCGCCCACGGCGCGAACCACCAGCCGAGCCCGATCCAGACCGGCCTGGTGGTGCTCGGCATGCTCACGGTCGTGGTCACGATGCTGTTCCACCCGCTCGGCGGGTCCGGGCGGCAGCGACTGCGCCTGTGGCTGGACGCGGCCACGGTGCTCACCTCGGTCATCGTCTTCCTCTGGTATTTCGTGCTGGCCCAGGTCGTGACCGACGGCGACACCACCGAACTGGTCGGCGCGGTCGCCACCTCGGCGGTCATGCTGCTGATCACCGTCGGCCTGCTCAAGCTGCTGCTCAGCGGCACCGCCCCGTTCGGGCGCGGCCCCGGCATCGTGGCCAGCATCGGTGTGGCCGGGACGGCGATCGCGGCCTCCACGGTCACCCTGCTGACCGGCACCGACGACCCCGGCGTCATCTACGCCTCCCAGCTCGTGCCGTGCCTGCTGATGCCGATGGGCATGCGGTACCAGGAGTTGCAGATGCGCCGCCGCGGCACCGAGGCGGGCCGGGCCGGGCGGCGGCGGTCCAGCCGTCTCCCGTACGTGGCCGTCGGCGCGGTGCAGCTGCTGCTCATCGCCGCCCTGATCGGCCGGGGCGGCGACCTGCGCGTGTGGGGCGTGACGCTCGGCGCGGTCGGCATCACCGCGCTGGTGCTGAGCCGGCAGATCGCCGCGTTCACCGACAACGAGCGCCTGATCGACGAGATCGACCGCAGCCGCGAGTGGTTCCGGTCGCTGGTGCAGCACTCCTCCGACGTCACGCTGGTGGCCGGCCGGGACGGGTCGGTGCACTTCGCCACCCCGGCCGTGCAGAAGGTGCTGGGCATCGGGGCCGACGAGATCGACGGCACGGCGCTGGCTGACCGGGTGCATCCCGAGGACACGACGGTGCTGCACGATCTCATGCAGCGGCTGACCGCCCGGCCGGGCGCCGAGGCCGACGCCCAGGTGCGGTTGCGGCACACCGACGGGTCGTACCGGTGGCTGCAGGTGGTCGGGGTCGACCTCACCGGCAACCCCAGCGTGAACGCGATCGTCTTCAACGCCCGCGACGTCACCGAGGCCCGGGCGCTGCACGAGGAGCTGAGCCACCGGGCCACCCACGACGCGCTGACCGGGCTGGCCGACCGCAGCCTGCTCGAGCAGCGGCTCGCCGGCTCGGCCGAGGATCAGGTCAGCGTGCTGCTGATCGACCTCGACGGGTTCAAGCCGATCAACGACCGGCACGGTCACCACGCCGGCGACCAGGTGCTGATCGCCGTGGCCGAGCGGCTGGCCACCTGGACCTCCGGAGACGACCTGGCCGTACGCCTCGGCGGCGACGAGTTCGCCGTGCTGCTGCCCGGCTCCGCCGCCGCGGCGGCCGCCGACCGGGCCGAGCACATCGCGCTGGCCGTGGCCGAGCCGATCCGGCTGCCGGACGGGCGCGAGGTCACCGTCGGCGCCAGCGTCGGCGTGGCCACGGGCGCCCCGGGCGACGCGACGCAACTGCTCAAGGACGCCGACGCGGCGATGTACCGCAAGAAGGCCCTCCGCAGTTCGTTAGGTCGACCTGGTAAATCCGCCGTTCGGAGGGACGACCGGCGGACGGCGGCCCGGTAGCGTCTGTTCCGGCAACCGCACCGACCGGTCGAGGTCGCGCAGCATGGCCCGGTGGGCGAGGAGAAGTCCGCTCGGTTCGTTGTTCATGCCGACACCGTGCCGGGCACCGCCTTCGGCCGGCCTAAGGACGGCTTAACGCGGATGCCGGTGCAGCCGGCGCAGCGCCAGGGCGAGCTGAAGGCGCAGGCGGCCCCGGGGGTCGCGGACGTCCCAGCCGAGCACGGGAAGCGTGTGGGTGAGACGGTCCTGCAGCGTGGAGTGGTGCACGCGCAGGGCGGTGGCGGCGGCGCGCAGGCTGGGTGACTCGGCCACGGCGTTGAGCGTGGCCAGCACCCAGGGGGCGGTGGCGGCGGCCCGGTCGAGGGCGCGCTGGTCGGGGACGGGTTCGGTGCCGGGGCCGGCGACCGCGGCGAGCAGCGCCAGACCACCGAGGTCGTCGGCGTTCACCACGCGCGGGCCGGGGTCCTCGTCGGTGCCCTCGGCGGTGAAGCGAAGAGCCAGCCGAGCACCCTCGTACGAGGCGGGGAGGCCGGCTATCGGGCCGGCCGGGCCTATTCCGGCGCGACCGCCCGGAAGGTCGCCCGGCCCGGGGAGCAAGCGCACCGCTCCGCTTTCCAGCGCGACGACGCGTACGAGATCAGCGGGGTTGTAACCCAGACGGACGGCCGCTTGCAGGCGGGTCGGTTCGGCCGCACGCGCATCGACGAGCAGCTCGATGAGCGCCGGATCGGCCTGGTTCGCGTGCCCCCGGGTCCGGCCCAGCACATCACGCGCGGCCGCGGCGGCCCGCTCCAGAATCATCGCGTCGACCGGCCCGGGTGGCCCTGCGCGTTCCAGCCACAGGGTCGCGGAGCCCGCCGGAGCCGACATCCACTCCGTTTTCCGTACGCCCGCCGGGTTGACCGACCCGTCCGGTTCGACCCGGATCTGGACGCGGCGCTCGTCGTCGGCCAGCCGGGCCGGGCAACCCGAGAGGACCGCCGCTCCGCGCACGATCGCGTGCAGACCGGCCCGCGCCTCGGCGAGCCGGTCGAAATACGCGATCACATGCAGGGCGGCGCCGGCGTCGGGGTCCAGCGCCGCCAGACGGACGGCGAGATCCTTCACACTCGTTACATCCCCATCAACCTCGTGAGCCAGCGCAGCCGGGCCGCGCGGGCGTCCTGCGAGACGGCGGCCTGCGGAACCATCATGTCGAAGCCGTGGAAGCCGCCGGGCCAGACGTGCAGCTCGGCCCGGCCGCCGGACCGCCAGATCGCGCTCGCGTAGGCCACGTCCTCGTCGCGGAACGTCTCGGCCGAGCCGACGTCGATGAACGCGGGCGGCAGACCGGACAGGTCGTCCGCGCGGGCCGGGGCGGCGTACGGGGAGACGCCGGGCCCGCCCCGATCGGCGCCGAGCAGGGCGGTCCAGCCGGTGTCGTTGGCCGTGCGGTCCCACACCCCGCGACCGGCCATCTGGATCGCCGACGGGGTGTCGTTGCGGTCGTCGATCATCGGGCAGAGCAGCATCTGGCCGAGCAGGGCCGGGCCGCCACGGTCGCGGGCCAGCAGGGCCACGCCCGCGGCCAGCCCGCCACCCGCGCTGGCGCCCGCGATGACGATGCGCTCGGGGTCGATGCCCAGCTCGGTGGCGTGGGCAGCGGTCCAGACCAGCCCGGCGTAGCAGTCCTCGACCGGCGCCGGATGCGGGTGCTCGGGGGCCAGCCGATATTCGACCGACACGATCACCGACGGCACCTCGGCCGCCCAGTCCTGCACCACCTCGACGCCGGTCCGGTTGTTACCGACGATCATGCCGCCGCCGTGGGTGTGGTAGATCGCCGGCAGGTCGCCCGCCGCGCCGGCCGGCGTCAGGATCAGCAGTTCGATGTCGGGATCGCCGGCCGGCCCCGGCACGCTGCGGCGGGCCACGGTGAAGGCCCCGTCGCGGGCCAGGTCGTCGTCGCTGAGCTCGGCCAGCAGCGAGCCCTCACGCATGGGCTGGATCATGTCGGCGGTCAGCGACGGCGGCAGCTGCGCCCCGATGACGCCGAGGGCGGCGGCCAGCTCGGGGTCGAAGGGCGGAGGCGGGCCGACAGGTCGGGTGGCTTCGGGCAGAACGCTGGTCACGGGAACCCCCTTGTTACAGGAAGATTTCGGCGGTGTGACTCATTCTGTTGTCCCGCGGGGCCGCGAGCCGAGCGCCGGACGGCGGAACTTGCCCGCCAATTGGCGGGTGCCTGCACCATACCGCCCGGCTCGGCCGCAGCCCGATCAGTCCGCCAGACCACGCAGACGGGACAGGGCGCCGGACCAGTAGGCCTCATACTTGGCCAGCCACGGCGCGAACACCCGGGACATCGCCTCGGCGTTGAGCTGGTAGACCTGATGGCGGCCCTGTTTGGTCGCCGTCACCAGATCGGCGGCGCGCAGAGCCATCAGGTGTTTGGAGATGCTCGACGCCACCAGTTCCGGGAAGTGGGCGGCCAGCTCGCCCACCGTCAGCGCTCCCCGCTCGGCCAGCAGGTCGAGGATCCGCCGGCGGGTCGGGTCGGCCAGCGCCCGGAACAGGTCGTCCTCGTCAGACACCGGCCGCCGTCACCACGTCGGCCAGGCGCCGCAGCACCTGATGCTTGTCGGCGCCACGCTCGTACGCCTCGGCGGTCTGCTCCCAGCCCGGCTTGCCGATCCCCGCGAAACCGTCGTGCACCAGATGCACCAGCGTGCCGCCCGCGGTCGGCTCCAGGCCGATGACCAGGCGCCCCGGATGCACCCAGCCCGACTCCTCCTCGAGCCACGACAGCACGAGCCGGCCCTCGGGCACCATCTCGAGCACCACGCCGCTGATCCAAGTCTCGCCGTCACCGCCGGGCATCCGATAGGCGCCACCGACCCGCGCGTCGATCACCAGCTCGGGCGACAGCCACCGCCGCAGACCATCCTGAGTGGACAGCCACTCCCAGACGGCGCTGGGCGGGGCGGGAATCTCCAGGGAACGAGTAACGTCCGGCATCATGGCCTCCTCAACGCTTTACCGCTTGGTAATGCATTACCGTACGGTAAGACGTTGTGGATGACAAGCGGGACTGGGTCGCCCGCGTCTGGCGCCCGGTGGCGGACGCGCGAAAGCTCAGCGGCGGCTGGACCTCGACCATGCTGGCGCTGACCGCCGACAACGGCGAACGGGCGGTCCTGCGCCTGATGACCAAGAATCCGTGGCGGCGGCACGCACCTGGCCTGCTGACGCGCGAGGCCTTTGTTCAGCGGCAACTGGCGGGGTCGCCGATTGCCGTTCCGCGGAGCATCGCCGTCGACCTGGACGGCACCCCCGCGCACCTCATGTCCTGGCTGCCCGGCCGGCTCCGCCTCGACTCTCCCGACCTTTCCGAGGCGGCGGCGCGCATGCTGGCCGAGATTCATCGCTTTGAACCGGGAAGCTCACGCCCACGCGAGTTCCAGTCATGGGCGCCGCCAACCAAGCGCGTCGTACCGGCCTGGACCGAGCGACCGGCGTTGTGGGAGGCGGCGTTCGCGGTGCTCTCGGAGCCGGCACCCGCGTACGACGGCGTGTTCCTGCACCGCGACTTCCACCTCGGCAACCTGCTGTGGGAGGGCGACCGGATCAGCGGGGTGGTCGACTGGGTCGAGACGTCGTGGGGCCCGGCCGAGCTGGACGTCGCGCACGCGGCCACCTACCTGGCGATGCTGCACGGGCGCGACGCCGCCGGGCGCTTCCACGAGGCGTACGGGATGAAGGAAGTTCGATATTGGAGCGTCATGGACGTGGTCGGGTATCTGCCTGATCCGGCCAAGGTGACTCAGCCGTGGCGTGACGCCGGGGTGGAGCTCAGCGACGAGACGGCACGGCGGCGACTCGAACAGCGACTGGACGAGGTTTTGCAGCTCCGCTAGAGCGGCGGTGATCGGCACGGGAACTCAGCAGCCACCGTTGCAGGCCAGGGCGCGAAGCCGATCGAGGCCGCCGTGCCACTGGTTCGAGTCCCCGGCGAAGGGGCCGCTGCTCGAGTACTGCCAGAAGGACCATGTGGGCGCCCCAGCCGGCAGTACGGTCGACATTGTGCATGCCGCTCGCTCCCTCTCGGGTCTACCTGAGCTGACCACCGTCCGGAAAATCTGGTTCAGCGATTGGTACGACGGCCCGCTTACGGGCGTCGCCCTGCACGAGGGCCGCGAATACTGGTTCGTCATGGTTGCCAATGACGGCGACGGCGGGCATTGGGCCTTCGAGCCTCGGATCTACATTCTGCACCGGCTGACTGGCGAGCAATTGGCCCAAGCGTGGGACATGCACCGCAGCTTCGCAAAAGCGGGTCTCCCGGGGTGCCTCCACTCACCGCCGTGCATCAGCGCCGGGCCCGCAAGCGGCGAGACGCTGGAGGCTCTCCACGACCGTTGGCCGCCGGACCATGAGGACGGCTATATGGAAGCCCCGATGATCGGTTGGTTCCGGGACGCGTAGCGGTTCGGCTGCATCGCGCGCCTCGCGGCAAATCCGGATGTTTCGGGAGCCGTCCGCACCACGGCATGACCGCCGTTGGTCCCACGCGCCTTCAAGCTCGGCATGCGTGACGGCCTTCGGCTCTGGGCGCTGCCACAGTCCACGTGGGAAGGGCCCTCTTGACCGCCCGGAGAGATGGCGCATAGATTCCTGTCACTACTTCCGAAATGTTTCCGGAAGTTTCGGTCTCCATCGTCCTCATCGCAAGGAGTTCCGGTGCGTCGTTTCAGGCTTACCTTTTCTGTTGTCAGCGCCGCCGTGCTGCTGGGCGGACAGCTGACCTTCGTCGGCTCGGTTCCTGCCGGGGCCGCGCCACCGGCGGCCAAACCCTCACCGCCTCAGGCCTACCCCGCCGATTCGCTGCGCGCGCTCGCCGCCCGCGTCGGCCTGCGCGTCGGCACGGCCGTGAACATGGACCAGCTCGGCACCAACGAGAAGTACACGCAGATCACCGCGCAGCAGTTCTCCTCAGTCACCGCGGAGAACGTGATGAAATGGGCCGAAGTGGAGCCCACCCGCGGCACCTACACCTGGGAAAAGGCCGACCAGCTCGTCGCTTTCGCGAAGAAGAACAAGCAGTTGGTACGCGGCCACACGCTCCTCTGGCACAACCAGCTGCCCACGTGGCTGTCCTCCGACGGCTACACGACCACCCTGTCGAACGACGAGGTGAAGGCGGTCCTGAAGAAGCACATCTTCGACCAGGCCCGCCACTTCAAGGGCGACATCTGGCAATGGGACGTGGTCAACGAGGCCTTCGACGACAACGGCCAGCCCCGCCAGACGATCTGGTACAAGGCGTGGGGCGGCACCGGCTACATCGCCGACGCCTTCCGCTGGGCGCATCAGGCCGACCCCAAGGCCTTGCTCTTCTACAACGACTACAACCTCGAGTTCACCGGCGTGAAGAGCGACGCCGTGTACGCGCTGGTGCGCTCGCTCAAGGCCCAGCGTGTGCCGATTCACGGCCTCGGATTCCAGGGTCACCTCTCCACCCAGTACGGCTACCCCGACCTCACGAACAACCTCGAGCGCTTCGCCGCCCTGGGGCTGAAGGTCGCCCTCACCGAGGTGGACGTCCGCACGCTGACCAAGGCGGACGCGGTCAACGAGCCGGTCGACGCGCTCGCCCCGTACGCCCAGGAAAGCTACTGGTCGCGCACGCTCAAAGCATGCCTGGCCCTCCGTGCCTGCATCTCGTTCACGCCGTGGGGCTTCGGCGATGCGTACTCGTGGGTGCCCGGCGTGTTCGCCAACCCGCAGGAAGGCGCGGCCCTGATCTACGACGAGCAGCTGAACCCGAAGGGCCAGTACGACGTGCTGCAGCAGGATCTGGCGCTTGCCGCGGGCGCCCCGCGCCGCTGACCTCGGCCCGCTGCCGCCGGCACACAGCCGGCGGCAGCCTGCCGAATCCACCGCGTACGGCAGGAGACGCGTCGGCGTAGCACCGCAGGGCGATACAGTCCGCCGATGTCATCCATTGCCTCGCTGTACGTAATCAAGATCGCGGACCTGGCGGCGGTCGTCAGCGCCGCCGGTTCGGCCGGCGCCGGTGCTGTGGTCCGGAAGCTCGGTACGCGGGCCGGCGGGGAATACGACTGGTCCGGCTACGTCATGATGAACGTGCTGGACAGCCTGGACGAGTTGGGCGTCATGCTGGACAGCCCGAGCCTTCGGGAAGCGTCCGAGGCGATCAACGCGGAGTTCGGCTTGACCACGTTGATCCCCAGCGACGCCAAGGCTTTCATCGACCGGCTCGATCCGGCCGCCTATGAACCGGGCGACCTGCTCGACGGACCGATCGAGCTGGGGCTCGACGGCCAAGAGGCCCGCGAAGCGATGACCGACACGTTGTCGTTGCTGCGGGAGACCATCGCGGGGCTGGCCGACGACGACGTGCTTCTCCTGCATATCGGCTGATGCGGACAGGGCCGCGGGCGTCAGAGGACAGCCCTCGCCGTGGAGTCCCAGCGCCAAGCGCGCCCCCGGCTCTCCGGAGTCCGGCCCGTGGCGGTCAGCAGGTCATGCCACGGATCATCGGAACGTACGGCGTGGGGGAAGATCCGCTCGAGGCACGGCGCGACGATCTGCGCCGGCGCCCGGTAGTCGAGGTGATGCGCGCCCAAGATGTCGTGGGTGTGAAGGATCAGCTCGGCGATCCCCATCGCGGCCAGAGCCGACCGGTCGGGGTTTCCGTACGGATGCCAGCCGGTGCGGTCAGCGGGCACGCCGGCGGTTACTGCGACGAGAAGACCCCCGACAGCGTCGAGACAGTCGAGCACCGCTCGGGTGCCACCGCTTTCCTCCGGCCAGAACATGCATGCGGGTCGCCCGGGGGTCAGCGAGAACTCCATCAGCGGCGTGTAGCCCTCGTGGCCATGCGTCCCGGACAGCTGCATCGCATAGGCGCCCAGGTCATCCAGGATGTGCGCCATCGTCTCCCGGCACGTCCAGTCAAGACCGGCCGCCGGAGAGATCGAGCCACAGGAATCCCACAGCGCCCGGCGGAGAAGGTACCTGCAACGGCTACTGCGTGCGGGCCTTCCGCCGGGCGGCCGGGACCGGTGGCTCCTGGACTTCCTGGGTCAATTTCCGGGGTCCCGCCGACCAGGCGACGTCGCTCGCCTACGACTACCAGCTCCAGGTTCACCGCTTGCCCAGCACTCTCTGCTGACGCGGGCGAGCCCACTCCGGTGCGCCACCGGGGTGGGCTCCGGGGCCGCTGCCGGTCAGACGGTGACGATGCACGCGCCGCCTTGCCCTGAGGGGACCTTGCCGGCCCGGGGCGGTCGGCGGAGTCCGGGCGTAGGGTCGCCGGTATGGGCACGATCCACACCAGCGACGGCGACCGGGCGGGGCTGCAGGGTGAGCGGCATGCCGTCAACGTCGACCAGCCGGAGCGGACCAACGTGAAGCAACTTCTGCCGGGCATCGACGTTGTTGACGACGCCGACGTGCTCGAAAGCCTGAGCCACGACGACGCGGAATGGGCGCCGTACGGCAAGCCCGTCGCCGCTGTCCGGCCGCGGACCACCGAAGAGGTGCGGACGGTCGTGGCGGCCTGCGCCGAGCGGCGGATCCCGATCGTGCCGCGCGGGGCGGGGACGGGATTGTCGGGCGGGGCCAACGCGGTCGACGGCGCGATGATCCTCGACCTGTCGAAGATGAACCGGATCGTCGAGATCGACGCCGAGAACATGACCGCGACCGTCCAGCCGGGTGTGATCAACGACGATCTGAAGAGGGCCGTCGCCGAGCACGGGCTGTGGTATCCGCCCGACCCGGCCAGCGCGCCCTGGTCGACGATCGGCGGGAACGTGTCGACCAACGCGGGCGGGCTGTGCTGTCTCAAATACGGCGTGACCCGTGACTACGTGCTCGGGCTGGAGGCCGTGGTGGGCGGGCCCGCCGGGGCGTACGGGACCGTGGTCCGGCTCGGACGGCGCACCACGAAGGGTGTCAGCGGCTACGACCTGGCCGGGCTTTTCACCGGCTCGGAGGGCACGTTCGGGGTGATAACCGAGGTCACCGTACGGCTGAGGCCCGCCCGGCGGGAGGCGCCGCGCACGGTGGTCGGCGCGTTCGCAAGTGTGGTCGCGGCCGGGGAGGCGGTTGCCGCGATCACCCGGGCCGGTCTGCTGCCGGCCGCCCTCGAACTGCTCGACCGCACCTGCCTGCGGGCCGTCGAGGAATGGAAGCACCTGGGGCTGGAGGCCGACGCGGCCGCGCTGCTGCTGGCCCAGCTCGACACCCCGGGCGTGGCCGGTGACGAGGAGGCCACCGCGGTCGCCGGGGTGTTCCGGGCGGCCGGGGCGATGTGGGCCGAGCAGTCGACCGACGAGATGGAGGCCGAGGCGCTGTTCGCGGCGCGCCGCCTGGCCTACCCGGCCCTGGAAAGGCTCAGCCCGGTGCTCACCGAGGACATCTGCGTGCCCCGCTCGAAGGTGCCGCAGATGCTGGCGTCGATCGAGGAGATCGCGGCCCGGCACGGTTCGACGATCGCCACCATCGCGCACGCCGGCGACGGCAACCTGCACCCGCTGATCCTCGCCCCGGCCGGCGACGAGCAGGCCAAGCGGGCGGCCCAGGCGGCCTTCGAGGACATGCTGAGCGCCGCGATCGCGATGGGCGGCACGGTCACCGGTGAGCACGGCGTGGGGCTGCTCAAGCGGGCCGGCATGCAACAGGAGCTGTCGCCCGCGGTGCTGGCCATGCAGGTCGCCGTGAAGCAGACGCTGGACCCGTTGAATCTGTTCAATCCGGGGAAGGTTACCGGCTGAGCCGATCGGGTAGCGGAGCCGGACGTGCTCAGTCTGCTGCTGGCCGTTTCGGTCGGGATGGCGGTTCTGGTCTGCACGAGCCTGGCTCGTCAGTTCCGGATCGCGCCGCCCGCGTTGCTGCTCCTCGCCGGGGTGCTGCTCGGCTTCGTTCCCGCGCTGAGGTCGGCGCACCTGCCGCCCGAGGCGGTGCTGCTGCTGTTCCTGCCGGTGCTGCTCTATTGGGAGAGCTTCACGTCGTCGCTGCGCGAGATCCGCACCAACCTGCGCGCGATCCTGCTGCTCAGCACGGTGCTGGTGGCCGCGACGGCCGCCGTGGCCGCCACCGCGGCGCATCTGCTCGGCATGCCGTGGGGTCCGGCCTGGGTGCTGGGCGCGGCCGTCGCGCCGACCGACGCCACCGCCGTCGGGGTGCTGGGCCGGTCCCTGCCCCGGCGGATCGCCACCACGCTGCGGGCCGAGAGCCTGGTCAACGACGGCACCGCGCTGGTCATCTACGCGCTGGCGGTCGGGGTCACGATGGGCGAGGAGCATGTCGGCCTGGCCAGCGTGTCGGGCCGATTCCTGCTGGCGTACCTGGGTGGCATCGCGATCGGGTTCGCGCTCGCGTGGCTCAGCGTGCAGGCCCGCAAGCGCCTCGACGACCCGTTCCAGCACAACATCGTCGCCCTGGCCACGCCCCTGGCCGCGTACCTGGTGGCCGAGGAGGTCGAAGCCTCGGGGGTGCTGGCTGTGGTGGTGAGCGGTCTGTGGGTGAGCCGGGCCGCGCCCCGCCTGTTCTCGGCCGACGCCCGGCACTACGTGGGGACCGTCATGGCCTTCCTGACCGCGCTGGCCAATGCGGCCCTGTTCGTGCTGGTCGGGTTGGAAGTGCAGTCCGCCGTACGGGGTCTCAGCACGGTCGGGCTCGCGCAGGCGCTGGCGGCGGTGGTCGCGGTGTCGGCGGCGGTGATCGGCGTGCGCTTCGCCTGGCTGTTCACCAGCCCGTACGCGATCCGCCTGCTCGACCGCCGCCCCCGGCAACGCGAGCTGAGGCTGGGTGCGAGACCCCGTACGGTGATGGCCGCCGCGGGCTTCCGGGGTGCGGTCTCGCTGGCCGCGGCCCTGGCCGTGCCGGAAAGCCTGCCCGGCCGCGATGTGGTCGTCTTCGTGACCGCGGGCGTGATCGCCGTGACGCTGGTCGTGCAGGCGCCGCTGCTGCCGCGGATCGTGCGCTGGGCCCGGCTGGCCGACGACGGCGAGGCCGCCCGGGAACGCCACCGGGCCGAGATCACCGCGGCCGAGGAGGCCGTGGCCGCCCTGCCCGAGCTGGCCGCCGAGACCGGCGCCGCCCCCGAGCTGGCCGGCCAGCTGCGCGAGGAGTTCGACCGCCGGCTGGGCATCCTGCGCGCCGACGGCCCCGACGACAGCAGTGGCGCCCGCCTCCGCGAGGAGCAGGACCGGCGGCTACGGCTGGCCGCGATCGCGCACAAGCACGCCACCGTCGTGCGGCTGCGGGACGAGGGCGTCATCGACGACGAGGTGCTGCAGAGCATCCAGACCACGCTGGACTTCGAGGAGGTCCAGATCCGCCACCACAACTTCGGCGATCACGTCGCCGACTGACCGCCCCGGCGGTGATGGCACGTGCCTGAGAAGATCCGGTGCAGCTGGGCGGCCAGCGCGTCGCGGGAGGCGGCGGCCGTCATCGTCGCCGGTTCGGTGTACGCGTGCAGCTTGAGCCCGTCCAGGATGGCCAGCAGGTGGGCCGCCTCGGCGCGCTCCTCGATGCCGGCGGCCACCTCGCCGCATTCCTTGCCGTTGCGGATCGCCTGTTCCAGCTGAGCGCGCAGATGGGCGTTGCTGCGGCCCAGCGCTTGCGCGACGCGGGAGTTGTCGACGGCCCGGCCGGTGAAGGCCAGCTCGACCCGGCACTCGCGGCGGCGGCGCTCGTCGAGCGGCAGCAGCTCGGTCAGCGCGTCGAGCAGGATGTGCTCGATGCGGGCGCCGGCCCGGTCGGCGTTCGCGGCGTCGGCCAGCAAACGTTGCTCGGTCCGCTCGCGAGCGTGGGTGAACGCGTGCAGCAGCATCTCGTCCTTGCTCGGAAAGTAATGCTGCACGAGCCCGACCGAGATGCCCGCCGCGGCCGCCGTCTTGGCCACCGTCACGGCGTCGTATCCCTCGGTCGCGACGAGGTGTTCGACGGCCTCGGCGACCTGCCGTCGCCGGGCGTCGTGATCCGCGGTGCGAGCCATTGCATAACCATATCGCGGTACGGTATATCTCTATAACCATACGGCCATACGATTATGGGGGATGGCGTGATGGTCAT
This sequence comes from Actinoplanes sp. NPDC021490, assembly GCF_055562135.1. Lineage (NCBI taxonomy): Bacteria > Bacillati > Actinomycetota > Actinomycetes > Micromonosporales > Micromonosporaceae > Actinoplanes > Actinoplanes sp. NPDC021490. The sequence continues at coordinate 267,853 of NZ_JBVHFW010000003.1, forward strand.
GCGATGGTTGATGGTGTTGCTGGTGCTTCTCATGCCGGTCCCGGCCCATGCCGCAACGGGTGACGACGTCGAGGGATATCTGCGGCAACAGCAGGCGGAGCTGCGGATCCCCGGGCTCGCGTACGCGATCGTGGACCGTGACGGCGTGGTTCGCCAGGCGGCCTGGGGTGTCTCCGCGCAGACCCCGTTCCTGATCGGATCGGTCTCCAAGCCGGTCACCGCGCAAGCCGTCATGCGGCTGGTCGAGACGAAGCGGGTCGGGCTGGACGATCCGGTGCGGCGGCACGTGCCCTGGTTCCGGCTGGCCGACGAGGACGCCGCGGGCCGCATCACGGTGCGGCACCTGCTGACCCACACCAGCGGCCTCGGGCAGTGGGCCAGTCGCACCGACCGGTTCGACAACAGCGCCGACGGGCTGGCCCGGTCGGTTCGCGATCTCGCGAGCGTCAAGCCTTCCCGGGCTCCCGGCGCCGCCCACGAATACAGCGACGCGAACTACATGGTGCTGGGCGCGCTCGTGGAAACCGTGTCGGGGAAGCCGTACGGGAATTCCTGCGCTCTGAAATCTTCGAACCACTGGGCATGCGGCACGCCGCCGCCACCGAGGCCGAGGCGGAACGGGTGGGGTTGCCCGCGGGTCACCGATACTGGCTCGGCCATCCGCGGCGCTTCGATCCCGGATACGACACGTCCGGTGCGCCGTACGGCTATGTCGCGGCGAGCCTGGACGACATGGCGCTGTTCGCGCGGGCGCATCTGGGCGGGAAGCACAGCGCGATGCACGCCGGCCAGACCCCCAACGGCTACGGTTTGGGCTGGCGCGATACCGAGATGGACGGCGCCCGCGTGGTGTGGCACGCCGGCGCCACCCCCGGCTACTTCGCGCACGTGGTGCTGCCGGGGTCGGACCTCGGCGTGGTCGTGCTGGCCAACAGCTACAGCCTGGCCCTGGACGACTCGCTGGCCGCCCTGGGCTTCAACGTGGCCCGGATGACACTGGGCCGATCCCCGGAGCCGGGCCAGGCCGATCCGGTGCTCGGCTACGTCCGGTATGCGCTTCTGGCCGTGGCCGCATTGCTGGCCGCCGGTGTCACCTCGTCGCTGATCCGGCCGGCCCGGAAACTGTGGCCCGCGGTCGCGACGGCCGCCGGATCCGCCGTCCTCATCGCCCTCGTCCTGGTGGTGCTGCCGGCCCAGCTAAGCGGCGACTTCGGCCAGGCCCTGCTGTGGGTTCCCGACATCGGCTGGACCATCGTCGTGGTCGCCGTGCTGGCCGCGGCGCTCGCGACCACCCGCCTCGGAGCCCTCGCCCTGTCACGTTTCCGGACGGCCGGTGAGCGGGGGCCTACCAATCCCGCCACTCATCAGTGATCTCGTGGCGAGTCATCCGATGACGGCCGGCGAACGCGTCCACATCGATCCCGCCGTCCTCCAGGGCTTCGTTGAGGTATTCGCAGAGCTGTTCACGTTCACCGGTCTCGTATGCCGCCCCTTCGAAACGGGCATTGACCGCGTTGAGCGCCTTCACCGTCCGCTCGATCACTGCGAAGACGTCCGAGTCGGCCGCCGGTTCCCGGCGATGATTGACCAGATCAGCGACGTCCTGCTCGAATCGGGTCAGAACCTGGTCCGTCTGGGCGAGCATCTCCGCGGGAAACAGGCCGGCCGCGAACGCGTCATCCGGGTCGAGAGTGCCCGCCGCGATCTCGCTTACTTCGTCAGCTACTCGCTCACGCCACCACGTGGTCGGCCGTTCCACCATGGTGGGCAAGGCTAGCTGGCGTGATGCCCAGTAACTGCCGATGGCGCGTCGGCTCACGCTTGAAGCGCCTCGCTGGGAAGGGAACTGTTTCGTCCATGACTTCGCCGATCGCGGTCGATGTCGAGGGGAACGAGCTTCTGGAATACCGGGTGGGACCCGAACAGAATCTCGAGCAACTCGACCCCGGCATTCCGCTTCCGCTGTCACTGGTCGTGGGGCGGCATCAGGGCTGCACGTTGCTTGTCTTCAACCGCCGGCGCCGGCAGTGGGAGCTGCCCGGCGGCATGATCGAACACGGCGAGAGTCCCCGAGAAGCTGCCGTTCGCGAGTTCATCGAGGAGACCGGGCAGGAGGCGCCGGTGGTCACCTACAGCGGCCTGGCCACGTTCCGCCTGAAGCCGGACGACCGCCTCGAGTACGCGGCAGTGTTCGGAGCCGCACTGACCGGCCGGGCGCCGTTCGAACCCAACGACGAAATCGGCGAGATCCGATGGTGGGACGGATCGGACCTCCCGAACCTGGCCGCGCTGGATGCGGAGCTCTGCCGATTACACCGGTGAGGCGGCCGCGCGGGCAGCTGGTGGTGGTGAAGGAAGCGACCGCGCGGCGTCGCGCGGTCGCTTCCGGGGGGGGGGGCTACCAGATCCGCGTACGGGAAGAGCCGGAGGCCAGGCCGGCGATCGGGCCCGCGGTGAAACGGGAGTCGGCCGGCTTGTGTGTACCCACCAGGTCGACGTCGAGCACGGCGGGGGTGCCGTCGCGCTCCTCGAACTCGGCGTTGGCGAAGCGGACCCGCTCGAGGTCGCGGCCGGTGATCGGGGCGAGGCGAGCGTCGTCGAAGTCGGCCGGCAGGTCGGTCACCAGGTAGACGGCGTCGTCCTCCTCCACCACCGAGGCCTGGCCGGGGGTGACCACGACGGGGCTGGTTTCGCCGTCGAAGGGGCGGGCGCCGGCCGCGTAGACGTTGCCGGTCGTGTAGACGGCCTGAACCACGTCGAGGTAGCGCTGGTGGTCGCCGGGCGGCTGGGCCTTGATGCGGGCCACGTAGTCCTCGAACGAAGCCGGGTAGCCGTCGTAGGCCGACGTGCCGGAGAGCGCGGGAGCTTTTCCTTCGGCGCCGGGACCGTACGCGAGGGAAGAGTCTCCGCCGACGAAGAGGTTGCTGACCCAGCGGTCGTCGCCGGCGCGGATGTACGCGTAACCGGCGACCTGCGTGGTGTGCGGGTGGTGGTAGGGGGTGGCCCGGTCCATGACCGCCTCGACGCGGACGGTTCCGCAGATCAGGTTGCTGACGAATGCGCCGCCCTGGCTGAACAGCTCGATCGCGGCCGGTGAGGCGAAGACGTTGTGCTCGACCAGGTACGGGCCGTGGCTGACCTCGATGAAGATGTCGCGGCTGTTGTTGTAGAAGACGTTGCGCGAGATCCGGGTGCCCTGGGTCTGCCAGTCGAGCCAGGTGCCGAGCGAGCAGTCGTGGATGCGGTTGTGCCGGATCTCGACGTCGATCGCCGCGTGCAGCTTGATGCCGCCGATCTCGTAGCCGTAGAACTCGCGCTTGAGGGCGATGTTGTAGATGTGGTTGTCCTCGATGGTCGAGAACACGCAGCCGAGGTGGCCGACGATGCCGTTCTGGCCGCAGTCGTAAATGGTGTTGCGGCGGATGACGTGCGAGCCGATGTGCTCCTTGTCCCAGCCGATCTGCCGGGCCGAGAAGACGGACTCGAGCTGGTACTGGTAGCCGGGCTTGTCGCCGCGCTCGGTGGCGTAGTTGTGGCCGGTCGACGCCTCCTTGCCGATCGAGACGGCCGAGCACTTGGCGTCGTGGATGACGTTGTCCTCGATGATCCAGCCCTTGGACCAGTTGGGACCGATCAGGCCGGGCTGGTCGGCGGTCGGCGGCGTCCACGGGCAGGCCGCCTGGGCCAGCTCGAAGCCGCGCACGGTGATGTAGTCCAGGTGCGGAAGATCGGGGTAGAAGACCGACCGGCGTACGTTGATCTCGACCAGCTCGGCGTTGGGATCGGCGCCCTGGAAATTGGCCCGGATGGTCGTCGACTCCTCGCCGACCGTCGCGTGCCACACGAGCTTGGTCTGCTCGACGTTGCGGACGCGGTCGGTCGTCGTGGTCCAGTTGTCGACGATTTCCGTACGGGCCTCGGGCGAGGCGACGGCCTCCGCGGAGTCGGCCTCGTAGAAGCTCAGCCCGTTGAGGTAGACGTCGCCGAGGTGCTTGTGCGGGGCGCCCTCGGGATAGACGATCCAGTCGCCGCCGACTTCTTCCGCGTACGGGTTGAAGTCGCCGAACAGCGTGTTGGGAACGTCGACGCGCCAGACCGTCCCGGATTCCTGGACCCAGCCGGTGATGCGCTCCGAGCCCTTGATGACGACGTGTTCGCCCTCGGCGGCCTGATAGGTGATGCGGCGCGCGGCGCTGAGGCCGCCGCGGCGGGGCTTGACCCACTCGCGGTACTCCCCCGCGTGCACGATCACGGTGTCGCCCGCCTGCGCGAGGGCGGCCGCGCGGTTGATCGTACGGAAGGGCTGGTCCTCAGATCCTGCGGCGGTGTCCGAGCCGGTGGTCGCCACGTGGAACACGGAGGTCATGAACGAGCCTTTCTCTTGTGCCGAGCCTGGGGTCCTGGCCGGTTCAGACTGCCAGGGGCACGGTGCAGACTCGCGTCAACGTAAGATTGCGAAAACGTCATGTCAAGGTCTCGAAAACTTTCGAGCCGAGGAAGACGACGGCGACGGCTGCGGCAGCGACGGCAGCAGCAGAGTCAGCAGCGTCAGGCCGGGGCGGTCGACTTCCGGATGATCAGCTGGGTGGCCAGCTCGACGCGCGGCGAGGCCAGTTCCTCGCCGTCGATCAGCCGGAGCAGGCGGCGCATCGCCACCCGGCCCATCTCGGCGAACGGCTGACGCACGGTGGTCAGCGGCGGCGCCGACCACTGGGCCGCGGTGATGTCGTCGAAGCCGACCACGCTGACGTCCTCGGGCACGCGCAGGCCGAGCGTGCGGGCGGCCTCGATCGCGCCCAGCGCCTGCCCGTCGTTCGAGGCGAACAGCGCGGTCGGCCGGGGCTGGAGGCCCAGCAGTTCCAGCGCGGCCGAGAAGCCGGTGTCGAACTGGAACGGTCCGGCCCTCATCAGGTCGGGGTCGCTGGACAGGCCGCGCTGCGCGAGGGCGGCGTGGTAGCCGTGCAGGCGGGCGATCGCCACCATCGCGCCGGGCGGGCCCTCGATGAAGCCGATCCGGCGGTGGCCCTGGTCGAGCAGGTGCGTGGTGGCCGCCATGCCGCCGTTGAAGTTGGTGGCGCCGACGCTGGGAACGTCGGGGCCGGGCAGGTTGATCGGGTCGATCGTCACCACCGGGATGTGCTGCTCGGCGAACTGCCGCCACTGGTGCGGGTTGATCTCAGAGGTGACCAGGATCAGGCCCTCGCGGTGGGCGATGGCCATCCGCCGGGCCCAGGCCGCGCCCAGCGGATCCTGCGGCAGGGTGCCGACCACGATCTCGACCGGCTCGGCCGCCGCGGCCTCGAGCGCGCCGTGCAGGATCTCGAGGTTGTTGGGCGAGCGCATGCCGTCGAAGACCACCTCGACCGTACGGGTCGCCGGCTGCGCGCCGCCCGGGCCGCGGGCCACGTAACCGTGCCGCACCAGCAGCTCCTCGATGCGCCGGCGGGTCTCGGACGCCACGTCGGCGCGCCCGTTGACCACCTTGGAGACGGTCGGCACCGACACGCCGGCCTCCCGCGCGACGGCGGCCAGCGTCGCCCGCTGCGGCTCACGTGCCACGGCATCCCTCCCGATTCCAGCGGAACTCAGTATCGCAACCTTTTCGCACCCGGGCGCTTCCTGAAGCCCGTACGCCGGTCCGCCGATCTTGCCCGGGACAGCCCCCGCCCCGCCAAGCAAGACGGAGTTGACCCGTGAGCCCTCGATTCAAGCGCCTGCTCACCGACCGGCGCGTCGGCACGAAGATCATGGCCGCTGTCGGCGTGGTCTCCCTCCTCGGGGTGGGCAACGGCTTGTACGCGCTGAGCAGCCTCAGCGCGACCAACCACGAGGTCGAGCACGGGTTCGAGCACAACCAGGAGCTCAACAGCATCGGCAACCTGCGCGCCGCCGTCAACCGCACGTGGCTGGCGATGGACGACTACCTGCTGGCCGACACGGCCGCCGAGCGGAGCACCGCGGCCGCCGCCATCACCAAGGCCGAGGGCGAGGTCGCCCAGTTCTCCCGCGAGTTCCAGTCGTTCCCGGTGAGCCCGGCCGCGCTGGCCACCGCGGGGGACTTCGACCGGAACTGGGCGGAGTACACCAAGCTGCTCTCCGGCGAGGTCATGCCGCTGTCCGACCGCAACGCCAAGGCCGCGCTCAACACGCTGCGCGACGGCGTGCTGGCCAAGGAGATGAAGGACGTCCGCGCCGACCTGACCTCGCTGTCCGACATGACCGTCGAGGCGAGCGCGGAGCAGGCCGCCTCGGCCCAGTCGCGTTACGAGTCGACCCGCACGCTGGTGATCGCGCTGCTGGCCGGGAGCCTGCTGCTCGGCCTGGCCCTGGCCTACGCCATCTCTCGCATGATCGTTAAGCCGCTGGCCCGCAACGTCGACGCGCTCGAACGCATCGCCCAGGGCGACCTCACCGCGCGCGTCCCGGTGGAGAGCGACGACGAGGTCGGCCACATGTCCGGCACGCTGAACCGGACCGCCGTCGCCATCGGTGAGATGGTCGAGCGCATCCAGAACAGCTCGACGCTGCTCGCCTCGGCCTCCGAGGAGTTGTCGGCGGTGTCGTCGGAGCTCTCGGCCTCGGCCGAGGAGACCTCGGCCCAGGTGTCCACGGTGTCGGAGTCGGCGTCCATGGTGTCGACCAGCGTCACGACGGTGTCCGCGGGCGCCGAGGAGATGGGCGTGTCGATCCGCGAGATCGCCAACAACGCCAACGAGGCCGCCAGTGTCGCCGCCGACGCGGCCCGCGCCGCCGAGAGCACCAACGCGAGCGTGGCCCGGCTCGGCGAGGCGTCGGCCCAGATCGGCTCGGTCGTCGCGCTGATCACCTCGATCGCCGAGCAGACCAACCTGCTCGCGCTGAACGCCACCATCGAGGCGGCCCGGGCGGGCGAGGCCGGCAAGGGCTTCGCGGTGGTCGCCAGCGAGGTCAAGGACCTGGCCCAGGAGACCGCGCGGGCCACCCAGCAGATCACCACCCAGGTCGGCGCGATCCAGGCCGAGAGCAACGCCGCGGTCATCGCGATCCAGCAGATCGGCGAGGTCATCGCCACCATCAACGACTACACGACGACCATCGCGGCCGCCGTCGAGGAGCAGACCGCCACCACGGCCGAGATCACCCGCAGCGTCAGCGAGGCCGCCATGGGCTCGACCAGCATCGCCGACACGATCGCGGGCGTCTCCGAGGCCGCCTCGCACGTCACCTCGGGCGCGGCCGACACCCGGCAGACGGCGGCCGGCCTGGCCCGGACCGCGGCCGAGCTGCAGGCGACGGTCTCGGTCTACCGCCTGTCCTGAGCGTCAGCGGCGGGGGCTTAGCAGATCCCGTCCAGCCCCGCGACAGGCCCTCACCCGCCCGTGACCTGCGCCCTTGAGTTGCCGCGACCTCTGGACTCCTCCAAACTCGATGTTAGGTTAGGCACCCCTTACTTCGAATTTGCAGAACTGGAGTCGCGCATGCGCGCACACCGTTTGCTGGCGGCCGCTGTCGCCGCGGCCGCTGCCCTGGCGCTGGGCGCCTGCGGCGGCGGTTCCGACGAGCCCGACGAGACCCCCGCCGGTGGTAGCTCCGCCGCCGCGCAGTTCCCCATCACGATCAAGCACAAGCTCGGCACCACCACCATCGAGAAGAAGCCCGAGCGGGTCGCCACCGTGCAGTGGGAGAACCACGAGGTCCCGCTGGCGCTGGGCATCGTCCCGGTCGGCATGGCCAAGGCCAACTTCGGTGACGACGACGGCGACGGCATGCTGCCGTGGGTCGGCGAGAAGATCAAGCAGCTCGGCGGCCAGACCCCGGTCATGTTCGACGAGACCGACGGCATCGCGTTCGAGGAGGTCGCGAACACCAAGCCGGACGTCATCCTGGCCACCTACTCGGGCATCACCCAGCAGGACTACGACACGCTCAGCAAGATCGCGCCGGTGATCGCCTACCCGGACGCGCCGTGGGCGACCCCGTGGCGCGACATCGTGAAGCTCTCCAGCCAGGCGCTGGGCCTGGCCGCCGAGGGTGACGCGCTCATCGCGAGCACCGAGAAGGCCATGAAGGACGCGGCCGCCACCAAGCCGCAGCTGGCCGGCAAGCAGACGATGTTCGTGACGCACATCGACCCGACCGACCTCAGCAAGATCGGCTACTACACCAGCCACGACACCCGGACCCAGTTCTTCAGCGACCTCGGCCTCAAGATCGCCGACGTGGTGGAGAAGGCGTCGCAGGGCACCGACCAGTTCACCCTCAACCAGTCGGCCGAGCAGATCCAGGCGTTCGACGACGTCGACGTGATCGTGATGTACGCCGACAGCGCGGAACAGCTGGCCAAGCTGCAGGCCGACCCGCTGCTGTCGAAGATCCCGGCGATCAAGCGCGGCTCGGTGGTCAGCCTGGTCGGCAGCACCCCGCTGGCGACGGCGGCCAACCCGACCGTCCTGGCCATCCCGTTCGTGCTCGACGACTACGTCAACCTGCTCGCGACCGCCGCCGACAAGGTGTCATGACGCAGCTCGACTCCCGTCCCGTGCCGGGCCCCGCCGTTCCGCGGCGGCGCCCGGCACGGGTGCGTACGCTCTGGATCCTCGCCGGCCTGGCCGCGCTGGCCCTGCTCATGCTGGCGTCGGTCGCGTTCGGCTCGCGCGTCGTCGGATGGCACGACATCGTCGCCGGCGTGCGGGGCGGCGACGACAACCTCGGCCAGGCCGCGGTGGTCAAACGCATTCCCCGTACGCTCCTCGCGGTCGTCGTCGGCGCGGCGCTCGGCCTGGCCGGCGCCGTCATGCAGGGCGTCACCCGCAACCCGCTGGCCGACCCGGGCATCCTCGGCGTCAACATGGGCGCCTCGCTCGCCGTCGTCACCGGCATCGTCACGTTCGGCCTCAGCTCGGCCGCCTCCTACGTCTGGGTGGCCGTTCTCGGTGCGGCGGTCACGGCGGTTTTCGTGTACGCCGTCGGCTCGCTCGGCCGAGGCGGGGCCACTCCCCTCAAGCTCGCCCTGGCCGGTGCCGCCATCTCGGCCGCGCTGGCCTCGCTGATCAGCGCGTTCGTGCTGCCGCGGAGCGACATCGCCACCGGTTTCCAGTCGTGGCAGATCGGCGGCGTGGGCGGCGCCTCGTACGACAGCCTGCGCCAGGCCGGCCCGTTCCTACTGGTCGGGTTCGCGATCTCGCTGCTCTCGGCCAAATCGCTCAACTCGCTGGCGCTGGGCGACGACCTCGCGGCCGGTCTGGGCGAGCGGGTGGCGCTGGCCCGCGGCGTGGCCGCCCTGGGCGCGGTGCTGCTCTGCGGCGCGTCGACCGCCGTGGCCGGGCCGATCGCCTTCGTCGGGCTGGTCGTGCCCCACCTGTGCCGCCTGCTGATCGGGCTTGACCACCGCTGGCTGCTGCCGTTCTCGGCCGTCGTCGGCGCGGCCCTGCTGACCGCGGCCGACGTGGTGGGCCGGGTCGTGGCCCGGCCGCAGGAGATCGACGTCGGCATCATCACCGCGCTGATCGGCGCCCCGTTCTTCATCTACATCGTCCGGCGGCAGAAGGTGCGCGAGCTGTGACTCTCCAGGCCGTCATCCACAGCCGGGTTCGCCGCTCGCGCCGCCGCGCCCTTGTCATGGGCGTCCTCGCCCTTCTCATCGCCGCGCTTTACGCCGCCTCCCTCATGGTCGGCGAGACCTTCTACTCCCTGTCCGAGGTCTGGCGGGTAATCCTCGGCGAGACCGTGCCGGGGGCGTCGTTCACCGTGGGCGAGCTGCGGCTGCCCCGGGCCTCGCTGGCCGCCCTGGCCGGGTTCTGCTTCGGGCTCGGCGGCGTCACCTTCCAGACCATGCTGCGCAACCCCCTGGCCAGCCCCGACGTCATCGGCATCACCTCGGGCGCGAGCGCCGCGGCCGCGTTCGCCATCGTCATCCTCGGCCTCAGCGAGACCGGCGTGTCGGCGTTCGCGATCGTGGCCGGCCTCGGCGTGGCGATCATCGTCTACGTCCTGTCGTTCCGCGACGGGGTGCTGGGCACGCGGCTCATCCTGATCGGCATCGGCATCGCCGCCATGCTCGACAGCGCCACCGCGTACGTGCTGAGCCAGGCCGCCCAGTGGGACCTGCAACAGGCCGTACGGTGGCTGACCGGCAGCCTCAACGGCGCGACCTGGGACGAGACCGTGCCGGTGGTGATCGCGCTGCTCGTGCTCGGGCCGGTGCTGCTCGGGCAGGCCCGCAACCTGTTCATGCTCCAGCTCGGCGACGACACGGCCGCGGCCCTCGGCGTACGGCTGGAACGAACTCGGATCCTGGTGATCGTGGCCGCCGTAGGGCTGCTCGCCTTCGCCACCGCGGCCACCGGCCCCATCGCCTTCGTGGCCTTCCTGTCCGGCCCGATCGCGGCCCGCATCGTCGGCGCGGCCGGTTCCCTGCTCGTGCCCGCGGGCCTGGTCGGCGCGCTGCTGGTGCTGCTGGCCGACCTGCTCGGCCAGTACGCGTTCGAGATCCGCTACCCGGTCGGCGTCATCACCGGCGTGCTCGGCGCCCCCTACCTCGTCTATCTGCTCATCCGCACGAACCGCGCGGGAGGCTCCCTGTGACCGCTTCACATTCCCTGCTCGTCTCCTCCTTGAAGCTCGGCTACGGCGACCGTACGGTCATCGAGTCGCTCGACCTGACCGTCCTCCCCGGCAAGATCACCGCGATCGTCGGCGCCAACGCGTGCGGCAAGTCGACGCTGCTGCGCTCGATGTCGCGGCTGCTCGCCCCGCGGGCCGGCCACGTGCTGCTCGACGGGCGCGAGGTGCACCGGATGCCGGCCAAGGAGCTCGCCCGTACGCTCGGGCTGCTCCCCCAGTCCCCGATCGCGCCCGAGGGCATCACGGTCTCCGACCTGGTCGGCCGCGGCCGCAACCCGCACCAGCGGCTGCTGTCCCGCTGGAGCCATGAGGACGACGTCGCCGTGGCGGCCGCCCTCGACGCCACCCACACCGCCGACCTGGCCGACCGCTCGGTCGACGAGCTGTCCGGCGGCCAGCGCCAGCGGGTGTGGATCGCGATGGCCCTGGCCCAGCAGACCGACGTTCTGCTGCTCGACGAGCCGACCACGTTCCTCGACGTGAGCCACCAGGTCGAGGTGCTGGACCTGCTGACCGACCTCAACCACACCCGCGGCACGACCATCGTCATGGTGCTGCACGACCTCAACATGGCGGCCCGTTACGCCGACCACCTGATTGCCCTGGCCGACGGCGCACTGCACGCCTCCGGGGACCCGTCGTCGGTGCTCACCGAGGATTGCGTACGGGCGGTGTTCGGCCTGGACAGCCAGGTGATCACGGACCCCACGTCGGGCAAGCCGCTGATGCTGCCCCTGGGCCGCCACCATGTGATCGCCGGTTGACAGTCTCGTGGTGGGATGAGGGCATGACTGTCGCGCGCCGGATGTGGGCGCTCTTCGAGCCGTTGCACGCGGTCGTCTACTTCGCCCCGCAGGGCGCCGTGGCCTTCGAGCAGGCGGGGGTGACCGGTTTCTGGCGGCGCTACTTCGCCGGACGCGCCGCGGCGCTCGGCCCGGTCGGGCCGGGCCCGGTGACGGCGGCCTTCTTCGGGTTCGCGCCGGCCATGGTGTCGCGGGCACTGCCCGGCGTCTGGTCGCGGATCACGCCGCCCGCGGCCCTGGCCGCCCGCACGGCCGGGGCCACCGCCGCGCTGACCGACCTGTTCACCGGCCTGCCGGCGGCAACGATCGCCGAAGCCGCCGACGTGCTGACCGAGGCCGCGCGGGCCGCCGACATGCCGGGGCGGGTGCTGGCCGCCGCCCACGCCGACCTGCCCTGGCCCGACGACCCGATCGGCCGGCTCTGGCACGCGGCCACCGTCCTGCGCGAGCACCGCGGCGACGGGCACGTGGCCGCCCTGCTGACCGCGGGCATCGACGGCTGCGAGTCACTGGCCTGGCGGGCCGCCCTCGACGGCGGCCGCCTGCGCGAGGTCACCCAGCCCGCCCGCGGCTGGACCGACGACGAGTGGCGGGCGGCGACCGACCGGCTTGAGGAGCGCGGCTGGGTCGCCGCCGACGGCACCGCCACGGATCAGGGCCGCGACGCGTACGCCTGGGTCGAGCAACTGACCGACCAGCTGGCGGCGGGCCCGTGGGACAACCTGGACAAGGCGGCCACCACCCTGCTGGAACCGCTGGCCGACCGGGCCTGGCGGGTCGTGCCCGACGACAACCCGATCCCCCTGCGCCGCGCGGCTCACCTGTAGGCCGGCTGCGGACGGCCCGGGTCGGCGGGCACCACATCGATCCGGCGGTCGGCGGTCAGCTCGCGGACGGCCGCCTCGGTCGCGCCGATCCCGGCCCAGTGCGGGTCGACGTCGTCGGCCACACACCAGGCGTGGTCGGCGGGCCAGACGAACGCCGGGCCGGGCATGTCCAGCCGGGGCCGGCCGGGCCACATGTCGGCCGCGCCCCAGTCGCCGAAGTCGGTGAGCGGGCCGCGGAACAGGAAGTAGGAGCGGTGGGGCAGCTCGACCTTCGGGCCGTCGAGCACCGCGGGAGGGAAGGCCGGGGCCGTGCGGTGGTCGCCCCAGAGGGCGGTGCCCCAGCCCTCCCAGAGCAGGAAGTAACACTCCTCCGGCGTGCCGGTGTGCCGCGCGAGCGTTTCCAGAACCATCCGCAGCCGCTCGGTCTCCGACGGCGCGTCCTCGTCGCCGGCGGCGTCGTTCTCACTCTGCCCCGGGAACGCCGGGTCGGGCAGGAATCGCAGCCGGGCATAGGACTTCATTGCCGAAGGCCCGAACGTCACCAGCTCATGCCAGGGGCGGTCGTCGGCCGTGAGCCAGTTCGCCGCGGACAGGTCGGACCAGGGAAGCAGAGCCATGCCACCATCCTCCCTTCTGTGGGGCCGGGCCGGTCAGCCCCCACCAAGACGCGGCGGCGGTCAGTGGGTGGCGGCGGGCGTCCGGCGGCGGGCCGCCTTGACGCGGTACATCGAGGTGTCGGCGTCGCGGAGCAGTTGTTCGGCGCTGGTTCCGGTGGCGCAGTCGGCCACGCCGATGCTGACGCCGATGTGGGCGGTGCGGTCGCCGATCCGGTACGGGGCGCTGATCGTGGCGCGCAGCCGTTCCACAAGCCTGTCCTGGTCGGGGCCGGGGACGCTGTCGCCGAGCAGGATGACGAACTCGTCGCCGCCGAAGCGGGCGGCCAGGTCGGCTTCGCGGAGGCAGTGGCGGATGCGGCCGGCCACGCGGATCAGCAGGTCGTCGCCGGCGTGGTGGCCCAGGGTGTCGTTGACCTTTTTGAAGCCGTCCAGGTCCAGGAAGAGCACTGCGCCGGGGCGGCCGACCATCAGGGACAGCGCGGTGGTGAATGGTCCCAGGCGACCGGGGCGTCGAAGGCCGGGTCGCCGCCGCTGACGCTGAGTTCGGCCGCCGCGTCGAGGGTCTGGATCGCGATCAGCGGGCGCCCGTGGGTGGCCGCCGCCGCGACCGTGCCCGCGACGAGACTGCCGTAGTAGGTGCCTCCGACGAACGGCGCCAGCACTCCGACGCTGTTCCCGGCCCCCATATCGGGTCCATCGGCGGCAAAGATCCGGTTCTTAGCCCCAGAGCGGGAACCGGGGCGCACCGAGGTCGACGTTGATGGTCTTGGGGGCGCTGTATTCGAGCAGCGTCTCCCAGGACAGTTCGCGGCCGAACCCGCTGTCCTTGACGCCGCCCATGGGGGCACCGGCGGGCAGGTCGAACCACTTGTTGACCCAGATGATGCCGGCTTCCAGCTCACCCGCGATGCGGTGGGCGCGGGCCAGGTCGGTCGTCCACACGCCGGCGGCCAGGCCGTAGCGGGTGCTGTTGGCCCGGGCGACCACCTCGTCGTAGTCGGTGAACGTCTCGGCCACCGTCACCGGGCCGAACACCTCGCTGGTGACGATGCCGGCGCGGCCGGTGGGGTCGTGCAGCACGGTCGGCCGTACGAAGAAGCCGTTCTTGTTCTCCGGCGCGAGACCCAGATCCTCGTCGCCGGCGAGCACGCGGACGCCCTCCTCGCGCGCCCGGCCCAGATGTCCGATCACCCGCTCGTAGTGCGGCCGCGACACCAACGGGCCGACCTGGGTGGCGGGGTCGAGCGCGTCGCCCACCTTGATCGAGGCGGCCAGCGCAGCGAACCGGGAGAGGAAGTCATCGGCGATCGAGGCGTGCAGCAGCAGCCGCGACGACGCGATGCAGGCCTCCCCGTTGGCCAGGTAGATGCCCATGGCGGCGTCGGCCACGGCCCGGTCGAGGTCGGCGTCCTCGGCCACGATCATCGCGCTCTTGCCGCCCAGCTCCATGATTGTCGGGGTCAGCACGGCCGCCGACGCCGTCATCACCGCGCGGGCCGTCGGGCCGCCGCCGGTCAGCGTCACCTTGGCCACGTCGGGGTGCCCGGCCAGCGTGGCCCCGACCACCGGGCCGCCGGTCACGACGTTGAGCACGCCCGCGGGCAGCAGGTCGGCGATCAGCTTGACGAATTCGAGCACGCCGGCCGAGGCGAACTCGCTGGGCTTGAGGACGACGGTGTTGCCGGCGGCCAGCGCGGGGGCGAGCTTGTTGGCCGTGGTGATCAGCGGCGAGTTCCAGGGCAGGATCGCGGCGATCACGCCGAGCGGCTCGCGCACGGTGTAGACGAGGCTGTGCGGGTCCTCGACCGGGATCTGGTCGCCGCGGTGCGAGCGGACGATGCCGGCGTAGTAGCGGTAGATCGCCGCGCTGGCCGGCACGTCGGCGATCGCGACCTCGCGTACGGGACGGCCGTTCTCGGTCGGCAGCAGCCGCGCGAACAGGTCGGCGTTGGCCTCGATGCGGTCGGCGATCCTGCTCAGCAGCGCCTGGCGGGTCGCCACGGACGACTTGCGCCAGGCCGGCAGCGCCTTGCGGGCCGCCTCGACCGCGGCCTCGGCGTCGGCCGCCGTGCCGTCCGCGATGGCCGCCCACGGGCTGCCCAGGCTGGGGTCGACGGCCTCGAAGGACCCGGAAGCGGCCACCCAGTCGCCACCGACGAACATCCGGTAGTCCGCGGCGGGACGGAATCGCTCCATGACACTCCTCAGGGTCGGCTCGAATGAGCGTCGCCGCCGCGCCCCCGGGGCGGCAACCAGCGCGTTCCGGTCACCGGACCCGGCCCGAACGGGCGGAAATTACTGTCTGCCCGGCAGCGGCAACCCTACGCGACACGGGGCTATCGTCGGGAAGGCAAGATCCACAGCCGTGGAGGGAGCCGCTTATGACCGACCTCGCTTTCCGCATCCCGCCTGACGTCGAGCTCGATGACGAGACCGGCACCCCGAAGTCCGTGCTGGGCAAGGCCCAGCTGCTGCTGGCCGCGTTCGGCGCGGGCGCCGTCCATCTGCGGCTGACCGAGCTCAGCCGCCGCTCGGGGGTCCCGAAAGCCTCGGCCTACCGACTCGCCCAGGAACTCGTGCAGTGGGGGCTGCTGGAACGGGTCGGCAACAGCTATCAGCTCGGCCTGCGCGTCTTCGAGCTGGGCCAGCGGGTGCCGGTGGCGGCAATTCTGCGCCGCGTCTCCCGGCCGGCCCTGGTCGACCTGTACGCGGCCACCCGGGCCACCGTGCATCTGATCGTCCCCGACGGCACCCACGTGCTGTTCCTGGAGAAGATCGCGGGCGCGGCCAACGTGCTCACCCATTCCGAGGTCGGCGGCCGGCTCCCGGCCAGCTGTTCCGCCTCGGGCAAGCTGTTTCTGGCGCTGCGCCCCGACGGGCGGGCGGCCCTGGCCGAGCTGAGCCGGCACGGGCTGATGCGCCCGACCACGCGCAGCGTCCCCACCCTGGAGGCGCTGGCGGGCCAGCTGGCCGAGGTGCGCAAGCGCGGGCATTCCGTGGAGCTCGAGGAGATGCTGGTCGGGCACAGTTCGCTGGCCGTGCCGGTCGTCGACGCGTACGGGGAGATCTATGCCGCCGTGTCGATCACGATGCCCACGTCGCAGCTGATCGTGCCCCGCCTGCTGCCGATCGTGCAGGCGACGGCGGAGCTGATCCACCGGGCGGTCGAGGCGCGGACGGCGGCCTGATCAGACCAGCGGCCCGTGGGTGGTCTCCCACGGGATCGCGACGACGCGGCGCGTGCGGGCGCGCTCGTTCAGCCTGCGCACGACGAGCGTCACGGCCAGCACGATCAGCCCGCCGAGGCCCAGCCTGAGCCACCACCAGGGGCCGATCAAGAACGGAGAATTCCCTTTCCGTACGGCCCCCGAGTCGACAGCCGCATCGGCCAGGTCGAGATAGTTGACCTGGGACGGCAGCGTCATCGCGGTCGTCGGCCGGTTCGCGCCCGGGGTCAGCGCCAGGAGCCGGGGCTCGTCGCCGAGGACAAAGACCAGCGCGCTGCCGTCGGGCCGCCAGCCCGCGAACCACTGGCGGTAGACGGTGCCGTCGACCGCGGGCAAATCCGGGCCGTCGGCCTCGCGGCCGGTCGCCGGGTCGAACCATCTGGGCGCCCGGTCCTCCTGCTCGCTGACGGCCACCGCCCGGCCGTCCGGCGTCCACGCGCCTTTGCCGGCCAGCAGCCCGTCGAAGCCGACGCTGAACGACGTCAGGGTCCGCCCGGCCGGATCGGTCACGGTCAGCCTGCCCTCGCTGGTCCAGGCGAGCCGGGTGCCGTCCGCCGACCAGGCCGCCGAGGACTGGGTGGGCGCCGACCCCAGCGTGGTCGTGCCGCCGCTGGTCACGTCGATGATCCGCACGGTTCCGTCGTCGGTCACCAGCCGGCGGCCGTCCGGCGACCAGGCGAGCGGAAAGCCCGGCAGCGGCCGCTCGTCACCGGTCCGCAGGTCGACCAGCCGATCGGGGACGGCCAGCGTGGCGCCGTCCGGGGCGAGCAGCACCCCGTCGTCCACGAGCCCGGTGTGGATCTTCCGGTAGTCCTCCTCTGCCGCACCCACCAGCCCGTACGTGTCGTGGTCGTCGAACCAGGGGCCGAAGCGCGGGCCGTAACCCGAATAGACGACGGAGGCCGCGCCGAGCCCGGACACCCCACGGGCCCCGTACGCGGGCAGGCCCAGCTTGTCGGGCAGCGAGATCACGCCGCCCGAAGCCGCCGGGGTCGTCGACGGCCGAGGTGCGAAGGGCACGGCCAGCGCCAGCGCCGCCACGAGCACGGCCCACACGACGGCAGTGCGGCGGCGGCCCCGCCTGGCCCGGCGCACACTCCCGGCGTACACGTCGTAGGTTTTCGCCGTCGCGGCCTCACGCCGCAGCTCTTCCCGCAGGTGGGCAGTCACCGGGGGCTCCTCTCGCCGTCGTCGATGAGGCCGGGCGCGATCTCCCGCAGCCGGCGCAACGCGTCGTGGGCATGCCGTTTGACCGTGCCGACCCGCACGCCGAGCACGTCGGCCGCCTGAGCCTCGGTCAGGTCGTCGTAGAAGCGCAGCACGATGACCGCGCGCTGCTTGGGGCTGAGCGCCGACAGTGCCTGGGCCAGGCTGAGCCGCAGGGCGGTGGCCTCGGCCGGGTCGGCCCGCTCGACCTCCGGCGGCGCCCCGGTCAGGTGCTCGCGCACGCGGCGGCGCCGCCACCAGCTGACGTGCTGGTGATAGATGGCCCGGCGCAGATACGCCTCGGGATTGTCGTCGCGCACCCGCCGCCAATGCCGGTAGACGCCGGCCAGCGCGCTCTGCAGCAGATCCTCGGCGAGCTGGTGGTCCCCGGTGAGCAGGTACGCGTGCCGCGACAACGCCGGCGAGCGCTCCCGGACGAAGTCCCGGAAGTCGTCCATCCCTCACCCCCTTCACCCGCCCTAACGATGGCCAGGCGACGGATGGTTGGGGGCTACATCAATTCGTCTCGGGTCAGGAACGCCCGCAGCACATTACCGGTGAGCACGGAGACGTTGTTGCGCCGTTCGCCGGCCAGCAGCGAGCCGCACCAGGCGATGCTGCCGGTGGAGAAGACCGCGCCGCCGTTCGGCTTGGGCACCAGCACCAAATCGCAGCGGACCTTGTCGCTGGTCGTGCCGTCGTAGCAGCCGTCCGGCAGCTGCACCTCGATCGGATCCAGCCCGTACGCCCGGGAGAAGCCGGTCGCCGAGGCCAGCACGATCGTGTCGTCGGGCGTGCCGAGCGCCCGGTCGGCGCGGTCGATCTCGACCCCGGCCGCGCCGTGCCCGTTGACCAGCGACGGGAAGTCGCCGATGCGGTCTCCGGAGATGCCCTCGAAGACGAACGGAACCCGCTCGGCCACGTCGTACGGCCGGTTGGTGTCGAAACCCTGCGAGGCCATGCCGACGCCGAGCATCTTCTGGGGCGCCTTGCCCCGCAGCCGCCACAGCCCGCCCAGCTCGCCGGTCGTCGCGTGATGCCACTCGCCGGCCTCGGGCTGCCAGGCGCGGATGCCCGCCGTGCGCCGGATCTCGATCGTGTGCTCGCGCTCCGGGTCGATCGAGGTGACCCAGTAGAAGCCGTTGCCGCCCAGATACATGAGCCGGCCGCCCTGCTCCAGGTACGACTCGTAGGCGGCCATCATCGCCGTCGTCGGATACTCCGGGTGACTGCCGGTCAGCACCACACGGTAGGGGGCCAGCGCGGCCAGGCCCTCCCGATGCACCTCCTCGTCGCTGATCACGTCGACGTCGTAGCCCTCGGCGTCCAGCCAGGCCAGCAGGTGCAGGTCGGCGCTGAACTGGTGGGCCGACGTCTCGCCCCCGGCCACGGCCGCCCAGCGGTGCTCCGGGCGTACGTTGGGCAGGGGTTTCCGGGTGCTGGTGAAGCAGACACCGGTGCCGTCGGTGTGCACGTCGTAGAGGCTGCGCAGACCGTTGGCCAGCAGGTAGGCGTCGTGCACGTTGCCGCCGAACTCCGGGGGCTCGCCGACGCCGACCCCCTTGAGATAGTCGCGGGCGCCCGGGTCGGCCATGACGTGCTCGCAGCTGTACGCGAGGTAGCTGAAGGTCGGTAACACGACGAGGGCACGCTTCCGGGGGTTGTCACCGGGCGTGACGATGAAAGGGACGGTGTCCTCGGTGCCGTCGGCCGCCGTGACGTGGATGCCGTAGACGCCGCTGGGCAGCTCGGCCGGCACGTCCAGGGTCAGGTCGTCGGCCCAGCCGGCGTCGTCGAGGTCGTCGTCGTGGAAGTGGATCGCCTGGTAGGCCTCGGGCGCCAGCCGCGGGTCCACGTCGTCGGCCGCGCCGTCGATCCCGAGACAGGCCCGCAGCGGGAAGTTGACCGACTCGCCGTGGAAATCGGGGCCGACCCGGTTGGCGATCTGCCGCAGCGTGCGGCTGGGCCCGAAATCCCACTCGGCGATCACGGTGTCACCGGCGTGCAGCGTGGGGCGATCGATGCGGCCGTTGAAGTGGTTCTTCCCGGTGCCGCCGGCCGCGAACGCGACCGCCAAGGTTCGTGATCCCACCCCAGCCGCGTCCGCCGCTCCTGCCGCGTCCGCCGCTCCTGCCGCGTCCGCCGTCCCTGCCGCGTCCGCCGTCCCTGCCGCGTCCGCCGTCCCTGTCCCGGCCGCCGCTCCTCCCTCGTCCGCCGCCACTGTCCCGGCCGCCGCCACTGTTCCGGTCGCCGCACCCTCCGCCGCCCAAACCGGACTTATCACGATTTGTTGCGCTGTGGGGATCCGCTTGGCGGAGGCGGGTGAGGGGCCGGGGCTGAGCGCCACGCTCGCCGTCGATCCTGACACGGCCAGCACGAGCCGATACCAGCGGCCGGTCACCACTTCGCCGGCGAGAACAGACCCTTCCCCCGTACGCAGGAAGGTTTGTCCCTCCTCGATGACAACCTCGGCCACCAGCTCGTCACCGCTGGTCAGAGCCACCACCGTCTGCTCGTGCCCGGCACCCGTGGCGAGCGTCGGCCGGAACGCGAGGCGCAGCTCGACGTGACCCGCGGGGACGGGGCCTTCCGCCGTACGGGCGAAGGAACCCGCACGAATCGGCTGCACCCGCCCCGGAAAGCTCAGCCCGTCGAGCGCCGACGGAACCGCCCGGATGTCGACGCCCGGCCCGAGCGGATGGGCGTCCCCGTTGATCAGCCGCACCAGCCGCGCCTCGAAACTGGCCGCGGGCGTGCTGAACTTGGCGTGCACGGTGGCACCGGGCGCGTAACTGAGCCGGTCGAGATACCCGATGATGTTCATCTCCGCACGATCGCAGCGCCATGACGGCCGCGCAGGAAGTTGGGTCCGGTCAACGGACCGGCTTTTCGGCCCGGCTTGAACTGCGGGCATCCGGCTGTTACCGCCGCCATGGTCAACCGCTCAGCGGCAGCTCGGCGCGGAGCTCGAAGCCCCCGTCCGCGGCCGGCCCTGCCGTCAGTTCGCCGCCGACCGCCGTGACCCGTTCCCGCATACCCGCGATGCCGTGACCACCGCCCGTCGTGCGGTCCGCCCGGGTCGAGGCATCGCCGTGCACCGTGACGTACAACGCCCGCTCCCGCGCCGCGACCTCGACCCGTACGGCCGCGCCGGCCGCATGCCGGGTCGCGTTGGACAGGCCCTCCTGCACGATCCGGTACGCGGTCTGCCCCACCAGCGGCGCGGCGTTCGCGTTGCCGCTCTGGGTCAGCACGACGTCCAGCCCCGACTCCACCGCCTCGGTCACCAAGCCGGCAATGTCGCCCAGCCCCGGTGACGGGGTGAGCGAGGCATCCACGTCGTCGCTGCGCAGCACCCCCAGCAGCCGCCGCATGTCCTGCAGCGCCGCCCTCGACGCGCCCGCGATGGCGCCGAACTCCGCATCGCGCGCCTCCCGCTCATCGCTGAGCCGATAGGGCGCCGTCTCCGCCCGTACGGCAATCATCGACATGTGATGGGCGACCACATCGTGCATCTCCCGCGCGATGCGGGCCCGCTCCTCGAGCACGGCGCTGCGTTCCTGCTCGGCCGCGGTCAGCTCGCGCGCCGCGACCAGGCTGTGCTGCGCCTCCACCCGCCGCCGGACCTGATCACCGATCACGGCCAGCACCACGACCGCCCCCACCACGACCGGCACCTGATCGGAGCGCAGATGCCCGGCCGCGGTGGCCACCGTGAGCAGCGCGGCGACGACGGTCGTCGAGGTCCGATGCCGCAGCGTAACCACCAGCACCAGCAGAGGCAGCACCCAGAGCTGCATCGGATGCCACGGCCACGAGACGCCCCCGGGCGCGATCTCCGGCGGCAGGGTGAGCAGCGTCGCCACCATCGCGATCCGCCAGGCCGGCAACGAATGCCGCGGGACCAGCACCACCGAGACCCCGACTGCCACCGCCAAGCCCAGCCGCACCACCTGCGGCTGCCCGTCGAGCTCGTCGTGCACCCCGGCCCCGGCCGCGAACGCCAGCAGGAAGAACAGCACGGTGAGCCAGGGCCGCCGCCGCAGCCCCGGCGGCTCCCGCCCCACCGCGACCGTCCGCAGCCCGGCCAGGGCCGCCTTTCCGATCGTCACCATGGGGTCCATGCAACGCCGGCCGGGACGCCCGATCGATCCCGCAGACCCGAGGATCCGGGGTAGAGGTAACTCCCCTTCTCAGGCTGCGATCGAGGGCAGCAGCCTCTCCAGCCCGACCCAGATGCGGGCCGAGTTGTGGGAGTGCCAGGCCGCGCCGGACCAATACGTGCGGTTGCGGCCCTGCAGCGCGTTGAGCCGCCGGTAGAAGCCGCCCGCGATGTCGCGCGGGCCGACCTTGAGCTCGAACGGCACGTGCCCGGCGTACGTGGCGAAACCCTCGAACCGCACCGGGTACGTGCCCGCGGCGGCGACCCGCTCGATGCCGGCCCGGATCTCGCGCCGCACCACCGCGTCCGGCAGCGGCGACGGGCTGCCGTACTTGACGCTGTAGAGCCCCGGCACCGCGCTCGGCGCGACCATGTAAAGCCCCGGCAGCGGCGGCAGGTGGAACGGCGTCTCGGGGGCCGCGTTGTCGAGGCCCACCCCGGCGGGCAGGCCGGAAAGGCGTACGACACCGGTGTAATAGCCGCCGCTCGTGAACTTGCCGAAGATCGAGCGCTCGGTGGCGTCGAGGTCGACGGCGGTCAGGTTGCGGGCCAGCGGCGGAATCGTGACCAGCAGCTTGCCCGCCTCGATCAGCACCGGCCCGTCCGGACCGGCCGTCAGCACCCGGACGCCGTTGCGGGTGCGCTCGACCCGTACGGCTCGGGTGCCCAGCAGCACGTCGTCGCCCAGATGCTCGGTCGCGCGCTCGTAAAGCAGGCTGTTGTCACGCGCGGCCGAGGTGACATAGCCGCCGCCGAGCAGCTTGCCCACCACGCCCTGCCCGAACAGGTTGAGCGCATAGAACGCGGGCAGCCCCAGCAGATCGCCGATTCCTTGCCCGTACGCGAAAGCCAGCGGGACGATCGAGCCCAGGTCGCGCTCGGCCACGAACCGGGCGAACGGCGCCACCAGCTCGGCCGGCACCGGGTCGGGCAGATCGAGCACGGTGTCGATCGGCCCGTACGGGAGAATCTGCTGGTAGTAGACGGGCAGCGCGGCCGGCGGCGGGGGCGTGTAGCCGACCGGCCGCCCGGTGCGAAAGTCGACCTGCACCGTCGTGCCGCCCTCACCACCGGCCAGCGGCACAAGATCGACGCCGAACCGGCCGAAGTGGTTGCGAACGACCGGCTCGTCCTCGAGCACCACGACGCCGATGTCGATCGTGCCGCCGGTCGCCGGGTCGTGGTAGGTCTCGGTGTGGCCGCCCAGCCGGTCCTGCGCCTCCACCACGACCACGCTGCGCCCCAGATCACCGAGGCGTACCGCGGCGTACGTGCCGGCCGAGCCGCCGCCCAGCACACAGACGTCCCGCCGGATCACCCTCGGCTTGCCCGCCCCGGCCACCAACGGAGCCGCGGCCGCGGCCCCCATCATCGAGAGAACTTGCTTACGTGTCAGGCCCATGAAGCCGGACCATATTCGATTTCATCGATTAATTGGGCCCCGCTTCCGCTGGTCGGGCGTCGGCATCCGGCAGCCAGGTCCCGCGCCGCGACGGCGGACCGGCGGCGAACCCCCTGGCGGAGACGAGCAGCGTAGGCGGAACGAACCCGACGATCGCTGCGTGGCGCTCCAGGTAATCCCTAACGAATCAAGAGCAGGCCCCGGTCGCCGTTGACCGGGGCCTGCTTGTCTCAAGATCGGTGGAGTGCCGCCACCTCCCCCGCCCACCCAAGGGCAGGGGCTGGACCCTACGCCTGGATGGCGGGATCTGGCACTAAGGCGTGTTTCATAACCACTCGCCGATGATGGTGATGGTCAGGACGGCTTGAAAGCGGACGGCTAACTTGTCGTAGCGGGTGGCAACACCGCGGTGTCGCGGGCGCGGCCGACACCGAGCCGGCTCACCCGGATCCGGCGCAGGACCGGGATGAACTGCGGACTGTCGCCGCGGTGCCCGGCAGTCACGATCATCGACAGGACTTTCTGGCCCTGCTCACAGGCCAGATGCGTCTTGGTAGTCAGCCCGCCCCGGGAACGGCCGAGTCCGTGATCGGCCGGCTCGTCGTGGACGCCGCCGGGGGGTTCCTTCTGCAGATGCCCGTCGGTGCGGGCACCCGCAGCGTGCTGGTGAGCGCGGCTGGTCATTGAGTCCACGCTGACCGTCCAGTCGATGCGACCTTGAGCATCGCCCTGAGCCTGCAACGCCGACAGGATCCGATCCCAGGTCCCATCACGCTGCCATCGACGGAACAACCCGTAGATCGTCGGCCAGGGCGCGTACTCCGCCGGCACGTCACGCCACGGGGAACCGATCCGGATCCGCCACCGGATCCCATCGATCAGCTGCCGTTTCTCCCACTTCGGCGGCCGACCCGTGGACGACGCGGCAGGCAGCAGCGGGGCCAGCACAGCCCACTGCCTGTCGGTCAGGTCATGCCGCCTCGTCACCGCTAAGGTGGCCACGAGGTCTCCGGTATGAAGTTCTTGCTTGGTCGCAGAACCAGATACCGGAGACCTCTTCAGTTATCGATCACCGCCACGCCGCAACTTCAGACCCAGCGGGACTTACGAAACACGCCTTAGTTGTCCACAGGGCGCTGCACGGTGGCCGGGATTGTGGACAACGTGGAGCCGAGCCGCGGGCACCTGCTTACTCGGACCGCCAATCGCGCCAGTCCCCCGCCCGTTCGAGCGCGCCGGCCGCCCGGTAAAGGCTCGCCTCGTCCCAGTGCCGGCCGACCAGCATCAGGCCCGCGGGCATCCCGTCGCTGAGCCCGCACGGTACGGAGAGCGCCGGATGCCCGGTGCAGTCAAAGGGCGCCGTGTTGACCACGGGGTCGAAGCCGGGGGCGGACATCTCGGCCCGGCTGGTGCCCAGGGGCAGTGGCGGCGCCACGAACGGCACGGTCGGCAGCGCGAGCACGTCGACCTGGTTCAGAGCGGTGTCGTACGCCTCTCGCGCGACGCGGACGAGGTTCTGCGCCTTGGCGTAGTAGATGCCGCCGTAGACCTCACGGAGGTAGTGGCCCGCGATCAGCCCGGTTTTGATCGGCTCGGACAGCAGGTGGGCCTGGTGCCGCCAGCCTGCGTGTGCCCGCATCAGCGCGGTCGGGTTGAGGCCGGTGATGCCCATCCAGGCGCCGTTGCCGTGCATGGCGATCTGGACGGTGCCCTCCAGGATGATCGCCGCCCAGACGTTCATCATCGTGCGGTGTTCGGGCACGGAGACCTCGACGACCGTGGCCCCCGCCGCCGCGAGCCGGTCGGCCGCCGCGCGGACCAGGTCCTCCACGCCCGGTTCGGCCAGTGGCTGCCCGAAGCCCTCGGTCAGCAGGCCGATGCGCAGGCCTTCGACGCCGCCGGTGACCGCGCTGAGGTAGTCGCCTTTTCGCACGCCCACCTGACGCGGGTCGAGCCCGTCGGGGCCGGCCAGCACGTCCAGCAGCAGCGCGTTGTCGGTCACGGTGGCGGTCATCGGGCCGACGTGGTCGATCGACGGGTCGACCGGCATGACGCCCGTGTACGGCACGAGCCCGTGGGTCGGTTTGAGGCCGTAGACACCGCAGTGGGCGGCGGGCACCCGGATCGAGCCGCCCTGGTCGCCGCCGACGGCCATCGAGACCGCGCCCGAGGCGACCAGCACCGCGCTGCCGGATGAGGAGCCGCCGGCCGTGCGGGCCGGGCCCCACGGGTTGCGCACCAGCCCGTTCGCGCTGGTGTGGCTGCCCGCGCCGTAGCAGAAGTATTCGCAGTTGGCCTTGCCGGCCAGGATGCCGCCCGCGTCGAGGATGCGGGTCACGATCGTGGCGTCGAAGTCCGGCGCGAAGCCCTGCAGCGTGGCTGATCCGGCGGTCATCGGCACCCCGGCCACGCCGACCGTGTCCTTGACGGCGATCCGGTGCCCGGCCAGCGGACCGGACTCGGCGCCGGCGATGTCGGTGCGGACGGCCCAGCCGTTGTACGGGTCGTCGGCCGCGCCCGGACGGTGGCCCGGGGTGCGCGGATACCGTACCGGGGGCAGCGGCTCGGCCATGGCGTCGAGCCCGCCCAGCAGCTCGATGATGGGCGCGATGTCGGCCCGTACGGCGACGACATCGGCCTCGGAAAGCGGCAGCCCCAGGTGGCCGGCGGCGGCCCGGATGTGCCGGTCGGCCGGTCCGGTGATCGTCATGTGCCGGCCCCGATCCACGGGTGCGCCGCCTCGAGCTGCCCGGCCAGCGAGAACAGCGTCTCCTCGCGACCGTAGGCGGCAGCGAACTGCACGCCGATCGGGAGCCCCTCCGATGGGAGCGAGGCCGGCACCGCCATGGCCGGCTGACCGGTGGTGTTGAACTGCGGCGTGAAGCAGAGGATGTCGATGGAGCGTCGGATCCCGTCCGGCCCGTCGAACAGGCCCAGCGGGGGCGGCGGGTTGGGCACGACCGGGCTCAGCAGCAGGTCGTAGCCGCCGGTCCACCACGAGCCCATGCGGCGGCGGAAGTCGTCGCGCCAGGTCTCGTGACGCACGTAGTCGGCCGCCGACACCTTGGCGCCCTGCTCGGCCCACCACCACGTCACCTCCTCGAACTCGTCGCGGCGCAGCGGCCGCCCGGCCATGGCGGCCAGGTCCTCCATCAGCACGGTGACGCTGGGGCTGAGCAGGCCCAGCCAGTGCTCGAGGTAGGCCGGATCGGTCATCGCGGCCGGGTAGGCCTCTTCGACGTGGTGGCCGAGGGCGGCCAGCCGGTCGGCCGTGCGCCGCACGACCGCGTTCACCCGCGGGTCGACCGGGTAGCCGTTCACGTCGTCGACGAGCATCACGCCGATCCGCAACGGGCCGGGCTCGGCGGAGGCGGCGGCCAGGAACGACCGGGACGGCCCGGGCGCCACCACCGGGTCGCCGCTGTGCTCGCCGGCGATCGCGTCGAGGGCGGCCGCGCTGTCGCGCACGCTGCGGGTGATGACGCCGTAGATGTTGTGGGCGGCCAGCGCGTCGCCCTCGTCGGGTCCGGCGCTGACCCGGCCCCGGCTGCTCTTGAAGCCGAACACGCCGCAGTGCGACGACGGCATGCGCAGCGAGCCGCCGCCGTCGGTGCCCTGAGCCAGCGGCACCATCCCGGTGGCGACGGCCACGGCCGAGCCGCCGGAGGATCCGCCCGGTGAGCGGGTGAGGTCCCACGGGTTGCGGGTCGGTCCGAAGGCCCGCGGCTCGGTGGTGGACACCAGGCCGAACTCGGGGGTGTTGGTGCGCCCGAGCACGACGAAGCCGGCCCGGCGCAGGGCGGCCGTCACGTTGGCGTCGTGCGCGGCGCGGTGGTCGATGCCGCGCAGGAAGGCGTTGCCCTGCTGGTCCGGGTCGCCGGCGCTGCCGCTGCGCAGGTCCTTGAGCACGATCGGCACGCCGCGGAACGGTCCGTCCGGCAGCGGGCCCGCGGCCTCGTCGAGGGCCTGCTCGAAGCGGCGGTGCACGACCGCGTTGACCCGGCCGTCGAGCTCCTCGATCCGGCCGATCGCGGCGCTCACCAGCTCGGTGGGGCTCGCCTCCCCGGACGCGACGAGCGCGGCCATCGCCGTGGCGTCGAGTGGAGTGTCAGTCACGTGATCGAACCCCTTCCTGGGCCCCCGGCCGCCGTCGACCGGGGGCTTCCTCGGGTTTTACTTCTCGGTGACCGGGATGGTGGCCAGGGTGTAGCCGAGCGTCGCGGTGTCCTTGTACTCGGCGATGTTGGCCTGGCTCCAGTACTTCGCCGTGACCACGTAGTTCTTGCCGGTCACACCCTTCTTGGCGTCGTCCATCGCCTTGATGACGGCCATGCCGGTGGCGAAGGAGTCCGGGTCCCACGTGCCGCTGAGCCGGCCCTGCTTGACCGCCTCGATCGCGTCCGGGTCACCGTTCGAGCCCTGGATGATGATGCCCTCGGTGGTGCCGTCGGAGATCTTGCGCCCGGCCCGGGTGGCCGAGGTCGACGCGCCGATGGCCGACGAGTCGTTGTACGACCAGACCGCGTCCACGTCCGGGTACTTGGTGAACGTGTCGCCGGTCAGCGACGCCGCGTTGGCCGAGGTGTCCTTGGTGTTGTCGATCTGGGCCAGGATGGTCAGCCCGGCCGCCTTGGCCGCGTCGCTGAAGCATTTGACGTTGGCCTGGATCGACGGCACCGGCGGGCCACCCATGACGATCACCTTGCCGCCCGGGCGGGCCTCGGCGATCTGCTTGGCCGCCTGCCGGTACGGCGACTGGTCGTCGTCGCAGCGGTTGACGCCCCACCACACCGTCGAGGAGACGTTCGCGCCTTCCGAGTTGACGCCGATGACCGGGATGTTGGCCGCCTTGGCCTGGGCGTACGTGCCCTCCATGGCGCCCGAGTCGAGCGCCCAGAGCCCGATCGCGGCGGCCTGCTGCTGGATCATCGTCTGCACGTTGGAGACCTGCTGGTCGGGCGAGAGGTTGGCGTCGATGACGTTGACCTCCCAGCCCAGCTCCTTGGCGCCGGCGTTGAGGCCGTTGGTGACGATCTGCTGGCCCGGCTGCGACGCGACCGGGCTGGAGTAGGCGACCTTGAGGCCGCCGGAGCTGCCGCCCGCGGAGGCGTCGTCGCCCCCGCCGCAGGCCGTGGCGCCGAGCAGGGCGGCAATGCCCAAAACGCTACAAGAGGTAAGTTTCCACCGGGAAACGGGCATGACGATTCCTCCGAGGGGTGAGGCACAACAAGCGAGCGCTAGAAGGTCTTGACGAGGGCCGAGGCAGTCCGTTCGGCCAGGGCCATGACTGTGATCATGGGGTTGACGCCGGGCGCGGTCGGCAACGCGGACGCGTCCCCGATCCAGACGCCCTTGACGTCGTGAAGCTGTCCCCAGCCGTCGGCCACCGAGGTGGCCGGGTCGGCGCCGAGCCGGCAGGAGCCCATCTGGTGGGCGGAGAAAGCGGTGTGGTCGTCGATCGGGGAACCGGCCAGTTGCTCCAGGTACGCGTCGAAGTCCTCGCCGCGCTTCCAGCGCTGGTCGCTCCAGTGGAAGGTGAAGATCTCGGTGGCGCCGGCCTCACGGTGCATGCGGGCCAGTTCGGTGTGCGCCCGTACGGCGATGCGGTGGTCGACGTCGTCGTCGAGGTTCCAGTGCACGGCGGCGCGCCCGTCGGCGTCGAGATAGACCTCGCCGCTGCCGTGGTCGTGCGAGACGCCGTGCCAGGTGGCGAAGTAGGGCAGCTTGCGCAGCTGGTCGCGGGTCGTGCGACCGTCGACGAACGGGGACTGCCCGCCCCACGTGCCGGGGTTGAGGGCGAGGCTCTCGACCAGGAAGCCGCCGCCGTCGACGACCCGGGTCAGGTCGAAGCTGACGGCCGACTGGATCTGGCCGTGCCAGGCCTCGACCGGCTCCTCGTAGACGCCGGTGACGATCCAGGCCGGGTGCAGGGTGAGGTTCTTGCCGGCCGCGGGGCCGCCGATGCCCGAGCGCAGCAGCACCGCGGGCGACTCGATGCCGCCGGCCGCGACGACGACGTTTCTCGCCGAGACGGACAACGAAGTGGTGCCGTCGACGGTGGCCAGGACACCCGTGGCATGCCCGTCCGCAGTGACAATCCTGTCGACGTGCGCGCCGACGACAACGCGTGCCCCGGCGTCCACGGCGTCCTGCAGGTATGTGTGCAGGGTCGAGCGCTTCTTGCCCTGCTGACAGCCGGCGTTGCAGTAGCCGCACATCGTCGCGTCGTCGTCGAGCGCGGCGTTGCGGGGCAGCCGCTCGTGCCGGTGCCCCAGCGAGGCGAGCCCGGTGATCATGGCCCGGGTGTTGGCGTTGTACCGGGTGGCGTCGGTGTTGACCCCGATCCGGTCCCACACCATGTCGGTGAACTTGTCGTAGTCGGGCCCGTCCAGACCTTCGAGCCCGTACGAGGCCCACAGCTCGCGGATGTGCTGCGGCGTCCGCAGGCAGACCATCGAGTTGATCACCGTGCCGCCGCCCAGGGTCGCGCCGGCCAGCACGCCCATCTGCCCCGACGACGACCACAGCGAGCCGCCGCGCAGGAACATCGTGGCCGCGCCGAGCGAGTCGATCTGCCGGAAGTCGGCCTCGTTGCGGTACTGCGCGGCCTCCAGCACGAGCACCGAGAGCCCGGCCTGGGCCGCGCGGGCGGCCACGATCGCGCCGCCGGCCCCCGAGCCGATCACGACGACGTCGGCGTCCAGCTCGGCCGGGCCCGCGGGCAACGACAGGAGCGGGAAATCCTTGGGGGCGGCCGGGGGCTTGGAGGCCGGGCCGGGGTAGCCCAGCGCGGGCCACGTCGGGTTGGTGCCGGTCTCGTCCACCGCCCCGACCAGCGTCGCGAGGGTCATGGCCTTGAGCTGCCGTACGCCGAGACGCAGCCGCATCGACTCGTCGGCCACCGCGAGCAGCGTCGCCGTACGCGTCTCCAGATCGGTGTCGACGAAGCTCGGGCCGAGCCGGTCGACGAGCTCCGCGACGGCCCCGCGGGTGAGGGCGTCGAGCGACCCGACCGCGCCGGCCACCGCCACGTCGATGCCGCGCGCCTTGGCCCCGTCGCGGTAGAACGCGATGGTGGCGTCATCCGCGCCCGACGGGGCGTCCAGGGACGGCGCGAACGTGTCGGAGACCGCCTGGATGATCGCCTGGTCCTGTGATTCCGGCATGGAGTCCTCCGTCGCGTCAGCCGATCGGGCCGTGAAGCCCGCCCGGCGTGGGGCATGGTGCGTGTCGTGCAGATCCGAGAAAGGCGATTGGTGAGTGGGTGGCGTTCAGGACGATGCCGGGGTCCTGCCCCGATTGAACCGCAACCAGCCCCGGTCCCGGGCCACTCCCAGGGCGACCGCGACGATCAGCACGACGCCGTTGACCGTGCCGCGCCAGAACGTCGACACGTCGCTCAGCGTCAGGCCGTTCTGGATCACGCCGAGGAACAGGACGCCGAGGACGGTTCCGCCCACGCCGCCGTCGCCGCCGGTGTAGGCCGTGCCGCCGATCAGCACCGCGGCCACCACCGTGAGCAGCAGCGTCGAGTCGATGCCGGGGCTGGCGCCGGTGAGCCGGCCGACCTGGATGAGGCTGGCCACGGCGGCGGCCAGGCCGGCGATCAGGAAGACGCTGAGCGTGGTGCGGGCGACGTTGATGCCGTTGAGCCGGGCCGCCTCGCGGTTGGAGCCGAGCGCGTAGACCCCGCGGCCGAACGTCGTGTAACGCAGCACCAGGGCGGCCACCACGACCAGGACCACGTCGAAGATCAGCAGGTACGGAATCCCGGCGATCTTGCCGTTGACCAGGTTGTAGATCGGCTGGAAGCCCTCGATCGCGAACACGTTGATCGTCTTGCCCTGCGACATCACCAGTGCCGCGCTCTCGAAGACCGACAACGTGCCCAGCGTGACGACCAGGAACGAGATCTTCACGTACGAGATCAGGACGCCGTTCACGATGCCGAGGAGCAGGCCCACGGCCAGCGCGCCCGCCACCGCGACCCAGGCGCTCATCCCGTGTTGCAGCAGCATCCCGTACGACATGCCGGTGACCGCCGCCGCCGAAGCGGTGGACAGGTCCAGCCCGCCCGAGATGATCACGAACGTGGCCCCGACCGCGAGCACCAGCACGACGCTGTTGCTGGCCACGATGTTGGTGATGTTGCCCCAGGTCATGAAGATCGGCTGGGTGATCGACAGGTAGACCACCAGCAGGATCAGCCCGGCCAGCACCCCGGTGGTCTTGCCGGAGGCCCGCCACACGTTGGTGAGGATGCCGTGGCGACCGGGATCGGACGGCGCCGCGACCTTTTCCGGAGGACGGATCGACGTGTCCTGGCTCATGACGACTCCTCGTGGACGTGCCCGCTGACCGCGATCGCGTTCAGCACCTCTTCCTGGAGCTGCTCGCCGCTGACCTCGCCGTGGACCGCGCCCTGGAAACAGACCAGGACCCGGTCGGCCAGGCCGATCAGCTCGGGCAGCTCGGAGCTGATGATCACGACAGCGGCGCCGCTCTCGGTCAGCTTCTGCAACAGGGCGTAGATCTGGCTCTTGGAGCCGACGTCGACGCCGCGGGTGGGCTCGCTGAGCACGTAGACCGGGCAGTCCAGCGCGAAGATGCGTCCGAGGATCGCCTTCTGCTGGTTGCCGCCGGAGAGCTGCGTGATCAATTTGGCCGGGGAGGAGGTCTTCACGCCGTACTCGGCGATCGCCTCGCGGACCCGGCGCTTCTCGGTGCGGGTGGGCACGACGCCGAACTTGGAGAGCTTCGGCAGCCAGGTCAGGGTCATGTTGTGAGCCACGCTGCGGGTCGGCAGCAGGGCCGCGCGCTTGCGGTCGTCGGGCACCAGGCCGATGCCGGCGCCGAGCGCCCGCCTCGGATCGCCCAGCGTCACCGCGGCCCCGTTGACCCGCACCTCGCCGGTGGCCGGGATGGCCCCGCCGAGCGCCATGCCGAGCTGGGCCTTGCCCGAGCCGACCAGCCCGGCGATGCCGACGATCTCGCCGCTGCGCACCTCGAACGACGTCGGGGCGAGCGCGCCGTCGGCCGAGGCCAGGTCGCGCACCTGCAGCACCACGTCACCGGGCACGCAGTCGCGGCTCCCGTAGTAGTCGTTGAGCTCGCGACCGACCATCATGCGCACCAGCTGCGACTCGGAGGTCGCGGGCAGGGGCACGGTGCCGACCAGCCTGCCGTCGCGCAGCACCACGGCCTTGCTCGCCGTGGCATAGAGCTCGGGCATCCGGTGCGAGATCATCAGCACCGCCACGCCCCGCTTGGCCTGCTCGCGCACCAGCTCGAGGAGCCGCTCGGTGGCATGCTCGGAGAGCGAGCTGGTGGCCTCGTCGAGGATCAGCAGCCGGGCCTTGGAGGAGACCGCGCGAGCAATCTCGACCTCCTGCTGCAGCTCCACCGACAGGTCGCCGACCTTGGCGTTGACGTCGACGTGCACGTCCAGCGCGGCCAGCTCCTCGCGGGCCCGGCGCCGGACGGTGGCCCAGTCGATCACCCGGCCGCGGCGGGGCAGCCGGCCCATGAAGACGTTCTCGGCCACGGTCAGCTGCGGGGCCAGGGTGAGCTCCTGGCTGATCATCACGATGCCGAGCTTGAGGGCGGTCGCCGGGTTGGCGATCACCGTCTCGGCGCCGTCGACGAGCACGACGCCGCCGTCCGGCTGCTCGGCCCCGCCGATGATCTTCGACAGGGTCGACTTGCCGGAGCCGTTCTCGCCGGTCAGGGCGACGATCTCGCCCGCGCTGACGGACAGACTGGCGTTGTCGAGGGCGAGGACGCCCGGATACCTCTTCGAGACCCCGCGTACCTCGACCAGAGGCGCCGCACTTGCGTTCACCTGCGTACCTCCATGGGGGTTTGTGAGTTCACCCACCGTCAACCGGATTGGCGCTCACCTTGGCACCGGCGGGTTACCGGCCTAAGCGACCTGTTCCGCTGAACGGACTGTGGCCGGATCGCGACGTTCGGAGATTTGGCCGGGCAGTCCGGTGAACGGACCGCGGGGAAGGCGCGCGTAACACCGGAGGCGTGTTGTGGAGACCCAGAACACATTCCGACGGAGGACACGCCCATGAACGAGCTTGCGAGTGAATCGGTGGGCTCAAAGCCCGGCTCAGGCCTCTGCCGTGACGAAGTGGAGGCGGGGGCATGAGCCCAGTGCCGACCCGCGGGTACGCGGCCACGCCGTACGGCCAGATGCACTACGCCGAGCTGGGCGAGGGCCCCGCCGTGCTGCTGCTGCACCAGACCCCGCGCTCGTACGACGAGTTCCGTGAGGTTCAGCCGCTGCTCGCCGATGGGCACCGGGTGATCGCCATGGACATGCGCGGGTTCGGGCTGAGCGCCCCGCTACCGGCCCCGCAGACCATCGAGGCCATCGCCGAAGGCGCGTTCGCGCTGCTCGACGCGCTCGGCATCGAACAGGCCACCGTTCTCGGCCACCACACCGGCGGCGCGGTCGCGATCGAGATGGCCGCGGCCTCCCCGGCCAGGGTCGCGGCGCTCGTGCTGTCCTCGGCGCCCTGGACCGACGCCGCCTACCGCGAGGGCCACGCGAACGGGCCCGGGGTGGACGAGGCCGTGACGGCCGCGGACGGCACCCACCTGACCAAGCTGTGGGCGTTGCGGCAGCCGTACTACCCGGCCGGGCGGCCCGACCTGCTCGACCGGTTCATCCGGGACGCGCTGGCTCCGGGCGTCGACCCGGCCGAGGGGCACATGGCCTGCGCCCGCTACCTGATGGAGGACCGGATCGGCCTCGTGACGGCCCCGGTGCTGCTGATCGGCGCGTCGGCGGACCCGTTCGCGCTGCCCGACGTCGAACGGCTGCAGAAACACCTGACCAACGCCGTACGGGTCGAGACCGCCGTGATCGAGGGCGGCACCATCCCGCTCATGGAGCAGAAGGCCCCCGAAGTGGCCGCCGTCGTCCTGGAATTCCTCGGAGAACGCGCATGAACACGGAAACGCTGAAAGCCGTCTGCGACACCCTCATCCCCCGGGTGCCGGCCGGTTGCGACGACAGTCTCGAAGCGGCCACGCTGCTCAGCCTGAGCGCCTCGGACCTGGGGATCGACGCGATCGCCGCGGCCGTGATCCCGATGCTCGCGCCGCACGTCCAAGACAAGATCACGGCGACACTGGGCGCGCTCGGCGACGACTTCGCCGCGGCCGGCGACGAGGAGCGGGCTCGCCGCTGGCGGTCCGTCCTGGAGAACCCGGGGACCTACCCGGGCGCGATCATCCTGCAGAGCACCGTGCTGGCGATGTTCTACACCGGCCCGGACGCCGACGCCAAGAACCCGACCTGGCCCGCGATCGGCTACGCGGGCCCGCTGCTGCCCACGCCGAGCGAGGCCGAGTTCCCCAAGACCCTGCGCACGATCACCGCGGACGACGACCTGACCGCCGATGCCATCGTGGTCGGCTCGGGCGCCGGGGGCGGGGTCGCGGCGGCGCGCCTGGCCGAGGCGGGGCTGCGGGTGCTCGTGCTGGAGAAGGGGTCCTACCGCAACGAACCCGATCTGCCGCAGCTCGAGGCGTTGTCGTTCCCCAACCTCTATCTCGGCGGCGGCTTCCTGTGGTCGGCCAGCGCCTCGGTCGGTCTGCTCGCGGGCTCGACCGTCGGCGGCGGCACCACGGTCAACTCGATGGCCTGTCTGCCCACGCCCGGTTATGTGGTCGAGGAGTGGCGGCAGCGCGGCATGAAGGGGCTGGAGGACTTCGACGAGCACGTGCGCGCGGTGATGGAACGGATCAACGCGAAACCGTCGAACACCGTGCACAACCACGTCAACGAGATCCTGATCCGCGGCTTCGAGGCGGCCGGGCTGGCCTGGGCCACGCTCGCCCGCAACGCCAAGGACGACGAATCGCGCTACTGCGGCGAGTGCAACGCCGGCTGCCTGGTCGGGTGCAAGCAGTCGACGATGAAGACGTTCCTGCAGGACGCGTCGGACCAGGGCGCGCGCCTGCTGCCCGGCTGCGACGTGCGCGAGATCCTGCACGATCAAGGACAGGCTTCCGGCGTACGGGCAAAGGTCGGTGATCGGGAGGTCGAGCTGCGGGCGCCGGTCGTCGTCGTGGCCGCGGGCGCCCTGGCCAGTCCCGCGCTGCTGCTCGCGTCGGGCATCGGCGGCCCCGAAGTCGGCCGGAACCTGCACGTGCACCCGTCGTACTTCATGAGCGGGGTCTTCGCCGAGGACGTGCGCGGCTGGGAGGGGCAGATCCTGACCAGCGTGAGCCACGACTACGAGCACGTCGCGGGCGAGCACGGCTTCGTCGTGGAGGCGGCCCCGATGGGTCTGGGTTTCTGGACGGCGCTCACACCCTGGCAGGACGGCGAGGCACACAAGCGCGAACAGCTGCGGCTGCGGCACGTCTCGGGTGTCTGGGGCTTCGCCCGCGACCACGGCTCGGGCCATGTCGAGCTGGGCCCGGACGGCATGCCGCTGATCCACTGGGATCTGAACGACGCCGTCGACCTGGAAGTCGTGCGGCGCTGCCACGTCGAACTGGCCAAGCTGCTGCGCGGAGCCGGCGCCCAGGAGATCTTCACGTTCCTGCCCGGTGATCCGCGCTGGCGCGAGGGCGAGGACTTCGAGGAATTCCTGACCGTGCTGGGCGCTCTGGAAGGGCCGGACGTGCTGACGCTGTCGGCGCACCAGTCGGGCACGTGCGCGACCGGCACTGTCGTCGACGGCGAGGGCCAGCTGTTCGACGTGAAGGGTGTCTACGTGGCCGACGCGTCGGCGCTGCCCACCGCGCCCGGGGTGAATCCGATGGTCTCGATCGAGGCGTACGCGGCGAAGACCGCCGGGCACATCGTCACAGCCGTGAGCTCTAGAGTTCCTGCGCGCTGAGCAGCTTCGTCATCCGGCGGCCGACCAGGTTGAGCAGGCCGACATAGCGATCCACCTTGGCCCGCGTCGTCGGGGCGGTCACTGACAGGGCCGCCACGACGGCGCCGGTCGCGCCGGTGAGCGGGATGGCCACGCTCATGTAGCCGATGCGGGTCTGCTCGTACTCGGCCACGAAGCCCTGCTCGCGGGCCTTCTGCAGCTCCTGGGCGAGCAGGCCCGGCGCCACCGTGGTCCGCGGCGTCACGCGGGTCAGCGGCGCCGTCATCACCTCGTCCAGCAGGTGCCGCGGGCCGAACGCGAGCAGCGCCTTGCCGGTCGCCGTGCAGTGCAGCGGCATCCGGCCGGCGACCCGGGACGGCCGGCTGATCTGGGCGTGCTCCCCCGACACCTTGTCCAGATAGAGCACCTCGAGCCCGTCGGCCACGGCCAGGTGCGCGGTCTCGTGCGTGGCCTGCACCAGGTCGATCATGAGGGGCCGGGCCAGGTCGCGCAGGATCCGCTGGCGGGGCACGCGCTGGCCGATCTCGAAGAGCCGCATGCCGAGCCGGTATTCGCCGTTGCGCCGTTCGAGCAGCCCCCACTGCACGAGCTCCTGGCTGAGCCGGTGCACCGACGCCTTGGCCAGGCCGGTCCGGCGGGCCAGCTCGCTGAGGCTCAGCGTCTCGTCGTCGAGGCCGAACACCTCGAGGATGCGGCGCACCTTGCCCAGCACGCTGTTGCTGTCGGGGACGGGGTGCGGTTCGCGGGGGTCGGGTTGGAACAGGCAGCTGGGTCCGGTCGTGGCCTCCATCACCCGAATCTCGTCGCCGCCGTCACACTTATCAACGAATTGGTCCGGTCAGCGGAACACGTCCCGCTGACCGGACCCCGGGGTTTCAGAAATGCAGAACCGCGCGTCCCCGTACGTGTCCCGAGCGCATCCGCCCGATCGCGTCGACGGCGTCCTCCAGCGGCACCGACTCGACCGCCACGTCCAGCTCGCCGGCCGCCAGCCCCACGATGAGCGCGGGCGCGAGTTCCCGGGCCCGGCGCTCGTGGCGGATCATGTTGACCGGCAGCAGGGCCACGTCGTCCAGCAGCCAGCTCGGCAGGTCGATGGTGATCTGCGTGCCGGCCACGTAGCCGATCACGACGGCCCGTCCGCCCGGCCGCACCCAGCGGCTGCGCCCGACCAGCCCGTCGCCGCCCAGCGTGTCGACCAGCAGGTCGAACGGGCGGTCGTCGAACGAGCCCAGCACCACGCCGGTGACCCCCTCGGGCACGAGCGCGAGCTGGTCCTCCCGGCCGACCAGACCGGTCACCTCGGCCCCGGCCAGCCGGGCCTGCTGGGCCACGCTCGCGCCGACGGCGCCGGCCGCACCGACCACGGCGACCTTCTCGCCCGGCTGCACCTTGGCCACGTCGTGCAGCACCACCGCGGCGGTCGTGGTGGGCACGAAGAACGTCGCCGCCACCTCGGCCGGCAGCCGCGGGTCGAGCACGGTGACCGCCTTGCGGGGCACACTCACCCGCTCCTGCCAGGTGCCACCGCGCAGCAGGCCGAGGCCGGCGCCGCGCAGCATCACCTGGGTGCCGGGCTCCAGGTCGTCGGCCTCGAGGACGACGCCGCTGCCCTCGACGCCGCCGGTGTAGGGCAGCGGCGGCTTGAGACCGAAGGTGCCCGACGCGACGGTCAGGTCGAGGTGCGCGAGCGCGGCCGCCTGCACCTCGACGAGCACCTCGCCCGCACCCCGTACGGGCTCCTCGATCTCGTCGATGACCGGGTCCCGGCCCCAGTCGTGGAAGCGCAGCGCCCGCATCAGGCGGACGCCTTCGCGAGGAACTCGAGGCTCAGCGGGTTGTAGATCGCCGCCTGCTCGTGCTGCGGCCAGTGACCGGTCTCCTCGAACAGCTCCAGCCGCGAACCCGGGATGGCCTCGTGCATGGCCTGGGCCTCGGGCACGTCGCCGAACGGGTTCTTGCGGCCCCAGACGATCAGCGTGGGCTGGGTGATGCGGCCCATCTGCTCCCGGGTCAGCAGGTTGCGCTGCCGGATCTCCATCTTCTGCAGCGAGAGCAGGTTGTCGATGTTGGCCACGAAGTCGGGCTCGTGATAGATCCGGTGCCGCACGTCGACCAGTTCCTCGGTGGCGTTGACCGGGTCGGCCATCAGCAGCCGCAGCCGCTTGCGGGTCAGCTCGACGTCGTCGGTGGCCACGGCCTGGCGGGTGCTGGAGTCGATGCGCTGCATCACCTCGGGGTTGGCCACCGTGCCGCCCGCGCAGAGCAGTTGCAGGCTGGCGATCCGCTCCGGGAAGTCGACGGCCGCGCGCGCCCCGACCCAGCCGCCGAGCGACTCGCCGACGATGTGCGCCTTCTCGATCCCGACGGCGTCGAGATAGTCGAGCAGGTGCTTCACATACAGCGGGATCTCGTACGGGTGGCCGGGCTTGCCGGTGTAGCCGTGGCCGAGCATGTCGATGGCGTGCACCGAATACTGCTCGGCGTGCGGCGCGATGTTGCGCGTGAACGCCTCGAGGTGCCCGCTCGTGCCGTGCAGGAACACCACCGGGGCGCCCTCGCCGGCCCGCAGCGTCCGGGTCCGCACGCCGCCGGCGTCCACGTAGGACAGCGAGAACGGCAACGGTGTCAGGTCGGTCCAGATGGACTGAGCCTGCGGTTGCCATGCACTCCTGGCCCTACGGACGCTGACGCTTTCTCCGGTGCAGTCGTTCATAGCGGGCTCTCCTACGGCTGGTTGATGCGGTGGACTTGGGTGTTGCTGCGCTTGGCGAGCTGCCGGCCGAGAACGACGAGTACGCCGGCGCCGGTCAACCAGAAAATGATCTTCACTGTGCGGAAACTCCTTCTCGACGAGCGACGTCGGCCAGGAAGGCGGCGACGACGGCGTGGTAGCGCTCGGGCTGCTCCTCCTGCAGGTGGTGAGACACGTGGTCCATCACGTGCAGATTGCCGTTGGGCACCATGCGGGCCAGCATCATCGGGTAGTCCGGGGTGAGGAACGCGTCCTCGCGGCCCCACATGAACAGCGTCGGCGCCTGCACCTGGCCCAGCTCGGCGGTGAGGTCCTGCCAGTCGCCGCGCGGCGAGTCCGACATCGCGGCCAGCGCGCGCTCCTCGGGGTCGAGGCTCTGCTCGTAGCGCATGTCGAGCGTCTCGTCGGGCAGCTTGCCGCCGTCCCACCACTCGAGGCGGGTGATCAGTTGCCGCATCTTCTCGCGGGTCGGGCCCTCCCCGCCGTAGTAGACGTCCCGGGCCGTACGGCCGCGGTGGCCGTTCTCGGGAAGCGGGGCCAGCGGTCCGTAGAAGACCGGCATGCTGCCGGTGACGACCAGCGACCGTACGCGATCGGGGTATTTCGCGGCCAGGTTGAGCGCGATCGTGCCACCCCAGGAGTTGCAGACGAAGTCGGCCCGCTCGACGCCCAGCGTGTCCAGCAGCCGCACCTGGCTGGCCGCGTGGAAGTCCCACATCGGCCCGGTGATGCGCACCTTCTCGGACCGGCCGTACTGCAGGATGTCGGGGATCAGCACCCGCCGGTCGGCGGCGAACAGCCCGGCCACCGGGCCGAAGTCGCTCCAGCCCGTGCAGCCCGGACCACCGCCGTGCAGGAACACGGTGTCGAGCCCCGCGCCCATGTCCAGGTAGTGGTAGCCGTCGGCGTACTTGCCCTCGGGCGCCTTGCTCATCGTTCCTCCTCGGAGTTCGCGACCGCGACGCGCGCGAGCACCTCGCAGAGCCGCCGCATCTCGGTCACCTGGACGGTGTTCATGCCGAGCGCGAAGTCGATGCCGGGCAGGGGCGCCTTCGGCATGCCGACGCGCGCGGTGGGGATGCCGCGGGCGCGCAGGATGTTGGCGTCGGTCGCGCCGCTGTTGTCGGGGATCGGCGTGTGTTCGCGGCCCGACGCCGCCTCCCACGCGCGGATCGTCTCGGTGATCACCCAGGCGCCCGGATCGGTCGTGGTGGCCGGGATGTGGGCCACCAGCTCGCAATCCGCGTCGTCACCGAGAAAGGCCGCAAGTTCCCGCCGTACGCCGAGCGGCGTCTGACCGGGCGCAAGGCGGATGTCGAGGCGGATCCGGACGGCGGCGGGGGTGACGGCGAGCATGCGTTCCCAGCCGCCGGCGATCGAGCCGATGATGCCCTGCGGCGCGGCCGTGGCGGTGCGGTGGCGG
The DNA here is from genome assembly GCF_055562135.1 of Actinoplanes sp. NPDC021490. NCBI lineage: Bacteria > Bacillati > Actinomycetota > Actinomycetes > Micromonosporales > Micromonosporaceae > Actinoplanes > Actinoplanes sp. NPDC021490. Next base: position 307,743 of record NZ_JBVHFW010000003.1, read on the forward strand.
GCCGGGAAGTCCGCGAGCCAGCGCTCCAGGCGCGTGATCACCTCGGCCGCGGTGACAATCGGGTTCTCGTACGGGAGACGGTGGCGGCTTCCGGCGTACGTGTGAATGCCTTTGACCATCACCTCGAACCAGCAGAGCCCGACCTCGTCGTGGGCCACGAAGTCACCGGGTTTGGCGATGATCGCGTGGTCGGCGTACCAGCCGCGCTCAAGCAGGAACGACGCCCCGACCCCGTGGCCGGTGTTCTGCCGTCCCTCTTTTTCCAGCGCGTTGGTCGGCATCCCGCCGGCGCCGAACGCGAGCACCAGATCACCCAGGGTCCCGGCCCTGGTCGCGGCAACCGCTTCCGCGTACGCCTGGCCCACTACCAGCACGCACGCGGCGTGCCCCTTGGGGTTGCCGGCGCCGAGGCCCTGCACGTAATCGCCGTCGACCGTCGCCTGCGGCCGCATGTCCGGCCGCAGCTCGGGCCCGATCCACGGGACGTCCTCCGCGGCGTCGCCGGTCGTGAGCGTGTCGATCGGGGCGTAGAGCATGAGGTCCTGGCCGCGCCGGCTGCTTCTCACCCGGCCGACCGCGTTGGCCTGGCCGGCATCGATCCGCTGGACCTGGCCGTCGATGCCCGACGTGCGCAACTGGGCCGCCAGCCATTCCGCGAGCGGCCGCTCCTCCCCCGTCGGGCTGGGGATCGAGGTGACCGCCACCGCCGCCGCCCGCAGACGCTCGGGCGTGATGCGGCGCAGCACCTCCTCGAGGAGGTCGCTCACGGACGGATCACTCCGACACCCATGCCGGTCAGCCATTCGGGCATCGGGCTGTAGGCCAGGGTGCGGCCCGGCGCGAAACCGAGCGCGGCCGCCATGGTGAGCCAGGTGCGGATCTCCTGGCCGCCGTTGCCGGCCTCCGCGCCGATCCGCGCGGTCGTCCAGCCGGTGTAGTGGTCCAGCTCGCCGCGGTCGAGCCGGCCCAGGAAGGCCTCGTCGAACTCGGGGAACAGGGTGGGCCGGGCGCCGACGATGATCTCGCGACGGCGCTTGTCGTACTTCTCCCACTCGCCGCGGCCGTTGCGCCACGCCTCGACCAGGAACTCCTCGTCGTCGCCGTCCGGGTCCTGCCAGCGGCTCGGCCAGGGCAGCTGGTGGCTCAACCCGCCCGAGGCGACGACCACCACGCGCCTGTCGCTCTTCTCGATGGCCCGGGCCAGGTTGCCGCCCAGCTCGATGCAGCGCTTCACGGTCGGCAGCGGGGTGGCGAAGACGTTGACGACCAGCGGGGTGATCGGCACGTCGAGGTCGCGCAGCAGATATTGCACGGCGTGGCTCTGGCCGTGGTCGATCGTCATCTTGGCGCTGATCGCGACCTCGGTGCCCCGCTCGACCAGCTCCTCCGCGAGGGCCTGGGCGAACGCGGGATCCGACTTCTGCGGGCCCTTGGGGGTGCCGCCGTCGCCGGCCGCGATCACCTCGTCGACGCCGAGGGTGAACGACGGGATCAGGTCGAGCCAGAAACCGCGGAAGTGGTTGGAGCCGATGATCACCACGTTGTCCGGCCGGGCCTCGGCGATCGCGTCGCGGGCTTCCCCCAGGGCGTCGCGGAAGCGCTCGGCCCGGTCGAGGCCGGCCACCTTGTCCCAGTGGGTGTTCATCAGGGTCGAGTGCGAGGCCGCGACACCCAGCACGATCCCGCCCATCAGCGCGTCACTTCCGGCTTGCTGTGCTCGGCCGTGATGCCCTGCTCCTGGAGGCGCTCGACGCGTTCCTCGGTGACGTCCTCGGCCAGCTTGCGCCACTGCAGCAGCGACTCGTCGGGACGGTAGAGGCGCTCCGGCGGGGCGTCGGTCACCTCGACCATCCACTTGTCCTGGCCGGAGAACTCGCCGTGGAACAGCCACCGGATCGCGCCCAGGTATTTCGCGTAGAACGGCAGCGTCGCCGCGCCCTGGGCAAAGTTGACCATGACGCCGACGTACAGGTGGTTGTCCGCGTCGACCGGCACGTAGAACTCGTAGTGGATGAAGCCCGGGTAGGCGATGCGCAGCACGCCCGGCATCGAGATCGAGGCGAAGCCCGGGAACTCCTGGGCCGCGATGACCTCGTTGACCTTGGCCGCGCCACCGGTGTTGCCGATGTTGCTGTTGACCTTGGTGCCCGGCTTCTTCTTCGACGGGTCGATCTTGTACCAGGCCTTGCCGCTCCACTTGCCCAGGCCGGGGAACTCGGCATCCCAGTACTGAGCGTCCTGCACCCGGTAGATCCAGCGGCCGCGCTTGACGATCCGGGTGTCGTTGTGCACCGGCATCGCCTTGAACAGCCGCCACAACGCCGTACGGTGCAGGTACTTCGCGTGCCCCTCGTCGTAGCCGTTCTCGGCCGCGAACCGCCAGTTGCCCTCGCGGGGCTGAATCCGCGCGCCGACGACGGCCGCGTTGCCGACCAGCTCCTCGGGCAGTTGCTCATCGATCGGCGGGGCGTCCTCGCCGTCGCCGACGAACAGCCACACCATGCCGAGCCGCTCGGCCGTCTCGTACGTGGGCTGGGTGACCTTGCCGCAGATCGGCGAGTTCGGGCCGTCGGTGATGGCCGCGGCCAGGTCGCCGGTCTTCAGGTCGAACGTCCAGCCGTGGTAGACGCAGCTGACCGTGCCCGGGAACTGCTGGTTGCCGTAGCTCAGCGGAACGCCGCGGTGCGGGCAGCGGTCCTTGAGGGCGTACACGGTGCCGCGGTCGCGCATCACCATGATCCGCTCGCCCAGCAGCGTCACGCCGGTCGGCTTGCCGGTGATCTGCGACGAGAACGCCACCGGATACCAGTAGCCGCGGAAACCAGCCGCCGCCTGCTGGTAGTGCGGCCAGCTCGACCAGTCCTGCCGGCCGGGCAGCCGGCCACGCCGCGAGGGGCGCCGCGGCCGTTCGGCTCGCGGAGGACGCGCCGCCGGTGTGCCGCCGGTGGTGGGTTCTGCGACCATGGTGCAACTCCCATCGTGCTGTTCGATGGGGAGCAGAGAATCACCGTTCTCGTCCCGGTCCCAGCCGAAGAGTCCACCCACCGAAACGCGTTCCGCTCAGCGGTACACGGTCCGCTCAGCGGTCTGTTTCGCTCGGCTCGTCCCGCTCCGCTTCCTACGGTCCTGGCCATGGAACCCACCACGACGGTCCACACGGATCTGGTCATCGTCGGGGCCGGACCGACCGGCCTCTACGGCGCGTTCTGCGCCGGCTTCCGCGGGCTCAGCACCGTCCTGGTCGACGCGCTGCCGCAGGTCGGCGGTCAGATCGCCGCGCTGTACCCGGAGAAGGTCGTGCGGGACGTGGCCGGGTTGCCCGCGGTCACCGGCCGCCAGTTGGTCGACGGGCTGGCCGCGCAGGCCGACGCGTTCGGCACGCGCTACCTGCTGGAGCGGCAGGCGGTCGGGATCGGCCACGAGGCCGGGCGGCCACAGCTGACCCTCTCGGACGGCACGGTGGTCGACGCGGGCGCGGTGGTGCTGACCGCCGGGATCGGCACGTTCACCCCGCGGGCGCTGCCGGCCGGCGAGGAGTTCCTGGGCCGCGGGCTGTCCTACTTCGTGCCGGACCTGAGCGCGCACGCCGGCCGGGACGTGGTGGTGGTCGGCGGCGGCGACAGCGCGATCGACTGGGCCAACGCGCTGGCGCCGCTGGCCCGTTCGGTCACCGTGGTGCACCGGCGGGCCCGGTTCCGCGCCCACGCCGCCTCGATCGCCGAGGCCGAGCGGGCCGGGGTCGCGTTCCGCACCAACTGCGAGGTCGACGAGCTGATCGGCGACGACTGGGTCTCGCACGTCCGCCTCGGCTCCTCCGACGTCCTCGAGGCGGGCAGCGTGATCGCCGCGCTGGGCTTCATCTCCGACCTGGGGCCGCTGGCCGGCTGGGGACTCGAGCTGTCCGGCCGCACGATCGTGGTCGACCAGCGCATGCGCACCAACCTGACGGCGGTCTTCGCAGCCGGCGACGTCACCGAATATCCGGGCAAGGTGCGGCTGATGTCCGTCGGCTTCGGCGAGGTCGCCACCGCGGTCAACAACGCCGCGGTCGAGCTCGACCCCGAGGCCGCCCTCTTCCCCGGCCACTCCACCGAAGGAGCCTGAACATGCCGTACGTGATCGGCCAGGACTGCGTCGACGTCAACGACCGCGCCTGCATGGACGTCTGCCCGGTCGACTGCATCTACGTCGGCGACCGCAAGAGCTACATCAACGCCGCCGAGTGCATCGACTGCGGCGCGTGCGAGGTGGAGTGCCCGGTCGAGGCCATCTTCGTCGACCGCAAGGCCCGGGGCGACGAGGAGCGCACCCAATTCGTCGAGGACCAGCGCAACTTCTTCACCATCGTGCTGCCCGGCCGCGACACGCCCCTCGGCTCCCCCGGCGGCGCCCGCAAGGTCGGCGAACTCGGCGTGGACACCCCGTTCATCGCCGGCTACGACGCCTGAGGGACCACGGCGGCCACGGCGTCGCGGACGCGGTCGCGCAGCCAGGCGTGTGCCGTGTCGGTGTCGTAACGCTGGTGCCAGACGCCGATGATCGGCGGGCGGGGCAGGGGCAGCGGCAGCTCGTGGTGCCGCGCCGGCGAGGGCTACGTGGCGGCCGCGCCCGGCGTGCACGCGGCCACCCTGGCCTTAGTTCAGGCCCGCGGTCAGCTCGGCGAAGAGGCGGTTGGCGGCCGGTGAGCGGAACTGGCGCTGCAGCTCGGCCCGGGCCACCTGCTTGCGGAACTCGCCCTCGTACGAGGAATCGCCCGCGTTGTGCATCAGGTCGGTGATCCAGGACGCGAACGCCTGGTAGTTCCAGATGTGCTCCAGGCACGTGTCGGAATAGTTGTCCAGCAACGTCGTGTCGCCGGTCCTGGCGTGCTCGATGACGGCCCGGGCGAACACCTCGGCGTCGTACAGGGCCAGGTGGATGCCCTTGGCGCTCATCGGCGGCACGATGTGGGCGGCGTCGCCGAGCAGGAACAGGTTGCGGTGCCGCATCGGCTCGTGAACGACGCTGCGCAACGGCACGAGACGCTTGTCGAGGATCGGGCCCTTCGGCAGCGGGGTGCCGAAGCGGGTCTCCAGTTCGGTCCAGATGCGATCGTCGGGCCAGTCCTCGACCGAGTCGCCGGGCGGGCATTGCAGATAGATGCGGCTGGCGGTCGCTCCGCGAGGAATCAGCCCGGCCAGGCCCCGGGAGTGGATGGCCATTCCGGACGGTTTTGCGGGCACCGCGGCCAGCACGCTGAGCCAGGCATACCCGTACGCGTGCGAATAGCTCGTGAGAACTCCGGGCGGAATGGCGGCCCGGGTCACCCCGCGATCGCCGTCGCAGCCGGCGATGAACTGGCCTTCGATGACGGTGTCGCCATAGCGGACGACGTTGTCCTCGATCGAGATTCCTCCGGCCTCGAAACGCAGGTCTCCGCCGTCACGCAGGAACACGTCGGTGAGGTTGCGGACGAGCACCTGCTGCGGGCAGAACAGGCTGTCGCTGTCGTCGTCGAAGTCGACCGGCATTTCCTGGCCGTCGATCCAGAAGCCGCCCTCGGCCTCCGGAATCGGGTCGCCCTCGATCACCTCGCCCAGACCCCACGCCCGGAACATGCGCACGCCGAGGCTGTCGATCGTGCCTGCCCGCTGCCGCTGCTCGACGTATTCGCGGCGGTGCTTCTCGAGGACGATGCACCCGATTCCGTTACGCAGCAGGAAATTGCCGAGCGTGAGCCCCGCGACCCCGGCCCCCACGATCACCACGTCTGTTTTCACCATGTCGCCACTCTGGCCGCCGGCGAGCCCCGACCACCACCGGTAAAACGACCCTTGATGCCGAAAACCCGCCAATTACCGTACGGTGGATTGGTAGCGGCCCGGCGTCTGACCGACGACCTCGGTGAACGCTTCGATGAAGCTGGACGGGTTGGACCAGCCGCACGCCGTGGCCGTCTCGGTGACCGACCGGCCACCGGTGAGATGCACCAGGGCGTGATGCACGCGCAGGACCGTGCGCCACCGGTGAAAGCTCATACCGAGTTCGGCGTGGAAAAGGCGGCTGAGCGTACGTTCCCCGGCCCCGGCGGCGCGGCCCAGCTCGGCCAGCGTGGCGGCCCGTCCCGGGTCGGCGTGCAGCAGATCCGTCACCTTGCGCAGCCGGTCGTCGCGCGGCTCGGGCAGATGCAGGGACTGCTCGGGCGTGGTGACGAGCTCGTCGATCACCACCGCGCGAAGCCGCTCGAAGGCGCCGGGCCGCGCCTCGGGCCGATCGGTCAGCGCCAGCAACGCTTCCCGCAGCAGCGGGCTCACGGCGTACACGCTGGGGTGCGGCACGATCTCACCGCACATCTCGACCGGGATCGCAAGGATGCGGACGTCGGTGTCGCCGTAGAACCGGTGCCCATGCTCGAAACCGGGCGGCGTCCACGTGATCCGGTTGGCCGGCGCGACCCACGTGCCGCGCTCGGTCGTGGTCGCGAGCGCGCCCGCCGCCGCGTAGACGAGCTGGCCCTGATCGTGGCGGTGCGCGTCCAGCTGATAGCCGTGCGGCATGGTGCCCCCGCCGCTCGGGGTCTGGCGGGTTTCCGGCATAGCGAGTCAGCTTACCGGTGGTCGGCCGCCGGTGGGCCGCCGACGATCGATGCATGAGACGCATGCTGGCTTTGACCGTCCTGGACCGGGAACAGATCAGCCCCCACTTCGTCCGCGTCACCCTGGGCGGAAACGACGTCAGGCATCTGGAGCGGACCGGCTACGACCAGTCGGGCCGCCTGTTCTTCGCCGGCTCCGGCCGGGACGACGTCGTGCTGCCGGCCGACGGGCACTGGATGCTGCGGACGACGTTCCAGCCGGGCCGGCAGCGGCCGCGGATCCGGACGTACACGATCCGGCGTTTCCATACGGCCGCGTTCGACATCGAGGTCGCCGTGCACGGGGACGGGCCGGGCAGCGCGTGGGCCCTCACGGCCGAGCCGGGCGAGCGCGTCGCCTTCCTCGACCAGGGAGCCGGCTATGCGCCGCGCCCGGACACCGTGTGGCAGTTACTGGTGGGCGACGAGAGCGCGCTGCCCGCCATCCTGGCGATCCTGGACCGTTGCCCCGATGCGGTGGCCTACGTCGAGGTGCCGACGAGCGCGGACATCCGCTCCGATGTGCCCGGCATCCACTGGCTGCCCCGCAACGGAGCCGGCGCGGGCACGCTGGCCTTGCCGGCCGTGAGGGACGCGCCGCTGCGCCCGGGCCCGTTCTCCGCGTGGGTGGCGGGCGAATCCGCGTTGGCCACCGGCGTACGCCGGCATCTCGTCAACGACCGCGGGGTGGCCCGCTCCGACGTCACTTTCCGCGGCTATTGGCGGCTGGGCCGCGCAAGCCTGGGGTAGCAGCCGCAGTGATCAGGGACCCAGTGTTCGGTGCATCGCCTGCACGGCGCTCACGCGGAGAAAGTCGAGCTTCTCCGCGTCCGTTCCCCGCTGTGCCGTCGAGTAGATGACGACCTTGATGTCGGAGGCCGGAACGACGACGACATCGCAGTCGAGCACGATGTCACCCACCACCGGGTTGTGCACGGTCTTCACCATGCTCTGATGAGCAGCGGCCCGCCCTTCGTCCCACATTGCGGCGAACCGAGGGCTGCGCGTTCGCAGGTCGGCGACGAACGCCCGGAACCGGGGATCGTCGCGGTAGTCGGCGGCGGAACGGCGCAGGTCGTGGACCAGTGCGCGCTCGAACGCGTCCGGGCCGCCGTGGGCGGTCGCGACCTCGCTGATGCTGTTGTCGATGAACGCCTGGACGAGGAGGTTCTGGTTCGGGTCGGCCGCCACGGAAGGGGTCTGGAACAGCGCCTGCCAGAGCGGCGTCGAGGCGAGCTGAGTCCAGTCGGCGGCGAACACAGCCAGCGGCATGTCCGACATGCGGGCGAGCATCCGCTGTACCCCGGCCGGGATGTGGTGCGAGACGGTTCCCGATGCTGGTGGAGTCAGGCCGGCGGCGCGGTGAAGCAGTGCCGTCTCGGTGCGGCTCAGCTGCAGGGCCCGGGCCAGCGAGGCAACTATCTGCGGGGACGGCGTGCGGGCGCGTCCCTGTTCGAGACGCGTTATGTAGTCGACGCTTACGCCGGCCAGCTGCGCGAGCTCTTCGCGCCGTAGCCCCGCCGTGCGACGCCGGCCGAAGGACTCCAGCCCGACGTCGGCGGGCGTGAGGTGCTCGCGCCGGCTGCGGAGCAGCTCACCGAGAGACAGCGGTGCGGAGGTCATTGCTCTCATTCTGCCTGTGGCGCACGAGTTCTGCCTGGTACCGGCGATCCCAGGCTGGGCCGGATGGGTAGCACGGTCTTTACCTGGCTACGGATGTCGGCAGGCCGCAGGCTCAAAGCACCACAGGGAAAGGGACATCAACATGACCGCAACGTCCAACGGCTACGTGACCGTCATCTGGCAGACCCGGGCCAAGGCCGGGAAGGAAGCCGATCTGAAGGCTTTCATCACGTCCGCCGTGACCCCCTCCCGTAACGACGCCGGCAACATCGACTACGAGGCCCACGAGGTCGAAGGTCAGCCTGGCGCCTTCGTCATCTACGAACGCTGGGAGAACCGCGAATACCTCGACGCGCACCTCGGCGCCCCCCGCATGCAGGAACTCGTGCCGCGGATGCTCGAACTGATCGACGGTTCCATCGAGGACGGAATCACCCTGCTGCGCCCGTTCCGCCCCGCCCAGTAGCACCGGCCCCGTCGCCATCGAAAGGAACCCATTCACGTGATCACCACGCTCATCACCGGTGCCAACCGGGGACTCGGCTACGAAATCGCACGCCGCCTCATCGAGGCCGGCCAGACAGTCTGGCTCGGCGCCCGGGACGCCGAGCGGGGTCAGGCCGCCGCCGACCGGCTCGGCGCCCGATTCGTGCAGCTCGACGTGACCGACGACGCGTCGGTCGTCGCGGCCGCCGAGACGATCCGGGCCGAGGCCGGACACCTGGACATTCTTGTCAACAACGCCGGAATCCTCGGAGATGTCACGTCGCCCGAGGATATGACCGTCGAGCACATGCGTCCCGTCTACGAGACCAATGTGTTCGGCACCGTGCGGGTCACCCGTGCGTTCCTGCCGCTGCTGCGGGCCGCCGAGGCGCCGTCAGTCATCAACGTCACCAGCGGCGTCGGATCTTTCACGCTGGTTCACGACCCGAACCGGGTCGAGTCTCGGTACCCGTTGGCGGCCTACGGGTCGTCCAAGGTCGCGGTCACCATGCTCACCATGCAATATGCCAAGACCATCCCGGACGTCCGGTTCAACGCGGTAGACCCCGGACAATCGGCTACGGAATTTACCGGCGGGGTGGGCCACAGCGTGCAGGACGGTACGGACGCGGTCGTGCGGATCGCTACCCTCGGCGACAAGACGCCGAGCGGTACGGCGACCGACCGCGATGGTGTCCTCCCCTGGTAGGCAGGATCACCGTCTCGAACAGGAGCTTCCGGGCCGGTGACGCCCGCGCGGCGCCGCCGGCCCGGCTCGCGTGGTCTATCGGCGGCGGACCACGTTGAAGGCGATCTCGCTGCTGCGGTGGTAGTCGATGGCGTACAGCACCCGCTCGCCCTCGCGGGTCACGCAGGTCTCCTCGACCAGCAGCCACGGGTCGTACTGGGCCAGGTCGTAGTTCTTGGAATGCTCGGCCGGGAGGTTCGCGGCGGACAGCCGGGCGATCGAGGAGACGACGTAGTGCCCGTGTCCTTCCAGGATCTTGGTGATGGAGGCGCCCCAGTTGCGGAACTCCAGCGGGCCGGGCAGCGCCTCCCGGCGGATGATGTTGATGCTGAAGACCATGGGCTGGTCGTCGCCGAGACGCAGGCGCACCAGCCGGATGATCGGGTCGCCCTCGTTCAGCTGCAGCTCCCGGGCGACCCGGGCGTCCGCGGTGGCCTCTTCCACGCCCAGCACCACATTGGTGACCGTGTAGCCGAGGCCCTGCAGCAGCTCGGTGATGCTCTCGTAGATGTTCACCGGCCGTTCGATCGGCAGCGACCCCAGGGCCGACACGAACCGGCCCCGCCCCTGAATGGCGGTGACCATGCCGTCCTGCTCCAGCAGCTTCAACGCCTCCCGGATCTTGTTGCGGGAGACGCCGAACCGTTCCGACAGCTCGGGTTCGGTGGGCAGCTGATCACCCGGCCCCATCCCGTCCTGCGTGATGAGCCGGCGGATGTCTTCTTTGAGCTGCGGGGCCATGGTGGAGCGTTTGGCGGGGCGAGCGCCGGCTGGGGACGTCAAGGTTCTCTCCTCGGAGAGCGCGGCACGGGGATGGAGGCATGGGTCACTTTACGTTCAGCGTCCGGACCTCCCGCACCAGTTCAGCGCGGCGCGGGCCAGGAAGGCCGCCGACAGGGCGATGTTCTCCAGCCGTACGCGCTCGTCCGCCGCATGCGCCCGGCGGACGTCGCCGGGACCGCACACCAGAGCCGGGATGCCCATGGCCTCGTAGAAGTTGGCGTCGGACTGCGCCGCGGCGGTGACCGGCGCGGCCAGCGGGTTGACCCGGGCGTCGGCCTCGGCCAGACGGGTCCGCTCGGCCATCATCTGCCGGGCGAAATCGCTGTCGGGGTCGGTGTAGGCCGGTGGCCACGTGTCGGTCCAGGTGAACTCGACCGGGTGTTCGCGCAGCCACGGGTCGAGTTCCGAGGAGGTACGGATGTGGTGCTCGATCTCGTCGCGGATCTGCTCGGACGTGTTTCCGGGCGGGAAGGACAGCAGGTAGTCGATGCGCGCCCGGTCGGGGAAGAACGGCGCGGCCTCGACGCCGATGTCCGCGCGCAGGACGCCGGGATGGATGATGAACGCGCCCGGCGGAAAGGCCGGGTGCGCCTTGGTGAAGGCCCACTGCTCCTCCAGCTGGCGCATGGCCTGATAGACGTAGACCGCCTTGTCGATGGCGTTGACGCCGATCGCGTCGCCCGAGCCGCCGGCCCGGATGGCGAGGTTGCGGGCGGCCCAGTGCGCCGATTTCCCCCGTACGGTCAGGGAGAACAGATAGTTGCCGGCCGCGACGTTCGAGATGTCGAGAACCCGTGGCTCGGGCGAGGTGGGCTCGGGCACCAGGGCGCCGTCCACCGTGTAACCGGCGTTCAGCACGGCGGTGGTGCCGATCTCGTGGCTCATCGTCTCTTCGCCGACCACGGAGTGGATGTGCAGGTCTCCGGCCAGCGTGACCCCGGCGTCCCGCAGCGCCTGGCCCGCGAGCCACATGGCGGCGTGCCCGGCCTTCATGTCGGTGGCGCCGAGCCCGTACAGGTAGCCGTCCTCGACGACCGCCTTCCAGGGGTTGTCGAACCGGCCCCGCTGCGGGGCCACGGTGTCGATGTGCCCGTTGAACGCCAGCGAGCGCCCGCCGCCGTGGCCGGGCCGCACGGCGACCAGATTCGGGCGGCCCTCGGCCTCCTCGACCCAGTTGATGTCGAAGCCCAGGGGGCGCAGCGCCTCGGCCAGGATCTGGTTGGCCCGTCGCTCCTCTCCCTCGTAGTCCGCGGCGTCGACCCCGGGCTGCCGCGGGTTGACGCTGCGGCAGGCCACCAGGTCGACGAGCAGCTGTTCGGCATCGCCGGCGCCGGCGGCGATCGAGGCGTCGATGGCCGCCAGGGTGCCGTCGGGGTCGTTCATCGTGACTCCTCGTTGAGGGACAGGGGCAGGTGGGGCCAGCCCGAGCGGTACGCGCATGTGGCCGCGGCGAAGCGGGCGCCGTTGGCCAGCGCCTCGGGCACGGATCCGCGACTCAGGCGGGCCGCGATGAAACCGGCGATGAAGCTGTCCCCGGCGCCGGTGGTGTCGACGACGACCGCGGGCAGGGCCGCCTGCTCGTACCAGCGGCCCTCGCTGAGGCCGGCCGAGCCCTCGGCGCCGCGCGTCACGACGACCACGCCCACGCCCGCGGCGGCGGGACCGGCGGCGGCCTCGTGGGCGTCGCCGGTCTCGCCGGCCGAGAGGAAGGCGACGTCGAGGTCGGTGAGCCCGGAGGCGACCGCGCAGTCCTGGCTGACCGTGACCCGGCCGGCCAGCGCCTTCCGCAGCCGCGTCGCCTCGGGCAGCATGCCGATGTGCACCCAGCTTGCCCCGGCGATCCGGTCGAGCTCGGCCTCCGCCGGGAAATACTCCGCGGTCACGCCGAAGTCCTCGCGGTCGAAGGTGCGGTCGCCGTTGGCCGCCACGCTGATCTCGGTGACGGCCGTCGGGCCGTCGAGCACGGTGAGGTCGCCGGTGGGGATGCCGTTGACCTCGAGGCCGGACCGGATGACCGCCTGCAGGTCGTCGGTGCCCACCGCCCCGAAGTAGCGCACGGCCACTCCGGCCCGGGCCAGCTGGACCGCCACGTTGAAGGCGTTGCCCCCGGAGTAGTCGCGGTCCTCGCTGCCCCGGTACCGGTCCACGCAGTTGTCGCCGACGACGGCGACCCAGGGTCGCGGCCCGGCGCTCACAGGGTCTGCGCTCCGGTCATAATGGCCACGGCCTCGGTCATCGAGTGGCTCTGCGGGGTGATGGTGCCGGCGCACTTGCCGAGACGCTGGATGTGGATGCGGTCGGCCACCTCGAACACCTGCGGCATGTTGTGGCTGATCAGGATCACCGCCGTACCCCGGTCGCGCAGGGATCGGATCAGCTGGAGGACCTGGTTGGACTCGCGCACGCCGAGCGCCGCGGTCGGCTCGTCCAGCACGACGACCTTGGAGCCGAAGGCCGCGGCCCGGGCCACCGCGACGGCCTGACGCTGGCCGCCGGACAGGTTCTCGACCGGCACGGTCACGTCCTGCAGCGTCGAGATTCCCAGCTCGGCCAGTTCGGCGCGGGCCCGCTCGCGCATGCCCTTGACGTCGAGGGCCCGCAACACCGATCCGGCGAAGCCCTTGCGCCGGATCTCCCGCCCGAGGAAGAGATTGGAGGCGACGTCGAGCGCCGGGGAGACCGCCAGGGTCTGGTAGACCGTCTCCAGCCCGGCGGCCCGGGCGTCCTGAGGACGCCGGAAGCTGACCGGTGAGCCGTCGACGAAGATCTCGCCCGAGGTCGGGACCTCCGCGCCGGTCAGGCACTTGATCAGGGTGGATTTGCCGGCCCCGTTGTCACCGACCACGGCCAGGATCTCGCCCGGGAAGAGCTGGAGCCCGACCCCGTCCAGGCCGACCACCCGCCCGTACGTCTTGACCAGGTCCCGGGCCTCGAGGACGGGCCGGGCGGCGGCTGTCTCGACCGTCATGACTTCGCCTTCCGGATCCACTGGTCGACGGCCACGGCCACGATCACCAGGATGCCGACCGTCAGGGTCTGATAGAGGACGTCGAGGCCGGCCAGCGCCAGGCCGTTGCGGAACACCCCGACGATGAGGGCGCCCAGCAGCGTGCCCCAGATGACGCCGCGGCCACCGAACAGGCTGGTGCCGCCGATCACGACCGCGGTGATGGAGTCCAGGTTGAGGTCGATGCCGGAGTTCGGGCTGGCCGCGTTGGTCCGCCCGATCTGGATCCAGGCGGTGATCGCGATGATCGCCCCGGCGACGAGGTAGACCGAGGCGAGCACCCGGTTCACCCGCACACCCGAGAGCCGCGCGGCCTCCTTGTCGTCGCCCACGGCGTAGACGTGGCGTCCCCAGGCCGTCCCCTTGAGGACGTACGCGATAAGGACGTAGAGGGCGAGCATGATGAGGACACCGATGCTGATCTTGATACCGAGCACCGAGAGGGTGTTGCCGGTCAGGGTGAGGGTGCCGGAGAGCTGTGAGCCGCGGATCGTGCTGCCGCCGGTGTAGAGAAGCGTCAGGGCGGTGAAGATGCTCAGCGTTCCCAGCGTCACGATGAACGGCGGGAGCTTGAGGCGGGTCACGAGGAATCCGTTCAGGCTGCCCGCGGCGATGCCGGCGACGAGCCCGAGCACCAGGCTGAGCGCCGGGGGGACACCCGTGGACGACGCCGACTGAGCCATGATCATGGCGGACAGGATCATGGCCGCGCCGACCGAGAGGTCGATCCCGGCGGTCAGGATGACCAGGGTCTGCGCGATCGCCAGGGTGCCGACGACGGCGACCTGCTGGGTGATCAGGGACAGGTTGGCCGGCGCCAGGAAGCGATCGTTGAGCAGGCCGAACACCAGCACCGCGACGACGAGGACGACGGCGGGGCTGATGGCGGGATACCGGTGCAGCAGATCACGCACGCGGGAGAGGGGCGTCGAGCGGTCGAGGAAGGCCGAGGACAGATCTGGTGTCGCGGTCGGCGGCGGTACCGTGTTGGTCATCCATATTCTCCAGAACTGAGCCGGGCGGGGGCACTCGCGCGCCCCCACCCGTCAGCCGTCAGAAGCAGTCCTTGAGGCCCTCGGTCGGGTCGATGCTGGTCACACCGTCCTGCGGGTCGCTGGTCACGAGGTTGACCCCGGTGCTGACGAAGTTCTTGCCCTCGTCCGACTTCGGCTGCGTGCCGTTGACCACCAGGTCGTGGATGGCCTTGACGCCCTGCTCGGCCATCTTGAGCGGGTACTGCTGGGCGGTGGCCTGCAGGATGCCGTCCTTGACGTAGTTCACGCCGTCGCAGGCGCCGTCGATCGACACCGTGATCAGCCCGTCGGTCTTGCCCGCGGCCTTCAGGGCCTGATAGCCGCCGTACGAGGCCGGCTCGTTGATCCCGTAGATCACGTTGATGTTCGGGTTCTTGCTGAGCAGCGTCTCGGTCGAGGTGCGGCCGCCGTCCTCGGTGCCCTCCGTCGGCAGGTTGCCCACGATCGTGTACTTGCCGCCCTTGCCGCCGGTGTAGTTGCCGGTCTTGGCCTCGTCGCCGTTGACCTTGGGGTCGGCCACGTCGATGCCCATCCCGGTCAGGAACCCCTGGTCACGGTCGTAGTCGACGGTCAGCACCTTGTCGCCGAAAAGGTCGAGAAGGGCGATCGTGGCGTCCTTGCCGTCGAGCTTCTTCGCGGTCCACTCGCCGACCAGCCGGCCCGCCTCGAAGTTGTCGGTGGCGTAGGTCGTGTCGACCAGCGTCGCCGGGTCCGGCACCGTGTCGAGGGCGATGACCTTCACGCCGGCGTCCCGCGCCTTGGCGATCGCGTCGAAGACTCCCGGCCCGTTCGGGGTGATCAGGATGCCCTGGTCGCCCCGGGACACCGCGTTCTCGATGGCCTGGATCTGGGTGTCCTCGTCGCCGTCGACCTTGCCGGCGGCCACGGTCAGGCTCACCCCGAGATCCTCGGAGGCCTTCGTGGCGCCGTCGGCCATCTTCTGGAAGAACGAGGTGCCCTGGGTCTTGATGATCAGCGAGACCGACACCTTCTTGTCGTCGCCACCGGCGGCGGAGGAGCCGCTGTCCGACGAGCAGGCCGCCAGGCCCGCCATGAGGAGCGCCGCACTGCAGACGGCGAGGACCTTCCGATTAACCATGGGGGGTTTCCTTATCTGGTCAGTAGTCGATGCGGCGGTAGTACCGGCGGGTCGTCAGGGGGTGGTTGCGCACCTGCTCGAGGTGCACGCTGAGGCGCTCGAGAACGGTGGCGTGCACGACGTGGCTCACGAGGGCGCGCGCCTCGGGGCTGACGCCGGGCATCGCGAAGCCGGCCGAGTCGATGACGGTGAACGTGTCGGTCACGGTCGGGACGAAGCGCTCGACCCGCTCGGCCAGCTCCCGGGTGGGACCTTCGCCCTTGAGGAGGAAGACGCTGACGCCGTTCTCGACGAGCTCCAGCGTTCCGTGGAAGAAGTCCGAGGCGTGCACCGGACGCGTCCGGATCCACTGCATCTCCTCGAGGATGCAGGTGGCGAAGTACCACGACTCGGTCCAGGACGGGCCGGCCCCGGTGAAGATGTGGTAGCCCTCGTCCTTGAACCGGGCGGCCAGCTCGGCGGCGCGGTCCTCGAAGGCGCGCTTGGCCTCGAGCAGGTGGCCGGGCAGCGTCCGGAGCTCGCTCACCAGCTGGGCGTAGTCGTCGCGTTCGCCGCGGTGCTTCTGGATCGACAGCGCGATCAGCAGCGACTGCAGATAGAAGGACTCCGACGAGGTGTCGTCGGCGGCCCGGACGGTGAAGTTGTGATCGGCCGCCCGGGCCAGCGGGGATTCGTCGTTCCCGGTCAGCGCGACGACCGTGGCGCCCTTCTTCTGGGCCAGGTCGCTGATCGCGAGGGCTTCCTTCGTCGTGCCCGACAGTGAGGGGATGACGACGATGGACTGCGGGCCCAGGTTCTTCGAGTCCACGGCCAGCAGCTCGGCCGCGTTCTCGAGGAACGTGGGGAAGTCCGACTCGCGGTGCATGAGCTGCGCCGCCGGCTGCATGAGGACGCCCGCGCCGCCGGCGCCGAGGAAGAAGAGGTTCCGGGCTCCCTCGTTCACCAACCGGCCGATGAGGGTGTCGATCGGCTCGGCCAGACCCACGGCGGACGCCTGGATGGCCACGAACCGGTCTTCGTCGAAGTTCAGCAAAGCTCTTGCTCACTTTCGTGCGGAACGCGCGGTGCTCGCGCTCGAGCGATCGGGCTTCCGCCCTGTTGTCCACGACCTGCGGCTTCTCAAGATTCTGAATTGTCTGATGACTTGCCAGGTCAGTGAACGACAGTGTTGTGTTGTCTGATTACGCTGTCAATAGGGTGAACGACTCCGTTACCTGAGTTAACCGATAGGTAACACTCCGTGACCGGCGGTGTCCCGGCAGATCGGAAATTGCTCGCGGCACGGGCGTTCCCGGCAGTTCGCCCGAACGCGCCGGCTCGGGCGTACGGGCAAGCGGGGCATCGTCACCCTGGTCGATCCGTTACCCTCTCCCCGGATCGAGTCGAATCGATCCGCAACGAACTACCACGGGGGAACGCCAACTTCATGCTGCCCAGAAAACTTCTCGCCGCCGGGATCGTCGCGACCTTTCTGGTCGTCACCCCGGCCGCGGCCCACGCTGTCCCGAGGCCGGTGCACGCGGTGCTCGCCGCGAGCGAGGCCACGTACAACCAGAAGCTCGCCGTCGCGATCAAGTTCGGCCGCGGCGACGACTTCGCGCTGATCGAGCTGGCCGACCGCGACTTCGTCATCGCGATCTGGAACCACGTCCGGAACAACGACGACCACCTCGAGGTCCGCGCCGCCGCCGAGCGGGCGTTCTCGGCCAACGAGGAAGCGCCCGACGCCGCCGAGCAGGCCTCCTACGACTTCATCGTCACCGGCGTGTTCGCCGCGTTCGACCGTGACGTCGCCCGCGAGCGGCAGGAGGCCGAGGCCAAGCGGCAGAGCGACCTGGCCCGCAGCGCGGCCGCGGCCAGCATCGACGTCGTGGCCGACGCCGCCCTGCTCAACGGCACCGACTCCGACTTCGTCCGGCTGATCTGGGAAAAGGTCGCCGACGACGGCAAGTGGCCCAAGGTCAAGGCGGCCGCGCGGGCCGCCCGCGAGGGCACCGACGCCGACCGGACCGCCTTCATCGCGACCGGTCTGGCCGCCGCCGCCCACCAGGACGTGGACGACCGGATCGCCGCCGACGACGCCACGACCGAGGCCCAGAAGGCCGCCGAACGGTCGCGGGCGGCCAAGAAGCTGGCCGCCAACCGCATCGGCCTGACCGTCACCGAGCAGCTGCTCACCCTGCCCGACCGCGACTTCGTGACCGAGGTGTGGAACTTCGCCACCGACGGCACCGAGGTGCAGGCCGCCGCCATCGCGGCCGCCCGCAGCAACGACGCGGCCGTGTGGAAGACGTTCATCGAGACCGGCATCCACGCCGCCAAGGACCGCGACATCGCGATCGCGCTCGAGCGGGCCTACCAGGCCGACCGCGCCATCGCCCTGCAGATCAAGGCGACCGCCACCACCAACGGCGACCTCAACCTGGCCCACCACGCGGCCAAGGCGCTGGCCGGCACGCCGACCCAGCTCAACGACTTCGTCCGGGCCGGGCAGTTCGACCTCGACGTGACCACCGGTTTCGAGGCGGCCGACGTGCAGCCGACCACCCCGGTCAGCGGCAGCATCGCCAACGTCACCAGCCCCACGGTCACCGTGGCGGCCGGCGCCGGCCACAGCGGGACGTCCGCGCTCGTCTACTCCGGCACCGACGTCAACACCCTTTCCTCGTACGCGTACCTCAAGACGATGACGGTGAGCCGCATCGCGGTGAAGCCGTCGACCAAGCTGTCGTACTGGATCTTCCCGCAGAGCACGGCGGCCCGGTCCGAGGTCAAGACCCGCAACAGCACCTGCGTCTCGGTCGACCTGGTGTTCAGCGACGGCACCACGCTGCGCGACTCGGGCCTGACCGACCAGAACGGCGTCCGCGTGCACCCGGCGTTCCAGTGCAGCAAGCTGGTCGCCGACCGCTGGAACCAGGTCGTGGTGCCGCTCGGCACCCTGGCCGACAAGCAGGTCACCACGGTCGTCGTCGGCTACGACCAGCCGCGCAACGCCGGTGGCTTCCGCGGCCTGATCGACGACCTGACGGTCACCGACGAGCCGGTCGAGGTCACCGACCCCGGTCACGGCCCGGTCAACTACCCGCTGGACGCGTGGCGCAACGACTTCAACAGCGACGGCTGGGCCGACGTGATCGGCCGCAACCCGGCGGGCGAGCTGAAGCTGTACCGCGGCAACGGCAAGGGCTCCTGGATCGACCCGTCGACCAACATCGAGGTCGGCTCGGGCTGGCAGCAGTACAACCACGTGTTCCCGGTCGGCGACTTCACCGGCGACGGCGCGCTCGACGTGGCCGGCCGCAACGCCGCCGGCGAGCTCAAGCTGTACCGCAGCAACGGCAAGGGCGGCTGGATCAACGGCGGCAACCCCGATGAGATCGGCGTCGGCTGGAACAGCTTCACCGCGGTCTTCTCCCCCGGCGACTTCAACGGCGACGGCTTCACCGACGTCATCACCCGCAACGCGGCGGGCGAGCTGCTGCTCTACCGGGGCAACGGCAAGGGCCGCTGGATCGACGGCTCGACCAACATCAAGATCGGCACCGGCTGGAACCAGTACAGCCTGATCTTCTCCCCGGGCGACTTCACCGGTGACGGCTTCGCCGACGTGATCGGCCGCACCTCGGCGGGCGAGCTCAAGCTCTACCGCGGCAACGGCAAGGGCGGCTGGCTCAACGGCACCGACCCCGACGAGGTCGGCACCGGCTGGAACCAGTTCAACCAGATCTTCTCCCCGGGCGACTTCACCGGCGACGGCTTCACCGACGTCATCGGCCGCAACGCCGCCGGCGAGCTCCGCCTGTACCGCGGCAACGGCAAGGGCTCCTGGATCGACCCCTCCACCAACATCAAGATCGGCACGGGCTGGAACCAGTTCAACCTGATCTTCTAGTTCCACCGGCAAAGGCCCCTTTCCCGTACGCGGGGAGGGGGCCTTCGCCGTGTGCGGTACATGAGCTACTGGGCGGTGTAGCCGCCGTCCACGTGCCAGACGCTGCCCGTGGTGAAGCCGGCCGACGGGTCGAGCAGGGCGATCACGGCGTGGGCGACCTCCTCCGGGGTGCCCCAGCGGCCCAGCGGCACCTTGGCCGTGAAGGCGGCCTGCGCGGCGGCGTCGGAGGTGGCGGCGGCCGCGTTCATCGGGGTGCGGACCGGGCCGGGGGCGACGCAGTTGACCGTGACGCCGGTGCCGGCCAGTTCCAGGGCCAGCGAGCGGGTCAGGGCCGCGACCGCGCCCTTGGTGGCGGCGTATCCGGCGCGCTCGGGAGCGCCGGTCGAGCCGAGCACCGAACCGATCGTGACGATCCGGCCGTGGCCGCGCGCGGTCATGCCCGGGGCGACCGCCCGGATCGCCAGCCAGGTGCCCAGGACGTTGGTTTCCCAGGCGGCGCGGAAGTCGGCCTCGGCGAGCGTCTCGAGGCTGCCCCGGGCCAGCCGCCCGGCCGCCGTGACCAGGCCATCGACCGCGCCCCACCGGCGTTCCGCCTCGGCCACCAGCGCGGACAGGTCCCCGGCGTCCGTGGTGTCGCCCCGGATCACCGGCACGTCCCCGCCCAGCGCGGCCCGGGCGGCCTCGCAGCGGTCACGGTCGCGGCCCAGCAGCGCCACCGGGCGGTTCCGCGCGGCCAGCGCGGCCGCCACCGCCAGTCCGATGCCGCTGGTACCGCCGGTGATCAGCACAGCTCCCATGCCGCCGATCCTGGCCCGCGGGTGAGGGGCCCGGCTATCGCGGCGGTCCGGTGGGCGGTCCGATCGCGTTGACCGTCCCGGGGGGCCGCCCGACGATCGGGACCTCGGTGGCACGGTCGGCGTGCCGCCGGTGAGGGAGGGCACCGTGGCGGAACAGCTGTTGATCGCGGGCGAGTGGGTTCCGGCGGCGTCGGGGCGGACCAGCGAGACCTTCGACCCGTCGAGCGGGGCCAAGCTGGCCGATTTCGCCGAGGCCGGCGGGGCCGATGTCGACGCCGCGGTGGCCGCGGCCCGGACCGCGTTCGAGGACCCGGCCTGGCGCGACCTGACGCCGGACGCGCGGGGGCGGCTGCTCTGGAAGGTCGCCGACCTGATCGAGCGGGACGCGACCGCGCTGGCCGAGCTGGAGACGCGCGACCAGGGCATGCCGATCGCGCTGACCACCAACGTCAACGTGACGCTGGCGGCGCAGGTCTTCCGCTACTACGCGGGCTGGGCCACCAAGATCGAGGGCAAGCTGTCGTCGGTGTCGGTGCCGGACACGCTGCACTACACCCGGCGGGAGCCGCTGGGCGTCGTCGGGCTGATCACCCCGTGGAACTTCCCGTTCGCGATCGCCGCCTGGAAGCTGGCGCCGGCCCTGGCCACCGGCAACACCGTGGTGCTCAAGCCGGCCGAGCAGACCCCGCTGAGCACGTTGAAGCTGGGCGCGCTCTGCCTCGAGGCGGGTATCCCGGCCGGTGTCGTCAACGTGCTGACCGGCGGCCCCGAGGTCGGCAAGGCCCTGGTCGCGCACCGCGGCGTCAACAAGATCTCGTTCACCGGGTCGACCGAGGTCGGTCAGCAGATCGCCGCGGCGGCCGCGGCCGACCTCAAGCGGGTCAGCCTCGAGCTGGGTGGCAAGGCGCCGAGCATCATCACCCGCGGCGCCGACATCGACGCCGCCGTGGCCGGCAACCTGCAGGGGGCGCTGTTCAACACCGGGCAGGCCTGCGGCGCGTACACCCGCTTCTACGTCGACGCCCAGCGGGCCGACGAGTTCACCGAGAAGATCGCCAAGGCCGCGCAGACCCTCAAGATCGGGCCGGGTCTGGAGTTCGACACGGTGCTCGGGCCGCTGGTCTCGCAGGAGCATCTCGACCGGGTGGCCGGCTATGTGAGCGGCGGCCTCGAGCAGGGCGCCCAGCTGATCACCGGGGGCGGGCGCGCGTCCGGCCCGGGTCTGGACGAGGGCTACTTCTTCAGCCCGACAGTCTTTTCCGGCGTACGGGACGACATGACCATCGCCCGTGAGGAGATCTTCGGCCCGGTGCTGTCGATCTTCAGTTACGACGACGAGGACGAGGTCGTCGCCCGCGCCAACAACACCGATTTCGGTCTGGCCGCGGTGGTCTGGACGCAGGACCTCACGTCGGCGCACCGGCTCGCCGCCCGCATCCAGGCCGGCACGGTGTTCGTCAACCAGCTGCCCCTGATCGACCCGGGCGCGCCGTGGGGCGGCTTCGGCCTCTCCGGGTGGGGCCGCGAGATGGGCACGTTCGCGCTGGACGAGTTCACCGAGACCAAGGGCGTATGGGTCAACCTGGCCCGATGACCGAGCCGCCGAAAACCGTGCCGGCGTCGCCGAAACCCGTGACAGAGCCGCCGAAAACCGTGACAGAGCCGCTGAAACCCGTGACAGAGCCGCCGAACCCGGTGACAGCGAAGCCGGAGACGGTGGTCGACGTTCTCGTCCGGCGGGCCGAGAATGACGCCGCGGCGGTCGTGGCGACGTTTCACGGCGCGGGCAGCATCACGGCGGGCGAGCTGCTCCACGGGGCCGAGCGGGTCGCCCGGCTGCTGTCCGCGCCGCGGCTGGGCCTCGGCCCGCACGCCCCGGTGATCACGTGCCTGCGCCCCGGCGGCGCCCTCGCGGCCGTCGTCGCTGGAGTGGCCCGGGCCGGGCGGGTCGAGGTGCCCGTCGCCCTGGACTCGCCCGGAGGCCGGCACGCGGACGCCCCGGTCGCCCTGATCGGGACCGCGGCCCTGCAAGCCAACCCCGCACTGGCCACCCTGGCCCCGGCCGTTTTCACGGTGGACGACGGCGGCGGCCCGGGCACCCTCGACGAGCTGCGCCCGGGCCCGCTCCCCCGGCTGCCCGCGCCCGGCGACCCGGCGCTGGTGCTGAGCACGTCGGGCACCACCGGACGGCCCAAGGGGGTGCTGTTGCCGCATTTCGCCGGGGTCCGGCACGCGCGGCGGGTGAGCGACTCGATGGGGTACGGCCCGGACGACGTTCTCTACAACGCTTTCCCGTGGAACCACGTCAACGTGCGGCACACCGGCCTGCTGGCCGCGCTGGTCAGCGGCGCGCGGCTGCTGGCGGTGCCGCGGTTCTCGGCGTCGGCGTTCTGGGCGATCTGCCGGGACGAGGGCGTGACCGCGTTCAACTTCATGGGTGCGGTGGCGGCGATCCTGTTGCGTACGGCGCCCGGCCCCTCGGACATGCGGCATCGCGTCACCCGGGCCTATGGCGGGCCGGCCCCCCGCTGGCTGGCCGAGCAGTTCCGCTCGCGCTTCGGCGTCCAGCTGATCGAGGCGTACGCCTGCACCGAACTCGGCGACGTCACGTCCAACCGCGTCGGCGACGTCGCGCCCGGAACGGCCGGAAAACCGCTTCCCGAGTACGAGGTGACGCTGCGCGGCGCCACCGGCGAGCTTGTGCCCGCGGGTGCGGTCGGCGGCATCACGGTCCGGGCCCGGCACCCGCACATCAGCAGCCTCGGCTACACCGGCGTCGCCGGGGACCGGCCGGAGTGGATCGCGACCGGCGACCTGGGACGGTTCGACGGGGACGGCCGGCTGGTCTTCTGCGGCCGGCACTCCGATGTGATCCGCCGCCGTGGCGAGAACATCTCGGCCTGGGACGTGGAGTCGGTCGTGGCGGCCATGCCGGGCGTCCGGGAGGCGGCCGCGGCCGGGGTCAGCTCCGAGTTCACCGAGGAGGACGTGCTCGTCGCCGTGGTCCCGGTCGCCGGGACGACACCCGACGACGTGCACGCGTGGTGCCGCGAGCGGCTGCCCCGGCACGCGTGGCCCCGCTACATCGCCGTCCTGAAGTCGTTGCCCCGCAACGGTTCCACCAAGGTCAGCAAGCTTGCTCTCCGCGACCCGGCGGTGGTGGCCGCCGCGGCCGACCTGGAGCACCTGAGGCGTATCCCCGGAAAGGATCGACAGTGAGAGTCCTGGACCTGACCGACGAGCTCGGAGCGGCGGCGATCCGCGCCCTCGTGGGGCTCGGCGCCGACGTGATCCGACCGGGCACCGACCCGGACGGGGATCGGGCGGCCGAGCTGCACTGGTATGCCGGAACCCGGACCGCCGCCCACGGGGACCTCGACGCCCTCGCCGCCGAGGCCGACGTCGTCGTGGAGAGCGGGCCGGTCGCCCGGCTGCGCGGCGTCACCGCCGACGGCGAATCGCGCTGGCCCTCGCTCGTGCACGTGGTGGTGACGCCGTTCGGGCTCACCGGCCCGCGCCGCGACTGGCTGGCCGACGACCTGATCGCGGCCTCGGCGGGCGGCATGACGTGGCTCGGCGGACGAGCGGACGGACCGCCCAAGCCGCCCCCACGCGAGTCGGCGCTGCAGGTGGCCGGGGCCCACGCGGCCATCGCCGCCTATCTCGGCATGCTCGCCCGCGACCGGGACGGCATCGGCCAGCTGATCGACGTGTCGGCGCAGGAGGCGGTCGCGGCCACCCTGGAGACCGGTGCGATCGCCTGGATCCACGGCGGCGCGTTCCCCCGGCGTACGGGCGGAATCTACGGCCACGTCGCGCATCGGGTGTTCCGGGCGGCCGACGGGTACGCCGCCGGTGGCTACTCGGGCAGCAACCGGATGTGGACCGACCTGCTGGCCTGGATGGACGAGACCGGCGAGGCCGGCGACCTGACCGGCGAGAAGTACGCCGACGCCGTGTTCCGCTGGAACTCGCGCCCGCACGTGGACGAGATCGTGGCCCGGTTCGCGGCCCGGCGTACGGCGGAAACGCTCGGCGAAGAGGGACGGCGGCGCGCCTTGCCGTGGGCCGCGGTCAGCCGGGCCGACCAGCTCGCCGAGAATCCCCAGCTGCGGGCGCGCGGCTTCTTCATCGAGGTGGACGGGCTGACCGACGTCGGCTACGCCGTCAAGCTGCCCGCGTCCGAACCGGGCTCGAAGACCTGGCGGCGCGGCGGCCCGGGTCAGCCCGCGCTGGCCGGGCTGCGGGTGCTCGACCTGACCTGGGTGCTGGCCGGCCCGTACGCGACCCGGCAGCTCGCCGACCACGGCGCCGACGTCATCAAGGTCGAGTCGAGGCACCGCCAGGACCCGACCCGGTTCGCGCCTTCGATGCGGCTGCGGCCCGGGGCCACGCACGACGACGGCGGCTACTTCCTCAACTTCAACCGGGGCAAGCGCTCGATCGCCGTGAACATGCGCACCGCCGAGGGCCAGGACATCGTGCGCCGGCTGGCCGCGCAGTGCGACGTGGTCATCGACAACTACAGCCCCGGCACGATGGCCAAGTGGGGCCTCGACCACGACTCGCTGGCCGCCGCGAACCCCGGCATCATCGCGGTCTCGATGTCCGGGGTCGGGCAGGACGGGCCGTGGCGCAACGCGGTCACGTTCGCCGACACCCTGGCCGCGATGTCCGGGCTCACGCACGAGACGGCCGACCCGGGCGGCGACCCGCAGGGGCTGACGTTCGGGCTGGGCGACATGGTGGCCGCCAACGCCGCCGTGCTGGCCATCGTGGCGCTGCTGAAGGAGGAGCGCGGCGGGTTCGTCGACCTGTCGCAGCTCGAGGCCATGGCCGCGTCGATGGGCCCGGCCCTGCTCGAGCAGCAGCTGGGCACGCCCGCGACCGGGGCCACGCCGGCCTGGCCGCACCGGCTGGCCCACCGTTCGCCGCACGGCGTCTACCCGGCGCTCGGCGAGGACCGGTGGGTCGCGATCGCGGTCCTCGACGACGCGCAGTGGCGGACGCTGGCCGGGCTGACCGGCGTACGGGAAACCGGGTTTTCGCTGGCCGAACGCAAGGCCGACGAGGAGCGCATCGACAACGAGCTCGCCGCCTGGACCCGCACGCGGGGCGCCTCCGAGGTGGCCGAGCTGCTGCAGGCGCACGGAATCCCGGCCGCCGTGGTGAACACCGGCGAGGATCTCACCGATCTCGATCCGCAGCTGGCCGCGCGCGGCTTCTATCCCGTGCTGCGTCACCCGCTGGCCGGCGAGGTCCGGCACGAGGGCAGCGTTCTGAGGCTTTCCCGTACGCCTGCCCGCGTCGAGCGTCCCGCGCCGCTGCTGGGCGAGCACACCGATGTGGTCCTGACCGAACTGCTCGGTGGCGTCGCCGCCGGGCCCGATGTCCTGGAGTGATGCCGTGACCTTCCTCACCGTCGGCGTGGCGGACGGGGTCGCCACCGTGGTGATCGATCGCCCGCCCGCCAACGCCGTCAACCCGGAGCTGATCGAGGAGTTCCTGAGCGTCGTTCCGGGCCTGTCGAGCGATCCGGCCGTACGCGTCATCGTGCTCACCGGCGTCGGCCGCTTCTTCATCGCCGGCGCCGACATCGCGGTGATGCGGGACCTGTCGCTGGCCAATCACGTCGAGATGCGCCGCTGGATCGAGGTGCAGCGCCTGCTCGAACTGGCCCCCAAGCCGGTGATCGCCGCCCTCAACGGCCACGCCCTGGGCGGCGGGGCCGAGTTGTCGCTCGCGTGCGACCTGCGCCTGGCCGCCGAGTCGGCCACCATCGGCTTCCCCGAGATGCAGCTGGGCCTGTTTCCCGGTGCGGGCGGCAGTCAGCGGCTCCCCCGCCTGCTCGGCGCGCACCGGGCCAAGCTGCTGATGATCGAGGGCCGCCGCCTGTCCGCGGCCGCCGCCCTCCAGCTGGGACTGGTCGACGAGGTGGTGCCGGACGACGAGTTCGCCTGGGCCGTCGCCGACCGGGCCCGCGTCTGGGCGGCCAAGCCCACCGCCACGATCGGCCTGCTCAAGACGTCGATCCAAGAGGGCGCGTCGCTCGACATGGACGGCGCGATGGCGGTGGAGTGGTCCGCGGTGCAGCGGGTGATCGCGAGCGAGGACGCCGCCGAGGGCCTGCAGTCGTTCCTCGACAAGCGCAAGCCCGTGTTCCGCGGCAAGTGACTACGGCAGCGGAACCACGTACGAGTCGACCCGGGCGATCCGGCCGTCCCGGAACGTGAACAGGTCGTTGAACGCGAACCGGAAGGGGCCGTGGCCGACACTGACGCCGCGGCCCTCGCCGGCGGTGACGACGACCGGGCCGTCCTCGAAGACCCGCTGCACGTCGAGCACCGGGCTGCCCTCGAACGCGGGGTTCTCGATCTCGCCGTCGAACTCGGCCTTGCCGCGCGTGGTGCGGTGACCGTGGATGACCCTTCGACGTCGTCGGTGAGGGTGGCGAGGATGCGCGGGTGGTCGCTCGCCCGGAAGCCGGCGAAGTATTCGGTGACGAGGTCGCGCTGCACTGTCATGGTTTCTCCA
Source organism: Actinoplanes sp. NPDC021490 (assembly GCF_055562135.1). NCBI lineage: Bacteria > Bacillati > Actinomycetota > Actinomycetes > Micromonosporales > Micromonosporaceae > Actinoplanes > Actinoplanes sp. NPDC021490. Next base: position 334,362 of record NZ_JBVHFW010000003.1, read on the forward strand.
CGTGGACGGCGAGGGCTTCGAGGATGGACGCGAGCCCGTCGGCGGCCTGGGCCGTCCGCAGCTCGGGCGGAAGCTTGCGCTGGTGGACCGTGAGGGCGGTGCCGTCGCCGTCCGGCCGCAGGGTGACGGTGGTGCGCAGGCCGGTGACGGGCTCGTCGAACACCAGCTCGTGCGGCTCGGCGACGCCGGCGTAGACGAACCGGAGCCGTCGCGCGGAGCCGTCCGGGCCGAGCGTGTCGAGCGCGAACCCGCCGCCCGGCCGCAGGTCGACGGTGACCGATTCCGGCGGCACGGTGGCGTGCGAGCCGCCCCAGAACGCGGCGATGCCGGCCGTGGTGGTGAAGGCCGTCCAGACTCGCGACAGCGGGGCGGCTAGCTTCCGGACGGCGATGAGCTCGTCACCGGAAAGCGCCGGTCTCATGAGAGATGCTTCTCGAGGACGTCGAGGCGGTCGTTCCAGGTGTGCCGCTGCTCGTCGATCCACGACCCGAGCCGCGCCAGCTGGTCGGTCCGGAGCCGGCAGGGCCGCCGCGTGCCCTCGCGCCGCTGCTCGACCAGGCCGCACCGGCGCAGCACCCCGACGTGGTGCGAGATCGCCTGCTGCGTCAGCTCGAACGGCTCGGCCAGCTCGCTCACGGTGGCGTCACCGCGGGCGAGCCGGCTGACCAGCGCCCGGCGCACGGGATCCCCGAGCGCGGCGAACGCCGTATCCAGGTCGGTCACAGTCATGCCGGCACGGTAGCACAAACACATGTTTGTGAAAGCACTAGTTTGTGGATTGGTAGGCGTCCGCCACGGCGGCGAAGGCGGCCTTGGGCTCCCAATGGCCGTCGTCGAAGACCTTGACGATGCCGAAGCTCGCCCGGTCGAGGTCGTCGCGCGGGTCGCCGTCCGGACGGTGCGGATGGCTGGCCAGGGAGAACAGGTGGACGAACGTGCTGTCGACGCCCGCGCGGCCGAAGACGTCGAGCAACTCGGCCAGGTATCGCGCCTGGTCCGCCTCGTCGCGCTCGTAGGAGCCGTCGAGCCGCACGGGCCGGCCGGTCACCGGGTCGTGCTCGACGATCTCGCCACTGCGCGGGGCGACGTCGCCGGCGCCCCGCCACGTCGCGCTGCCGAAGCCGGAGATGGCCACCGGCTTGGGCTGGGCGACCAGATCCCGTACGGCCTCGGGGAACTGCGCGGCCACCTCGGCCGAGCGGATGAGTTCCAGGGTCACGAAGTCGAAGAGCTCCCAGTCGCCGGCCTCGAACGGGATGGCCGCGTAGGTCACCTTGCCGCGGAAATGCTCCCGGATCCGGGGCACGGCGGTGCGCAGGAAGCGGTCCAGCCGCTCGCGGGCCTCGGGCATACGACGCTGCGGGTCGGCCAGAAGAGACGCGAGACGGTCGGGCAGGCGGTCGCCGTCGAGGAAGCCGCGGTTCATGAGGGTCAGTTCGACGCCGGCCACGAAGACGACCTCGGCCCCGGCGGCCCGGATCCGCTCGGCCCGCACGGCACAGTCCGCGAACAGCTCGAGAACCTCGTCGGGGGTCAGATCCAGAGGGTACGGCGAGAACCAGATCTCCAAGCCCAGGGCGGCCGCGGCCCCGGCGGCCGACTCGAGGCGGGCCGGGTCACCGCCGACGAGGTGGACGGCGTTGCAGTGCAGTTCGTCGCGGAGGACGGCGAGATCACGGCGGACGAGGGCGGGGTCGAAGTGCTCGACCGAACTGCGTCCATTTTGGACGAAGCCGGTGTCGTAGGTGATGCCTCGGGCTCTCATGCCTCCGGGACCCTAGGCAGAATTTTGCGTGCACGCAACTTTCTGCGAGACTGACTCCCGTGACGCTTCGCGAGCGGAAGAAACAGGCCACCCGGCAGGCGCTGACCGCGGCGGCGCTGCGGCTCGCGCTGGAGCACGGCCCCGACAACGTCCGGGTGGACGACATCGCCGACGCCGCCGGCGTCTCCCCGCGCACCTACAACAACTACTTCTCGAGCCGGGAGCAGGCCATCGTGGCCGCGCTGACCGCCGATCACGTGACCCGCCTCGGCCCGCCCGGGACCCCGCTGAGCGACGCCGTCACGGACGCCGTCACGGGCCTCTACACCGGCGGCGGCCCGCCCGAAGCCCTCGCGATGCTCACGGCCAGCGCCTCGTTGCGGTCCCGCTACGTCGACACCGTGACCACGCTCGAGGTCCCGCTGAGCGAGGCCATCCTCGAACGCCATCCCGAGGCCGGCGCGCTGACCGCCCGGGTGCTGGCCGCGGCGGTCAGCGCGGCCGCCCGGGTCGCGCTCGACCAGTGGCTGCGGTCGGCCCACGTCCCGGCGTCCATGCCCGGCTTCGTCATCCCTTCCGGCTCGCTGCCTGAGCTGGTGCGGGCCGCCCTGCTGCCCTTGCGCCCGGCCCTCGACGCCGCCGGCGCGAGCTGAGACCGTGTTCGCCCCGGCGGTCTCGGTCAGTTGTCCTGGATCCGGAAGGCGTGCGGTTGCCAATCTCGGAACCTCGCACGAAGGTGCCCCATCTCGTTTTGCAGCGCTGCGCACCTGTGCCGGGCGCTTTCTGTATCCGCACTGCGCACATTCGCCGAGGCCGTCGTTTCGACGAGGTCCCGGCACGCCAACTCCAGGCCGTCGAGATATCCGTCCAGCAAGTCGCGCGCGGCCAAGCAGGCCGGGTAGTTCGTGCCGCCGGGGCGCTGCGGCCCGCGCAGGCGCTCGACGATCTCCCTACGGTCCTGGGCGGAGCGCGCTTCGCGATTTTCCAGGGACCTGCGGAACCGCTCCCCTGCGGCGTCGACCTCGTCGATGAACCTCTGCATCTCCCAGGCGGCCAGATCGGGCCCTGGCAGCAAACCTTCGAGCGCGTCCGTCCAGAAGCAGACCGCCAGTCGCTCTCTCGGTGCCGCGACCAGATTGCCGTCATGCACGAGCCACAGCGCGACGACGTAGACGGAGACCGCGTCCGGGGGAACGGAGCGAGCCCGCAGGCGAATGTCGAAACGCTCGACCTCCAGCGGCGGTATTCGCTGCATCAGTTCGAGCTCGGTCGCCTGTCCTTGTGCCTCATCCGCCGGCGGTAGCCCCCCATCGTAGGTTCGCGACGACGGCAGGTACCCGGCGAGCACAGGCTCGATGTTGGGCAGAACCGGCCGGTTGATCAGCGCGGCGTGCTCGGCCAGCACCGTGGCGCGTGTCACGATCGACGGCTGGTTGCCGGCGTTACGGACGACGATGTTCAGCACACTGACGGATCCGCTCGCCTCGGAATCCGACGGGCCGACGGAGACCTCCAGAACCTCCAGGCGAGATCGCGGCGCTCGGCGCGCCCGCAACACCGCGGCGCCCCCGATCAGCGCCGCGAAGAGCGCCGCGGCCGCCGCGATCATGGCCTCCGTCACCACCTCACTCTAGGCAAGTTCGAGAAGCGTCGATTCGACTGAGTGTCCGTTTCTCCAGGATCGCTCGAATCACCCGGTCAAGATGCCGGCGCGGCGGCCGGCCGGGCCTTCGCCGAAGATGGCGTTTCATGACTGGACCGGGACGGTTTCAGCGGGACAGTTCGGCCAGGTTCATGGCCAGGCGGCGCTGGACCGACGGGGAACGGCCGACGAGACCGAGGACGGCGTTGCGGCCGGCGCGCAGCAGCGGGTTGCGTACGGTGGCCGCCCTGGTCATGCGGTGCGTCGTGGCCACGACGCCGGCCGCGACCGGGCGTCGCTCGGCCTCGTAGGCGTCGAAGTCCGCCGGATCGCCCGCGAGCACCCGGGCCAGGGCGATCGCGTCCTGGATGCCGGTGTTCATGCCCTGGCCGCCGGCCGGGCTGTGCACGTGGGCGGCGTCCCCGGCCAGGAAGACCGGACCGCTGCGGTAGGCGCCGGCCAGACGGTGGTGCACGCGGAAGCGCGAGCTCCAGCCGAACCCGGTCACCCGGCCGGGCGCGGTGGCCGGGCCCCGCGCGTCGAGCAGCCGCTGCACGTCGGCCGCGACCGGATGCTCGGGGGCGTCGTCGAGGGTCGCCACGATGCGGTAACGGTCGCCCGGCAGGGGCGCGACGACCACCAGGCCGGTGGGCGAGAAGAACAGGCTGACCTCGTCGCGCGGGTACGGCCAGTCCATCGTCACGTCGGCCAGCACGAACGACTCGGCGTAGCGGTCGCCGGTGAAGGCGATGCCGGACTGCTCGCGGACGGCGCTGTGCATGCCGTCGCACCCGGCCAGGTAGCGCGAGCGGATCTCGTAGGTGTCGCCGCCGGGCCCGGTGACCTTGGCGGTGACCCCGTCGGCGTCGTGCGCGAGGCTGGTCACCCTATGTCCCCAGCGGACCGTTCCGCCGCTCGCGGCCAGGTGCCCGGCCAGGACCTCCTCGGTGATGTTCTGCGGGAGCATCAACGTGTACGGGAATTTGGTCGGCAACCCGCCGAACGGCACCCGCAGCAGCACCCGGTCACGATCGCGGACGGCGAAGGAGGGCACCACGATGCCCCGCCGGCACAGCTCGTCACTGATTCCCAATTCGTCGAGAACTTCCAGCGTACGGGCGTGAATGACCGCCGCCCGCGAGGTGTTGGCGCCGCGCTCGGTCTGGTCGAGCAGCACGTGATCGATGCCGCGGGCGGTCAGCGCGCAGGCCAGGGCAAGCCCGGTCGGTCCGGCGCCGGAGACGAGAACTCGGGTTGTTTCGGACATCAGGACTCCTCAGGGCGTGTCGACCCGCTCGATGCGGGTCACGGTGGTGGCCGCGGCCACGTAACGGGGCAGCTGGCTCAGCGCGGCGGTTTCGTCGTCCGCGGTGGCCTGCCACCACACCTCGTGACCGCCGGTGCGGCACGAGGCCAGGGCGTTCGCGTGCCGCAGCGGGCTGGCGAAACCGCGGAACGCGGCGAACACGACCCCGCAGTCGCCGGCGTCGTGTCGGTTGTGAAGAAGGAATCGCGGCACAGATCGAGCGTCGTGGCCGTCGCGCGGATCGACATCGGGGTGCGACCCTGATCCGGTGAAGCAGAGGCACGGCCTGGTCGGGCGCGAGGCCGAACTGGCGGCGTTCGGCGCGGCGCTGACCGGAACCGAGGCCGCAACGCTGGTGATCGCGGGCGAGCCGGGCATCGGCAAGAGCCGCATGCTGGCCGAACTGGGCCGGATGGCCGACGAGCGCGGCATGCTGGTGCTCAACGGCAGCGCCTCCGAGTTCGAGCGGGACCTGCCGTTCTGGCTGTTCGTCGACGCGCTCGACGAATATCTGCGGGCGACCGGGCCGGAGGTCGACGACGAGACCCGGGCCGAACTGGGGCATCTGCTGCCGTCGTGGCCCGCCCCCGCGTACGAGGGCCGCGGCGACCCGCGCTACCGGGCCCACCGGGCCATGCGCCGGCTGCTGGAGGCGCTGGCCGGCCCGGCCCCGCTCGTGCTGCTGCTCGACGATCTGCACTGGGCCGACGAGGGATCGGTGGAGCTGATCTGCGCGCTGCTGCGGCGGCCCCCGGCCGCGCCCGTGCTGCTCGCCCTGGCCATGCGGCCGCGTCAGACGGCCGGGCGCCTGACCGCCGCCCTCGAACGGGCCGCGCACACGCGCCTCGACCTGACGCCGCTCACCCCGGCCGACGTACGGATGCTGCTGGGCCCGGAGAACGAGAACGCCGCCCGGCTGCACGCCGAGAGCGGCGGCAACCCGTTCTATCTGACGCAGCTGGCGCGGGCCGGGCGGAACCGGAGCGCCGGCCGATCCGCCGAGGACGCGGTGTCGACGGCCATCTCCGACGAGCTGGCCTCGCTCGACCGCGACGTGCGCCGGGTGCTGGAGGGCGCGGCCGTGGCCGGTGACCCGTTCCTGCTCGAACTGGTCGCCACCGCCGCCGAACGCACCGAGCCGCAGGTGGCCGAGGCCCTCGACGCGTTGCTCGATCGCGATCTCGTCCGGCCGACCGAGGCGCCGCGAAGGTTCCGGTTCCGGCATCCGCTCCTGCGCCGGGCCGTCTACGACACCGCGCCGCGAGCCTGGCGGGTGGGCGCGCACGAGCGGCTGGCCCGCGCGCTGGCCGAGCGTGGGGTGCCGCCGGCGGCGCGGGCCCACCACGTCGTGCAGGCCGCGCGTCCGGGTGATCGGGCCGCGGTCGAGCTGCTGCGGGCGGCGGGTGACGACGTGGTGCTGCGCGCGCCCGGGGACGCCGCCCGCTGGTATCGGCACGCTCTCGACCTGCAGCCCGGCGACCCGGGGTTGTGGGCCGCATTGGGCCGGGCGCTGGGTGCGGCCGGCCGTCTCGATCAAGCCCGGGATTCCCTCGTACGGGCCCTGGCCCTGATGCCGGACGACGAGCCCACGGCCCGGGTGTCGCTGATCGCCGACTGTGCCGGCATCGAGCAGACGCTGGGCCACCACGACGCGGCGCACCGGCGGCTCACGGCGGCGTTCGAGACCGTACGGGAAATCGACTCGGCCGAAACCGCCCTGCTCATGAGCGCCATCGCGCAGGACCATCTGTTCCGCCTCGAATTCGGGCCGGCCGTCGACTGGGCCCGCCGGGCCCGCGCCACGGCCGGGCGGCTGGGCGATCCCCTGGTCGTCGCGGAGACCGCCATGCGGCTCGGGTTCAGCGCCGCGTTCGCGGGCGCCGACGACGCGGTCGACGCCTGCGCCGAGGCGGCGGCGCTGCTGGACGCCGAGACCGACGAGCGGATCGGGCACTCCCCCGATCCCATCGTCGCCCAGCTCGCCGCGGCCGAGCTGCTGGCCGGCCGGCTCACCGACGCGGCCCGGCACGCCGACCGCGCGCTCGGGCTGGTGCACCATCACATCCCGGTGATGTTCTGGGGCGGCCTGGTGCGGGTCGCGCAGGGCCGGCTGCCCGACGCGGCGGCCCTGCTCGACGACGCCATCGACGTGGCCCGCACGTCGGGCAGCCCGTCCCTGCTGGGCTGGACCCTGCTGGCGCGGGCGTCGGCGGCCACGAGCAGCGGCGAACCGGCCGTGGCGCGAACCCTGGCCGAGGAGAGCGTGGAGGCCCTGGGGCGTACCGGGAGAACGCTGCCCGGCGTGTGGTCGCGGCTGACCCTGGCGACGGCGCTGGCCGATGCGGGCGAGCCGGCCGGGGCCGAACGCCTGCTCGTCCCCGACCTCGACGCGCTCCCCGCCCCGCTGCGCCCGGCCGCCCAGGAACTGCTCGTCCGCTGCCGTCTGGCCGCCGGCCAAGTCGGCGAAGCAGCCGCGCTGACCGGCCTCACCGGCCGGGCCGCCGCGGCCGTCGCCCTCGCTCAGGGCCGGGCCCGGGAAGCGGCCGAGCTGGCCCTGGCCGCCGCGGCGACCGGCTTCGTGCTCGAGGAGGCCGCGTCCCGGTTCCTGGCGGCGCGAGCGCTGGCCGAGGCGGGCGACACCGGGGCCGCCGTACGAAATCTGCAGTTGGTCTGTGAGATCTACGAGCGCTGCGGGGCGCCCCGGCGGCGGGCCGAGGCGGAACGGTTGCTGCGGCGGCTCGGCCACCGGCGCGTCCACCACCGCAGCGCACCCGGCGCCCTGACCGGCCTGACCGGGCGGGAGCTGCAGATCGCCCGTCTGATCACCGAGCGCCGGACCAACGCCGAGATCGCCGAGGAGCTCTACCTGAGCACGAAGACGGTGGAGACCCACATCCGCAACGTCTTCCACAAGCTGTCGGTGACCTCACGGGTCGAGATCGCCCGGGCCGTCGAACGCCACGATCGCGCCTGATGCCGTCTCGGGGTCCGACCCCGATGTCGCCGGGGCGAGGATCGCGGTCAGGGCACGACGGTGACCGGCCAGCGGCCGCAGCGGACGAGCTTGGAGCTCAGGGAGCCCGCTATCCGGTGCAGCGCCTGGGTCGAGCGGCCCACGATGACGGCGTCGGCCCGCAGCTCGTGGGCGGCGTCGACGATCTCGGTGTAGGGCTCGCCGGTGCGGACGACCAGGCGGGCGTCGACGTCGATCTCGGCCAGCCGCTCGGTGAACATGGTGCGCAGCTCACGCTCGACCGCGTCCTGCGTCTCGATCACCGTGGCCACCGCGCCGCCGGTGTCGGCCAGGGGCAGAAGACCCGAAGGGTGCGTACGCACGTAGAGCGCGACCAGCTTGCTGCCCTGGCGGCGGGCCAGACCCGCGGCATAGGCGGCGGCGCGCAGCGAGGACGTGGAGCCGTCGATGCCCACCAGGATCGTGCCCGGCCCGTCCTTCATGACCACACGCCCTTTTACTCAACGCCCTATTACTGACCAAAGCCCTATTACTGACCAACGCTTTACTGAACGCTAGGTGTTCACTTATCCAAAGTGTATCGTGACGGTAACCGTTCAGCAATGTGTGAGGAAGGGGTCCGCACATGGTGAGCAGCGGACGCCCCCGCGATCCCGAGGTCGACCGCCGCATCGCCCGGGCCGCCCTCGACCTGTTCGGCGACGCCGGGTGGGCCGGGTTCGCGATGGAGACGGTGGCCCGGCGGGCCGGGGTCGGCAAGGCGTCGCTCTATCTGCGCTGGAACAGCAAGGAGGCGCTGCTGACCGACGCGCTCACGGCCAGCCTGCCGCACGTCAGCGACGTCGACACCGGCACGCTGCACGGCGACCTGGTCGAACTGGCCACCCAGATCCTCGACGTGTACGCCGGCCCGTCGAGCCGCGCCGCGCTACGCCTGACGCTCGAGGCCGCCAAGATCCCGGGCATCGCCGAGCACTACGGCGCGACCCGCCAGGCCCAGATCCAGGCCGCCCGCGGCATCGTCCGGCGCGGCATAGCCCGGGGCGAGCTGCCCGCCGCCACCTCGGTGACCCTGCTGCTCAACACGGTGATCGGCGGCGCCATGATGCACGCCCTGACCACCCCGCCCGACAAGCGCCCGGCCCTGGCCGCCGACACGCCGGCCCAGGCCCGCCGCCTGGTCGACTTCCTGCTGACCACGGTGGCCGCCCACTGAGCCGGGGCTACGGCTTACGCCCGATCCCGCCGTACGAGTCCTGGTGGGCAGTCCCGGTCTCCGGGCGCCAGTCGGAGACGGACACCACACCGGGCTCGACCAGTTCGAGGCCGTCGAAGAACCGGGCGATGCGTTCCGGACTGCGCAGGTGATAGGTGTGGCCGCCGTCGCTGGACACCTTGGCACCCTCGACGATCTTCGCGCTGGTGTCGGTGCCGTCGTAGAAGGCGAGGTAACTGCCGGACGGGAGCAGGTCGACCAGCCGCCGCACGATGGCCCGGGCCTCGTCGTCATCCTCCACGTGGCCCAGGATGCCCATCAGCATCAGGGCGATCGGCTGGTCGAAGTCGAGGGTGCGGGCCGCCTCGCGCCGGATCGTCGCGGTGTCGCGCAGATCGGCGTCGATGTAGTCGGTGACACCCTCCGGACCACTGCTGAGCAGGGCGCGGGCGTGCACCAGGACGAGCGGGTCGTTGTCGACGTAGACGATGCGGGACGCCGGGGCCACGCGCTGGGCCACCTCGTGCGTGTTGTTGGCCGTGGGCAAGCCGGTGCCGATGTCGAGGAACTGGCGGATCCCGGCCTCGCCGGCCAGATAGGTCACGACGCGGGCCAGGAAGGCGCGGCAGGCCCGGGCATTCTCGGCGATGGCCGGGAACACCTCGAGCACGCTGTCCCCGACCTCCCGGTCGACGGCGTAGTTGTCCTTGCCGCCGAGCCAGTAGTTCCAGACGCGGGCGCTGTGTGGCGTGGTCGTGTCCAGCTTCTCTGGCGGGGTGGTGGTCATGACAGGTGTCCTCCCGGAATCCGCGTCGAGGGGTCAGGGTAGTGCAAGACATCGACCACCATGGACCCGTCCCGGATGCGCCCCGGCCCTGTTGGAGGCGTGATTAGGTGGCCCGGTGCGGGGCATGCGACGAGCATGACAACGTCGACGAATGCATTTGCAGTGGTGACCGGCGCCTCCAGCGGAATCGGGTTCGAGCTGGCCAAGCAGTTCGCCCAGCACGGGTACGACCTGCTGGTGTGCGCCGAGGACGACGGCATCGAGGAGGCGGCCACCGCGCTGCGCCGCGACGGCCAGAACCAGGTGACCGCCGTACGCGCGGACCTCGCGCACTACGAGGGCGTCGAGCACCTGTACGCGGCGATCCTCGAGACCGGGCGCCCGGTGGACGCGATCGCCCTCAACGCCGGCCGCGGCATCGGTGGCGACTTCACGACGGAGACCGACCTGCGCGAGGAGCTCAACGTCATCGACGTGAACGTGACGTCGACCGTGCACCTGGCCAAGCGGGTGCTGCCGGACATGGTGGCCCGCAACGCCGGCCAGGTCTTGTTCACATCCTCGATCGCGTCGATGATGCCGGGCACCTACCAGGCCGTCTACAACGCGTCGAAGTCGTTCGTGCAGTCGTTCGCCGAGGCCCTGCGGGCCGAGCTGAAGGACACCGAAGTGACGGTGACGTCGCTGATGCCCGGCCCGACCGACACCAACTTCTTCCACCGCGCCGACATGGACGACACGAAGGTCGGCTCGAGCAAGAAGGACGACCCGGCCGTGGTGGCCAAGCAGGGCTTCGAGGCCATGCAGAAGGACAAGGAGAAGATCGTCGCCGGTTCGCTGAAGACCAAGGTGCAGGGCGCGGCGTCCAAGGTGATGCCGGACAAGCTCAAGGGCGAGATGCACCGCAAGATGGCCGAGCCCGGTTCGGGCGACAAGTGAGACAAGGCCGGGCCCGCTCGATCGGAGCGGGCCCGGCCTTCGTTACGGCCGTCGGTTACGGCTTGAGAACGACCTTGATGCAGCCGTCCTCCTTCTTCTTGAAGATCTCGTAGCCGTGCGGTGCTTCCTCCAGCGGCAGGCGGTGGGTGGTCAGGTCGTCCACGCCCAGCGGGTCGCCGTCACCGGTGAGCAGCGGCATGATCTCGTCGACCCAGTGCTTCACGTGGGCCTGGCCCATCCGCATGGTGACGCCCTTGTCGAACAGGTCCATCATCGGGAACGGGTCGGCCTCGCCGCCGTAGACCCCGATGATCGAGATGGTGCCGGCCCGCCGGACGGAGTCGAAGGCGGTGCGCAGCGCGGCCATCCGGTCGACGCCGAACGTCTCGGTGGCCTTGCGCGCGAGGGCGTCGGGCAGCATACCGGCCGCCTTCATCGCGGCCGACTGGAACGGGGTGCCGTGCGCCTCCATGCCGACGGCCTCGATCACCGAGTCGGCGCCGCGTCCGGCGGTCGCGTCGCGTACGGCCTCGCCGATGTCGTCGATCTTGTCGAAGTTCAGCACCTCGATGCCGTTGCGCTCGGCCATGGCGATCCGCTCGGGCACGTTGTCGACCGCGAGGACCCGGCCGGCGCCCAGGTGGCGGGCGATCCGGGCCGACATCTGGCCGATCGGGCCGAGACCGGTGACCAGCACCGTGCCGCCGGGCTCGATGTCGGCCCACTTCGCGGCCTGCCACGAGGTGGTCAGCACGTCCGAGAGGAACAGGAAGCGCTCGTCAGGGTGGCCCTCCGGCACCTTGATCGGCCCGAAGTGCGCCTGCGGCACGCGCAGGTATTCGGCCTGACCGCCGGGCACCTGGCCGTACAGCTTGGTGTAGCCGAACAGCGACGCGCCCTTGCCTTGCTCCTTGACCTGGGTGGTCTCGCACTGCGCGTAGTAGCCCTTCCGGCAGAAGAAGCAGTGGCCGCAGGAGATGTTGAAGGGGATCACCACCCGGTCGCCCGGCTTGATGTGCGTGACCTCGGCGCCCACCTCCTCGACGATGCCCATCGGCTCGTGCCCGAGGATGTCGCCCTTGTCGAGATACATCCCGAGCACGTCGTACAGGTGCAGATCGGAGCCGCAGATCGCGGTCGATGTCATACGGACGATGGCGTCCGTCGGCTCCTGGATGACAGGGTCGGGAACGTTCTCCACCGCGACTTTGCCGGTTCCTTGCCAAGTGAGTGCTCGCATATATGTTCGAGTACCCGGGCTTTACCCGGGTATGCGATGCGTTCATGAGCTCACGCGTGGTGGTATTGACCGGGGCGTCCAGCGGCATCGGCCGGGCTTCGGCCGTGGCGTTCGCCCGGCGAGGGGACCACGTCGTGCTGGCCGCGCGCGGCGCCGCCGATCTGGCCCGGGTGGCCGCGGAATGCGGGGGCGACGCCATGGTCGTCACCGCCGACGTGACCCACCGCGAGGACCTGGAGGCGCTGGCGAAGGCCACGGTGGAGCGGCACGGGCGGATCGACGTGTGGGTCGACACGGCCGCCGTGATGGCGTACGGGAAATTCGAGGATCTGCCGCCCGAGGTGTTCGACCGGGTGGTCACCACCGACCTGCTCGGCCCGGCGAACGTTGCCCGTACGGCGCTGAGGCAGTTCCGAGCCCAGGGCCACGGCACGCTGATCCTGGTCGGCTCGCTGCTGGCCCACGTCGCGGTGCCCTATGTGTCGGCCTACGTGACCGCGAAGTGGGGCGCCCGCGGCCTGGCCCGCATCCTGCGGCAGGAGACGCGGGACGCCAAGGACATCCACGTCTGCGCGGTGGCGCCGGGCAGCGTCGACACGCCGATCTACGCCAGCGCGGCCAACTACGCCGGGTTCGTCGGCCGTCCGCCGCCGCCGGTGGACTCGGCCGAACGGGTCGCCGCACGCGTCGTCCGGCAGGCCGACAAACCGCGGGCCGAGGTCTCCGTCGGCGCGACCAACCGGCTCATCGAGTTCGGCTTCGTCGCCTTCCCACCCCTGTACGACGCGCTGGTCGGGACCCTGATGCGGCGCGGCGGCCTGGGACGCCGGCCGATCGAGGCGCACGACGGCAACGTGTACGCCTCCCAGCCGCGCCAGGAGGGCGGGCCGGGACGGTGGGGCCGGGCCACCGTGGGTGCGGTGGCCGCCATTCCCGTGGCCGCGCTGGCGATCGCGGCCGGACAACTCGTTCGCAAGCAGCGCTCAAAATAATTGGTTGGGCGCCCGCCGCCCGGGTATCGCGGCCTGGTGCTCATGATCCATTCCCGGCCCGGCCAGGGCGACACCGCCGGGCGCCTCAGGAAACTCGCCGAGCTGGGCCGGGCCGACCCGGTCGCCGCCCGGCTGGGCGAGGGCCACGCGGACGCCGCCGCGATCCGGGCCGAACTCGGCGACGACGGCCCGGCGTCCGCCGACGAACGGTGGGGCGTGTGGGCGGCCGTGCCCCGTTCGCTGCAAGCCGTGAAAACGGCCGAGGGGTGGCGGCTCGGCGGGGAGCGGCCGTGGTGCTCCGGGGCCGGCTGGTGCACCCACGCGCTGGTCACCGCCGAGGCCCCGGACGGCATCCGGCTCTTCGCGGTCACCAACGAGGCGCCGCACGCCGTCCCGCTCGACGGCACCTGGCCGGCGGTGGGCATGGCGGCCAGCGACAGCCGCACCATCCGGTTCACCGACGCGCCCGCGCGCCCGGTCGGCGGCCCCGGCGACTACGTCAACCGGCCCGGCTTCTGGCACGGCGGCATCGGCGTCGCGGCCTGCTGGTACGGCGGCACGCTGGGCATCGCCGACCTGCTGCGCGAGAAGGCCGACGGCCCGCACGCGCTGGCCCACCTGGGCGCGGTCGACGTGGCCCTGGGCGCGGCCCGCGCGGTGCTGGCCGAGGCGGCCGCCGCGATCGACGCCGATCCGGACGCCCTCCAGCAGCGGCTGGCCCTGCGCGTACGGGCGACGGTCGAGGCCGCCGCCACCGAGGTCATCGACCGGGTCGGCCGCGCCCTCGGAGCCGGACCGCTGTGCCGCGACGAGCGCCACGCCCGCCGGGTCGCCGACCTGACCGTCTATCTGCGGCAGAGCCACGCCGAGGCCGACCTCGAGCAGCTGGGCCGTCTCGTGCAGGAGGAGTCACCGTGGTGAAACCGATCGTCATCGCCGAAGGCACGCCCGAACAGAGTTGGCTCTCCTGGCCCGCGACCGCCGGATGGCCCCGGCTGCCGCTGGCCGGCGCGGGCACGCCGCTGATCGTCGCCCCGCACCCCGACGACGAGATCCTCGGCGTGGCCGGGCTGATGGCCACGCTGGGCGCGGCCGAGCTGGTCGCGGTGACCGACGGCGAGGCCTCCCATCCCGGCTCGACGGTGCACACGCAAGGGGAACTGGCCGCGATCCGGCGCGCCGAAACCGACGAGGCCCTGCGCCGCCTGGGCGTGGGCGACGCCGTCGTGCACCGGCTGGGCCACCCCGACGGCAAGATCGAGGAGGATCCGCTGACCGAGGTCCTCACCGGCTTGCTCTCGCCGGGCCGCTGGTGCCTGGCGACGTGGCGGGAGGACGGCCACCCGGATCACGAGGCGGTGGGCCGGGCCGCCGCGCGCGCCTGCGAGGCCACCGGGGCGGTGCTGCTCGAATATCCGATCTGGACGTGGCACTGGTCCTCGCCGGACGACGCGCGGGTGCCGTGGGACCGCGCGTGCCGGGTCAACCTGGACGAAGCCGCCATGGCCACGAAGCAGCAGGCCATCGAGGCGTTCCCGAGCCAGATCGCTCCCCTGGGCCCCGGCCCGGCCGACGCCGCCATCCTGCCGCCGCACGTCCTGGCCCGGTTCGCCCGCCCGTTCGAGGTGGTCTTCCGATGACCACGCCGACAAGCTATTTCGAGGACCTGTACGCCCGCAGCAGCGACCCGTGGAGCTTCGAGACCCGCTGGTACGACGCCCGCAAGCACGCACTGACCGTGGATTCACTGCCGCGCCGCCACTACCGCTCGGGATTCGAGCCCGGCTGCTCGACCGGCCGGCTCACCGCACGCCTGGCCGGGCGCTGCGAACGCCTGCTGTCGGTCGACGCGGTCCCGGCCGCGGTGGCCACGGCGGCCGGCCACCTCGCCGCGTTCCCGCACGTCACCGTGGGCACCGCCCGGATGCCCGCGGACTGGCCGGACGCCACGTTCGACCTGATCGTGCTGTCCGAGATCGGCTACTACTTCGACGACCACGACCTGACCACGCTGATCGACCGCGCGGTCGCCTCCCTCGAGCCCGGCGGCGACCTGATCGCCGTGCACTGGCGGCACCCGGTCGAAGAGCACGCCCGCCCGGGCGACGACGTGCACGAAAGGCTCGGCGCCACACCTGGGCTGGCCCGTCAGGCCCGGCACGAGGAGGCCGACTTCCTGCTCGAGGTGTTCACCCGGACGCCTCCGGACGCGCTATCCGTGGCCCAGGCCGAAGGGCTGGCCTGACCCGGACCCGCTCACGGACGACGCCGGCCGCGGGCTGCCGTCGGCCTGACCCCGGACGCGTTCACGCACGACGCCGGCCGCGGCCGCTTCGGACCCGCTCACGCACGACTCCGGCCGCCCCGGCCGCGTGCGGCGGCTGCGGAGCGGCCGGGATCGGGCCGGTGCTTCGTATCCGGCTTCAGCAGTGTCCGGCTTCAGCAGTGTCCGGCTTCAGAAGCCGGGGAAGGCCGCCCGCAGGTCGTCCAGGCCGGCGTTGCCGGTCACCGTGACCCCGGCCGGGGTGTACTGCGGGCCCAGGCGGCCGGCGAGCAGCCGCAGCGCCGCCTCGAGCGGGCCGTCGAAGGTCGCGGTCGCGTCGAGCGTGTCGGTGGTGAGGCGGGACTCGTCGCCCACCACGATGCGGTACGGCGTTCCGCTGATCGCGGCGACGACCGGCCCGCTCACCGCGTCGGGCTTGGCGATGAAGCCGATCAGGAAGCTCAGGCCGCCGCTGAGGTGCTCGGCCAGCAGGTCGGCCGACTCCGGTCGCAGGCCCGCCGCCGGGTCGCCGGCCACCCGGATGTCCCAGGTGTGGCTGGCCACCTCGTTGAGCCGCAGGCCGGCGAACGACGCCACCGGGATCGGCTGCGGCAGGAAGCCCGGGTTGATCGAGACCGACTCGAGCTGCTCGGGCGTCAGGGCCTCCAGGGCGGCCACGAACGCCTCGTCCGACTCGAGCCAGCCGGCCGCCTGCGCCTCGGGGGCGAGGGCGTTCCACCGGTCCCAGACGCCCTGGTTGAAGTCCGGTCCCGGCTTCTCGGCCTGACCCATCTCGGCGCGGAAGTTCGCCAGCGCGATCTCGGCGCCGCTGCCCAGGTGCGAGAAGACCTGCGCGACGGTCCATTCCGACGCGCCGGACGGCGACTTGAGCTGCTCGGGCGTGAGGGTGCCGGCCGCCGCGGCGAGCGCTTCGTGCTCGGAGCGCAGGGCCGCGATCGTACGGGCCGCAAGGGTTGTCATAGCGTGAAGCCTAGATCGGCGCCGGCCAAGGCCGCTCAGCGCTCATCCCGTACGCCCGGCTCCGGGTCCGTACGCTGCTGGAACTCTCGGCCATGAAAGATCACCCAAAGGTCTGACCGATAGGCCGCAGTGTGCCGGTGAGGCCTGACAGGACGGCTGATGATCTTGTCGGGGCAGCCCTGTTGCATGGGAAGGCGACCGAGCCTGGACTGGCGCCCGGGCGCACACCAATCCCTGACACCAGTCCGTGGAGCTCCGAAACTGTGACATACCAGCCTCCCGGTGAGCCTCAGCCGGGTTCTTACGGCCCGCCCGACAACACGTACGGCTCGCCGCAGGGTTCTTACGGTCAGCCTTCGTACGGCAATGCCGGCAATTACGGCAGTGCGGGCACTTATGGCACGCCGGCCTCTTCCAACGACGGGCCGCCGTCTTCCTATGGCACGCCGCCGCCTTCGTACGGAACGCCGCCGCCTTCCTATGGGACGCCTGCGCCGCCGCCCAAGAAGAAGCGCAAGTGGCCGTGGATTCTGCTCGGTGTCGTGGTTGTGATGATTCTCGGCTGCGTCGGCATCTTCACCCTCGTCCTCGGCGGGGCCAAGGACGCCGTGCAGACGCTCGACGACAACGCCGCCGGCAAGAACGCGGTGGCCGGCGAGATGAACAAGGCCGCGCGCGACGGCAAGTTCGAGTTCACGGTCAAGAACATGGACTGCACCAAGAGCACCGTCGGCCCTTCCGTCCTGCCGGCCAAGGCCCAGGGCACGTTCTGCGTCGTCACGCTGACCGTCAAGAACATCGGCGACGAGGCCCAGTACTTCGACGGTTCGAGCCAGAAGGCGTACGACGCCAAGGGCACGCAGTTCTCCGACAACGTCGAGGCCGAGGTCGCGGTCAACGGCAACAGTTCGACGTTCCTGCAGCAGATCAACCCGGGCAACCAGGTGACCGGCAAGCTCGTCTACGACGTGCCCAAGGGCACCAAGCTCACGTCGATCGAGCTGCACGACTCGGTGTTCTCGGGCGGCGTGAAGATCCCGCTCAAGTAGCTTAGACCTGGAACAGGACGCGCCCGTTCAGCGAGATCACCATCTCGCCGCCGGCCCGCAGGATCAGCACCGCACCTGGGTTGCCCTGGGTGCGGCTGCTCCAGGCCGTGCCGTTGCCCGCGTCGTACAGGACGAGATGGCCGTCGTTCTGCATAACGAGTTTGACGCCGGTGGTCGTGCCGGTCCGCCAGACGACCCGCCCTTGATCCCGCAACACGAGATCACCCTCGCCGGTCACCGTGAGCCGGAGCCGGTTGCTCGACCAGCTCTGCCCCGCGTTCAGAACGCTGGTGCTCGCGATCACTTTGTCCTGCCAGACCGGCGTGGGCGTCCGGGTCGGTTTGCTGGAAGCCGTAGCCGTAGCCGTAGCCGTAGCCGTAGCCGAAGCTGTCGTCGGCTCTGAAGCCGGAGCCGATGGGGGCCGGGTCGACGGAGCAAACGTCGTCGGCTCCTCGACGGGCTCGATCTGCCGCTCCGGGGGAACAGCGATCTCGGCCGGAGGCCGGCGGTCCTGCCCGATCCAGACGCCGGCATAGACGGACGCACCCAGAGCAAGCCCGACAGCACTCACCACGGCGAGCCTCGCCGGGCGATACTTCGCAGCCATGAAAGCCTTTCGCGTACGGGTCGACCCCCGAGAGGCTACGGCCCGCCACTCACCGCCCGGCTCACCCACTCGGTCCCGTCCCCCTCGGTCGACCGGCGGCCGTCGGCACGCGGCCCACCCGATCGAGACCCTGTTGCTTCGGCGGCTGGCCATCAGGAATCCACGCTCGCCTGTCGGCGAACGCCGTCCTCCGCGGGCCAACGCGATCCCGGCCGAGGAGGCAGAATCGCCGTGACGATGGGGGGCTGTGACATGGCTGAGGTAGCGCTGCGACCGATCGAGGACTCCGACCTCGACGCGCTGTTCGAACAGATGCGGGATCCCGAGTCGGTGCACATGGCCGCTTTCGTGAGCCGGGACCCCAACGATCGCGCCGCCTTCGACGCCCACATGGCCCGCATCCGCGCAAGGCCCGACGTAACGAACCGCGCCATCACCCTGGACGGCCATTTGGTCGGCAGCGTCGCTGCTTTCGTCATCGAGGGCGACACCGAGGTCACCTACTGGATCGACCGCCGCTTCTGGGGCCAGGGCATAGCCGGCCGCGCGCTCGCCCTGCTGCTGCAGGAAGTCCCCGTACGCCCCCTGTTCGGCCGAGCCGCAAGCGACAACCACGCATCGCTCCGAGTGCTGCGTCGAGCCGGCTTCACCGACATCGGCACCGAAACCGGCTTCGCCCAGGCCCGCAACACCACAATCGAGGAGACCATCCTGCGCCTCGACGCCCCTCAGTAAAGGCCGCCCTCACCCACCAAGGGCAGCCCCACCGCCCTGTAACGGCCGCCCTCACCCACCAAGGGCAGCCCCACCGCCCTGTAACGGCCGCCCTCAATTCCGCCGTCGCTGAACCCGACGCCGGCGCTTCGGGGCCACCACTGGCTCAAGCCCGGACGCCCCACAATGACGGCCGGCCTCACCCCACCACGGGTGCCCAGCTCGGACGTGGGATCAGGCAGAACGGGTGGCCGGCCGGATCGGCGAAGACGTTGTTGCCGGGCAGGGGCGTCGCCCCGAGCGCGATCACCGACTCCGCCGCGGCCGCCGGGTCGTCAACCATGACGTCGAGGTGCATCTGTTGCGGGATCGCCGGGTCCGGCCAGGTCGGCGCCACGTGATCGGGTGCGCGCTGAAAGGCCATCCCGGACGTGGTCGTGTCGGCCGAAACGACCACGAAGTCGCCGTCGTCGTAGGTGATCGGCTGACCGAGCACAGCACTCCAGAAACGCCCCTCGACCGCAGGCTCCGGGCAGTCAATGATCAGGTGGTGCAGTCGTCCAACGGCCATCGCACTCCAATCGACATCCGGCGTCCGAGGACGGGCGGCCGGGGTTTACGTCCTGGATCCGGGCGTCCCGGGCCCAGGCGTCGCGGGTTCGGGCGTCGCGGGTTCGGGCGTCGCGGGCCCGGGCGTCGCGGGCCCGGGCGTCCCGGGCCCGGCGTCCCGGGCCCGGCGTCCCGGTCCGGCGTTCGGCGTCCGCAGTGGCTTCCAGGCCGTCACAAGGCAGCCTCGGCGCTCAGGCTGGTGTCGGTTTCACGAGGCCGGACTCGTAGGCGATCACCACCAGTTGCGCGCGGTCGCGGGCCCGCAGCTTGGTCATGGCCCGGTTGATGTGAGTCTTCGCGGTTATCGGGGTGATCGCCATCTGGACGGCCACCTCGTTGTTCGACAATCCCTGCGCGACCAGGGCCACAGCCTCACGCTCGCGGTTTGTCAGCTCGTCCAGGTTTGCCGCGGGCCGGGGCGGGCGCGTGACGTAGCGGTCGATCAGCTTGCGAGTGATCGCCGGGGCGAGCAGCGCCTCCCCGCGCGCCGCGACCCGGACCGCATGCACGAAATCCTCCGGCTGAATGTCCTTGACGAGAAATCCCCCGGCCCCCGCACGAAGCGCCTGAAAGACATACTCATCCAACCCGTAGTTGGTCAGAATCACCACGTGCACGCCGCTCAACGCCGGATCCGCGGCGATGCGCTCGGTTGCCTGAATGCCGTCCAGGGTGGGCATCCGAACGTCGATCAACGCGACGTCGGGCGCGTGCTGCCGGGCGAGGGCCAGCGCCTGTTCACCGTCGCTGCCCTCGGCCACCACCTCGATGTCGTCCTCGAGATCGAGCAGCGCCCGGAAACCGCTGCGAATCAGCGGCTGGTCGTCGACGAGCAGGACCCTGATCATCCCGTACGTTCCCATGGCAGCTCGACGTCGACCGTGAAGCCCCCGCCCGTCCGCGGTTCGGCCCGGAGACTGCCCCCGAGCGCGGCAACCCTTTCCCGCATGCCGAGCAGCCCGATCCCCGGCTCGGGTGCGGAGCCCGGAACTCCAGGGCCGTCGTCGTCCACACGGACCGCCAGAGCATCGGGACGGTAGTCGAGGTGCACCGTGGCGTTCGCGCCCGCGGCATGCCGGACGACATTGGTCAGCGACTCCTGAACGATCCGGTAAGCCGTGCGGTCGACGGCGAACGGCACATCGGCCCGCTCTCCCTCGATCGTCAGCGTGGTCCCGATCCCCGCGTTCGCGGCCCGTTCGACAAGCGCCGGGATCTGGTCGATCCCGTGCGGTGGCACGTGGGAGTCGTCGCGCAGCGCCTCGAGAGTCGCGCGCAGATCACGAGAGGCCGCGCGCCCCGCCTCGCGAATGGCCAGCAGCGCCTCGGGCACCGGCTCGCCCCGCCGCTCGGCCACATGGACCGCCGCCTCGGACTGCACCTTGATCACCGAGATCTGGTGCGTGAGCGAGTCGTGCAGCTCCCGGGCGATGTGCAGCCTCTCCTCGTCGGCCCGCCGCCGCGCGATCGCCTCGCGGGTGCGCACGGCCTCGTCGGCCCGCTGCTCGGCCTCCCGCAGGGCCACCCCCGCTGCCCCCGCCGCGAGCAGCCAGGCCAGCTCGAGAACGCCGCGGGACCGGGCGAACGCCTCACCCAGGCCGGAGGCCCCCGAGGCCACGGCCGCCACCGGCAGCGTGACCAGCACGATCACGCTGGTCGCCACGGTGGCGACCCACCGCCCGTCCCGCATCGCCGAATAGACCGCGATGAGGTAGGCCACGGCGAACGCCTCGAAGCCGGCCGCCTGGTAGCCGACCGCGCAGGCTCCCGTGATGATCACAACGGCAACCGGTGCCCGCCGGCGCTCGCCCAGCGAGAGGCCGCCGATGACCAGAAGCGGATAACCGATCGCCTCCAGCCCGGTGGTGGACAGCCCGGTGATCAGCATGATGACGGCCACCCCGACCGCTATCACCCAATCCCATGCCCTGTCCATGCGGGCACAGTAGCCGCCGGCCAACCGGCGCGCGTCGTGCGAACGCAGGCGATGTCGGCTGCTGCGAACGCAGTAGTCAGGTGTCCACATCGGCACGATGCCCTCCAGCCTCCGCCCGACCACGATGCAGAGGCGAAAGGAGGACCCATGTTCACCATGGATCGATTGATAGCAACGGTGGCCTCGCTGCTGGCACTGGCAGGCGTCTTCACCGCGTCGTGGGCCTTGGCCCGCACGAGAAGGAACGGCTCCGTCGCCGCCGTGCTCGCCGGTGCGGTCGGCACGCTCGTGGGCATCCTGGTGATAGCCACGGCCGACGGCGGTCCCGGCACAGGAAACGGCGTGGTGGGCGGCTGGGCGGCCGTCGTGCTGGGCCCGATCTCCATGACGCTCGGCGGGCTGGCCCTGGCGCGCGGCCGCGTTCAGGCGAGGCCGGATTGATAGGCGAAGACGACCAGCTGGGCGCGGTCCCGGGCGCCCAGCTTGGTCATCGACCGGCTCACGTGGGTGCGGGCCGTGGCCGGGCTGACGACGAGGTGTTCGGCGATCTCGTGGTTGCTCAGTCCCTGCGCGACCAGCACGACGATCTCGCGCTCACGATCGGTCAGGCGGTCCAGGCCGGGATGCGGGGTGCGTGAGTGCGGAGACAGGTCGGTGAATTCGCGAATCAGGGTGCGGGTGACCGAGGGCGCCAGCAGGGCACCACCGTCGGTGACCGTGCGCACCGCGTCCAGCAGAGCAGGTGGCTTGGTGTTCTTCAGCAGGAAGCCGCTCGCGCCGGCGCGCAGGGCGGTGAAGACGTATTCGTCGTGTTCGAAGGTGGTGAGAACGATGACTCTGGTCGTCGACATGGCCGGATCGGCCACGATCCGGCGGGTGGCCTCGAGGCCGTCGATCCCGGGCATGCGGATGTCCATGAGCACCAGATCGGGATGGGTGCGACGGGCCTCGGCCAGGGCGGCGAGCCCGTCGGCCGCCTCGGCCACAACCGTGAACCCGTCGGAGGCGTCGAACAGCGCACGCAGGCCGAGGCGTACGAGGTCCTGGTCGTCGGCGAGCATCACGGTGATCACGGATGGCGCTCCCGGGGGATGACGGCGTGGAGGGCGAACGTGCCGGAGTGGGCCGAGGCGGTCAGGTCGCCGCCGAGCTGCTCGACGCGGCGGCGCATCCCGGTGATGCCGAACCCCTCGGCGTGGCCGGCCGTGGCGACGGAGTTGAAGACGCCCAGGTCGAGCCGGTCTGGACGGTGCTGGATCGTCACCCGCGCTCGTGGCTGGTCGGCGTGCTTCACGACGTTCGTGAGCGCCTCCTGCAGCACGCGGTACGCGGCCACGTCGACCGCGGTGGGCAGCGGGCGCGGCGTTCCGTCGACGGTCAGGTCGACAGCAACGCCGGCCGTGCGGAGGCGGGTGCACAGGTCCTCGAGACCGGACAGCCCCGGCGAGGAGAGGCCGGCGAGGGTGGCGCGCAACTCGTCCAGGGCTTCGGAGCTCGCCTTGCTGATCGCTTCGAGGGCCTCGAGTGCCATCTCGGGCCGCGCGTCGCGCAGGTGCAGCGCGATGTCGGCCTGCATCTGGATGGCAGCGAGGCCGTGGCCGACCACGTCGTGCACCTCGTGGGCGACGCGCAGGCGTTCGGCGTCGGCGATCCGCCGCTCCGACTCGGCACGCTCGCGGGCCTGCGCCTCGACGACCTGGCGACGGGCCGCGCCGAGGGTGAACGGCACGACCACCCAGGCCGTGCCGGGGGCCAGACCGATCAGCGGCTCGTCGAACACGAGGTGGATCAGCAGAACGAGCAGCGCCGGCGCCGACCAGAGGGCCGCCTGCCGGAGGGTCCGGTGGCGAGCCACGGCATAGACGCAGACGGCGAAGGACAACAGGATCGGCCCGTACGGATATCCGAGGACCAGATACAGGGAGGTGAACGATGCCGCCGTCAGCAGGGCGGGGCCGGGCCAGCGGTGGCACAGTGCCGTGGTCGCGGCGGTGGCGAGCACCAGCGCCACGGCTGTCGCGTCGACGGGGTGGTCGGTCGCCGAAAACCGGTCGAGCACCGGCAGGGTGCCCAGGCCGACCACGGCCAGGGCGGCGGGCGCGGCCAGGTCACGTGGGCGCATGGTTTCACCGTGCCATGCGCGGCCGGTGCTTGTGTACGTCGGAGGGCGTACGTGCGGGACCGCCCCGAGACCGACGAGCGAGCGCCGTTTGCCGGGCAGGCTGGGCTCATGGCTTTCAGACCCGCCCACCGCAAGTTCTGGCTCGTGCTGCACATCGTGTCGGCGGGGGCGTGGATCGGTATCGACGTGCTTGTGGCCGTGCTGGTCGGCGTCGGCGGGCTGAGCGACGATCCGGCTCGGCGTGGCCTGGCCTATCAGGCGCTGGGCACGTTCGTCGTGTGGCCGATGCTGACGTCGGGGCTGGTCTGCTTGATCACCGGGCTGGTTCTGGGCCTGGGCACCAAGTGGGGCCTGGTTCGTTACTGGTGGGTCGGCGTCAAGCTCGTTCTGAACGTCCTGTTGTGCACGCTGATCCTGGTCCTGCTGCGGCCCGGAATGCCCGACGTCGCCGCGTACGGCGTCCGGGTGTCCGCCGGCGAGTCGATCTCCTACGACGTCAGCAGCCTGATCATGCCCCCGATCGTGTCACTCACCCTGTTGAGCCTGGCCACGGTGCTCTCGGTCTACAAGCCTTGGGGCCGTGTCCGGCGTTCGCGTCCGGCAACCGTCCAAGCCACAAACCGGACCACCAACCCGCGACGATCCCCCGCCAGGACACCTTGACCAGCGCCGGTCTGCGTCGTCGTACGGCTGACGGTCGTTGAAGCGGTGCGGGCACGTGGTGACAGCGCCGGTCTGCGTCGTCGTACGGCTGACGGATGTTGAAGCGGTGCGGGCACGTGGTGACAGCGCCGGTTTGCCTCGTCGTACGGCTGACGGTCGTTGAAGCGGTGCGGGCATCTGGTGACAGCGCCAGCCGGACTCGACGACGACATCGACTGGGGCGCCCAGGTCGACGGCACCAGCGCGCGCACCCACCAGCACGCCGCCGGAGTCGCTGAATGGGGCTGACCGACTGGTCGCGTGCCGTATCCGGCGGACACGATCGGCGTCGGCATCAGCCCAAAACCGACGGACGGAAGCTAGTCGCGGGATTGCCAGGTGCAGAGGCAGATCTTGTTGCCTTCCGGGTCGGCCAGGATCCAGTACGCGGGAGAGCGCTCGTCGCTGACCAGGCGGCCGCCCGCCGCGAGCGCGGCTTTGATGCGGGGCTGCACCTCGGCGGGATCGATCCACAAGTCGTGGTGCCAGCGCTGGCGGGGTTCTTCGTCGCCGGACTGCTGGAACCACAGGGTGGGCAGTTTGTCGGCCGGGTCGGTCAGGTCGATGCCGGGGTCGGCGTTGTGGTCGCGGACCAGGCCGAACACGGCTTCCCAGAACGGCAACACCTGTTTGCGGTCCGGTGTGTCCAGGGCGATGTCGAGCCGGGATATCGGGCCGCTCGCCGGGCGCAGGCCGGCGTCCGCGGCCAGGGCGCTGATGGCTCGGGCCAGCTGCACGTCGCGGGTGGTCACGCCCTGCACGTCGTGGCTGGTCAGCCGGACGTCGACGTGCGTGTAGCGCAGGTTGACGTCGGGGTGGTGGCCGGCCTGCTCGGCGGCGGCACCGATGGCGGCGACCAGCGCCAGCCCGGCCGCGAAGTCGGGCGTGCCGATCCGGGTTTCCAGGCTGTCGTAGAAGTAGGCCCAGCCGGTGAGGCCCTCGCCCGCGATCTGCTGTCCGGTCAGACTGGTCATCCGCCCATCCTGGCCGATGCGGGCCTCGCACTGCCTTCCCGGGTGGTGCGGCCGCGTTCGGCGTCGCCTGGTTGTTCGTACAGATGGGCATCATCGAGAACTAGCGGGCCAGGCAGGCCACGGCGAACAGGGCGGCCAGGACGCCGCAGAGGTGAACGGTGTGCAGGCGTTCGCGGAGCAGTGAGCGGTTGAGCAAGAGCGTCACGGCCGGGTAGAGCGACGCCACGACAGCGGCGGGGGCCAGCGCGGCCGCCGCGGCGACGATGAAGGCCGCGTCGGCTACGGCGTCGGTGGCGCCCACGACGAAGATCGGCAGGGCGTCGCCTGCCCGAAGACCGAGGCCGGCCGGTCGGGTGACCCCGGCGGTGGTTCTGCGTCCTTTGCCCCAGCGGTGGCGCATGGCGACAACGAGAAGCAGGGCGGCCAGGCCTTCGGCTATGCGGGCGTAGGCCACTGACCAGAATTGGTCGGCGGCGGCTGCCTCGTGCAGGAGCACGAAATAGATGCCGAAGCCGAGCGCTGCTCCGAGGGCGCACAGGTTGGCCGAGCGTCGGGTGCGGCGATGTCCGGCGCCGGGTACGGGCCAGCTGGCCAGGGTGGCACCGGCCAAGCCGGTTGCTATGCCGACGGCGGCGAAGAGACCCAGCCGGTCGCCATGGAGGAGGCCCCAGACGACGGGGACCAGGGCGGCTACCGCAGCGACCGGCGCGACCACGGCCAGGGAGCCGTCGCGCATGGCCCGGTAGAGCAGGCCCATTGCCGGTAGGCCCACGAGTCCGGCCAGGACTCCCAGCCACAGGCGTACGTCGGTGGGCGGTGGGGTGCCCCAGACCGCGGCGGCGACGAGGGCCAGCAGCATGGCGGCGACCTTGGACCACACGAGGATGGTCAGGATCGGTAGCCGGCGGGCCAGGAGGCCGGCCAGGAAGTCGGAGATTCCCCAGGCCGCGGCGGCGCACGCCGCGGAAGTCATTACCCAAGCCACGCGGGGCAAGGGTGTTTGTCGGGGCGGGCAGATACGCCGGGGTCGGATACGCGATAGGGCATGCGAGCGATGATGCCGACCGCAAAGCCGCTGGTCAGTCGCCCGCCGGTGGACCACCGAGCGGCTTAACCCGAACGGCGGGTGAACCGCGGCGGAGGACGAAAAGGCGCGGCCCGCCCCATGAGGGACGGGCCGCGTCGGCAGGAACGGTCAGGGGAGGGTCCACCGCTGGTTGGCGGTGGTGGAGCAGTCCCAGATCTGCAGGCGGGTGCCGTTGGCCGAGCTGTTGTTCGACGCGTCGAGGCAGCGGTTGCTGACCGGGTTGCGCAGGGTGCCGTTGGACTGGGCCTGCCACTGCTGCGCGCCGGTGCCGTTGCAGTCGTAGATCTGCACCAGCGTGCCGTTGGCGGTTCCGGCCGCGGCGATGTCCAGGCACTTGCCGAGGCCGCGGATCGTGCCGTCGGTGCCGACCGTCCAGTTCTGCGCGGTTGTGCCGTTGCAGTCGTAGAGCTGCACGGCCGTGCCGTTGGCGCTGGACGCGGCGGCGATGTCGACGCACTTGCCGGCGACGCCGGTGATGCGGCCGGTGCGGCCGGACGGCGGCGGGGTCGTGGGGCCCCCGCCGCCGCCGTTCATCACCGTCTCGTAGATGGCGCTGACCAGCGAGTTGGCGCCGGTCACGTCCTGCGAGAGCTCCCAGTTCATGATGCCGCCGGCGTTGGCCATCGCCCACTGGGTCTTGCGGCGGATCGTGGGCAGGCCGTTGTAGCACTCGCCCGACGGCGTGCAGTCCCGGTTGGCGTTGGCCGGGTCCTGGGCGACCAGCTGCGCGTACGTCAAATAGCCGGGCCGGCTGTAGAACGGCACACCGAGCACGGTCTTGGCCTTCGGCAGGCCCCGGTTCTTCCAGAAGTTCGCCGAGGCGATCGACCAGTCGTAGTTCGCGTGCGGCGATCCACCGTCGTACGCCATGATGTTGAGCCAGTCGACGTAGCCGAACACGGCCGGCTGGACGCCGTTGGCCGTGCCGCCCTCGCTGACGACCGCGGCCGTGAGCAGCTTGCCCTCGTTGTGCAGGGCGGTGCTGAGCTGCTGCATGAGCGCCGTGTAGTTGTTGCCGCTCTGGCCCGGGTCCGGGTACTCCCAGTCGATGTCGATGCCGTCGAGCCCGTACTGGCGCACGGTGTTCATGACGTTGGTGACGAACGAGGTGCGGGTGCCGGAACTGGCGGCGAGCGACTCGAAGGCGGAGTCGTTGCCGTCGTTCCAGCCGCCGATGGCCAGCGACACCTTGACGTTGTTCTGGTGACCGAGGGTGACGAGCTGTTGGAGCTTCGACGTGTTCTCGATCGGCTGGAGGGTGCCGTTGGCGTTGGGAAGCGCGAACGAGTAGTTGATGTGGGTCAGCTTCGAGTATTGGACGCTCGTGACGCTGCCGGCCCAGGACGGCATGTAGCCGACGCTCTTGAAGCCGTTGGGCAGGACGGCAGCCTGCGAGGTGCCCTGCATGGCGAGGGCGGTGACGGTGCCGACCGCGGCAACCGCGCATGCGGCGGCCGCCGCTGTCCAGCGGCTCTTTCGGATGGCCATGGGGATGGTGACCCTTCGTGTCCGGCGCGGGGGTGCGCCGTGGGGATGACTATCGGGCCACCAAAGATTAGGAAGATTTACTAACAGTCGTCAATATAGGCCGTGATAAAAGTGTCAACGACCCTCGAAGGACGGTGATCTCCGCTCCATGAACGCCCGCTGACCCTCGAATTCGTCGTACGAGCCGGTGGTCTCGGCGATCAGCTGCCGGGCCCGCTCGGCCAGCGCCGGGTGGGCGGCCGCCTTGATCGAGGCCTTGGCCGCGCGCACGGCCAGCGGCGCGTTGGCGGCGATCGCCGACGCGGTGCCCAGCACGTCCGCCTCGAGTTCCGCGGCCGGCACCAGGCGGTTGATCAGCCCGACGGTCAGGGCCTCGGTGTCCGCGTAGGCACGGGCGGTGAACAGCATGTCGCCCGCGTTGGCCGGGCCGACCACGTGGACGAGGGTCTGCGCGAGGGCGAACGGATAGCCGATGCCGAGCCGGGCCGCCGGGATCGCGAAGCGGCTGCCCTCGGCGGCGATCCGGATGTCGGCGCTCAGCGCCAGCGCCATCCCGGCCCCGAAGCACGGCCCCTGGATCATCGCGATCAGCGGGGTGGTCAGCCCGCTGAGCGTTTCGAACAGGCCGGTGAGCGTCTGCTCCCACGTCTCGCGGGCCCCGGCCGAGTCGTGGTGGGCGGCGAACTCGGAGATGTCGGCCCCCGCGGTGAACGTCTCGCCCGCGCCGCGCAGCACGATCGTGCGTACGTCGGGCGCGTCGTCGAAGCGGCGGACGACGTCGGCCAGCGCACCGAGCATGGCCGTGGACAGGGCATTACGCCGGGCCGGGTTGCTCATCGTGACCCAGCCGACGCCGTCGCGCACCTCGTTGACGATCTCCCCCAGCACGTCGAGTGACCTTACTCCGGCGTGATCAAGCCGGTCGGGTACGCGTACGCGCGCGGTCGGGCAGGAGCAGCACGATCGACAGAACCAGCAGCCCGCCGAGCGAGACGGCGTTCCCGACCTTGTCGATGGTGGGGAACATGTCGAGGTGGAGCATGTGCCACAGGAAGTGGATCGCGTTGAAGACCAGCCAGGCGCCGCCGGTGACGCGCAGGGCCTCCGGGGTGGGGCGCCGCCACGCCCAGACGCTGAGCACGAGCAGGGCCAGATAGAGGGCGCCGACATCGCGTACGAGATGCTCGCTGTAGGGGCCCAGCGTCGAGACCCAGTTGCGGCCCGGGGACGGGAAGTCGTGGTAGAACGACAGCGGGAACGCGGCGGCCCACACGCCGACGACGGCGGCCGAGACGGCCAGGATCAGCACGGCCCAGCGCTTCACCGTCCGGCCACCCATTCGGCGAACGTGATTTCGCCGCGCTGGAAATCGCCGGTCGGCAGCAGACCACCGCCCGACATCGCCCGGCCGGCCGGCACCGTCAGCACCAGTCTGCCCCGGGCCAGGCGCCGCACCATCGACGACATCTTGAGCACCTCGGGGCCGGCCAGGTCGGTCGCCAGGCCCTGGGCGGGTCCTTCGGCCAGCCGTACGAGCTCGGCCGCGACCTCGGCCGCGGCGACCGGCCGGGTCAGCATCGACGGCACCAGCTTCACCGGTCCGGGCACGCGGTCGATCATCTGGGCGGCGAACTCGTGGAACTGGGTCGCCCGCAGCACGGTCGCCGGGATCGGGCCGGTCAGCGCGAGCTCTTCCTGGCGGCGCTTGCCCGCGTAGTAGCCCGAGTCGACCCGGTCGACTCCGACGATCGACAGCACCACGTGGTGGCGTACGCGGGAACGCTCCTCCGCCGCCAGAAGGGTGCGTGTGGTCGTCTCGAAGAACGCGGTCGCCGTCCTGCGGTTCAGCGTCTCGATGTTGGTCACGTCGATCACCGCGTCGACGCCCCGCAACGCCTCGTCGATCCCGGCGCCGGTGGTCAGGTCGATCCCGTTCGACCGGGAGATCACCACGACGTCGTGCCCGGCCGCCCGCGCCCGTTCGACCACCAGCTTGCCGGCCCAGCCGGTTCCCCCGGCCACTGCCATCCTCATCGTGTCCACCCCTTCGCTCGTCCTGTGCGTTCGGGCCAGGGACGAGGGAGCGGAAGCCGACGTGACGGTGTGTGGCGCGGGTCATGGCCCGGTCAGGTGCGGGCCCCGATCGCCAGCGCCCGCAGCAGGAACTTCGGCTGGGCCAGCGCGCTCGGGTGCTCGAGCATCGTGGTGACCTGGCCGAGCCGCTGGTTGATCGACTGGTCGCGCATCGACGCCTTGAAGATCAGGCCGGTGATCCACTGGATGGCCTTGTAACCCTTGGGGTAAGGCCCGTCGACGTGCGGCAGCGCCAGGTCGGCCATGGTCGAGACCTGCCAGGCCGCGTCCACCACGACCTTGACGTCCTGGAAGTAGGACAGGGCGGGCTTGTCCAGGTCAGGCCGGCCGCGCAGATATTCGGAGAGCGCCGAGGCGTGCAGCGTGGCCGAGGTCATCCCCTGGCCGTACACGGGATTGAACGAGGCCACGGCGTCACCGGCCGCGACCAGGCGGGCCGGGAACCGGGTCAGCCGGTGGAAGTCGCGGCGCCGGCTGTCCGCCTGGTGATAGGTGACGACGTCACCGACCTGCACGGCCGTGGTCGCCACCTCGCCGAACTCGGGCGGGAAGTTGTCGACGCAGCGCTGCCGGAACTCGCCCGCGTCGCGTCCGGGCCGGTCGTCGGCATAGCCGGAGACGAGCACCGTCCACCGGTCGCCCTCGATCGGGGTGAAGCCGCCGATCCGCGCGACCTTGCCCGGGCCGGGGTTGGCGATCGAGATGCACGTCCACACCTGGGCGTCGGCCGGGCGGCGGAACAGGGCGGTCGCGTAGTTGAGCTTGATGCCCATGCGCTGCATCGGCGGTTTCGCGAACCCGTGCCCCTCGAGCCAGTCGCCGAGCCGGCTGGAGCGTCCGGTGGCGTCGACCACGAAGTCGGCCGCCTCCTCCTGCCCGTCGCCGTAGCGCACGCCGGTCACGGCATCGTCGCGCAAGATCAAACCCTCGGCCCGGCCCGTCACCGTACGCACGTTGGCCAGGCTCAGCACCCGATGACGAATCAGCGCCTCGAGGAACGGGCGGCTCGAGATCAGGGCCTGCGCGGCGGGACCGGCCGGCGCCTCGTCGCGCAGCTTGCCGTCCATGTAGAAGCGGTTCGTCTCGGGCGGCGGGTTCACCGCGCCCGCGGCCAGCGCCTCCTCGATGAAGCCGGGGAAGAACCGTTCGAGCTGGTTGAGCCCCGAGGGCAGCAGCGCGTGGACCTGGCTGCCCTGCGGCACACCCGGGCGCGGCGCGACGGCTCCGGCCGGGTCGGCGGCGATCCGGTCGGCGGGCACGTCGAGCTCGGCCAGATCGTCGCGCTCGATGATCAGCACCTGGTCGGCGTGGTTGCTGAGCACCCGCGCGGCCATCAGGCCCGCGATGCTCCCGCCCAGCACGACAGCCTGCCGGAACAGCACGCGCTGCCCGGCCGGTGGCTCGGACGTCGACAACAGGGCGAACCGATCCGCAGAAGACACCCGAGCCCCCATGAATGTTTAAGTTTGTTTCCTCGACCCTCAAGATACCCGAGCCATCGAGAGGTGTCGTTACCGCAGGTGGGAAGCGCCGTTGAGATCGAGGACGGCGCCCGACGACCAGACCGCCTCGGGTGAGCTCAGGTGCAGCACGGCCGCCGCGACCTCCTCCGGGGTGCCGACCCGGCCGAACGGGCTCTGGGCGCGTACACGGTCGTCGATGTTGCCCTGCTGCCTCTCCGTGCCGATGAAGCCGGGCGCCACCGAGGCGACGGCGATCCCGTACGGGGCCAGCGCGACCGCCATCGACTGGCCGAACGCGTGCAGGGCGGCCTTGGCGGCGCCGTAGGCGGGGAAGTCGGGTTCGCCGCGATACGCCCCTCGGGAGCCCACGTTGACGATGCTGCCGCCGGCCTCCCGCTCGATCAGGTGGCGGGCCACGAGATAGGTCACGTTGGCCGCCCCGAGCAGGTCGACATCGATCATGGTGCGCCAGATCCGCTGCCATTCCTCGTACGGGATGGAAGTGATCTCGTGGCGGTTGGCCTCGCCGGGCGCGATGGCAGCGTTGTTGACCAGCACGTCGATCCCGCCCAGCCCCGCCGCGGCCGCGTCGACCACGGTGCGCGCCGCCTCGGGATCGGCCAGGTCCCCGCCGACCAGGGCATGATCAACCCCTTCCAGCGTACGCAGGGTGACCTCGGCCTCCTGCCGGTCGCTCCCGTAGTGCACCGCGACGCGGTCACCCTTCGCGGCGAACGCGACCGCGATGGCCCGCCCGATCCCCCGCGACGCTCCCGTGACCAGCACTCTTCTCATTGCGCCAACACCCGGCTCTCGTCTCTCATCGCGCTTCGTCTCTCATTGCGCTTCGTCTCTCATCGCGCTTCGTCTCTCATTGCGCGAACACCTGGCTCTCGTCGCGGAAGGCCTTGAACTCCAGCGCGTTGCCGGCCGGGTCGCGGAAGAACATCGTCCACTGCTCACCCGGCCGGCCCGGGAACCGCAGGTAGGGCTCGATCAGGAAGGTCGTGCCGGCCTCCCGCAGCCGCTCGGCCAGGGCGTGGAACTCCTCAATCGTCAGCAGCAGCCCATAGTGCGGGATCGGCACCTCATGACCGTCCACTTCACTGTCGCCCGCGGCCGTCACGGGCCGGTCGACGACGTGCGTCACGAGCTGATGCCCGTGCAGATCCCAGTCGATCCAGTGGTCGCTGGACCGACCCTGACCGAGCCCGAGCACCCCGCCGTAGAACTCGCGGGCCGCCTCCAGATCGTCCACCGGGATCGCCAGGTGAACCGCCGGCCTGCCACTCATGCGCCGCTCCCTTGATCACGTATCCGTACTCGATCATGTGTCGTTTGATCATGTGCTGCTCGGTCGGGTACTGCTCGACGATCCGCTGCTCGGTCGTGTGCTGCTTGATCACGCGCTGCCTGATCATGTGTGTCGCTTGGTCAAGTGTTGCTTGATCATGTGTTCAGCCACCGCCTCCCCCGCCCACCCCGGGTAAGAGGAAGACGCGGGCCCGACCCTACGCGGCGGCGGACGGCCCAGCCGGGTTATCCACAATGCCCAGTTGTCCACAGGCCCGGTTGACAGAAAGCAATTCAATCCAACCCGTAAATAGCGTTGCCAAGACGGCGCGCCGGCGGCTACCTTTGTTTTCACCACCGGGAACCACAGGAGAGGAGAGGCAGATGTCGCAGCACGTCACGACCGCAGCTCACCAGCTAGCACCGTGCGGCTCGGGCATCGCCCTGACCTGCTTCTTTACGCTCCTTGGCAAGCCCTATCGGGGGCGGTGGCACAGCTAGCGCACGCTGGCACGACGCCGCCGACCCCTCCCCGGGACGGCGGCTTTTTTGTTTTCCGATCGCATTTTCCATCCGGCGCCGTGGGCCATTCCACGCTGCCCTTATTCGATTCGTTAATTGACAACTCCACAGCGGATGGCACATTTATCCGGAGCGAGGGAGACGGCAACCCGCGCACCTTGGGAGTGTGAGACACCCCGTTCGACTCGGGGGCTCCGGACTTTTCCGGTTCGCGACGGCGGTCGCGGACCCATGGGCTTGTGGCGCAGTCGGTAGCGCACCGGTTCGGCAGACCGGGGGTCGGCGGTTCGAATCCGCCCAGGTCCACATGCGGTTGTAGCTCAGTCAGGCCAGAGCGCCACCCCGCCACGGTGGAGGCCGCCGGTTCGAATCCGGCCTGCCGCTTTTCGCCCTCGTAGCCCAACGGCAGAGGCCCGACGTTGAGGACGTCGGTAGTGCGCGTTCGAATCGCGCCGAGGGCACGCACGATCAGCACGACACCAGGCCGGTGCAGCACGACAGGTCGTGCAGCCGACTCGTAATCGGCAGGCAGCGGGTTCGAGTCCCGCCTCCGGCCCACACCCGGGTAGCCCAATGGCAGAGGCACGCCGCTCAGGACGGCGCCAGTGCGCGTTCGAATCGCGCTCCGGGTACGCAGCATTACAGGGGCTCGTAGCTCATCAGGTAGAGCGCCGCTCTCGCACAGCGGAGGTGGCCGGTTCGACCCCGGCCGGGTCCACGCAAGAAATTTGTCGCCGTAGCTCAGCCGGTACGAGCGCTGCTCTGAAAAAGCGGAGGCCGGTGGTTCGAACCCACCCGGCGACACGGCACCACACACGGAGACGCCAGCCGATGGGCGCCGGCCACCGCCTCGAAAGCGGTTGGGGGATGAAACCCCGTGGGCGTTCAACTCGCCCCGTCTCCGCGAACGCAAAGCAAGCAAGCACGCACGCACGCACGCACCAAGTGCCGCTAGCTCAATTGGTAGAGCAACGGACTCTTAATCCGTGGGTTCGGGGTTCGATTCCCCGGCGGCGCACTTGCAGGGTGGAGGAGTTCGGTCGTCCTCGCCGGTCCCATAAGCCGGATATCGCGGGTTCAAATCCCGCCCCTGCTCCCATCCCGGTAGCTCAGCGGAAGAGCGCCGCCGTGACAGGGCGGAAGCCGCTGGTTCGACCCCAGCCCGGGATACGTCCGTATGGCTCAGCGGAAGAGCGTCCCCTTCACACGGGGAAGGTCCCAGGTTCGATCCCTGGTGCGGGCACTGTGGCTGAAGCTCAGATGGCCGAGCGCCGGGTCGTGGCCCCGGAGGTCGCCGGTTCGAATCCGGTCAGTCACCTACGCGCGTCGTGGACGGCGGCACGTCCAGCGGTCCGTAAAACCGTCGCCTTATGGCAGACCTGGGTCGGCACCAGGGACGCGCACGTCAGCACAGTCGCATGCCCGAGTGGTCAGGGAGCCGCCTGCAAAGCGGATCACGCCGGTTCGAATCCGGCTGCGGCTTCGAGAAGTGCCATCCGCTGGGGGGTTGATCGGATTCGTGGCATGGTCGGGGCATGGGCATGAAGAACCACATCCTCGGCCTCGTCGTGCATCCCCGCAACGATGTCAGCGAGTCGGTCGCCACGGTGGTCAAGCTGGCCAAGGAGCACGGCGTCCGGCTCGTGGCCAAACCTTCCGACGCCGTACGCCTCCAGGATGTCGAGCCGATGGACGAGGATGCGATCGCCGAGCGGGCCGACTTCGTGTTCAGCCTGGGCGGCGACGGCACCATGCTGGGGGCGATGCGGCTGGTCGCGGGTCGCCCGACGCCGGTGCTGGGCGTCAACCACGGCAACATCGGCTTCCTGATCGAGGTGTCCCCCGACGGCCTGCACCAGGCGCTCGACCGCCTGATCGCCGGCGACTTCAGCCTGGAACCGCACAGCTGCCTCGAGCTGACCGGCCACGACGGCCCGGCCCTGGCCTTCAACGACGTGGTGCTCACGGCCGCCCAGCCGTGGACCGCCGTCTCGCTCGACCTGGAAATCAACGGCGTCCGCCACGGCTATTTCCGCAGCGACGCGGTCGTCGTGTGCACGCCGACGGGTTCGACCGCCTACAACTACGCGGCGGGCGGCCCGGTCATCTCGCCGTCGGCCCCGCTGATCGGCCTCACCCCCGTCGCGCCGATGGCCGGCATCAACCGCTCGATCGTGCTGGGCGGCGAGGAGACCATCCGGCTGCGCGCCCCTTCGCACGAGACCCGCCTGTCGCTCGACGGCGCGACGACGATCACCGTCGCCGAGGGCACCGACATGGTCCTGCGCATGCGCCCCCACGCCACCAACGTGGTCCGCTTCGACCAGGGCACCCACGGCACCCGTACGCGCATCAAGCTGAGCCTGCTCGACCTGCCCCTGCGCCCCGACCAACTGGTCGAGCTGGTCCCCGAACACCTCCGCGACCGGGCCCACCTCCCCCGGCTGTGAGAACCAGGGCTCATGCCAGGTCGACATCCGCGCTTCGAAGATGATCTGCCCGGCCGGCTTCCTTCTCGGATCACTCGCGGAGGGCCTCGACGAGCTGCTCCTTCGTCATCGACGAGCGGCCGCGGATGCCCTGCCGCTGAGCCTCGGCGTAGAGATCCTTTTTCGGCGCCTGAGTGCGTGGCTTGTCGGACGAACGGCGACCGGCCGACGGCTTGCCCAGCTCGTGCCAGGAGTTCTCGGTCATGTCGACGCCGAACTCGGCGGCGGCCTTCTTGATGCGCCGGAAGGCCTCGTCGCGTTCCTCGTCGGTCACGTCGCGCACCTGGTCGAACCGGGCGATGGCGTTGCGCACATGCCGGGCGTCGTTCAACGGCTCCTTGCGTACGCGGGGAAACGCGAACGTGCTGTCCGGCAACGCGTCGCGGGTCTGTTTCTTAATTGCCATGCCTACCGCTTACCCCGCGCGCCTGCAGGTACGCCCCTGGCAGACTTGCCCGACCCCTGATCAGGAATGAAGAAGCAGCGCGGCCCGCGCCGCACTTAGAGTTCTGCGGGGGGAAGCCGTCGAACGAGGGAGCCGGGGAATGCACGAGGCCGACAGCCACGACATGATCCGCGTGCACGGGGCACGCGTGAACAACCTCAAGGACGTCAGCGTCGAGATTCCGAAGCGCCGCCTCACGGTGTTCACCGGGGTCTCCGGTTCGGGCAAGAGCTCGCTGGTCTTCGGCACGATCGCGGCCGAGTCGCAGCGGCTGATCAACGAGACTTATTCGGCTTTCCTGCAGAACTTCATGCCCTCGATGGCTCGGCCCGACGTCGACGTGCTCGACGGCCTGACCACGGCGATCCTCGTCGACCAGGAGCGGATGGGCGGCGACGTCCGGTCGACGGTCGGCACGGCCACCGACGCCAACGCCATGCTGCGGATCCTGTTCAGCCGGCTCGGGAAGCCGTACATCGGCTCGCCGCAGGCCTTCTCCTTCAACATCGCCTCGGTCAGCGGGGCCGGCGCCGTGACGCTGCAGAAGGGCGGGCGCGAGGTCAAGGAGAAGCGGACCTTCAGCCTGCTCGGCGGCATGTGCCCGCGCTGTGAGGGGCGCGGCTCGGTCAACGACATCGACCTTTCCCAGCTGTACGACGAGAACAAGTCGCTCAACGAGGGCGCGATCACGATCCCCGGGTACAGCATGGAGGGCTGGTACGGGCGGATCTTCCGGGGTGTCGGCTACTTCGACCCGGACAAGCCGATCAAGAAGTTCACCAAGAAGGAACTCGACGACCTGCTCTACCGCGAGGCCACCAAGGTCAAGATCGAGGGCATCAATCTGACGTACGCGGGCCTGATCCCCTCGATCCAGAAGTCGTTCCTGTCCAAGGACATCGACGCCGTGCAACCCCACGTGCGGGCCTTCATCGAGCGGGTCGCCATCTTCAAAACCTGCCCGGACTGCGACGGCACCCGGCTCAGCGAGCCCGCGCGGTCGTCGAAGATCAAGGGCATCAGCATCGCCGACGCCTGCCGGATGCAGATCAGCGACCTGGCCGAGTGGGTGCGCGAGCTCGAGGAGCCGTCGGTGGCGCCGCTGCTGACCGCGCTGGGCGAGACGCTCGACTCGTTCGTCCAGATCGGTCTGGGCTATCTGTCGCTCGACCGGCCCTCGGGCACGCTGTCCGGCGGCGAGGCCCAGCGTACGAAAATGATCCGGCACCTGGGCTCGGCTCTGACCGACGTCACGTACGTCTTCGACGAGCCGACGATCGGCCTGCACCCGCACGACATCCAGCGCATGAACGACCTGCTGCGGCAGCTGCGCGACAAGGGCAACACCGTGCTGGTGGTGGAGCACAAGCCGGAGGCGATCGCGATTGCCGACCACATCATCGACCTCGGGCCGGCCGCCGGCAGCGGGGGCGGCGAGGTGGTCTACGAGGGCAGCCTCGACGGGTTGCGCGCCGGCGGGACGCTCACCGGCCGCCACCTGGAATACCGGGCGACGCTGAAGGACAAGGTGCGCCAGCCGTCGGGCACACTCGAGGTGCGCGGCGCCGGCTCGCACAACCTGCGCGACGTCGACGTGGACATCCCGATGGGGGTGCTGGTCGTGGTCACGGGCGTGG
The DNA here is from genome assembly GCF_055562135.1 of Actinoplanes sp. NPDC021490. Classification (NCBI taxonomy): domain Bacteria; kingdom Bacillati; phylum Actinomycetota; class Actinomycetes; order Micromonosporales; family Micromonosporaceae; genus Actinoplanes; species Actinoplanes sp. NPDC021490. Next base: position 371,698 of record NZ_JBVHFW010000003.1, read on the forward strand.
CCGGCTCGGGCAAGAGTTCGCTGATCCACGGGTCGGTGGCGCCGCGCGACGGGGTGGTGGCGGTCGACCAGGGCGCGATCCGGGGTTCGCGGCGCAGCAGCCCGGCCACGTACACGGGCCTGCTCGAACCGATCCGGAAGGCGTTCGCCAAGGTCAACGGGGTCAAGCCGGCCCTGTTCAGCGCCAACTCCGAGGGCGCGTGCCCCAACTGCAACGGCGCCGGTGTCATCTACACCGATCTCGGCGTGATGGCCGGCATGGCCACCACCTGCGAGGTGTGCGAGGGCCGGCGGTTCGACGCGTCCGTGCTGGAGTACAAGCTGGGCGGCAAGGACATCAGCGAGGTGCTGGCGATGCCGGTGGTCGAGGCCGAGGAGTTCTTCCGCGAGGGCGAGGGCAAGGTGGCGGCCGCGCACACGATCCTGGTGCGGCTGGCCGACGTCGGGCTCGGCTATCTCAAGCTCGGCCAGCCGCTGACCACCCTGTCCGGCGGCGAGCGGCAGCGGCTCAAGCTGGCCACCCGGATGGGGGAAAAGGGCGGCGTCTACGTCCTCGACGAGCCGACCACCGGCCTGCACCTGGCCGATGTGGAAAACCTGCTCGGGCTGCTCGACCGGCTCGTCGAGTCGGGCAAGTCGGTGATCGTCATCGAGCATCACCAGGCCGTGATGGCGCACGCCGACTGGATCATCGACCTGGGCCCGGGCGCCGGCCACGACGGCGGCACGATCGTCTTCGAGGGCACCCCGGCCGACCTGGTGGCCGCGCGCTCCACCCTGACCGGCGAGCACCTGGCGGCGTACGTGGGATCCTGACTCACCCGCATTGCGCCCGTCGGTGTCGAGGGCGCCGAAAACGGCTAGGCGAAGCCGAGGGCGTTTTTGGCGCCCTCGACACCGACCTCCAGGGGCGCAATGCCGCCGAGCGGAGCGAGGCCAGCAAGCATGGAGAGCATCACCAAGAACCGGCAGCCCCTCGAGACGCTGCGGGCGATGGTGGCGCGCGCCTACTCCGAAGATCAGGTTCCGTCCGGTACGCGCTGGGTGCACGAGCTGGGGCACGGCTGGTTCAACGTGGCGTACCGGATCCGCCTGCGCGACGGCCGCGAGGTCGTACTCAAGATCGCTCCGCCGCCCGGGGTCGAGGTGATGACCTACGAGCGCGGGGCGATGGCGACCGAGCTGGCCGCGCTCGACCTGATCCGGTCGCGGACGAGCGTGCCCGTGCCGGCCGTCGAGTTCGCCGACACGACCCGCGAGCTGGCCGGCGCCGACTGGTTCTTCATGCCGTATGTGGACGCCGACAACTACGGCCTGATCCGCTCGACGCTGTCACCGCACGAACAGGACGAGTACGACGAGGCGCTGGGCGCCGCCACCCGCGAGCTCAACACCCTCACCGGCGCGGCGTTCGGCCCCCTCGGCGGCCCCGGCGTCCCGACCTGGCGCGCCCACTTCCTGACCATGGCCGAGGAAGTTCTGCACGACGGCTCACGGCGCGACGTGGACCTGGATTACGCCGCGCTGCGCTCCCTTTTCACCGACCACGCCGACTGCCTGGACGCGGTGACCGAGCCCCGGTTCGTCGAGTGGGACCTGTGGGGCAGCAACGTTCTGGTCCGTGACCGGCGCATCGTCTGCGTCATCGATCACGAGCGCGCCTTCTACGGCGACCCGCTCATCGAGGCCGGCTTCGCCGCCACCCAGCTCGGGTCGTTCGGCGACCCGACCGCCTTCCTCCGCGGCTACGGCAAGACCGCCCTGACCCCGGCCGAACACGACCGCCGCCGCCTCTACAACCTGTACCTGACCTTGGTCATGGTCGTCGAAACCGCCTTCCGGGGCGTCACCACCCCCCGCCATCTCGACTGGACCCGGGCCCGGCTCGCCGAGGCCGTGGCCCTGTTCCGCTAACGCTCGAGCAGCTCCGCCTCCGGCTTCGCCGTGGGTACCTCGGGTGTTCGCCGCAGAAGCAGCAAGGTGGCCACGCCGGCCAGGCCGACCGCCACGTAGAGCAGCGAAACGGTCGAGTCGATCGCGGCGGAGGCCGAGGTGAGCAGCGGACCGGCGGCCATGCCGACAGTCAGCGCCAGGTTCGACAGCGCGTTGTAGCGCCCGCGCAGGTCGTCCGGGGCCAGCCCGTTGATCAGCGTCGGCAGGGCGCCGGCGATCAGCAGCTCGCCGAAACCGATCAGGACCGAGGCGATGGTCAGCACCGCTCGGACGCCCAGGCCGCCGCCGAGCACCGTAGGCACGCAGATCGCCCAGGCCAGCCCCCACAACCCAGCTGTGCAGAGCAGGGCGGTGCGGGCCGTGATGCGACCGGCGATGCGCAGGGCGACCGGTGACCCGACCACGATGGCCACCGAGTTGGCGACGCCGGCCCAGCCCAGCGCGGCCGGATCGTCCGCGGCGAGCGCCATCACCGAAGGGGCCGCGTTGTAGATGCCGTAACCGAGGGTGGACAGCAGCGCCGAGGCGACCAGGATGCGCACCAGCGCGCCGTCGCCGAGGGCCCGCCGATATCCGCCCTTCCGCGGGACCTCGCCGTCCGCCGAGGGCGGGGCCATCTGCCGGCCGGCAAGCATCGTCAGCCCGATGTTGACCAGGCACACGGTCGCCCCGGCGACCCAGAGCAACGGAAGCACGGATCGGCCTTCCTCCGTGTCCGGCGGGGTGAGAGCGAACGCGACCCCGCCCAGGGCGGCGCCGACCGCCATGCCGAGATTCATGATCACGTACTGGAGGGTGTAGACGCGCGACCGCCGGCTTTCCGGCGCCAGGATCGCCAGCCGTGTGCCCAGCGCCGGAATGGCGAACGACCAGCCGAGGCCACCGATCATGACTCCGGCCATCGCCGAGACCAGACCCGGCCCGTACGCGATGGTCAGCAGACTCACCGTGACCAGGCTCAGGCCGGCCACCATGACGAACCGCCCGCCGCGGCGATCGATCAGCGGGCCGGCGACGGCGTTACCGGCGATGGTGACGACCGGGCCCAGCGCCCAGATGCCGGTGGCCACGGCCAGGGAGTAGCCGCGCACGTCGTGCAGCAGCACTACCGCGTACGGCTGGGTGAGGCCGACGCCCAATGCCATGATCAGCTCGCCGCTGAGCAGAAACCACACCGCGGCCGGGAATCGAAGTTGGGCCTTGCCGGGACTGTCGAGTTCCGTGGTCAATCCACACCCCAGGTCCGTGGGACCAGCCGGGCCGCGAGCCCGCAAGCCGCGGACCTCCGGAGGATTCCAGTGAGGAACGCCGATCGTATGGCCCGAGCCCGCTCCGGTCCACCCCGCATTTTTGGCACACCGCGATACGAGACGGGGTCTTGAGTTGAAGCCGGAAAGACCTATGCTCCAGTTGGATGTCGCAGGGGCCTCTAGGGGCTCCGAGTGATGTCCGCGCCTCGCAATCCGGGGCGCACACGGGCAATCAGCGACTGGGGCCGCTGCGAAACCCTTCAGCAACACATCGCTCATCACGATGGGAGACTGAAATGGGTCAAGCGGCTGACGCTGCCTTCTTCGAGCTGCATCACCTCACCGCCACGGTGCCCATCCCGCACGGCGACTGACGACAGCCCTCCTCCTTCCGTAATACCCGCATGCCGTGACGGCGGCGGGTCGAACCGGCGCAGGCATCTATGCCCGTACGTCCGCTATGGAGACTTTATGTCCGACCGGCACGATCTCGAGGCCTTGCTCGCGGATCCGCGGCAGATTCAGGGCAACATCCTGCAACCCTTCGAGGGTCGTCACCAGGCGTTCCTGTTCCTGTCGTTCAGCAGCAACCGGACGGGGGCCCGGGCCTGGCTCGGCGCCGCGGCCTGCCGGGTCGACTGCACGGCCGACGTTCTCGAGGCCCGCGACGGCACCCACATCCCGGCCGGCCGGTCGCTGATGAGCCTGAGCCTGACGGCCACCGGGCTGACCATGCTGCATCCCGAGGTGGCGACCGACCTGGTGCCCTTCGAAGCGTTCTGGAAAGGCCCGCTGGGCAACCGCCTCGACGAGAAGGGCCAGATCACCAGCACACCGGCGTTACTGGGCGACATCGGCGACAGCGACCCCACGACGTGGGTGGTCGGCGGGGTCCGGCGAGCGCCGGTCGACGCGATGCTGACTCTGGCCGCCGACGATCAAGAGACACTGCGCTCCCGCGTACGGGAGGAGCAGGCTCTTGCGGTCGAGGCGGGGCTGGTCGTGATGCCGATCTCCACCGGCAGCGAGGACGGCCCCCGCGAGCAGTACGGCAGCGTCGTCCGCAACGGCGACGACAAACCGATCGAGCACTTCGGGTTCGTCGAGGGCATCTCCAACCCCGGCATACGCGGCGTACCCGACGCCGCGACCGGAACCCCCGCCGTCGCCGCCGGCGAATTCGTGCTCGGCCTGACCGGGGAACGCCGGCCGCTGACCCTCGGGCACCGCCCCGCACCGGCAACCTGGATGCGTGGCGGCTCCTTTCACGTGTTCCGCCGGCTACGCCAGGACGTGGCCGGCTGGTGGGACAAGATGGAGAAGCTGAGCGACGACAACACCTCCCCCGAGGAGCTCGCCGCCCGTGCCGTGGGCCGCCGCCTCGACGGCACCCCACTGGCCACCCCCGGCTCCGGCTCCGGCTCCGGCTCCGGCTCCGGCTCCGGCTCCGGCGACAACGACTTCAGCTACGCCGACGACCCGCACGGCCGGAAAACCCCTCTGTACGCCCACATCCGCAAAATGAACCCGCGCCACGACGAGATGTTCCGCGAACGCAGCCACAAGCTGTTGCGCCGGGGCATCCCGTACGGGCCTGCGATGGACCGCCGTGTGCCCGACACCATCGAGCGGGGCATGTTGTTCAACGCCTATATGGCCAGCATCGAGGACCAGTTCGAGTTCCTGCAACGCTGCTGGGCCAACGATCCCGAGTTCCCGTCGCGCACGATCGCCAAGTTCGACCTCGAACCGGGCGCCGCCGAAGGCCGCGTCGACGGCATGGACCCGGTCATCGGCTACAGCGCCGAGGCCGCCCACCGCCGCCACGGCGACAACGTCAAAGGCGTACCACCACTGGCCTTCGGCGGTTTCGTCACCACCACCGGCTCGGTCTACGCCTTCGCCCCTTCCCGCGCGGCCCTGCACCTGCTGGCCACCGATCAACCACTCGACCCCACGAGGTGAAACAACCATGGGCCAACCAACCAGCGACGCCGTTTTCGAACTGCACGGAGCATGCCGGCACTCGTTGCGTTTCTCCTTCGCCGGTCCGGTCGACTATCCATACGCACCGGCAAAGGTGACCGACGACAACCCGCCGCCGGCCCTTTTCCGCCGCATGCAGGTCGCCTCGCCCCCGCCCCGCCGTCAGGGTTCGCCGTGGCCGGCCGGACTGACCCTCGACGACCAACCTTTCAACCCGTACGGCCCCCTCGACCGGCTCGCCGACGTCGAACACCCTTCCGGCGCCACCAACCTCGACGAACCCGCGCCGGACACCGTCATTCTCGACTGGACGTTCGAGATCCCCCGCGACCGGCACACCGTCTCCATGCCCGGCGACGATGCCGGTCGTTACCTGCTCTCGATCCCCTACTGGAGCCCGGTCGCCGAACAGCCCGTCGACTACTTCGCCACCCACCGCGTCGACTGGACCGAGCCACCCTCGGACAAGTGGGTCGCGGTCAGCTTCGACGGTTTCTTCCCCAAAGAACGCGACAGCGCCGACCTCTTGATCCCCCTCGGCGCCTGCGACCAGCTCTGCCCCAACCACGATGAGGAGATGTCATGAGCGTTATTACCAGTGACGCCGGTTTTGAACTGCACGGCGCTTGCGTGCACTCGGTGCGTTTCTCCTTTGCCGCACCTGTGGACTATCCGTACGCGCCGGCGAAGGTGGCCGACGAGAACCCCGCCCCCTCGCTCTTCCGCAGGATGCAAGCAGCCTCGCCGCCGCCCAACCGCCAAGGCATTCCGTGGCAGACCGGGCTCACGCTCGACAGCCGTCCCTTCGACCCGAACGGCCCCGTCGACCGCCTGTCCGAGGTCAACCACCCTGAAGGTGCCGTCAACCTCGACCCTCCCGCAGCCGACACCGTTGTCCTCGACTGGATGTTCGAAGTCCCCCGCGAGCGACACACCGTCACCATTCCCGGCGACGACAAGGGCAAGTTCCTGCTCTCGATCCCCTACTGGAACCCGGCCGACGCCACCGACGGAGAGGTCACCAAAACCGTCGACTACTACGCCACCCACCGCGTCGAATGGACCAAACAACCCCGAGCCGACTGGGTCGCCGTCAGCTTCGACGGCTTCTTCCCCAAAGAACGCGACAGCGCCGACATCCTGATCCCCCTCGGCGCCTGCGACCAACTCTGCCCTTCCTGAAAAAACGAGGAGAACCTTTGTGACTGTCTGGACCAGTGACGCCGGTTTCGAACTGCACGGAGCCTGCGCCCACTCGTTGCGTTTCTCCTTCGCCGCGCCCGCGGACTATCCGTACGCACCGGCGAAGGTGGCCGAGGAGAACCCGGCTCCGGCCCTCTTCCGCCGGATGCAGGCCGCCTCGCCGCCGCCCAACCGCAGCGGTGCCCCGTGGCAGAACGGCCTGACCCTCGACGGCGCACCGTTCGACCCCGCCGGCCCGATCGACCGGCTCGCCGAGGTCGAACACCCATCCGGCGCCACCAACCTCGACCAGCCCATGCCCGAAACAGTCGTACTCGACTGGATGTTCGAAGTTCCCCGCGAACAACACACCGTCACCACGCCGGGTGACGACGAAGGCAGGTTCCTGCTGTCGATTCCCTACTGGAATCCCGCCACGGAAGCTGGCAGATCGATCACGAAGGACGTCGACTACTACGCCACTCACCGCGTGGAGTGGTCCAAAACGCCGGAAGCCGACTGGGTCGCCGTCAGCTTCGACAACTTCTTCCCCAAGGAACGCGACAGCGCCGACATCCTGATCCCCCTCGGTGCCTGCGACCAACTCTGCCCCAGCTAATCGAGGAGCTGTTATGAGCGTCTGGACCAGTGACGCCGGATTCGAGTTGCACGGCGCTTGCGTGCACTCGCTGCGTTTCTCGTTCGCCGCACCCGCAAATTACCCGTACGCGCCGGCCAAGCTGGCCGACGACAACCCGGCCCCGGTGCTCTTCCGGCGTCTGCAGGCCGCATCGCCGCCACCCGGCCGTGCGGGCATGCCGTGGCCGACCGGGCTCACCCTGGACGGCCGGCCCTTCGACCCCGCCGGCGCCCTCGACCGGCTCGCCGAGGTCGAACACCCGTCCGGCGCCACCAACCTCGACCCGCCCACGCCCGAAACAGTCGTACTCGACTGGATGTTCGAAGTTCCCCGTGAACAGCACACCGTCACCACGCCGGGCGATGACGAGGGCAAGTTCCTGCTCTCGATCCCGTACTGGAACCCGGCTTCCGAGTTCGGGCAGTCACTCACGAAGGAAGTCGACTACTACGCCACCCACCGCGTCGAATGGACCAAACAACCCGAAGCCGACTGGGTCGCCGTCAGCTTCGACGGTTTCTTCCCGAAGGAACGCGACAGCGCCGACATCCTGATTCCGCTCGGCGCCTGCGACCAACTCTGCCCGAACTGAACGAGGAGCGCCTTGTGACTGTCTTCTCCAGCGACGCGGGTTTCGAAGTCCACGGCGTCTGCGCTCATTCCCTGCGTTTCTCGTTCGCCGCACCTGTGGACTATCCCTACGCACCCGCAAAAGTGGCCGAAGAGAATCCGGCCCCGGTCCTTTTCCGCCGGATACAGGTCGCCTCGCCGCCGCCCAGCCGAAACGGCGCCCCATGGCAGACGGGACTCACCCTCGACGGTCGGCCCTTCGACCCCGTCGGCCACCTCGACCACCTGGCCGACGTCAAGCATCCCGAAGGCGCCACCAACCTCGATCAGCCGACCCCCGAGACGGTCGTGCTCGACTGGATGTTCGAAGTTCCCCGCGAGCAACACACCGTCACCACGCCGGGCAATGACAAGGGCCGTTTGCTGCTGTCGATCCCCTACTGGAACCCGGCCGACACCACCGACGGAGACGTCACCAAGACCGTCGACTACTACGCCACCCACCGCGTCGAATGGACCAGACCGCCCGCGGACGACTGGGTGGCCGTCAGCTTCGACGGGTTCTTCCCCAAAGAACGCGACAGCGCCGACATCCTCATCCCCCTCGGCGCCTGCGACCAACTCTGCGAAGGAGACAGCACGTGGGACAACCGCTGAGCGACGCCGTCTTCGAACTGCACGGGGCGTGTGAGCACTCCCTGCGGTTCTCGTTTGCCGCGCCCGTCGACTACCCGTACTCGCCGGCCCGGATCGCCGGCGACGACCCGCCGCCGGCCCTGTTCCGGCGGATGCAAGCCGCGTCACCGCCACCGCACCGCCAGGGTGCGCCCTGGCCGAACGGGCTCACCCTCGATGGTCAGCCCTTCGACCCGGACGGCTCCCGGGACCGGCTGGCCGAGGTGCAGCATCCGGAAGGCGCCCGGAACCTCGACCAGCCCACGCCCGGCACGGTCGTGCTCGACTGGACGTTCGACGTGCCCCGCCGGCAACACACGGTCACCATGCCCGGTGAGGACGAGGGCAAGTTCCTGCTCTCGATCCCCTATTGGAGCCCGGCCGCCGAACGGTCCGTCGACTACTTCGCCACTCACCGCGTCGAGTGGGCGAAGCGGCCGTCCGACGACTGGGTGGCCGTCAGCTTCGACGGGTTCTTCCCCAAGGAGCGGGACAGCGCCGACGTGCTCATCCCGCTCGGTGACTGCGACGACTTCTGCCCGGCCTCCTAAGGTTCAGCAGCCGTTGCGCTGGGAGCTCACGGCGACGTCGTCGTACCAGAGGGTGTCGGCGCCTTCGCCGTAGCTCTCCCAGCCCAGCCGCAGATCAGTCAGCGCGGGCCGCCACGTGCGGTTGAGCCACTGGCCGTCGACGTCGTGCGTCGGGACGCCGTCGTTGAGCAGCCCGGGCACCGAGGTGTTGTTCAGCCAGGTCTCCATGGTGCCGTTGCTGCCGTTGACCTTGAACTCGACACAGTTCCACGTGCCGGTGGGCAGCGGCGTGGAGAGGGCGACACCGGCCGGGCTCTGCTCGGGCAGGGTGGCGTCGTCGGAGGCGCGGTTGAACTGCAGTGCCCCGTTCTGACCACCGAAGCGCAGGTCACGGTTGCCGTCGGCCGAGTCGCGCATGGCCACCGTGGTGATGTGCGACGCGGGCAGCGCGGTGGTGTGCCGCACCCAGTAGCGGACGTACCAGACCGGCCCGGCCGTGCCGAGAATCTGCGTGTTCCCGGCGAAGACGTGGTTGCAGTAGCCCGCGGCCCCGTTGATCCGCAAAGACACAGATCCACTGCGGGCCACCGTACGGTCAATGACCGCGGTCCCCGCACCCGAGCAGTCCGGGGTCGAGATCGCCCAGTTGCCGCCCGGGACGGCGCCGGTCTGGTTCTCGAACCCGTCACAGATCGCCGTCGGCACGCACCCCGGGCTCGGCGTGGTCGGAGTAGGCGTGGGAGTAGTCGGCGCCGGAGTCGTCGGCGTAGGAGTGGTCGGCGTAGGAGTGGTCGGGGTCGGGGTTGTGGGCGTGGGGGTGGTCGGCGTGGGCGTGGGCGTCACCGAGCCGCTGCACGAGACCCCGTTGAAGGTGAACTCAGCCGGCTTGGCGTTCGTCCCCGAATACGTCCCCTGGAATCCGAACCGCGCCGAGGCTCCGGTGGCGAGTGCCCCGTTCCAGCCCACACTGGCCGCCGTGACGGCGCTTCCGGTCTGGGTCACGGTGGCGTTCCAGCCGTTGGTGATCCGCTGATCCCCGCCGAACGTCCATCCCAGAGTCCACGACGTGACCGCCGCTCCCCCGTTGGTCACCTGCACTTCGGCCGTGAACCCGTTCGACCACTGGTTGGCCGTCCACTCCACGGTGCACGCGGCCGCCGCCGACGCGGGTGGCGCCGCAGCCACCGCCAAACCGGCCGCGACCAGCGCCGCAGCCCCCGCTACCGCCCACATCCGATGCCGCACAGCCGCCTCCTACAGTCTTGGGAGCGCTCCCATATATCGATGACTGTAGTTACGACCACGTTAAAAGTGAAGTCACATCGGTCAGCGCGAGTCACAGGCGCTGACTCGGATGATCAGGTCGGCGCAGTCCTGTTCCAGCGGGCAGAACACGCCGGAGAGGCCACCCACCCCATCAGCCGCGGGCATCCTGGCCCAGTTCACCCGCCGAAGCGGATCAGGACCGGGCCATGGTCAACGCCGAGCACCGCGGGAACACGGAGGAGTCAGGCCGGCCCCCATAACCAGGCAGCGCAGAGGGAGCGCGGCGGGGCCTTGACCCACCCTCCCAGGATCGGCACAGAAGAGCCTTCCGCTGAAGCAGGGAACAATTCTACTCCACTCCGGACATACTGGTATTTCCGGGATTACCAAGGCAGCACGAAGATGAGCGAGTTGCCGTCTCCTTCGACGACTTCTTCCTGAAAGAGCGCGACAGCGCCGACCGCCCATCCCGCTCGGCGCCGGCGACGAACTCTGCCCCCGCCAGGAACAGGAGACAGACATGGGTCAAGGGACCAGCGACGCATTCTTCGAGCTGCACGGGGCCTGCAAGCATTCCCTGCGCTTCTCATTCGCCGGCCCCGCTCGATTATCCATATGCACCGGCCAAGCTGGCCGTCGACGTCGCGCGTCGCAGCCCAAGTCGATGATCGTGGCTCCAAGCGGCGGGAAGTTCAGTCAGGCCGGGCAGTGTGAGTCGCAAGCGCCGACCGGGATGATCAAATCCGCGCTGTCCCGGTCGGGAGGCCAGAAGGCGTCGAAAGAGACCGCCACCCATCGGCCCTCCGGCACCTGGGTCCAATCCATCCGGTACTCGCCGTAGTAGCGGACGGCTTTCTCCGCACTCGTCTGACCGTCCGGGATCGGGCTCCAGTAGTCGATCGAAACCAGGTAGCGGCCCCGATCCGCCCCCGGGAACGACACCGCCTTGGGCGCCTCGAGCCTCTCCACCCGGATCCATTCGTCGAGCACCACAGTTTCGTGGTCCGCTACGTCGAGCCCGGCAATTCCCGTCTCGCACTCGACGGCGGCCAGCCGATCGGCGCCGGAGATCGCGTCCGGCCGGAACGGCTCGCCCGCAAGCGTCATACCGGTATACCAGGGTTCACCGTCGCGGCGCGGCGGCGGCGAAGCGGCCTGGATGCGCCGGAACAGCGCCGGCGGCAGATCCCGCTCGTCCGGCAGGGCCGGCGCGTGCGGATATTCGAGTGGAGCTCCGAAAGAGAAACGCAGAGAGTGAACGCAAGCGCCGATCAGTTCGAACGCGGCGTCGCTTGTGGGCCGACTCATGTCCCCATCCCCATTGGCGGCAGACGTTCTGAGAGTGACGATTGATCCCCGACAGTAGAATCCGAAGGGTGGGCCCACAAGGCGTGACCGAGAAGCAGGCGGTTACCCCCTCGTCGCACAAAGTGAGCGAACTAGCTGCGACCTGGCGTTCCTACCTGCCCGAACACGTTCTCAGACTTTTGCTGACAACCGACAATGTCAGCAACCCGCCAGTTACGCAGCGTGTCGAAGCGGTCGTTCTCTATGCCGACGTCGTCGGCTTCACCGCGCTGACGGAGAGCTTCGCCGGATCCGGCAGCTACGGCACCGAGCAGTTGACGCGCATCATCAACCGGTGGTTCGAAGTGACCGCCGATGCCATCGTGGGGGCCGGCGGCAGTGTCGTCGACTTTGCCGGTGACGCCCTGGTCGGCATGTTCGACTACACGCCCGCGACGGTCGGCGCGGTGGCCCGGCGGGCCGTCCGCTGCGCCGAGCAGATCCGGGAGGCGACCGCGTCGGTCATCCCGGTCTCCACTCCGGACGGCACCCGTTCGCTGACAATCCGGATCGGCCTGGCGGCCGGTCCCCTGTTGCTGATGCTGCTGGGTGACCCGGAGACCCGGCTGCAGCACCTGATCGCCGGCCCGGCGCTCGACGAGGCGATCGACGCGCTCCACCGGGCCGACCGCGGAGAGATAGTGGTCCAGTCGGCGCTGAAGGAGGCCGCGGGTCCGCTCGCGACGGTCGACCCTCCCTACACGGCCGCGGCGCCTCCGACAGCCGAGCTGGAGCGGCTGCTGGAACCGTTCCTGCACCCCGCGATCCGCACCAGGCTGCGCTCCGGGCGGCACGAGCTGGTCAACGAGCATCGCAAGGTCACTACGGCTTTCGTCCGGCTGCCCGACCTGTCCGTCGACGACCCCGCGACCGTGGACGGGCTCCAGCGTTACCTGGCCGCTGGTGTGGCCATCATCGACCGCTACGGCGGGCACCTGCGGCACCTGATGGCCGATGACAAGGGCACGGTGCTGGTCGCGGTCTTCGGCACCCCGGTCAGCCATGAGGACGACGAGGAGCGCGCACTGCGCTGTTGCCTCGAGCTTCTGGCGCTTCCGGGCGGCGCCGGCCGGGGCGGAGTGACGACGGGACCGGTCTTCTGCGGCGAGGTCGGTTCGGACGTCCGCCGGGAATACGCGGTCGTCGGTGACGCGGTGAACCTGGCCGCGCGCCTCATGGAGGCGGCGCCATCCGGCCAGCTCCTGGTCGACCGGTCCACCTTTGATCGGGTACGGGACATTGTCGTCGCCGAAGGCCCGAGAGTGCTCACCGCCAAAGGCAAGACCGAGCCGGTCTCGGCGTGGGCGGTCGTCGCGGTGCACGAGGTCGCCGCGGCGAGCATTCTCCCTTCTCCTTCGCCCGGCGAGCTGGTCGGCCGCACAGCCGAGACGGCTCAGTTCAAGCAGATCGTCCGCGAGGTTCGCTCGGGCCACGGCCGAGTCGTCTGGCTGCACGGCGAGGCCGGAATCGGTAAGTCGCGGCTGGCTGCCGAGGCCTGTCGCATCACCGGGACGCTGGGCTTCACCGGCTACGGCGACAGCTGTCGCTCGCAGGGCACCAACTCCAGCTATCTGGTGTGGCGCTCGATCTGGCGGGAGTTGCTCGAGATCGATCCGTCGTGGCCCGTCGACGAGCAGCGGGCCGTACTGACCGAGCGGGTCGCCCGCTACGACGGCACCGGCGAACGGGCGCCGCTGGTGGCCGCCGTCATCGACGTGCCGATGCCCGAGACCGGCCTCACCGCTCAGCTCGACCAGGCCGGTCGTGACGTGCTGCTGCGCTCGATCCTGCTGGCCTGCCTGCGGGAGCGGGCCGCGGCCGCGCCATTGGTTCTGCTGCTCGAGGACTGCCACTGGATCGATCCAGCGTCGCTGAGCCTGCTCGACCTGATCGCCGGGCATCTCGGGGACATGCCGGTGCTGCTACTGGCCACCTCACGTGAACTGACCCCCGGCACACTCTCGGGGGCCGAGCACGTCATCGAGGTGCCGCTGACCCAGATGACCACCGCGGACGCCCGCCGGCTGGCCCGGCTGCGCCTGCGGGAGCGATACGGTCCGACCGTCACGATCGCCTCGAGGCTGGTCGAGCAGATCGACGAGCAGGCCGGCGGGAACGCGTTCTACATCGAGGAACTGGTCGCATATCTGCACGGCAACCGGTTCGACACCGCGAGCCCGGCCGGACTGGCCGCCCTGCAGCTGCCCGATAGCCTTCAGCGTCTCGTGATGGCCCGCATCGACCAACTCACCGATGACGAGAAGGCCGCCATCAAGGTGGCGAGCGTGATCGGCCGCCGCTTCCAGCCGCCGTGGATCGCCTCGGTCTATCCCAAGGCCGGATCGCCGGCCGAGGTGGCCGAGCATCTCATCCGTCTGCACACGCTGGCGCTCACCCCACGGGTCGCGCTGCTACCGGAGCCGGAGTACGAGTTCAAGCACCCGATTACTCAGGAGACGGCGTACCAGAGCATCGCGTACGACACTCGAGCCACCTTGCACGAGCGGGCCGGGCTGTTCATCGAGGAAACGTTCGCCGATCGCCTCACTCAGTACGTCGATCTGCTCGCCCACCACTACGCGCGCACCGAACGCGTCGACAAGCAGCTGATCTGGTTCCGGGCCGCGGGCGACCGGGCCAAGGCGATTTTCGCGAACGAAGCCGCAACCCAGTACTACGGGCGTCTGCTCCCACTACTGCCGCAGGACGAGCAGGCCGCCCTGCACATCGAGATCGGCGCGGTGCACCACCACATCGGGCAGTGGGCCGAGGCCGAGAGGCACTACCGCCTGGCCATGCGGGCCGCGGAGGCCACCGGACGCCGAGACATCGTCGCCGCCGGTCAGCGACAACTCGGTGACCTGCTCATGTATACGCACTCGTACGCCGAGTCGGTGAGCTGGCTGGAACGCGCCCTGGCCGAGTTCGAGCGCCTCGGTGACCGGCCGGGCCTCTCCCGCACGATGGAACGAATGTCGTTCGCGCTGTTCCTTCAGGGGTCGTACGGCGAGGCGCTCGCCTTGGCCCGCCGTCACCTCGGCATGGGGGCCGAGACGAGCGACCTGCCCGCGATGAGCGGCGCCCTCAACCACATCGGCCTGTGCCTGTTCATGACCGGGCGGTCCCAGGAGGCGCTCGACAACCTGCGCCGCGCGGTCGACACCGCGGAGCAGGCCGGCTACCGGCCCGGGATGCTGCACGGCGCCAACAACCTGGGCTGGGCGTTCTCGGGCATCCCCGACCACGTCCAGGCGATCGCTTCGTACCGGCGCGCTCTCGACGTGGCCCAGGACATCGGCGCCCGGCACACCGCCAACGTCACTGTGGGCAACATGGGCGAGGTCTACCGCAAGGAGGGGGACTTCACCAGGGCGCGTGCCTGCGCCCTTCACTGCCTGCGGGTGGCGGTCGAGCTGCGGGACTGGACGACCGGCGCCGACCAGGTGGCCAATCTGGGCGCGATCGCGGCCGCCGAGGGGCGCACCGACGAGGCGCGGCACCTCTTCGAGCAGGCGATCCGGCTGGCCCGCGAGCTCGACGCGCCCGCCTTCCTCTGCGATTGGCTGAACCGGCTGGCCCGGCTGCACCTGAGCACCGGCAGCGTCGCCACGGCCGAACGCCTCAACTCCGAGGCGCTGCGTGTCGCCGAGGAACACGGCGAGCGCGACATCCAAGTCAGCGCCTACATCGTGGCCGTCCGGCTGCGGATCGACCGTGGCGAAGCGGACCCGGCCAGTGCCGCGGAGTCGCTACGGAAGGCGGCCGTGCGATGGACCGAGCCGCGGGAGGTTGCCGCGCTGCTGGACGCGGCCTGGCAGGCCGACCCGACCGACGACGACTCCCGCACCACGGCGGCCGGCATCTACGAGAAGCTGTATGCGCGAGCAGCGAGCCTCGAATACCGGCACGCCTATCGGCGGCTCACGGGCGTGCGTCTCCCGCCGGGACCGCCCTTGCCCGCCCTTCCCCAGTGGATAGTCGCGGACAGCGGCCCGGGCCTGCCGGCGCTGCTCGAGCGCATCGAACAGGCACGACGTCAGAACAAAGGCTAGTCGAGCGGTTCCTCGCCGGCCAGCCTGTGCAAGCTGGACACCGACGGGGCGAAGGCATAGACCGCGCCGGTCGTGGTGACGAAGCCGCCGAACGCGGACGGTTTGATCTGCTTGAAGACTTCTTCGGGCAGGCGCCTCTCGGCCGATTCCCGGCTGTCACCGAGCACCGGGTCGAGGCCGTCCACCTCTTCGACGGTGACCCGGCCGTATTTGGCCAGCGTCGTCGACGGGAAGCCCGGGTCGTTGGCCCAGCGGCGCTGGATGAACTCGAACTGGTCTTCGATGCTTGTCAGGTACGAGTTGAAGACTATGCCCCGCTCGGCGTCGTCGGGGGTCTCGCGGTGGAAGCGGGGACCGTAGGTCATGCCGCGGCGCAGCATCTTGTGGCCGCGGTCGCGGAAGACGGTGTCCTCGCGTGGGTTGACCTTGCGGATGTGGGCGAACAGCGGGGTCCGTTCGCCGTCGCGGTCCTCGTCGTAGGTGAAGGCGTTCTCGTTCTCGCGGCTCGCGCCCGGCTTGGCCAGCGGGGTGCCGTCGAGGTGGCGGCCGAGGGCTTGGGCCGCGGCCAGCTCGGGGGTGGTCTGCTGGTCGCGGGCCAGCTCGGTCATGCGCTCCCAGAAGGCCTTCGGATTCTGGCGCAGGCGCCGGAAGACCTGGAACGAACCGCCGTGCATCCACCGCGCCGGGACGGGCCGGGGCGCCCACGACTGCGGGCGACGCTCGCCGGGGTAGCCGAGGACGAACTCGCCGGCGGCGATCTCGGGCGAGCCGGGGCGGGCCTCGGCGTCCGGGAAGCCTTTCACGCCGGGCTGCGAGATGCCGTCGGTGAAGCCGAAGTGCTCGATGCGGCGCCCGCCGGGACCGTCGCGCAGCACCTCGCAGTGCTGGACGTACAGGATTTCGAGACCCGCGGCGGCGGTCCTCTCGTGCGCGACCGCCTGATCGAGGGAATCCTGGTCGCCGGCGGCGATCGTGAGCAGCGCGTCGACCGGCCGGCCGAGCCCGCCGACCACCCATTCCGCCGGGTCGCTGGGCCCGACGTCGCCGAGCAGGGCGGGGGCGGTGGTGAGCCGGTTGTTGTCGTCGAAGCGGGCGCCCAGCGGCCCCTGCCAGAACGCGCCGTAGGCGGCCAGTGGCCCGGCCGTCTCGGGGTGCAGCAGCACGAAACCGGTCGCGGTGAGGCCGACGTTGAGCAGGGTCTGGCCGGGCGCCAGCCGGGAATCGCCCCGGGGCGGCACGGCCTCGGTGGCGGTCACCCGGGACGCCGCCCCGGCCAGCCAGCGGCGCGCCGCGGACCGGTTGTTGCGGAACGACAAGGCCACGAAGGCCTGATGCGTGCCGCCGAACGGACGCACGATGTTGCCCTGGATGTGCTGCACGGCGAGCTCGGAAGGCATGGCTCGGGGCACCCTTCGGTCGGGATCAAGCCCGACCGATGGTAGCCACGAAACCTACTGGCCAGTCATAACTGTCGCCCATCGGTCGTTCGGCACCGAAGAGGACGTGGCCGAGGAAGAGGTGGCCGAGGAGGACGGGAACGACGAGGACGGGAACGACGAAGGCGGGAGGGCCGAAGTGGACCGGGCGGTGAAGGCCGGCTCCGGCCGGATCGTGCCGTCGACGAAGATGGCCCACCACAGGCAGAACATGGCCACCGCCCAGATCTTGCGGGAGTGGTCGGCCGTGCCCGCGCGGTGTTCGGTGAGCAACCGGAGCGCGTAGTCCACATCGATCAGGTGGCGGGGCGCCGAGCCGGCGATCAGGCCGCCCACCCAGTCGCCGATGCCGCCCTTGAGCCACAGCCGGGTCGGGGTGGGGAAGCCGAGCTTGCGGCGTTCGCGCACCGACTCGGGGACGATGCCGCGCATGGCCTCGCGCAGCGCGTGCTTGGTGGTGTTGCGGTTGTGCGCGGGCAGCTTGAGCTCGGTCGGCAGGCCGGCCGCGGCGGCGTAGACGGCCTGGTCGAGGAACGGCACGCGCAGCTCCAGCGAGTGCGCCATCGACATCCGGTCGGCCTTGGCCAGGATGTCCCCGGGCAGCCAGGTGTGCAGGTCCACGTACTGCATGGAGGCGACCGCGTCGACGTCGGCGGTCTCGGCGTACAGGTGGGAAGTGATCGCCGTGTGGGGTTCGGCCGTGAAACGCAGCAGCTCGGCCTTCTCGTCGGGGCTGAAGATGCGGGCGTTGCCGTAGTAGCGCTCCTCGATCGGGGTGGTGCCGCGTTCGAGGAAGCTGCGGCCGCGCACCCCCTCGGGGATGGCGTGGGCCAGGCCGCGCAGGCCGCGCTTCATCCCGGCCGGGAGCCGTTCGATGCCGGCCAGCGACGCCGGCTCGCGATAGATCGTGTAGCCGCCGAACAGCTCGTCGGAGCCCTCGCCGGACAGCACCACGGTGACGTAGCGCGACGCGGTCTGGGCCAGGAAGTACAGCGGGATCAGCGAGGGGTCGGCCACCGGGTCGTCGAGCAGGTGCACGATCCGGGGAAGCTCGCGGATCACGTCGTCCTCGGTGACCACGGTCGGGGTGATCCGTACGCCGAGTTGCCTGGCTGTGTCCTCGGCGATCTCGATCTCGGAGTAGCCGTCGTGGGCGAACCCGGCCGTGAACACGTGCAGGTCGGGCTTGTGCTCGCGGGCCAGCGCGACGATCGCCGACGAGTCGACGCCGCTGGACAGGAACGCCCCGACCGGCACCTCGGCGTGCAGGTGCTTGCGGACGCTGTCCCGCAGCGCGTCCCGGATGCCCTCGTACGCGTCCTCGGGTTTGCGGGTCAGCGGCCGCAACGAGGGCCGGAAGTATCGGGAGAGCCGCACCCCGCCGCCCGGCGTCCAGGTCAGGTGGTGACCGGGCGGGAGCCGGCGGATCTGGCGGTGCAGGGTCTGCGGGTCGGGCACGAACTGGAAGGTGAAGTAGTGGGCGAGCGCGTCGGTGTCGAGCGACGCGGCCGGGTCGCCGGCGAACGGCAGCAGGGCCTTGCGCTCGCTGGCCAGGAACAGCCCGTCCACGGTTTCGAGCAGGTAGAGCGGCTTGATGCCGAACTGGTCGCGGGCGGCGTGCAGGGTCCCGGTCCAGTGGTCGTACGCGGCGAAGGCGAACATGCCGCGCAGCCGGGGCAGGGCCGCCGGGCCCCAGAAGTGGAAGGCCGCGGCCAGCACCTCGCTGTCACCCTCGGTAGCGAACGTGGCGCCGTAGTCGCGGATCAGCTCGGCCCGCAACTCCCGGTAGTTGTAGATCTCGCCGTTGAAGACGACGGTCCAGCGGTCCTTGTAATGCACCGGCTGCGCGGCCTCGGCCCGGTCGATGATCGCGAGCCGCTTGAAGCCGAAGGCGGCCCCGTCGGCGAATTCCACCCGGGTGTCGTCCGGGCCGCGGTGGTGCATCGTCTCGAGCGCGGCGGCGAAGGCCGCCTGGGACGCCGGGTCCGGCGCTCCGGCGGCCGGCCGGCTGCTCACGAAGACGTTCAACCCACACATGTCGGCTCCTCCCACTGGCTTGGCGGAGGAAGCGTGCGGGGCAACCTGTGAAGAACTTGTGGCCGCACGGCAATTGGCCGGGATCTTCACCGGAATCCAACATTTCTTGGCCGGGGTGGCATGGAGAAGCCAGAATCGCCAGCGTGACCGCACGTATCCTGGTGGCCGACGACGACCCGAAGCACGCCCAGCTCATCCGGCTCTACCTGGAGCGCGAGGGCCACCAGGTGATCACCGTGGGTGATGGCCGGTCGGCTCTCGACGTGGCTCGGGCCCGCAAGCCCGATCTGGTCGTGCTGGACGTGATGATGCCGCTGGTCGACGGGCTGGACGTGTGCCGGATCCTGCGGGCCGAGTCGAACATCGCGATCCTGATGGTCACCGCCCGCTCGTCGGAGAACGACATGCTGCTGGGGCTGGACATCGGGGCCGACGACTACATGCCCAAGCCGGTGAGCCCGCGGGAGCTGACGGCCCGGGTGCGGGCGCTGCTGCGGCGGACGGGCGCGGCCGACGGTCCGTCGTCGGTGATCCGGGTGGGCCAGCTCGAGGTGGACGCGGGCCGGTTCGAGGTTCGCGTACGCGGCGTCACCGTCACCCTGACCGCCAAGGAGTTCGGCATCCTCGAGCTGCTGGCGCGCGAGCCGGGCCGGGTGTTCACCCGCGCGCAGATCATCGACAAGACGTTCGGCTTCGAGCACGACGTCTCGGCCCGTACGGTCGACGCGCACATCGTGAACCTGCGCCGCAAGGTCGAGGAGGACCCGGCCGAGCCCCGCTACGTGCAGACCGTCTACGGCCGGGGCTATCGGATGGCCGAGCATTGAGTTTCCGGATCCGCATCTTCGCACTGGTCATGCTGGTGGCGGTGACCGCGATCGGCGCCACCGCGATCCTCACCCTGCAGCTGACCCGGCGCGAGGTGTCGCAGGCGGTCGAGTCGCAGAACCGGTACCGGGCGGAGATCGTCGACACGATCCAGCGGTACGGGCGCACGCGCGGCCAGTGGCCCGGTCTCGACCGCCTGGTCACCGACCTGTCCGACCGGACCGGCCTGCACCTGCGCGTGCAGACCCGCGACGAGGGCGTGGTGCTGGTCGACTCGGACATCGAGGCCAAGCGGGCGTCCGGGCCGGTGCAACCGATCGCGTACGACATCGACGCGTACCCGCCGTTGACGGTGCCGACGGCCGTGACCCAGCGGCCGCAGGCCACCGAGACGTACCGGAAGATCGATCTGGTGCCGCGGGACATCTTCGGCCCGGCCCCGGCCGATCCTCTCTACGGCAGCACGCCGGCGCTCGTGCTGCGGCAAGCGGCCCAGTTCCGGGCCGGTATCGTGCTCGTGCGCTGCCTGAACGAGACGCTGGGCGAGGAGCCCGCGCTGGCCTCGGACGTCGCGCCGTACGTCAGCAGCGCGCAGCTCAAGCTGTCGCCCGCCTGCACCCGCAGCGCCCTCACCAAGGTGCTCCGGGACAAGGGCTGGATCACCAACTTCTGGGAGTACTACGGCCAGTGCGCCGGCCTCCGGAGAGAACTGCCGGTCGCGACGAGTGTCAAGCAGACGTCGTTCTGCCTGGCCCAGGCCTACTCCGACACCGTGGTGACCAGCTCGGCCGTCCCGCTCGAGCTCTATCTGGGCGGCCGGGGCGAGGTCGGCATCAAGGACTTCGGCCGGCGCGGTCTGGCCGGCGCGGCCGGGCTGATCCTGGTCGCGCTGATCGGCACGTTCCTGATCGCCCGGCAGGTCAGCAGCCCGGTGCGGCGGCTCACCGGCGCCTCCCAGATGCTCGCGGCCGGTCAGCTCGACGCCCGGGTGCGGATCCAGGGGCGGGGTGAGCTGGCCCGGCTGGGCACCTCGTTCAACTCGATGGCCGAGGCGGTGCAGCAGAGCGAGGAGCGGCAGCGCCGGCTCATCGCGGACGTCGCGCACGAGATGCGTACGCCGTTGTCGAACCTGCGCGGCTATCTCGAGGGCCTGTCGGACGGGGTGATCGAGCCGAGCCGGGAGCTGTTCGTGTCGCTGCACGAGGAGACCATGCTGCAGGGCCGCATCCTGGACGACCTGCAGGTGCTGGCCCTGGCCGAGGCGGGCGACCTGGGGTACACGCGGATGCCGATCGAACTGGCCGACCTGGCCTCGGGCACGGTGACGGCGCACCGGGCGGTGGCCGCCGAGGCGGGGGTGGCGCTGACCGTGGACGCCTCGGCGCCGGTCTGGGCCGAGGCCGACCAGGACCGGATCCGGCAGGTGCTCGGCAACCTGCTGACCAATGCGATCCGCTACACCGACCGGGACGGCCAGGTTCTCGTACGCGTGCGGGCCGAGAACGGCGAGGCGGTGGTCACGGTGCAGGACACCGGTGTCGGCATCGCGGCTAGCGACCTGCCGCACGTGTTCGACCGTTTCTGGCGCGCCGACCCGGCCCGGCAGCGCGCCACCGGCGGCACCGGCCTGGGACTGACGATCGCCCACCGCATCGTGACCGACCACGGTGGCCGCATCGTCGTCGAGAGCCGCCAGCACGTCGGCACGACCTTCACCGTGCGGCTACCGCTCACCGAGCCCGCTTAAATCAAGTTGTGAAGCAGTGAGGAAGAGCCGGGGGCTGCTTTCGACTAATACTGCAAAAGTTATGCCGGTCGATCCGAAAGTCTGGACAGGACCGTCGCGAAGTTCCTAACGTGAGCCCCACTACAGGAATGTTTCCGGCGCGTATCAGATCCCCGCTGATGCCGGAGGCACCCACCTGGCCATCCCCAGTCAGGAAGGGACCACGTGAAAAGACGAACCCGCTCACATCGATTAGTAACGATGGGTACGGCATCGCTCCTGCTCTCCTCCGTCCTCACCGTCGCGGCGAGCCCGGCCACCGCGGTGATCAATCCGGCCGACTTCCAGCAGGTCACGCTGGCCAAGGGCGTCGCCGAGACCGGCGAGCCGATGAGCCTCGCGGTGCTCCCCGACCGCTCGGTGCTGCACACGGCGCGTAACGGAACCCTCCGGCGTACGGACGCGGCCGGCAACACCGCCGTGATCGCGACCCTGCCCGTCTACACCCACGACGAGGAGGGTCTGCAGGGCGTGGCGGTCGACCCCGGCTTCGCCACCAACCGGCACATCTACCTGTTCTACGCGCCCCCGCTGAACACGCCCGCGGGCGATGCCCCGGCCACCGGAACCGCCGCGACCTGGGCCACCTGGCAGGGCGTCAACCGGCTGTCCCGGTTCACGCTGAACGCCGACTTCACCGTCAACACGGCCAGCCAGGTCAATGTGCTCGACGTGGCGACCGACCGGGGCATGTGCTGCCACGTCGGCGGCGACATGGACTGGGACGCGGCCGGCAACCTCTACATCTCGACCGGCGACGACTCCAACCCGTTCGACTCGGCCGGCTACTCGCCGATCGACGAGCGCACCAACCGCAACCCGGTCTACGACGCGCAGCGCAGCGCGGCCAACACCAACGACCTGCGCGGCAAGATCCTGCGAATCAAGCCCAACGCGGACGGCTCGTACGCGATCCCCTCGGGCAACCTGTTCGCGCCGGGCACGGCCAATACCCGGCCCGAGATCTACGCGATGGGGTTCCGCAACCCGTTCCGGATCAGCGTCGACAAGGCCACCGGCGCGGTCTACGTCGGTGACTACGGTCCCGACGCGGGCACGTCGTCGGCCACCCGCGGCCCGTCCGGGCAGGTCGAGTTCAACCGGGTCACCGCGCCCGGCAACTACGGCTGGCCGTACTGCACCGGCACGAACACCAGCGCCGAGACGTACAACGAATGGGACTTCGCGGCCGGCACCGGCGGAGCCAAGTACAACTGCACCGGCGGACCGGCCAACAACTCGTTCCGCAACACCGGTCAGGCCACGCTGCCCGCCGCCAAACCGGCCTGGATCCGGTACGCCGGTGACGCCGGCTCGCCGCCCGAGTTCGGCGGCGGCTCCGAGTCGCCGATGGGCGGCCCGGTCTACCGGTACAGCGCGAGCAACCCGTCCACCACCAAGTTCCCGCAGGTCTTCGACGGGCAGTTCTTCGCCGCCGAGTTCGGCCGGGGCTGGATCAAGCCGATCGTGGTCAACGCCAACGGCACGCCGGGGACGATCGACACCTTCCCGTGGAACGGCAAGCAGGTGATGGACTCCGCGTTCGGCCCGGACGGCGCGCTCTATGTCCTCGACTACGGCACCGGCTACTTCAACGGCGACGCCAACTCGGCGCTCTACCGCTACGACTACGTGGCCGGCGGCAACCGGGCGCCGACCGCGGTGGCCGCGGCCAGTCCGACCTCCGGGGCCGCCCCGCTGACCGTCACGTTCTCGTCGACCGGCAGCAGCGACCCCGAGGGCGGGGCGCTCACCTACTCGTGGGCGTTCGGCGACGGCACCACGTCGACGGCGGCCAACCCGGCCAAGACGTACGCCACCAACGGCACCTACACCGCGACGCTGACCGTGCGGGACCCGCAGGGCGCGACCGGCACGTCGAGCGTGAGCATCAGCGTGGGCAACACCGCGCCCACGGTCACCATCAACTCCCCCGCCGCGGGCCAGCTGGTGTCGTTCGGCGACAGCGTCCCGTGGAGCGTCACCGTCACCGACCCCGAGGACGGGACGATCGACTGCACCAAGGTGACGATGGCCTACGTGCTCGGGCACGACCAGCACGCGCACCAGATCACGTCGCAGACCGGCTGTTCCGGCACGATCACCATCCCCACCGACGGGGAGCACGACGACGCCGCGAACATCTTCCCGATCTTCGACGCGTCCTACACCGACAAGGGCGGGCTGACCACGCACGCCCAGAACATCCTGGCCCCCCGCAAGCGGCAGGCCGAGCACTACAAGACCTCGTCGGGCGTGGCCAAGATGAGTAAGACGTCGGCCGAGGGCGGTCAGACCGTCGGCGACATCAACAACGGCGACTGGATCGAGTTCGACCCGTACAAGCTGAACAACGCCACGTCGTTCACGGCCCGGGTCTCCTCGGCCGGCATCGGCGGCACGTTCCAGGTGCGTACGGGATCACCGACCGGAACGGTCATCGGCTCGGCCGCGGTGGCCCCGACCGGCTCCTGGGACACGTTCGTCAACGTCACCGGCGCGATCGCAGGGGCGCCGGCCGGCACCACGTCGCTCTACCTGACCTTCGCGGGCGGCACGACCGGGGCGCTGTTCGATGTGGACAGCTTCTCGTTCACCACCGGCACGGCGGCGAGCCTGCTCTCGCTCAACAAGCCGGCCACCGCCTCCAGCAGCGAGAGCGCCACCTATCCGGCCTCGGCCGCGGTGGACGCGTCGGCCACCACCCGCTGGTCGAGCGCGTTCAGCGACCCGCAGTGGATCCAGGTCGACCTGGGCGCGACCCGCACCGTCTCCCGCGTACGGCTGCAATGGGAGTCGGCCTACGGATCGGCGTACGGGATCCAGACCTCCACCGACGGAACCACCTGGACCACCGCCCGGTCGGTGACCGGGGGCAACGGCGGCGAGGACGACAACACCGGGCTGAGCGCGCAGGCCCGTTACGTCCGCATCAACGGCACGGCCCGGGCCACCGCCTGGGGCTACTCCCTCTTCAACTTCGAGGTGTACGGCAGCTGATCCTTCCCCGTCGAGTGTGGGCGCCCGCTCCCCCAAGCGGGCGCCCACCTCCCCCGCAATTGGAGGCTCTATGCGCAAGCTCATAGCCGGTGCGGCGACCCTGATCGCCCTGACCGCGTGCACATTCACGGCGTCGCCCGCGTCCGCGGCCGACGCCCCGTACGACGTCCTGGTCTTCTCCAAAACCGCCGGCTTCCGGCACGACGCCATCCCGGTCGGCATCCAGACGATCCGCGACCTGGGGGCGGCCAACAACTTCACGGTCACCGCCACCGAGGACGCGAACGCGTTCACCACCGCCAACCTGGCCCAATACGAGTCGGTCGTCTTCCTCAACACGACCGGCGACGTCCTCAACGACACCCAGCAGACCGCCTTCGAGTCGTACGTCCGGGGCGGCGGCGGATACGTCGGCGTGCACGCGGCGGCCGACACCGAATACAGCTGGCCCTTCTACGGCCAGCTGGTCGGGGCGTACTTCCACTCGCACCCGGCGATCCAGCAGGTCACCTCGCGGGTCGAGGACCGCGGTCACCCGAGCAGCGCCCACCTGCCGCAGACCTGGACGCGCACGGACGAGCTCTACAACTACCAGAGCAACCCGCGCAGCAGCGCGCACGTGCTGGCCACGCTGGACGAGTCGACGTACTCGGGCGGCAACATGGGCGCGGACCACCCGATCGCCTGGTGCAAGACGGTCGAGAGCGGACGCTCCTGGTACACCGGCTTCGGGCACACCCAGGCCTCGTACTCGGAAGCCAACTTCCGCAACCACCTGCTGGGCGGGCTGCGCTACACGGCGAACCGGGCCAAGGCCGACTGCCGCCCCGAGACCGGCTACACCGCGCTCTACAACGGCAGCACCACCGGCTGGTCGCAGTCCGGGCCGGGCAGCTTCACCAACAGCGACGCCACCCTGACCTCGACCGGCGGCATGGGCCTGTACTGGTATTCGGCCAAGCAGTTCACGTCGTACTCGCTCAAGGCCGACTGGCGGCTGACCGGCGACAGCAACTCGGGCATCTTCGTCGGCTTCCCCAACCCGGGCAACGACCCGTGGGTGGCGGTCAACCAGGGCTACGAGGTGCAGATCGACGCCACCGACGCGGCCGACCGCACCACCGGCGCGATCTACACGTTCAAGTCGGCCGACCTGGCCGCCCGCGACGCCGCGCTCAACCCGCCCGGCGAGTGGAACGCGTACGAGCTGCTCGTCGAGGGCCAGCGCATCCGCGTCTATCTCAACGGCAAGCTCGTCAACGACTTCACCAACACCGACCCGGCCCGCAACCTGGACGGCTACATCGGCATCCAGAACCACGGCGACGGTGACGTGGCCTCGTTCCGCAACATCCGGGTCAAGGAACTGACCGGGCAGCCGCCCGTGACGAACCTGGCCCTGAACAAGCCGGCCACCGCGTCCAGCGTCGAGAACAGCAGTTACCCGGCCACCAACGCGGTGGACGCTTCGACCACGACCCGCTGGTCGAGCGCGTTCAGCGACCCGCAGTGGATCCGCGTCGACCTGGGCTCGGTGCGCACCGTCAACCGGGTGCGGCTGCAGTGGGAGGCGGCGTACGGGTCGGGCTACCAGATCCAGATTTCTCTCGACGGCACCACCTGGACCACCACGCGGTCGATCACCGGCGCCAACGGCGGCGAGGACGACCACACCGGCCTGAATGCCCAGGCCCGGTACGTCCGCATCAATGGCACCCAACGGGCGACGGCCTGGGGTTACTCGCTTTACAACTTCGAGGTCTACGGCAACTAAGTAGGAGGTTTCGGATGACGACCGGCGTGTGGTTGATCGGAGCACGAGGATCTGTGGCAGTGACCAGCATGGTCGGGGCCACCGCACTACGCGCCGGGCTCGCCGAGCCCCTGGGGTGCGTCACGGAACTACCGGAGCTGGCGTCGCCGGCCCTTCCCGGGCTGGGCGACCTGGTCTTCGGCGGCCACGACATCAGCGACATCACCCTGGACAAGAAGGTCGAGAGCCTGGTCGCCGCCGGTGTGCTGCCCGCACGCCCGGCGGCGGCCGTGGCCGACAAGCTGGACGGCCTGCAACGTGAGCTGCGGCCCGTGCCGTCGGCCGAGACCCAGCTCGAGGTGGCCGGGTTGCTGGCCCAGGACATCGACGACTTCCGGCGGCGGCGCGGCCTCGAACGGGTCGTGGTCGTCAACGTCTCGTCGACCGAGCCGCTGTTCACCGCGGGACCCGCGCATCAGAGCCTGGAGGCTCTGACCGCCGCCCTGGCCAGGCCCGGGGCCGTGCTGCCGCCGAGTTCCCTGTACGCCTACGCCGCGTTCAGCGCCGGCTGCGCCTTCATCGACTTCACGCCGTCGACCGGCACCAGACTGCCCGCGCTGGTCGAGATGGCCGACCGGGCCGGGCTGCCGTACGCCGGGCACGACGGCAAGACCGGCGAGACGCTGGTCAAGTCGGTGCTGGCGCCCATGTTCGCGATGCGGAACCTGCGCGTACGCACCTGGGCCGGCACCAACCTGCTGGGCGGCGGCGACGGCGCCAACCTGGCCGACCCGGCCGCCCGGGCCGCCAAGTCGGGCAGCAAGCAGCGGGTGCTGGCCGAGACCCTGGGCTACCAGCCGCAGGGCAGCAGCCACATCGAGTACGTCGACGACATCGGCGACTTCAAGACGGCCTGGGATCTGATCACGTTCAGCGGCTTCCTCGGCACCCAGATGCGGATGGAGTTCTCCTGGCACGGCTGCGACTCGGCCCTGGCCGCGCCGCTCGTGCTCGACCTGGCCCGGCTGACCGCGGCCGCCCACGCCGCCGGGCGCAGCGGCCCGCTGACCGACCTGGCGTTCTTCTTCAAGGACCCGATCGGCGAGGTGCCGCACGGCCTGGCCGAACAGTGGGGACGGCTGGTCGCCTTCGTACGGGGTCTCGCCCATGCCTGAGACCGACGCCCTTCCCGCTTCCCTGACCGGTGTCTCGCCGCCCGCGACCGCGCCGGGCGCGTCGCGCTGGCGCGACCTGGCCGAGCTCGTCCGGGCTCCGGCCGCGCTGTCCGTTCCGGGCGACACCGTGGCTGGAGCGGCCGCATCCGGCGGCATGCGCCCGTCCACCCCGGCCCTGGCGGCGGCTTCGGTCTGCCTCTACTGGGGCGGGATGGCCGCCAACGACTGGGCCGACCGTGACATCGACGCGCGGGAGCGACCGCAGCGACCCATCCCGTCCGGCCGGGTCCGGCCCGAGCACGCCTTCCTCACCGCCGCCGGGCTGACCGCGGCCGGGGTCGGCCTGGCCGCGCTGACCGGTGGGCGGCGGGCCGCCGCGGTCGCCGTGCCGCTGGCCGGGGCGGTCTGGGCCTACGACCTGTGGGCCAAGAACACCCCGGCCGGCCCGGCCTTCATGGCGGCCTGCCGGGGACTCGACGTGCTGCTGGGGGCGAGCGGCGGCCGGATGCGGGACGCCGTGCCGGCCGCGCTGACCGTGGCCGCCCACACCTACACCGTCACCGCCCTCTCCCGCCGCGAGGTCGAGGGCGCGACACCCGCGCTTCCCCTGACGACTCTCGCCGGAACGGTGGCGCTGGCGGCCGCGACCGCCGGACGGAAACGGGGGCCGGCCCAACTGCTCGCGGCGTGGTACGCGGCCGGATACGGCATCGCTCAGGCCCGGGCCGCGGCCGAGCCGACCGCCGGGAACGTGCGCGCGGCCGTGGGCGCCGGCATCACCGATCTGCCGCGGCTGCAGGGCGCGCTGACGGCGAAGGCGGGTTCCCCGGCGTACGGGATCGGGCTGGCCCTGCTCGCACCGCTTGCCCGGCGGCTGGCGAAGAAGGTGTCACCGACATGAGATTCGGCTACGGAACCAACGGGTTCGGTAATCACCGGCTGCCCGAGGCTCTGCGGGTGATCGCCGACCTCGGATACGACGGGGTCGCGCTCACCCTGGACACCAACCACCTGGATCCGTTCGAGCCGGACCTGGCCCGGCGGACGGCCGCTGTCGCCGCCGATCTGCAACGGCTCGGGCTGGCGGTGGTGATCGAGACCGGGGCGCGTTATCTGCTCGACCCGTGGCGCAAGCACTCGCCCACGCTGATGGACGACGATCCCGCGCTGCGCCTCGAATATCTGCGCCGGGCCGTACGGGTGGGGGCCGATCTGGGCGCGGAGGCGGTCTCGTTCTGGGCCGGCATCGGATCCGCCGGCCACTGGGACCGGATGGTCGACGGCACGCGGCAAATCGTCGACTTCGCCGCCGAGGCGGGCGTGACGCTCGGATTCGAACCCGAACCGGGCATGCTGGTCAACGACATCGCGGACTGGCGGCGGCTGCACGACGACCTCGGACGACCGGCCGGCTTCGGCATCACCCTCGACATCGGACACTGCCGGTGCCTGGAACCCCTGCCGGTGGCCGAATGCGTGACCGCGGTGGCCGAAAACCTCGTCAACGTGCAGATCGACGACATGCGGCGCGGCACCCACGAGCATCTCGAGTTCGGGACCGGTGAGATCGATTTCCCGCCGGTGCTGGCGGCGCTGTCGGCCTCGTACGACGGGCTCGTGTCGGTGGAGTTGCCGCGGCATTCGCATGCGGCGCCGACGATCGCCGCACAATCACTGGACTTCCTGCGCAACGCGCTGAAAGAGGCAGGAGACCACGCATGACCACCTTGGAATCGCTGCGGACCGGGCTGGCCGGCCATGACCGGCTGACCGATGACCTTCGCCGGGCGACCGACCAGCCGCAAGCCGTGGCCGGGCTGTTTCCCGCCGCGGGCCGGCGTTACGGCCGGGAACCACTGGGCGACGGATGGACGACCGACGAGGCGGCCCGGGCCCTGCTGCTCGCGGCCGTGCCCCCCGCCGAGATCCACGAGATCTACCGCTACGGGGACACGGCCGAGAAGCTGGCCGTGCTGAAAGCGCTGCCCCTGCTGCCGATCGGTGACAGCGCCGTCCCGCTGCTCGAGGACGCGCTGCGCACCAACGACACCCGGCTCGTGGCGGCGGCCCTCGGCCCGTACGCGGACCATCTCGGCCCCGAAGCGTGGCGCCAGGCCGTGCTCAAGTGCGTGTTCATGGGCGTGCCGCTCGAGAAGGTGCACCGGCTGCACGAGAGGGCCGACGCGTCCCTGGGTTCGATGCTGCGCGCCTTCGCCCAGGAACGCTCGGCCGCCGGCCGGGACATGCCACCCGACGCGCTCGCCCTGCTCGAATCCCTTTCCCGCCAGGAGGTCTGATGCGCATCTTCGACCCGCACATCCACATGACGTCGCGCACCACCGACGACTACGCGCGGATGGCCGAGGCGGGCGTCCGGGCCGTGGTCGAGCCCGCGTTCTGGCTCGGCCAGCCCCGCACCAGCCCGGGATCGTTCACCGACTACTTCGACTCGATCATCGGGTGGGAGCCGTTCCGGGCGAGCCAGTTCGGCATCCGGCACCACGCCACGATCGCGCTCAACCCCAAGGAGGCCAACGATCCGCGCTGCCGGCCGGTGCTCGACCTGCTGCCGCGCTATCTGGCCAAGGACGGCGTGGTCGCGGTGGGCGAGATCGGATACGACTCGATGACCCCGGCCGAGGACGAGGCGTTCTCGGCGCAGCTGGCGCTGGCGCTCGACCACGACCTGCCCGCGCTGGTGCACACCCCGCACCGGGACAAGGCCCGGGGCACGCAGCGCAGCCTCGACGTCATCAAGGAGTCGGGGATCGACCCGGCCCGCGTGGCGCTCGACCACCTGAACGAGGTGACGGTCGCGGCGGCCCGGGACGCGGGCGTGTGGACCGGATTCTCCATCTATCCCGACACGAAGATGTCGCCGGACCGGATGGTGACGATCCTGCAGGAGTACGGGCTGGAGCGGGTGCTGGTGAACTCGGCGGCGGACTGGGGCAAGTCGGATCCGCTGCTCACCCTGCGCACCGGCGAGGCGATGCTGAAGGCCGGGTTCTCCGACGACGACGTCGACCGGGTGCTCTGGCGCAACCCGGTCGAGTTCTATTCGCAGTCCGGCCGCCTCGACATCTCGGACCAGCCGGAGGTCTCGCCGACGTTCGCGGGCAACTCGATCCTGCGCGGAGGCAGCTGATGCATCTGAGCTACTGCACCAACGTGCACCCGGCCGAGGACCTCGCCGGCATCATCGACCAGCTCGACACGTACGCCTTGCCGATCCGGCAACGCCTCGACGCCGACGTGCTGGGTCTGGGCCTGTGGCTGGCCGCCCCCGCGGCGGCCGGGCTGGCCGGCTCCCCCGAGGACAGGCGGCGGCTGCGGCGTGAGCTCGACGCCCGCGGTCTCGAGGTGGTCACCCTCAACGGCTTCCCGTACGAGGCGTTCCAGGCCCCCGTGGTCAAGCTGGGCGTCTACTACCCCGACTGGACCTCCCGGGAGCGCCTGGAATACACGCTCCAGCTCGCGCGGGTGCTGGTCGACCTGATGCCGGACTCGGCGGCGTACGGGTCGGTGTCGTCGCTGCCGATCGCGTGGCGCACGCCGTGGGACGCCTCGCGCGCGTCGGCCGCCTTCGGGCACCTCGACGAGCTGGCCCGGGGACTGGCCCGGATCGAGGCCGACACCGGGCGAACCGTGCGGGTGGGTTTCGAACCCGAGCCGGGCTGTTTGATCGAGAACACCACCCAGGCGGCCGAACTGCTGGCCGGCGTGGACACCACCCGGCTGGGCGTGTGCCTCGACCTGGCCCATCTCGCGGTGGCGTGGGAAGAGCCGGCGGAGGCGATCGGACGGCTTCGCGCGGCCGGGGTGCCGATCGTCAAGGTGCAGGTGTCGGCGGCGCTGCAGGCGGACGATCCGTCGGCCGCGGCCGACGTGCTGCAGGCGTACGTGGAACCGCGTTTCCTGCATCAGACGCGCTCCTCGCAAGGGATGGCGACCGACGATCTCGATGCCGCCCTCGACGAGAAGCTGCCGGGACCGTGGCGCATCCACTACCACGTGCCGCTGCACGCCGAACCGGCCGCGCCGCTGACGTCGACCGTGCCGGTGCTGCGGACGGCCCTGCACGAGCTGCTCGTCTCGTCCGACTGCGCGCACTACGACGTGGAGACGTACACCTGGGGGGTTCTGCCTCTCGAACAGCGACCCCGGGACGCGGCCGGCCTGGCCGACGGGATCGCGGCCGAACTGGCCTTCGCGCGGGATCTGCTGGCTGTGGAAGGGGTGGCTCGATGACCAAGCTGCTGGTGCTCGACGTGGTGGGGCTGACGCCGCGCCTGCTGGCCCACATGCCCCGGCTGCAAGCCCTGGCCGGCCGCGGGTTCCAGGCCCCGCTCGGCACGGTGCTCCCGGCCGTCACGTGTTCCGTGCAGTCGACGTTCCTGACCGGAACCATGCCCTCCGACCACGGAATCGTCGGGAACGGCTGGTATTTCCGGGACCTGGGCGAGGTTTTCCTCTGGCGTCAGCACAACGCGCTCGTCCAGGGCGAGAAGATCTGGGACGCCGCGCGCAAACAGCGGCCGGACTACACCGTCGCCAACGTCTGCTGGTGGTACGCGATGGGCGCGCAGGTCGACTGGACCATCACGCCGCGGCCGATCTATCGGGCCGACGGGCGCAAAGAGCCGGACTGCTACACGTATCCGCCTTCGCTGCACGACGAGCTGCCGCCGTTCCCGCTGTTCACTTATTGGGGACCCGGGGCGGGAATGCCGTCGTCGCAATGGATCGTCAATGCGGCGTTGCACCTCCTCGAGACCCGCAACCCGGATCTCACCCTGGTCTATGTGCCGCACCTGGATTACGACCTGCAGCGGTTCGGGCCGTCCTCGCCGCAGGCCGCCGCGGCCGCCGCCGCGCTCGACGAGGTGCTGGCGCCGCTGCTGTCCGTGCCGGACACCACCGTGGTGGCGCTGTCCGAATACGGCATCACCGACGTGAGCAAGCCCGTCGACATCAACCGGATGCTCCGGGCCGAGGGGCTGCTGTCGGTGCACACCCAGGACGGCATGGAATATCTGGACCCGTGGGTGTCGCGGGCCTTCGCCGTGGCCGACCACCAGGTGGCGCACGTCTATGTCCGCGATCCCGCTGACGTCGCCGCCGTCGCCAAACTGTGCGCCGCGGTTCCCGGCGTCGCGTCGGTGCTCGACGAATCGGAGAAGGCGTCCTCCGGCCTCGACCACGAGCGGTCCGGGGAACTGGTTCTGGTGGCCGACCCGGACGCCTGGTTCACCTACTACTACTGGCTGGATGACGCGCGGGCGCCGGACTTCGCGCGGTGCGTGGAGATTCACCGCAAACCCGGATACGACCCGGCCGAACTGTTCTTCGATCCGGCCGATCCGTCCGCGGCGAAACGGCGGGCGATCACCGCGGTGGCCCGCAAGAAACTGGGCCTGCGCTATCTGATGAACCCGATCGGGCTCGACGCGGGCGCGCGGGCGGTCCGCGGGTCGCACGGGCGGCTGCCCACGAATCCCGAGGACGCTCCGGTGCTGTTGTGTTCGGACCCTTCCGCCGTACGGGAAAACGTGTCGGCCACCGAGGTCAAAGGTCTGCTGCTCGGACTGGCGGGGCTGTCATGACGCTGGAGGCGACGCGAGCGCCGGCCGCCGCCGAACTGCGGCAGCGCTTCGACACGGCCCTCGCGTCCTTCATCGACCGTCAGGATCCGTCGTGGCCCGACGGCGCCCCGCGCGGCGCCCTCGACTCGTTGCGGCGCTTCATACTGGCCGGGGGCAAACGGATCCGGCCGACATTCTGCTATTGGGGCTGGCGCGGCGGCGGAGGCGACGACTGCGCCGAGGTGATCAACGCGGCGGCCGCGCTGGAGCTGTTCCACGCGTTCGCGCTCATCCACGACGACATCATCGACGGCAGCGACCGGCGGCGCGGCCAGCCGTCCATGCACCGCTTCTTCGCGACCGTGCACGACCGTCATTCGTGGCGCGGCGACTCGCTGGCCTTCGGCCGCAACACCGCCCTGCTGTGCGGCGACCTGTGCGCCGCGTGGGCCGAGCAGATGTTCCACGAGTGCGGGCTGCCGCCCAAGCAGATCCACCAGGGCTACGGGGCGTTCGCGCTGATGCGTACGGAGGTGATCGCCGGCCAGTACCTCGACCTGGTCTCCGGCGTGGGCGACGGGTCGGTGGCCAGCGCCCTCACGGTGATCCGCATGAAGGCCGCGCGGTACACGGTCACCCGCCCCCTGCAGATCGGCGCCTGGCTGGCCGGCGCGCCACGGGCCCTGTACGCCGCGTTCACCGACTTCGGCGACCCGCTGGGCGACGCGTTCCAGTTGCGCGACGACGTGCTGGGCGTCTTCGGCGACCCGACGGTGACCGGCAAGTCCACCCTGGACGACCTGCGCGAGGGCAAGCCCACGGTGATGATGGCCCTGGCCCGCGACGCCGCCACCCGCCCACAGGCCGCACAGCTGGCGGTGCTGTTCGGCAACCCCGACCTGGACGCCGCCGGGGCCGAGGAGTTGCGGGCCATCATCGTCGAGACGGGAGCCCTGGACCAGATCGAGCAGATGATCCGCGTACGGGCCGAGGCCGCCGGGACCGCCCTGGCCGCCGCTCCCCTGACCCCCACCGTGCGGGACGCCCTGACCGACCTGGCCGCGGCCGCCGTGAACCGGACCACCTAAGAGGCATTTCGCGGACCGGCTCAGGAGCCCCGCACCGCGGGCGCCCTCGTCGAAGCCTGCTCGGGATCGCAGGCGATCGCGCGAAGCCGGCTCTTCACCCCGGCGGCCAGGGGTGTCGCCTCGACCCGCCGCACCGGCTTGGCCGCGTCGGCCGGAACGGCGAAGGCGATCGTGGCCGACGCCTCCGCCGGGGCCTGCGGGTCGAGGCAGGGCACGGCCAGCACGGTCACCGTGGCCACCTTGACCTCGGGCACCTTCAGATGGCCGCGGAGCACCCGGCTGTCCCACTGCACCGTGACACCGCCGTCGGCGTCCACCTGGCCGCTGCCCGGGATCTGGCGCATCGGCGTGCCCGTCCGCAGCTTCGCCGGATCCACCACCAGTGCCACGCCCATGTTGAAGGCGTGCCGGGCCTGCGCGGTCATGGCCAAGACTCCCGGCTCGCCGGTCGGCTTGACCGCGATCGTCGGCGCCTCGGGCATCGGCAGCCCACCCTCGCACCGCTGGTCACCAAGGTGGTCGAAGTCGGCCCGCTCCGGGCTCTGCGCCCGCAGATAAGACGTCGACACGAACCGAGGATGCTGCGGCTCCCGCGACAACCAGTCCGCCGCCACGCGTTGCCAGCCCTCGCGATGCGCGGAGGCGAGCAGCCACCGGGTGTCGGTCCAGCCCTCAAGGATCGGGTCGGGCACCGGGTCGCCGATGCAGTAACCGCTGAACCCGATGACGCAGCCCTTGCTGAACCGGTCCGTCTGAGCGAAGCCGAGACCCGGCCCCGAGCGGGCGAAGTTGCCGTCCGGTCCGGCGGTCAACGCCCGGAACGGCGTGTTGTAGGTCTGCGCGGTCGAACAAGCAGGTGCGGCCAACTCGCCCGGCGTTGCCGGCGCTATCAGGTTGAGCAGGGCGGCGACCAGGGCGGGCAGCCCGAGAACACCGGCCACCGTGCCCACCAGCACTGACGGCAGCGACTCGTCAGCGCTGCCGGCCGTTCGCACCCGCTTGCGGTACAGCACCGCGGCGAACGCCAGCAGGATCACTGTGATCACCACGTCGACCGACAGGACGCGCGAGGCTCCGAACAGCACACCCTGGTGCACCAGCCGGACCCGGGCGACGAGCAGCAGAACGGCAAGGAGGCCCCAGCACCACAGCAGCACCGGGGCGGTCTTGCTCCGGGTGGTCGTGCTTTGTGGACCCGCTGTCATGGCCGACGCAGTACCCGGCCGCCATGATCGATACGCGGTTCCGCAGCGCGTCTGCCCGTGCGCGTCGTTCCGGCCTGGGGCAGCACGGCGAGAGCAACCGCCTGAGCTGCGAGACACTCGTCCGCCACGTCGGAATCAGCCTTCCAGGCGCCCTCCCGGCCGGGGCGGGCGAGCCATGCCGCCGGCGAGTAGTTGCCAGAGCATGTCGCGGTGACTGGTGTCGAGTCCGGGGAACAGGCGGGCCAGACCGTCGGCCGACAGTTGATCCGCTTTTCGCAGGGCCTTGCGGCCGGCCGGCGTGGCCTCGACCCGGCTCCGGCGGCGGTCGGCCGGATCACGACGCCGTTCGACCAGACCGGCCGCCTCGAGGCGGTCGACCGCGATGACGGCGATGCCCGGGGCCTTTCCGAGCAGGCGGGCCAGTTCGTGCTGGGTGTCGGGGGCATCAGTGGTGAGGATGGCGAGCACCGCGTAGTCACGGCCGCTGAGTCCGCTCGGGGCCAGCCAGTCGTCGGCGGCGGCTTCGAGGGCGCTGCCCACGTGCGCGAGAAGCAGCGCGGGCCGGGCGGCCACCCCCTCGGCGACGGTCAGGCCGCCCGGGGCGTCCTGTGGTCCGACTGCGTTGGCATCGTTCATGCATTGCACGATATCGGAGCCGGGTATACGTTAGCGGTGACATTATTCAATGATTGAACGTTTTCGGACGGAGCGAATCGTGACCGACATCCGCTGGCCGGCCGGGCACGATCCTCGGGGCGCGGCCATTCACGAGGTCAACCTCGCTCACAGCACCGCCCCGCCCTCGGCCGTGTGGTCCTGGCTGGTCGATCCCACCCGCTGGGAGTCGTACTACGGCAACGCTCACGACGTGCGCCACCTCGCCGGAAGCTGGCCGGAGGTGGAACTCGGCACCCGCTTCTCCTGGGTGACCTTCGGAACACGGGTGACCACGGAGATCACCGAGTGCGAGCCGTTTGAACGCCTGGCCTGGACGGGCCGGGGTCTGGGCGCGCGAGGTCACCACGCCTGGACCCTCACGCCCCGGCCCGACGGCGGGACCGGCATCCGAACGGAGGAGACCCAGCGCGGCCTTCTGCCGGCCGTGGTGCGGCCGGTGCATGCCCGCAGGATGCGCCGCGCACACCAGAGTTGGGTCGACAGCCTGGCCCGGATCGCCCACTGAACCGGTGCCCGGCTCCCGATTTCAGGTCAGGTCGAGCGTGAACTCGGCCCGGTGCACCTTGCCCTCGACCTGGAACTCCAGGAAGGCGCGGTAACGGGCCGCGCCGGGGATGGACACGTTGAAGCGGATCGCGCCGTCCACCAGTTCGGGGTCGGGATGCACGTGCACGTAGCCGAGGTCGCCTTCCCGCAAGACCACGAGATGCCCGTACGAGCCCAGGTAGCGCTCCAGGGCGGCCGGGCCGGGCGAGGAGCGCGCCACCCGGAACAGGACGGGCACCGTGGCGCCGGGCTTGGGACTGCCCTCCATCGAGACCAGGAACGGCTTGGCTTCGACGATCGTCTGCGGGGCGGGCAGTTCGGCCTGCGGCCCGTCCCCGGCCACGACGTGGTCGACGCCGAGCACGATCGGGGTGGTCGCGCCGTCCGCGGTGGCCAGGGTGAAGTCGGCGAACACGCGGTAGGCGCCCGCCTCCGGCAGTTTGAGCGGCACCGACCACAGACCGTCGGGCGACATCGTGGGGTGCAGGTGCTGGAACCCGGCCAGGCCCCGCCCGACGACCACGAGGTGCAGGGGCTTGTCGTGCACGACGGCATATCGGGTGGCCGGCTGCTGGTCGCCCCCGACGATCCGGAAGGCGTAGTCCACCGTGCTGCCCTTCGGCTGCGACCGCCGTACGGGCTGAATCGTGTAACCCTGATCGCTGACCGCCGTGCCCAGCGCGTCGACGCTGGCCGCGCCGCCGTCGCCGCCACCGTGCTGATGCCCGGTCGCCCCCGAGGGAGCCGCGGCCGGTGCGGGCGGCGCCGGGGGCGGAGCAGTGGCCCGCCCGAGCGCATACCCGCCGATCAGCGCCACGACAACGGCCCCGACCGCGATCGGCACGACGGGCACCCGCGGCAGCGTGAATCCGCGCCTGCGCCACACCACCAGCGCGCCCACCACGACCAGTAGCCCGGCCGCCCCACCGAGCCAGGCGAGCCAGTTGACGCCCGCATCGGCAACCGGAGCGGAAACGGCGGCCGCGCTCGCCCCGGTCAAGGCCGGATCAGCCTGGCCGGTCGGCGCCGCCCACCCGGCGGGAGCGGGAGTGACCGGCCCGGTGTATTTGAAGGTCACCGTCCCGTGCACGGCATCCCCGTCCGAGGCCCGCGACTGATAGTCGATCTTGTACTCCCCGGCGGCCGGCAGGTGCGCGACCCGGATCCGCGCCGGGAAGCCGGTCTTGTACTCCCGCGGCTCGAACTTGCCGTTCTCCATGAAGTATTCGGTGACCGGCTTGTCGAGGGGCCGCGGGCTCGCGTGCTCCCACCCGTTGTCGACCCGCCCGCCACCGGGCGCCGTGACCGTGAAGAACGCGTTGTCCGGCACCTTCTCGGTGAAGTACAGCTCGACGCTCGCCATCGGCGCGTCGACGGTGGCCCCGTTCACGGGGTTCGACATCGCCAGCGTGCCGTGGGCCGAGGCGGGCGAGGACGGCAACCCGAACAGCACGCCGGCGGAGGCGACGAGCGCGAGGACACCGCGTACGAGGAAACGCATCTCCCCATCCTCGGAGAACTCCCACTTTAGTCAATACATTGAAATCTTTTTATCGATACGACGAAAGCAACCGTCGGATTTCGTCGTTCGGCTCCCGCCGGGCCGCCGGCTGTGAGAGGCATGAGGCATGCCATACGTCAACGTGCAGGACAACGTCGAGCTCTACTACGAGGACTTCGGCACCGGCGACCCGGTGGTGCTCATCCACGGCTGGCCCCTCTCGGGCCGCAGCTGGGAGGCGCAGGTACCGGCTCTGATCGGGGCCGGCAAGCGTGTCATCACGTACGACCGCCGGGGTTTCGGCCAGAGCGGCCGGCCCTGGGACTCCTACAACTACGACACCTTCGCCGCCGACCTGGAGGCTCTGCTGCGCCATCTCGACCTGCGCGGCGTCACGCTGGTCGGCTTCTCGATGGGCGGCGGGGAGGTCGCGCGCTATCTCGGCACCTACGGCACCGAGCGGGTGGCGCGGGCCGTCTTCGCCGGAGCGGTGCCGCCCTACCTGCACAAAGGCGACGACAACCCGGACGGCGCCCTCGACGACGCCACGATCGAGGCGTTCCAGGCCGGCATCGTCGCCGACCGCATCGCCTTCGTCGACGGCTTCGCCGAGAACTTCTTCAAGGCCGGCCGCAAGCAGAAGGTCAGTGACGCCCAGGTCCGCTACGCCCAGGAGCAGGCCCACATCGCGTCGCCGAAAGGCACGCTGGACTGCGTGGCCGCGTTCGGCCGCACCGACTTCCGCGCCGACCTGGCCAAGATCACCATCCCGACGCTGGTCATCCACGGCGACAGCGACGCGATCGTCCCGTTCGAGAACAGCGGCAAACTCACCGCCGCCGCCATCCCGGGCGCGCAGGTCGTCGTCATCGAGGACGGCCCGCACGGCATCAACGCCTCGCACCCGGCCGAGTTCAACGAGGCCCTCCTGGCGTTCCTCAAGGGCTGACCATTCATCGACTGCTGTACATGCTGGGGCCACCTCCCGACGCTAGCGTTCGCCCGGTCGAACGTCAGCAAGCGCGAGGGGTGGCTCCGACATGGCCGAGCTGGATCGCCGAACTTTCCTGCAGATGCTCGGCATACCGGCGGTCGCTTCGGCGACTCCCGCGAGCCTCGACAAGGCCCTGGCCATCCCGGCCGGCCACCGGACCGGGAGCATCGACGACGTCGAGCACGTCATCATCCTGATGCAGGAGAACCGCTCGTTCGACCACTACTTCGGGGCCATGCGCGGCGTCCGGGGCTTCGCCGACCCCCATCCCGTACGCCTCCCTTCCGGCCGCAGCGTCTGGCATCAGCCGTACGGCGAAGGGGAACTGCTGCCGTTCCGTCCCGAGGTGCCGG
Source organism: Actinoplanes sp. NPDC021490 (assembly GCF_055562135.1). Lineage (NCBI taxonomy): Bacteria > Bacillati > Actinomycetota > Actinomycetes > Micromonosporales > Micromonosporaceae > Actinoplanes > Actinoplanes sp. NPDC021490. The sequence goes on from NZ_JBVHFW010000003.1 coordinate 411,113, forward strand.
ACGTCGGCGACATGTTCCTGCCCGATCCGCCGCACGGCTGGAACGACACCCACGCGGCCTGGAACGGCGGCCGGTACGACCGGTGGGTGCCCAACAAGGGCGTGCAGACGATGACCCACCACGTCCGGTCCGACCTGCCTTACGCGTACGCCCTGGCCGACGCGTTCACGATCTGCGACAACTATTTCTGCTCGCTGCTGGGCCCGACCGACCCCAACCGCTACCACATGTGGACGGGCTGGGCCGGCAACGACGGCCGGGGCGGTGGCCCGGTCGTCGACAACGCCGAGGCCGGCTACGACTGGACGACCTACCCCGAGCGGCTCGAACAGGCCGGCGTCTCGTGGCGCGTCTATCAGGACGCCGGCACCGGGCTGACCGCCGCCGGGTCGTGGGGCTGGACCAACGACCCGTTCATCGGCAACTACGGCGACAACTCGCTGCTCTACTTCCACCAGTACCAGAACGCTCAACCGGGCAGCCCGCTGGCGGACCGGGCCAAGCGGGGCACCGAGATCAACAAGCTCGGCCGCGACCCGGAGCAGCTGCTCACCGACTTCCGCGAGGACGTCCGCAACAACCGGCTCCCCTCGGTCAGCTGGATCGTCGCGCCCGAGGCCTACACCGAGCACCCGAACTGGGGCCCGCACTACGGCGAGTGGTACATCTCCCGCGTCATCGACATCCTCGCCGACCACCCCGAGGTGTGGAGCAAGATGGCCCTCTTCGTCACGTACGACGAGGAGGGCGGCTTCTTCGACCATCTGGTGCCGCCCACCCCCGATCCGGCCCGTTCCACCGTGCCGACCACCAACGAGATCTTCCCGGGCAGCGCCGCCCACCCCACCGGCCCGTACGGCTTCGGGGTGCGCGTGCCGATGATCGTGGTCTCGCCGTGGACGCGCGGCGGCTGGGTCAACTCGGAGCTGTTCGACCACACCTCGCTGATCCGGTTCCTGGAACGCCGGTTCGGCCCGCGGGAAACGAACATCACGCCGTGGCGCCGGGCCGTGGCGGGCGACCTGACGAGCGCGTTCGACTTCCGGACGCCGAACCGCCGGGCCGTGGACCTGCCCGCCACCACCGCGTTCAAGCCGGCCGTGCTGACGCGGCAGCCCGACGAGGTTCCCGTTCCGCCGGCCGATCCGAGCCTTCCCGAGCAGGAGCGGGGCGTACGGCCGGCGCGCGCCCTGCCGTACGAGCTGCACGCCGACGGCAAGGCGTCCCCCACCGGGATCACCGTCGAGTTCCGCAACACCGGGCGGGCCGCCGCCGTGTTCCAGACGCATTCGGCTGACCCGGCCCACGAGCCGCGCACCTACACGGTCGAGCCGGGCAAGCGCCTCACCGGCATGTGGCCGGCCACCGCCGCGTACGACCTGGAAGTGCGCGGTCCCAACGGTTTCTACCGCCACTTCACCGGCAAGGCCGGGCGGCCCGTGGTCGAGGCGCGCCTGGAGCGGGAAACCCTCGAGATCAGCAATCACGGCCCGGCCCGCGTCCTGGTCAAGGTGGCCGACCGCTACACCGGCCGGACGAAGACCGTGGCTGTCCGCGCCGGCGCCAAGCACGTCGAGCGGCATCCGACTGGCAAGACCCGCGGCTGGTACGACCTGACGGTCACCGCCGAGGGCGCCGGGCGCCGCTTCGCCGGGCACCTCGAGAACGGCCGGGAGAGCATCAGCGATCCGGGAATGGGAGGCCTGGCCTGATCAGCGCGAGCTTGTCGCCGTCGGGGCTGCCCGGCTCGGCCGAGTGGATCAGCAGCCGCTGCCCGCTCGCGTCGCCGACGTCGAGCGTCTCGTAGTCGAGGCACAACCGGCCGACCGCGGGATGATCCAAGACCTTTGTTCCCGTACGGCAATAGGTGACGTCCGCGCGGGCCCACAGCTCGCGGAACTCCTGGCTGTGCACGGACAGCTCGCCGACGAGCCGCTGCAGCCCGGCGTCGTCGGGATAGATTCCGGCCGACGAGCGCAGCGCGGCCACGCAGTCGGCCCGGACCGTGTCGCTCGCCGGCCCGGCGAAGGCGTCGCGCACCAGATTGCGTCCGGCACGCAGATCCGGGTTGAGCAGACCGGCGAGCTCGTTGGCGCGCAGCACGGTCAACGTGTGGTCGAGCAGCACCGTGGGCCACGGCGACGTGTCGACGAGCCGGGCCACCGAGGGCCGGATCTCGGGGACCCGCACGGCGGCCGAGACGGCGAGGGAGGCCAGCCGGTGCAGGTGGGTGGTGGCGTCGCCGTCCAGCTGCAGGGCGCGGGCCAGGGCGGCCACCACCTCGGGCGACGGGTTGCGGTCGCGGCCCTGCTCGAGGCGTACGTAGTAGTCGACGCTGATGCCCGCGAGCAGCGCCAGCTCCTCACGCCGCAAACCGCGCACGTGCCGCCGCCCGCCCGCGACCAGCCCGGCCGCGGCGGGACCGATCAGAGCGCGCCGCGCCCGCAGGAACTCCCCGAGATCTCCGGCCATCACCCCACGGTAGGCCTCACGGCGTACGAAAAACTGGTCCTGTGACCCCCAGGATTGACCGGGCCTGGGGAAATCCGGCCCGCGCGCCCAGCCTGGAACGCATGGACATGAAGAATCGACGCGCCCTGGTCACGGGGGCCTCCAGCGGCATCGGCGCCGCCACCGTACGGGCTCTGCGCGACGCGGGCACCCGGGTGGCCGCCGCCGCCCGCCGCACCGACCAACTCGACGGCGACCTGAACCTGGCGCTGGACGTCACCGACGAATCCTCGATCCGGGCCGCCGTCGCCGCGGCCGCCGGCGAGTTCGGAGGCCTCGATCTGGTCGTCAACGCGGCCGGCATCATGCCGCTGGGCCCGGTGCTCCGCGCCGACGTGATTACGTGGCGGCGTGCGCTGGACACCAACCTGCTCGGCCTCATGCTGGTCAGTCACGCCGCCCTCCCCCATCTGATCGAGGCGGGCGCGGCCGACATCGTCAACATCTCGTCAGTCGGCGGGCGCGAGACCTATCCGGGCGCGGCGGCCTATTCCGCGACCAAGTTCGGCGTGTACGGCTTCTCGGACACGCTGCGCAAGGAGTTGACCGCCGACGGGGTGCGGGTCAGCGTCGTCGAACCCGGCTACACCGACACCGAACTGTTCGCGAGCGTCGGCGACCCCGAACGGCAGGCCACCCTCGAGGGCGTGATGGCCGGGCAGCGCAACCTGGACGGCGCCGACGTCGCCGCCGCCATCCTGCACATCGTGAGCCGCCCGGCCCATGTCGTGGTCAACTCCCTGCAGATCAGGCCGTCGGTCCAGGCCTGATCAGGGCAGCAGTGGCTGGAACCTCCCCGGGGCGAGGCGGGCCGGCGCGGGGGCCGCCGGCACCGTCGGGGCGGTCGCGCCGGGAACGGGCAGGGCGCCGACGAGCGGCAGCGTCAGCGAGCTGCCACGCAGGTCGAGGCGGATCGTGGCGCCGGTCGACTGGGGGGTCGAGTAGTCGTCGTCGCTGGCCTGCAGAATGAGGCCGAGCACGTGCCCGGCGGCGATCCGCTGGTCGGTGGGCTGCATCGGCACGGTCACCGAATACCACCGGCCGGGCCGCAGCGGCGTGACGAATCGCAGCGACACGTGGTGGGCCGCGTCCTGCCAGCCCCGGGTCACGATGGCGTGGTCGCTGGTCACCACGTCCTCGGCGGTGTCGCGGTAGCAGGCGTCGTCGGCCGTGGTCGACGCTCCCCAGCACGACTCCGTGGCCAGCGTGGTGATGCCCTCGCCGGCTCCCAGATAGTTGACCCGGGCCGCGGTGCCGTAGTCGACGAGCCGGGCCGTCAGTTCGGTCGTCGGCTTGTCGACCTGCACCCGCAGGGTCACCGACGGGGTGCCCGAGACCCGTACGCCCCGGTTCAGCGGGGCCGACAGGAACGCGACCCGCCCGGGAACCGCGGTGTTCGGGCCGGCGACGGCGGCCGCCTCGCCGAGATCGGGGTCGTCGGTCCACGTACGGGAACCGCGGCCGGACCGGCCACCCAGCGTGCCCGTCGTCCCGTCACCGTCACCCAGCGCAACCCTGGTGGATCGCGCGGCGGCGGCCGGCCAGGTCCGCTCGGCGGCCCACGTGCCCGGCGCGGTCTCGATCGTCGCCCGCGGTTCCCGCTCGATGCCGTTGGGCAGCCCCTGCAGCCAGCGGTCGAACCACCGGTGCAGCGTGCCGACCCACTCGGCGCGGCGGATGTCGAACGGGTCGACGTGCCCCTGCTGGGCCAGCCAGATCTTCTTGGGCACGTTCAGCCGGTCCCACCACCGCGCGAACTGAGTGGTGGTCACGTTGGTGTCGTTGAGGCCGTGAACGAGGAACACGCTGGCGTGCACGCGCCGGGCGTCCGGCCGGAAGTCCCGCTCGGCCCAGTACGCGTTGTAATTGCCGGTCGCGTCGTCGCTGCCCTCGTCGAGCTCCTTCAGCGTCGTGTCGCAGGCGCCGGCCGGACGCCCGGTGACCGCCTGATGCAGATACTCGGGGTAGTCCTCGATCCGCAGCACGCCGTTGTAGCGCTGATAGTCGTACCAGCTGGAGATGGCCGCGATGGGCACGATCGTCTCGAGGCCCTCGACGCCGGTCGCGGCGACCCCGTTGGCCACCGAGCCGTCCCACGACTTGCCGATCATGCCGGTCCGGCCGTTGGTCCAGCTCGTGGCCACGGCCGGGGTGCCATCGGCGTACGTGGCCCGGGCGCGCCCGTTGAGCCAGTCCACGACGGCCTTGGCGCTGAGCACCTCCTCGCGGCCGCCGACGTCCATGCACCCGGTGGAGCGGCCGGTGCCGGCCAGGTCGGCCGAGACCAAGGCGTACCCGCGCGGCACGAAGTAGTTGTCGTAGAACAGCGGCTGCTTGGTGATGACGCCGTTCGCGTCGTACCGCTTGAGCTCGCTCTCGTTGCCGCGCCCGCAACACGAGTAGTACGGCGACGCCTCGAGGATGACCGGCACCTTGACCCGCCGGTCGGCCGCCTCGCGGGGCCGTGTGATGTCGACGGCGACCCGGTCGGGCACGCCGTCCCGGTCGTTGTCCAGAGTGGTCTGCACCCAGACGCTCTCGCGCACCGCATTCTCGTACGAGTAGACCGGCACGGTCTCCCCGCCGCGGATGTGCGGTGCCCCGGCTGCCCCGGCGGGCGCCACCGCAACGCCCAGCGCAGCACCGACCCCCGCGAGGACGGCGACGGCAATCGTTCGTAGCCCTGACATTGACGCATCGTATTACGTCGATTCGTTGCGGTCAGGGGCGTTCGAAAGCCAGTTTCGCCCCGAAGCCGAGCATGGCCGCGCCCGTCGTGGCGTCCAGTGCCCGGCGCACGCGGCGGCGGGCCAGCCAGGCGCGGGCCTGATGCATCAGGACGGTCAACGTCAGCAGATAGAGCAGCGACATCACCGCGTGGCTGATGCCCAGCAGCACCAGAGCGGGCACACCGGCCTCCGCGCTCAGGAACTGCGGCAGCACGGCCACATAGAAGATGAGCACCTTCGGGTTCGTGATGTTCGACAGGAAACCCTGCCGCCATCCCCGTCGGGTCGCGGGACCGGGTTCGGCGCCGGCGGCCCGGTAGTCGCCCCGCCAGGCCGACCGCAGCAGCCGTACGCCCAGATAGGCGAGATAGGCGACCCCGGCCCATTTGATCGCGTTAAACACCGGTTGGGCCCGGACGACGAGCGCGCCGAGACCCGCCACGGCCGCAGCACCCTGCACAGCGTTGGACGTGGCGACGCCGAGGGCACACCAACGCCCCTGGGCCCGCCCCCCGGACAGCGTGTTTCCCACCACCACGGCGAAGTCGGGGCCCGGCACCAGCACCACGACCAGCGCGAACAACAGATAAGCCGGGTAATCCATGGCCCGACGCTAGCCCGGCCGGATCGCGGCCGCTGGCGGGAATCGGACGTGGCGCTCAGGCCGGGCCGGCCAGGCCGATCAGGTTGCCGCCGGGGTCGGTGAAGTGGGCCACGACCAGGTCACGACCCTCCGGCCGCTCGGGACCCATCACCCGCCGCCCGCCCAGCGACTCGGCCTGCCGCAGCGCCTCCTCCACATTGGGGACGCCCACGTAGAAGACCGTCTGCGGCCGCCGCCCCGGCCCGCCACCCACGCCGCCGGGGATTGTGCCGCCGGCCTCGGTGAAGCCGTACTCGCCCTGGTCGGAGACGGACTCGGCGACCGGTCCGGACGTGTCGAACTGCCAGCCGAACAGCTCACCGTAGTAGCCGCGCAGGGCGGCCGGATCCGTACCGATGATCTCGAAATGCACCACGGGATAGGTCATGCCGCCCAAGCTTGCCGGAGAAAGGCTCCGGCCGGGGGGCCTTCGATCAGCTCGACGTCCGGAAGGGCGCGAGGGTGGCCCGGATCAGTTCAGCCGCGCCCCAGTCGTTGTCGAACTGCGCCAGAACCGCGAGATGCTGCCGCAACTGGAGGATCGGCATGCGGTCCGGCCAGCCACTGTCGAGGGAGGTCAGTTCCGCGTACACCGCGAAGAACCGCTGCGCCTCGGGCGGAGGCACGGTCGTCCAAACATGCGCCAGGTCGACCTCCGCCCACATGTACGAGACCGCCGGATCGATCAGCGCGGGCCGCCCGTCCGGCGTGGCCAGAACATTCTGGCTCCACAAATCGCCGTGCGTCAGACAAGCCGGCCGCTCCGGCAGCAGCTCGGGCAGCCGTTGACACAGCCGCTCCAGCGCCGCGCGATCACCGGCGTCGAGCGCGGCGTCGACGCGGGGCTCCCCCAGCCATCGAAGCAGCCGATGCTCGGCAAAGAAGGCAAAGCCGTCATCGTTCCAGCTGTTCACCTGCCGGCGGCGGCCCAGCCAGTTGTCGCCGTGCCACCCGAACCGGGGGTGAACCGTGCTCAGGTGCAGGCGGGCGAGCGCGTGCGCGAAGTCTTCCCAGAAGGTCTCACTGCTCGGTCTCGCCTGCAGCACCGACAACACGAGCAGTTCCCGATTCGCCAGGATCACATCGGGGGTCGCCATGCCGCTCTCGCGCAGGGCGCCCAGCCCTTCGGCCTCGGCCGCGAAGACATCGTCGTCGGGCGAGTCGGCGAACGCTTTGACAAACACGGGCGGCGCATCCCGGCGGGTCGCCATGCCCGCAAGGGCAGCAAGCCCACCGGTCACCGGCTCCACCGCCACAACATCCGACATCCCGGCCCGACGCAGGCAGTCAAAAAGAAACGCCGCCGACCGCACCACCAAGACCTCCCCTTCACCCACGGCTCTCCGCCCGGTTCTGACCGTCTCGGGTCAGGGCTTGTGCAGTTTGTCGACCTTGACAGTCAGGAGGACTCGCTGCTGCGGGCCGCCGCCGAAGCCGGGGTAGGGACGGCCGATGTACTTCTGGGACAGCTCGTCGATGTTCTCCCGGGCGCCGTCGGTCGTGGCCGCCACGACGCTGCCGCGCAGGGCCCAGCTCCGTGACGGCGCGGCCGGGTCGGCGATGCCGATGGCGATGCGCGGGTCCCGGCGGATGTTGCGGGTCTTCTGGTGGGTGTCGACCGTGTTGATGAGCACGTGTTCGCCGTCGGTGGAGGCCCAGGTCTGCGAGATCTGCGGCGATCCGTCGGGCATGAGCGTGGTCACGAAGCAGATCGCCTTGGCGTTGAGGACTTCGAGCAGGTCGTCGGGCAGAGCCATGCTGGGCTGAACCTTCACTTCTTCTGGTCGTTGTAGAGGCGGTCGATGACGTTCTCGTCCGGCGGGTCACCGGACAGTTCGGCATGGCGCAGGCCCGCCAGGGCGATCGCGAGAGCGCGGCGCCACAACTGCGGGGCGAAGGCGCGGGAGGCGTCCATGACGCTGCCCACCATCACGTGCACGGCGGCGAAGTCGGCGGGAGTCGCCCCGGCCGGCAGCTGACCGGCCCGGACCGCGCGGGCGATGAGGCCGGTGACGAGCGGGGTCATCCGCTCGTGCGCCCGCTGCACCAGGGCGGTGGCCTGGTTGCGGCTGCGCAGCAACTCCCCGAGACCCCGGCTCTGCGCCTCGATCTCGAGTTGCTGCTCGAGGAACCAGGTGAGCCCGGCCCACGCGTCGTCGTACCGCGAAGCCTGCTCGGCCAAGCCGATCACCGTATCGATGTGCTCGCCGAACAGGGCGTCGAGCAGGTCCTGCCGTTGCGGGAAACGCCGGTACATGGTGCCCATCCCCGTGCCGGCGGCCCGGGCAATGTCTTCGTACGGGACGTCCAGGCCGGCCGAGGCCATGAGGTCGTACGCCGTACGCAGCAGGAGCTGACGGTTGCGTTCGGCATCACGACGCAGAGGAGGGGCGGTCACGTGTCGACCGTACCGAACCGGAAGATCTTTTCCAAGTTGAATTTTTCTTCCACTTCGTGCCTAGAATGACGAGCCCGATCGCCGAAACTTGGGAGCACCTGATGCACTTGCCTCATACCGATCTCGTGGAGCCGTACCCGATCGCGGTCTCCGACGACGAACTGCAGGATCTGCGGGGCCGTCTCGCCGCCACCCGGTGGCCCGACCGCGAAACCGTCCCGGACGCCGCTCAGGGACCGCAGCTGGACCGCATCCGCGCCCTCTGCGACCACTGGGCCACCGGCTACGACTGGCGGCGCACCGAGCGGGACATCAACAGCTTCGGCTCCTCGCACACCGTCCTCGACGGAATCGACGTCCACTTCCTGCACGTACGCTCCGCCGAGCCCGGCGCGGCGCCTCTGCTGCTCTGCCACGGCTGGCCCGGATCGATCCTGGAGTTCCGGCATCTGATCGGCCCCCTGACCGACCCGGTCGCGCACGGCGGCAGCGCCGAGGACGCCTTCCATTTGGTGATCCCCTCCATGCCGGGCTTCGGGTTCTCCGGCAAGCCCACCACGACCGGCTGGAACATCCCCCGGGTAGCCGACGCCTGGATCACTCTCATGCAGCGCCTCGGCTACGACAACTGGTTCGCCCAGGGCGGCGACTGGGGCGCGGCCGTCGTCGAGCAGATCACCCGCAAGGCTCCCGAGCGGTGCCGGGGCGCGCACTTCAACTTCCCGCTCGTCTTTCCCACCCCACAGGAGATGAGCGAGGCCACCGCCGAGGAACAGCGCATGATGGCACACGCTCAGCACTACCAGAGCGAACTGGACGGGTACGCCCGCGAGCAGGCCACCCGGCCGCAGACGATCGGCTACTCCCTCGCCGACTCACCGGCCGGACTCGCCGCCTGGATCTACACCCTCTTCCAGGACGTGACCGACAGCGACGGCAACCCGGAAAAGGTGATCGACCGCGACGAGATCCTCGACGACATCATGCTGTACTGGCTGCCCAACGCCGGCGCGTCCGCCGCCCGGCTCTACTGGGAAGACAGGCAGAGCCGCGCCGGGAACACCGAAACCTGGAAGCCCAATCCCGTACCCGCGGGGTTCAGCATCTTCCCCGGCGAAGCCGTACAGGCCTCCCGTCGCTGGATCGAACGACGCTACGAGACCGTGCTGCACTACGCTCAGCTCGACCACGGTGGACACTTCGCCGCCCTCGAACAGCCGGCCATCCTCACCGACCAGATCCGGACAACCTTCCGGGCGGCGCGACCCTGCTGACCGGGTGGCGATATGCCGCTTTCCGATCCCCGCAACCGTAAGCCCACGGTCCGCCCAGGATACGAGGTCGAGAGTTCGGACGCCGAATGGATGGCCGACGGAATCGGCGATCCTTACGGCATCTCCGAGAAACACCTGGTGAACCCGCTGTGCGGCGGGGTCCTGCAGTCCGATGCTGCTCAACTGCCGTTCGAACAATGACGCAACCTCGCCCGTGTGGATCCTGGTCAGCCGGCGCCGGTTGGACGCGGTACGGCTATCACTTGGACCAGCTGATCCAGTCCGACGAAGTCGTCGGGATGGGTGGTGTAGAGGGCAAGTCGATTCGTGGCTGCAACGGAGGCGATCATCAGGTCCGCGACGCGGCGACGGGGCGTACGTCACAGCCTGCCGCCACACCGGTTAGCGCAATGTCAGAAGTTCTGGCGACAGCACCGAGAGGACGACGCGATCTTCGTCAGCGGCGTTGGTGCTCCACGTCTCGGGCCATCGCTCGCAGGGTTGCGCCGAAGCCGACACGGCCGGCGAAAGACAGCAACGGCCCGGCGAGTCTTGTGAGCCGGTGAGGAGTCACGGTCACGTCCTCGTCCCAATCGACTCGGCACCGGCCGGAAGGCAGCGGCACCACGGAGAAGCCGGCTCGGCCGAGCACCACCCGGCCCCGCTTGGCCACCTCGCAGCGGCCCGGGCCATCGTCGGGCGCGTTTCCGCCCGGTGGCTGCCACAGGGTCACCGTCATCGGGTCGTCGAACGCCAACCAGCCGATTCCCGTACGGGCGACGAACTCCACACCGACGCCGCCGGGCTGGGATGTCGTCACCCGGACGACCGTCAGCGGCGCCCAGTCGCCGTGCCGGGGCCAGTCGACCATCGCGGCCCACACCGCGTCGGCCGGCGCATGCACCTGCTGGGTGACGGTGAACCGGGCCATACGGCGACTCCTGTGCTCGGGTGAGGCTCGAGACCGGCGGGGATACCCGGTCGGCCGCCATAAGCAAAACACGTGATCACCGAGCGAGGGGGCAACAGCCGAAGCCGCGATTTGATAGCTTCCGGCGGCGCTTCGGGGACCCCGATCAACGGGGCAGCGCATCGACTCATGTGAGGAACCATCGTGGGACTGCTCATCCATCTTCTGGCCCTGCCGTTCCGCCGACCGCTCGTGGCGATCCTGATCGGACTGGCCATCCTCGGCGGTGTTCTCGCCTACGACTGGGACGGCGCACCGACCTGCGGCGGCGCCACGATGGAACAGGGCGACACCTGCCGGAAGGTGGGCGACTCGACCGGCTCCTCCGACCGATCGTACGACCAGACCAAGTCGAACCAGGAAAGCGCGCCGTACATCTGGGGTTCGCTGGGCGGAGCACTGGTGCTGCTCGGGGGCATCAGCTGGCCGATCCGCCGTCGTCGCGAGGCCGCCCGCAAGGCCGCGGCAACCGCCGTCGTCTGACGGACGCACATAATCCCAGCCAGGGAGGCCGGCCGTACGTGGCGGGGAGGGCGATCCCGGCCGTTGACCGCCGGGCAAACATTTACGCCGATCGCTGCTAACCTGTCCGCTGAGTCGATCGGCCGGAGTGCTTCTGCCCCGGCCGAACGGGAGTCGACACGAGGAGAAACTCTTGCGTATCTCTCTGCGTGCGGGCGCCGTCGCGCTTGCCACCGCCGCCGCCCTGCTCGGTGGCGCGATCGCCGCCCAGGCCGCACCGGCCGAAGTCGCCCAGCCGACCCTCACGGTCGGGCCGCTGATCTTCAACCCGCGGGCGCAGGGCGACCACACCGGCAGCATCGACATCGCGATCAAGAACAACTCCGATGCGTCGTGGGGCAACGGCATCTCCATCACCGAGCCGGTCGCGAACACCTTCAACTTCGACAGCTTCGACGGCGCCGACGGGTGCATCTTCGGCTACACCGACGACAACCGCACGATCGTCAACTGCGGGCTCGCGTTCAGCATCCCCGCCGGCGCGACAGAGGTCGTCACCATCGGCTTCCAGTCGTCGGCGACCCCGCAGCCGTACGCGCAGATCGCCTCGACCCTCGGTCACGTCAGGGTCGGCACCTCCACCGCCGACTTCCCGGCGCTGTTCCGCTCGACCACCGGCTCGCTGCACGACGCCCGCCCGTACGTTCCGGCCACCGTGACCTCTTCAGGGCGCTGACCGAGCGTTCGGTCCCCGCGCCACGACGTAGGCGAACAGCAGGGCCATGACGACTACGCCGGCCCACATGGCCTGCTGCCAGCCGTCCACGAAGGATTCCTGGGCGGCCCGGACGAGGGCCGCGTCGCCGGTGGCGTTGGCTATGTTTTCGCGTACGGCCTCGGGGGCGCCGGGCAGGCGGGATTCGACGGCTGAGCGGTAGCCGGCCGACAGGATCGCGCCCAGCAAAGCCACGCCCAGAGCGGTGCCGAACTCGCGCGTGACGTCGTTGAGGGCGGAGGCCACGCCCTGGCGTTCGCGGGGCAGGGCGGAGGTGATGGCTTCGGTGGACGGGGTCATCGACAAGCCCATGCCCAGGCCCATCGCCAGCATGCCGGGCAGCACCGCAAGGTAGCCGCCGCCAATCGAGACCAGCATGGCCATCAGGGCCAGGCCCGCGCCGCCCAGGGCGATGCCGGTGGCCATGGTCGCGCGGCCGCCGATTCGTGCGGCCAGCCGTGGGGCGATTCCCGAGGCGGCCATCATGAGCAGGGCCATCGGCAGCAGCGCGACGGTGGAGCGGAGGCCGGACCAGCCGAGCACGGCCTGCAAGTAGGGGAACAGCACCACGAAGATGCCGGCCTGCACGCCGAACACGGTCAGCAGCGACAGCGAACCTCCGGCCAGGCCGCGGTCCCGGAACAGGCGCACGTCGAGCAGCGGGGCCGGGGAGCGGAGTTCCCAGAGGGTGAATCCGATCGCGGCGGCGACACCGACGGTCAGAGCGATCAGGGTGGGAGGAGCGGTCCATCCCCGTACGGGACCCTCGTGCAGGACGAAGATCAGCGCGACCACGGCGATCATGGAGGCCAGAGAGCCGGCGATGTCGAAGCCGTGACCGGAGTTCTCGCGCGAGTTGGGCACCGACCGCGACGCCAGCACGGCGGCCGCGACGACGAGCGCCACCGGCAGCACGAACAGCCAGCGCCAGCCGGCCACGTCGACCAGGATCGCCGACAGGTACATGCCGAGCAGGCCGCCGCCGCCGGCGACACCGGTCCAGACGCCGATCGCGCGGGACCGCTCCTCGTCGGGGAACGTCGAGGTGATGACGGCCAGCGTCACCGGCATGATCATCGCGGCGCCGGCCCCGCCGAGCAGCCGGGCGGCGATCATGACCTCGGTGGAGGTGGCGAGGCCGGCGACCGCGTTCGCCACGCCGAAGACGAGCAGGCCGGCCAGCAGCACGGGCTTGCGGCCCCAGCGGTCGCCGGCCGCGCCCAGCGGCAGCAGCAGGGCGGCCAGGGTGAGCGTGTAGACGTTGATGATCCACAGGACGGTGCTCTGGGAGGCGCCGAAGGCCAGCGCGATCTGTGGCTGGGCCACGTTGAGGCCGGAGACCGACGCGATGACCGCCATGAGGGCGACGCAGACCGCGACGAGGATCGCGCGGCGCCGCCGGGGCTCATCGACGAGCGGCGAACGTACGGGGGCAAGAGACATGCCTGAAAGGTAGAACCGGTTTGCGCGTACGGCATCAGACCTTGCAGCATTGGCAAGATCTAGGAGGTGGCGTGGGCGCGCTCGCCCTCCTGGTCGAAGATGGTCAGGATCTCGACCGGTCCGTCCACCGCGCCGATGAAGTGCGGGATCATCGTCGAGAACTCGGCCGCGTTGCCGGTCGCCACCGGGATCTGCCGCTCACCCAGGTGCAGCAGCGCGGTTCCGCTGATCACCGTGAACCACTCGCGGCCCGGGTGGACGGCCAGATGTTCGGGGCTCGGACGCCGCTCCGGCGTGATCCGCATCTTGGCCACGTGGCTGCCGCCGTTGCGGGCGGGGTCGCGCGAGAGCACCCACGTCGTCAGCCCGGGCTCCTGATGCTGCATCGGCCGGATGATGACGTCGGCGTCGTCGACCGGCTCGACCAGGTGGTCGATCGTGGTGTCGAGCGCCCGGGCCAGCGCGACCAGCTGGTCGAGGTCGATGCGCCGGTGGCCGGTCTCGATCCGGCTCAGCGTCGACGGGCTGAGATGGCAGCGGGCGGCCAGCGCGTCGAGGCTCCACCCGCGGGCCTGCCGGAGGCCACGAATCCGCTGGCGCACCACATCCGAGATCTCCTGCATTTAATGCAGGCTATCTTGCCGATGCCGCAACATGGGTACCAGCATCGCCGGGAACATCAGCACGTGCCCGGCCGTCATCAGGGTGCCGCCGCCGATCAGGCCCATCCAGTACGGCACCAGCAGCACCACGAACGGCGCGACCATGGCGGCGCACATCTCGCCGATGTGCAGCCATCCGTGCTTGCGGATCCGCATCCACAGGGCCATGCCGATCGACATGTCGGTGGCCATCACCATCGCGGCCGCGTCGGGATGCCCGGACAGCCCGGGCACCGCCATCGACCACAACGGCGCCAGGGCGGCCTGCGTACGGTCGCGGACGCCGAGCTTGCCCAGCACGCTGGTGACGTGGTTCTTGACCGTGCCCTCGGCCAGGAACAGGGTGGTGGCGATCTCCCGGTTGCTGCGGCCCTCGGCGAGCAGCCGCAGAACCTCGAGTTCCCGGCCGGAGAGCGGATCCAGCAGCGGTTGCGGCGGCGGAACAGCGTCGGCGTCGGGAAGCTGGGCGAACCGCGCGACCACCTTGGCCGCCACCGACGGCTGCAGCACCGACTCGCCGCGCGCGGCCGCCCGGACCGCCTCGACCAGCCGCTCCGACGACACGTCCTTGAGCAGGTAGCCGACCGCGCCCGCGCGCAGCGCCGCGAACACGTCGGCGTCGTCGTCGAACGTGGTCAGCGCGATCACCTGGGTCGCCGGGTGCTCGGCGCGGATCCGGCGGGTGGCCGAAACCCCGTCCAGCACCGGCATCCGCAGGTCCATCAGCACGACGTCGGGCCGGGCGGCGGCAACCCGGGCCACGGCTTCCTCGCCGTTCCCGGCCTCGCCCACCACCTCGAGATCGACCGACGCGCCGAGCAGCACGGCCAGGGCCTCACGGAACAGGGCCTGGTCGTCGACGAGCAGCACCCGTACGGGGCTCATCCCGGCACCTCCATCCGCAGCGTGGCCCCGGCCCCGGGCGCCGACTCGAGGGTCAGCCGGCCGCCCAGTTGCGCGGCGCGCTCGCGCAGCCCGACGAGCCCGAATCCGCCGCCGGACGAGCCCCCGACCCCGATCCCGTCGTCGCGGACCTCCAGGCTCACCCGGCCGGCCTCGGAGTAGTCGAGGCGGAGCTCGACCTTGGTGGCCCGCGCGTGCTTGCGGATGTTGGTCAGGCCTTCCTGAGCCGTGCGGAACAGGGACTCCTCGGCCTCGACCGGCAACCGCCTCGGCTCTCCGCGGACGTCCACGTCGGCCAGTTCGGCCAGCGCGTCCGGCAGCGGCACGGGCGGCCGTTCCTCGCGCAGCGCGCCCACCGACCGGCGTACCTCCTGAAGGGCCTTCTCCGCCTGTTCCTGGGCCTTGGCCAACATCTCGTCGGCGCGCCCGGGAGCCGCCCGGGCCGCCTTGATCTGCATCTGCACGACGGTGAGCGCGTGCCCGAGCCCGTCGTGGATGTCGCGCGCCACCCGGTTGCGCTCCTCGAGCACGGCCACCCGCTCCACTTCGAGCTGGGCCCGCGCCAGCGCCCGCCGGGCCTGCTGCTCGCACATCAGCGACTTGGTGACCACGGCCGCGAACGCGCCCACCGCGAACAGGCTGATCCCCTCGCGGAGACCCTCGGCCGGCGCCATTCCGAGGTGGAAGAACGGCAGCAGCACCACGATCATGGTCACCGCCGCGAGCGGGAGCAGCAGAGTCGCCTGGATGACCAGCACCACCAGCATCAGGGTCGAGCCGACCGACGCGTCCGAGGCGATGAAGACCGCCAGACCCAGGAGCACAAGACTTGCGACGTACGCGTATCGAAGGCCGCGGCGCTCGACCCAGGCGAACCCGAGCGTGGCCGCGACCGTGAACAGGAACCCGGGCAGCAGCGCGACACCTTCGCTGCGGCCGCCCCCGACATCGACCAGCAGCGTCAGGAACGCCGCGACGGTCAGCGCGGCCATGGCCCGTCTCACAGGACCACATTCGGCGTATAGGGCACCAAACGCAACACCGAAAGGCCTCTTGCCTACGCCGGTGACGGCGGTACCCTGTGGCCCGGGTAGCCCCGCGATCTCCTCAGCCCGCGGCGGTGTCGAGCCGATGGGAACGCTGTGGAGAGGACGAGCGACGCCGATGGGGTGACGGTGCCCCCGTTCCGGCTGACGCGCGTCCTGGCCGTGGCAGCCAGCTCTCTCGCCCTGGCCTGCCTGTGGTTCGGCTTCGGTCTCGTGCACGAGACCCCCACGTCGGCGGGCTGGCTGGCGCTGCTCGTGTCGGTGCCGGTCGCCGCGGTCATCTCGTGGCGGGCCTCGGCCGGCGGCCGGAACTATTGGCGGTACGCCTCGGTCGGCATCATCCTGATCGGTCTCGGCGGCGCCTCCAACGCGTGGGACTACTTCAGCGGCGCCCAGTACGGCCAGCACATCAGCGGCCTCACCGCCGGGATCTACGTCGCCGGGCTGGTCGCCTTCGTGGCGGGGCTGCTGCGCATTCCGGGCGCGAGACGCAGCGGCATCGAGTGGACCCGCTTCGGTCTCGACACCGCCACGGTGATCGTCACCGTGCTCACCTTCACCTGGCACTTCGCCTACCCGCGCTGGGAGAGCTGGCTGGGCGGCACGATCGCCGACTCGTTCTCCGTGCTGATCGTGCTGACGGCCGGTTTCGTCTGCGTCTTCGCCTTCGTCAAGGTGGCCTTCACCGGCACCGGCCCGATCGACCGGCGCGCCCTGCACCTGCTGGCCCTCACCGGCGCGATCGGTGCGGGCGGCGGGTCGCTGGCGCCGCTGCTGGCCGACAAGCCCTATCTGAACACCGCGCACATACTGCTGCCGGCCACCTGCCTGTGCCTCTGCCTGGCCGCCGACCGCCAGATCCGGGCCAGCAGCCTCGGACGCTCGCTGCCACGCCCGGCGATGCGCCGGCTCAGCCTGATGCCGTACGCCGCCGTGCTCGGCACCGCCGTTCTGCTGCTCTCCAGCGCCATCGGCGGCACCGCCGACCTGCTCGCGGTGGCGATCGGCTCGGTGACCGTCACGCTGCTGGTGGCCGCCCGCCAGCTGGTCGCCCTGCGCGACAACGCCCGCCTCCTCGAGGACCTCGACGCCCGCCAGCGCGAACTGGCCTACCAGGCCGGGCACGACGCGCTGACCGGCCTGGCCAACCGCACCGTGCTCGCCCGCGCGATCACCGAGGCGCTGGCCGAGGATCCGTCCGACGTCAGCGTGGCCCTGATCGACCTCGACGACTTCAAGGCGATCAACGACGACCTCGGCCACGCGGTCGGCGACGCGCTGCTCGTGGCCGTGGCCGGCACGATCGCGGCCCAGCTGCCCGCGGGCAGCCTGGTGGCCCGTCAGGGCGGCGACGAGTACGCGCTGCTGCTGCGCGGGGACGCCACCGGCACGCTGGCCGCGATCGCCTCCCGGCTGCGCCTGTCGGTGCACGCCGGCGGTCACGAGCTGGTGGTCGAGTCGAGCATCGGCCTGGCCCCGGCCCGCGACGGCGACACCGCCGACGAGCTGCTGCGCCGGGCCGACGTGGCGATGTACGAGGCCAAGGGCAAGGGCAAGGGCCGCCAGGTCACGTACACCGCGGAAATGGACCAGCGCACCGCCGAGCAGTCCCGGCTCGCGGCCGACCTGCGCGTCGCCCTCGACAGCGACCAGCTGCACCTGCTCTACCAGCCGATCGTGGCGATGCCGGGCGGCGAGCTGTACGGGGTCGAGACCCTGATCCGCTGGAACCACCCGGAACGCGGCCCGATCGGCCCCGACGTCTTCATCCCGGCGGCCGAGCGCACCGGCCTCATCGTGCCGCTGGGCGCCTGGATCCTGGAGGAGGCGTGTCTTCAGGCGGTGCGCTGGCGCGACGAGCTGGGCGAGGCCGCCCCGCACACGGTCACCGTCAACGTGTCGGCCCGCCAGCTGCGCGAGGCCGGGTTCGCCGAGGAGGTCGCGGCCGTGCTGCGGCGCACCGGGCTGCCCCCCGAGGTGCTGACGGTCGAGGTCACCGAGACGGCGGTGTTCGACGGCGGCACGGCGCTGGCCGAGGTGCGCGCGATCGCCGACCTCGGCGTCAAGATCGCCCTGGACGACTTCGGCACCGGCCACTCGTCGCTGGGCCTGCTGCGTACGTGCCCGGCCGACGTTCTCAAGGTCGACAAGTCGTTCGTCGACGACGTCACCGAGGGCGGTCAGCAGGCGGTCGTGGTGGCGGCGCTGATCGGCATCTGCGAGGGCATGGGCCTGCGCGCCGTGGCCGAGGGCGTCGAGACCGCCGAGCAGGCGGCCGAGCTGCAGCGGCTCGGCTACCGCTACGCGCAGGGCTTCCACTACGGCCGGCCGATGCCCGCCGGCGCGATCGCCGTGTACCGCCCGGCCCCGGTCCGGAGCCGCATCGCCGCCTGAGGTGTGCGGCCGGCTCTCAGGGGCGCCGGTGGATCACGGCCAGGACCACGTCGTCCTCGGCCCGGTCGGCCAGCTCGGCCGGGAGGCGGTCGCACAGGGCCTCGGCGCTGTCGTCCGGGCTCGCGGCCAGCGCGTCGAGCAGGGCCTGCATGCCGGCGATGAGATCGCGGTCGCGGCGCTCGACCAGACCGTCGGTGTAGAAGACGACGGTCGAGCCGGGCTCGAGAGTCATCGCATGGGTGGACCGGGCGGCCGGGAACCGGGTGCCGAGCAGGGGCTCGGAACGAGCGGCCAGGAGGCGTACGGGGAAACCGGGGTTGATCGCCGCCGGTGGCGGGTGCCCGGCGTTGGACCAGGTCAGCTCGTGCGTCTCGAGGTCCACGTAGGCGAGCACGGCGGTGGCGAAGACGTCGACCGACAGGCCCACCATCGCGTCGCCGAGCGCCGACAGCACCCGGTCCGGCGGGCCCGGCAGGGCGTACGCGATGCCGCGCAGCAGGTTGCGGATCTGGCTCATCGCCGCCGCGGCGTCCCGGTCGTGGCCGGTGACGTCGCCGACCGCCACCGCGAGCCGGCCGCCGGGCAGCGGGAACGCGTCGTACCAGTCGCCGCCGACCTTGGCCCCCTCGGCCGCCGGCTGATAGCGGACCGCCACCTCGAGGTGGTCGGGCTGGGCCGGATGGCTGAGCAGGCTGCGCTGCAGCGCCTCGGCGATCTGCCGCTCGGTCTCGGCCGCCCGCCGCTCGGCGACCCGGCTCAGACCCTGGTCGAGGGCGGCCGCGACCAGGCGCAGGAAGCCCCGGTAGTCGTCGTCGTCGGGCAGGTGCGGGCTGAGGCCGGTGACCAGGCCCAGGTGGTCGCGCAGCTCGAGGCGTACGCGGGGGTCGCCGGGATCGGCCGGGCCGGGCCGGATCTCGGCGCCCGGCAGGTCGCCGGCGCCGTCCCGCAGCACCGGCAGAGCCCGGTCCAGCAGCTGCGGCACGGTCTCGACGTCGGCCAGGCGCTCGGTCAGCCGGCTCAGCAGCCCCAGCCGGCGGCGGCCGATGACCAGCGCGGTGGTCTCGGCGGCGATGTCGATGACCCCCTCGATCTCGCCGCCGGGCCCCCGGATGGCCGAGTAGGAGAACGTGAAGTACGTCTCCTCGGGGTAACCGTGCCGGTTCATCAGCAGCCGCATGTCCTCGGTCCAGGTCGCGGCGCCACCCGACCGGACCTGGTCGATCATCGGCCCGATCTCGTCCCAGATCTCGGGGAACACGTCACGCGCTGTGGCCCCCAGCGCGGCCGGGTGCTTGTCGCCGATCATCTGGACGTAGGCCTGGTTGTAGAGCAGGACGAGCTCCGGGCCCCAGAACAGCGTGACCGCGCTGCGGGTGTGCAACAGCATGTCGACCGTGGTCAGCAGCGTGGGGCTCCACTCGCTGACCGGCCCCAGCGGGGTCTTGGCCCAGTCGACCCCGAGATACGCCGGACGCAGGTCACCGGCATCGGCGAAGGGATCGGTCACCAACTGAATCTAGGCCACGCGCCGTTATTCGGTCCGCAGGGCCACCGCCGTACGGGTCCGGGCCGCCCAGCCGGCCGGGAGCAGCGCGCCGACCAGGGCGATCAGCGGGCCCCCCAGGGCCAGCGCCGCCAGCAGGGCCGGACCGTAGACGTCCAGCAGGCTGTGCGGCAGGTGCAGTCCCCCGCTCGCCGCCATGGCCGGGACCACCAGGCGCTGCATCGCTATCCCGGCCGGAACCCCCAGCAGGCCGCCGAGCAGGCCCACCCCGGCGACCGAGGCGATCACCATCGCGATCGTCTGGCGCGGGGTCATGCCCAGCGCCTTGTGGACGCCCAGGTCGTGGACGCGGTCGCGCAGGTCGAGCACCAGCATGTTGAGCACGCCCAGCGCGGCCACGGCCAGCAGGAGCAGGGTCAACGTCAGGGTCAGCCCCTGCACGACCACCAGCAGCGGGTCGATCTCGGCGCCGTTCGGCTCGGCGACCAGGTCGCGGCCGGCCAGGGCGGCGGTCAGGGCCTGGGCGTACCCGGCCTGGTCGGTGCCGTCGGTGAGTGCGATCCGCCACTCCCCCGGCTTGAGGGTGGGGATCGTGGCGGCGGAGGTGAAGACCCCGCCGCCGGTCTCGAAGACCTCGCCGACGAGGTGCAGGCGTACGGGCTGATCCCCGGCTTTGATCTCGACGATGTCACCGACCCGCGTGCCGGTCGCGTTGAGGAACGGGGCCCCGGCGACCGCCTCGCCCGGCGCCGCGAACCACCGGCCGGACACCATCTCGTAGCCGTCCCACGTCGCGTCACCGGTGATCGCGTTCACGGAGAACGGATCGCTCACGCCGGGCGCCGTTCCCGGAGCCTCCCCCAGCCCGTACGCGGCCCGGGTCCCCTCCTGGGCGGTGATCACCGGGAGCACGTCCGTCCTGTCCCCGCCGCCCATCACGACGACGTCCGCGTTGTTCTGCTCGACGGCGTTCTGGATGCGCACCAGCGACGCCGCCAGCCCGCTGGCGAACGTGACCGCGGCCGCCCCGGTCGCCACCGCCAGCAGGATCGCCGTGGTGCGCACCGGCCGCGCGAACGGCCGGGCCAGGCCCAGCGCCACCGGCCGGGGAACGGGCAGCCGGGCCGCGATCCGGGCCGCCCACCGGCCGCGGACGGGCCCGGTCGCCCGGCCCACCGCGATCGCGTCCACGGTCCGCAGCCGTCCGGCCCGCAGCGCCGCCACCCACGCGGTCGCGGCGACCACGGCGAGGACCCCACCGGCCGCCACGAGCGTCACCCACCAGGCGATCGTCGCGTTGGCCGAGCCGTACAGCTGCTCGGTCTGGGCCAGGACGGGCAGCGCGATCAGGTTGCCGGCCAGCGCGCCCGCGACACCACCGGCGGCCGCCGGGATCAGCGCCTGGGCGACGAACGCGCGGACGATCCCGGCCGGGGTGCAGCCGAGCGCCTTGAGGATGCCGATCCGCCGGGTCGCCCCGCCGACCGCACCGGCGATCACCGTGCCCACCACGAGCACCGCCATCACGATCCCGAGCAGCGCGAACGCGACCAGGAAGGGCACGAAGACGGCGGCCTCCTCGACGGCCTGCTGACGCACGTCGAGCCAGGAGCGGGCGCCGGTGACCGAGCCCGCCGGCAGGGTCGCTTCGACGGCGGCGCGGTCGGCCGCGACCTCGGCGGCGGTGCCCGCGGCGGCGAACCGGTAGAGCATCTGCCGGCCCTGGGACCCGCCGAGCGCGTCCACGGCGGAGGGCAGCACCCAGGCCGTCGCCGTCGCGCTGACCGAACGGGCCGTGCCGACCACGGTCAGCGTCACGCCGTCCTGAGTTGTCAGGTGCTCGCCGACCGGAAGCCGGAAGCTGCCGTCGCCGACCACAATCTCGTCCGGCCCGGTCGCCCACCGCCCGTCGGTCACCTCGACCCGGTCCACGTCACCGCCGGGTCCGGGGCGGGCGACGACGGTCAGCGGCGGGCCCATGCCGCCCGGGCCTCCCAGCGGAACATCCAGCACCTCGTACGGGCCGGCCACCGCGACCACCCCCGGCACCGCCACCGGCTCGGCCGCGGGGGCCAGCTGGACGGTCAGGTGCGCCCCGCCCTGGGCGGCGAACGCGTCGTCGAACGGCGCCTTGGAGGCCACCAGCAGCCCGGCGCCCAGCACCGACGCGGTCACGGCGGCCGCCGCCACCAGCCCGATCACCATGGTCTGGACCCGCCGGCGGCGCACGCCCGACCGGATCACCGATCGCAGGCCGCTCATCGCTCCTCCTCGGCCCGGCCGTCGCGCATGCCGATCGTGCGGGTGGCGCAGTCCCGGGCCAGCCGCAGGTCGTGGGTGACGAGCACGATCGTCTGGCCGCTGTCGTGCAGGTCGTTGAGCAGCTGCCGGACATCGTCGCCGGAGGCGGTGTCCAGCGCGCCGGTCGGCTCGTCGGCCAGCAGCAACGCCGGACGGTTGACCAGCGCCCGGGCCACGGCGACGCGCTGCCGTTCCCCGCCCGAGAGCCGCCCCGGATACGCGTCCCGGTGCCGGGCGATGCCCAGCGAGGCCAGCAGCCCGGCCGCGTGCTCGCGCGCCTCCCGCTGCGGGGCGCCGGCCAGTTGCGCGGGCAGCAGCACGTTGTCGAGCACGGTCAGGTCATCCAGCAGGTTGAAGAACTGGAAGACCAGCCCGATGCGGGTACGCCGGAACTTCGCCGAGGCGGCCTCACCGAGCGTCTCGACCCGGGTGCCGGCCACGGTGACCGTGCCCTCGTCCGGCCGGTCCAGCCCGGCGATCAGGTTGAGCAGCGTCGACTTGCCGCTGCCGGACGGGCCGAGCACGGCGACGGACTCGCCCGGCTTCACGGTCAGCGACACGTCGTGCAGCGCGGGCGGGCCCTCGTCGTAGCGACGGGTCACCCCGCGCAGTTCGATCACCGGGTCGGTCATGTGGGCGCTCCTTGGTCGGTCGCTCTGACGGGTCGTGGTGACACGTCGTGGTGACGGGTCGCAGTGACGTTAGGGGCGCGCTGGAGCCGCCCGCGTCGGTCCCGCGGCGCATCGGCCGTACCGTCGAAGGTGGACATGGCCCGGGGTCATCCCTGCGATGTAGCCACCGCGGCCGATGCCCGGGATGGCCGCGGCGGGCCAGAATGGGCCCGTGAAGTGGATGGTGGCCACCGGGCCCTTGCCGAGACCGGGCTGGCGCGCGCTGCTGCTCGACGCAGCCCTGGCCTTCGTGCTCGGGCTGGTCTGCTTCCAGGCCGCCACCGACGACGCCGCGATCATCCGGCCGCTGCCGACCGGGATGCCCCCGATGAGGCCCGACCCCTGGGTGCCCGAGGCGCCGCCCGAGTCGGATCTGGGTGCGCTGCTGCTGGTGTTCGTCCTCTGCGCGCCGCTCGTGCTGCGCCGGCGCTATCCGCTCGGCGTGCTCTGGGCGACGACGTTCGCCTCGCTGCTGGTGCTGCTCAGCCAGGGCGAGCAGCAGCCCAACCTCTACCCGTGTGTGGTGATCGCCTCGCTCATCGCCGTCTACAGCGCGGCCGCGCACAGCCCCTACCGCGTGCCCGCCCTGGCCGGCATCGCGGTGACCGCGCTGATCGGGGTGACCGTGGTCGAGGTGCCCGGCGACTATCTGCCGTTCCTGGTGCTGACCCCGCTGACCGCCGCGGCCGGCGGCAACTACGTGTGGAAGCGACGCGCCGGTGAGGACCGCGACCGTATCGCCGGGGAGGCCCGCGCGCAGGCCGAAGCGTTACGCGACGCGGTCGACGGCGAACGCGCCCGCATCGCCCGCGAACTGCACGACGTCGTGACGCACCACGTGAGCGTGATGGTCATCCAGGCCGGGGCGGCCCGGGCCGTGCTGACGGCCGAGCCCGGCCAGGCCCGGGAGGCGCTGCTGGCGGTCGAGTCGACCGGCCGGTCGGCGCTGACCGAGCTGCGCAACGTGATGGGCCTGCTGTCCGAGCCCGTCGAGCCCGGGCTGCCGGAGGCGCCGCAACCGGGGATCGAGGGACTGCCCGCGCTGATCCGCCGCATGCGCGAAGCCGGGGTGCCGGTGCTGCTGACCGTCCTCGGTGACGAGCGCCCGGTCGCCCCCGGCGTCGGGCTCACCGCGTACCGGGTCGTGCAGGAGGCCCTGACCAACATGGTGCGGCACGCGCCCGGGGCCACCGCCATGGTGCTGGTCGAATACCGCGCGGAGGAGCTGCGGGTCGAGGTCGGCAACACCGAGCCCGACGCCCCCGCCGCGCCCGGCCCGACCGGCGGGCGCGGGCTGATCGGCCTGCGGGAACGACTGGCCGTCTACGGTGGGACCCTGCGCGCCGAGGCCCGCCCCGGCGAGGGCTTCCGGGTCGAGGCGCTGATCCCGCTGGAGGCGGCGTGACGGTGCGGGTGGTGGTGGCCGACGACCAGGCACTGGTCCGGACGGGCTTCCGCATGATCCTCACGGCCGGCGGCGTCGAGGTGGTGGGCGAGGCGGCCACCGGCGCGGAGGCGATCGACGCGGTCCGGCGCACCCGCCCCGACGTGGTGCTGATGGACGTACGGATGCCGGAACTGGACGGGCTCGAGGCGACCCGCCGCATCCTCACCGGGGCCGCCGCGGCGCCGCGCATCATCATCCTGACCACGTTCGACCTCGACCAGTACGTCTATGCCGCGCTCGCCGCCGGGGCCAGCGGTTTCCTGCTCAAGGACGTCACGCCGGAACACCTGGTGGCGTCCGTGCTGATGGTGCGGGACGGCGACGCGCTGCTCGCCCCGGCGATCACCCGGCGGCTCGTCCAGCGGTTCGCCCGCCGCGACCCGCAGACCGCCTCCCTGCACCGAGACCTGGCCACCCTGACCCCGCGCGAGACCGAGGTGCTGCGCCTGCTGGCGGGCGGCCTGAGCAACGCCGAACTGGCCGGCGCGCTGCACCTGTCCGAGGCGACCGTGAAGACCCACGTGGCCCGGATCCTCGGCAAACTCCAGCTGCGCGACCGCGTGCAGGCGGTGGTCGTCGCCTACGAGACCGGCCTGGTCAGCCCGGGCGCCCCAGCCGACTGACCGCTCTCAGCCCTTGACGACGGTGAGCGTGCTGACCGGGGTGGCGTTGAGCGCGCTCATCGGGGTGCCCTTGTCGCCCCAGCTGCCGTCGGCGATCGCGGTGTCGCGTTGAGCGATCAGGTCGTTGTAAGCCGTCCGGGAGAGGCGGTCGAGCCGCAGCTTCCAGGGCACGCCGGTGCCTTCGGAGCGGGTGGAGCCGAGATAGATCGTGTACGGGGCGGCGGCGCCGTCGATGATGTCGAGCTTGCCGTCGAGATAGCAGCGGCCGGCCACGCAGAGGAGCAGCGCGACGACCGTGCCGGTCGACTTGGCGTCGGCCGCTGAGACGGTGAAGCGGGCGTCGAACGGGTAGGGGACGCGGCTGTTGTTGCCCGGCGCGACGATCCTCGTGCGTACGGCGGCTCGGGGTGGGGTGGTCTTGGTCGCCTTGGGCGGGGTCGTCTTGGTCGGGGTCGTCTTGGAGGTGCGCGTCGCCGGGGGTGCCGTGGTGGCGGCGGACGGGGCCACCGGGGCCTGCGGGAGCGCGGAGATTCCGGCCGCGGATGGTAAGGCCGCGGCGGGTGGGGAGGGGGCCGGCTGCGCGTCCGCGGTGGATTCCGGCTTGTCGTCTCCGGGTCGCAGCAGGAACACCGCTACGACTACGGCCACGATGATGCCGCCCACGACACCGCCGAGGGCCGCGGGCAGCCAGGCGCGGTGCGGACGGGAAGGCGAAGCCGGCCCGAAACGAGGCGCGGGCGCGGGCGGCGGTGGCGCGGGCGCGGGCGCAGCTGAAGGGGGTCCGGTAGCGGGAGCCGGCGGGGCGAAGACCGGCGATGGCAAAGACGGGGCGGGGACGGGGGCTTGCGCGGCGGTCAGGTAGTCGCGGGCCCGGGCCACCGCCCAGTGGTCCTCCCCCAGCGCGGCCGGCCCGAACTTGGCGACGGCAGCGAAGTTGGACCGGGCCACATGCCGGTTGGCCAGATCTTCGGCGACCACGGCCAGCTCGAAGGCGAGCATCACCGCCAGCGGATCGGCGCCTCCGGGCGAAGCGGCCACCGCCTCCTCGAGGACCCGTCGCGCCGCCGCCGGGTCGTCCAAAGTGACGTGCAGCGCGGCCAGCTGCCGCATCGTCTCCAGCAGCTCCGGGTCACCGTCGGCCAGACCGGCCCGGCCCTGCGCGACCGCGTCGGCGAGCAACGCGCGCCCCGCCTCCGGATCCCCGGCCTCGGCGAGGCTGACTGCTTGCCGGCGGAGGAGGCGCAAGTGATCGAACGCGAGAGGCACCCCGCCATGCTGCCTGCCGGGCGCCATCGATGCCAGTTCACATCGCAATCGTGATGCGTCAGGTGGTGGCGGCGCTCAGGCCCCCTACGACCACGACGGCGCCGAGCGCGACGAGCAGGGCCGTGCAGATCTGCTGCATGCGCCGGCTCGGCAGGGGCTGCTGGTCGAGGACGGCGACCATGACGCCCCACGCGGCGGCGAGGGTGGCCGCGAGCCCGCCGACCAGGAATCCGAACATCGTTGCAGGATGCCGTCCCGGCCGTGGGCGGCTGCCAACGGCCGGTGACGTCACGTTGAATTGCGGGCTACTTCTCGATGAGGGCGGCGGCCTTGTCGATGTCCGACTGCTTGACCGCGGCCAGCGAGCCGAACAGCTTGACGGCCTGATAGTAGGTCCAGGCCAGGCTGTTACAGGCCGGGCGGACGACGGCGTTGTAGGTGGCACAGACCCGCTTGAGGTCGGCGTAGAAGGTGTCGTCGATGCGGGCCTTGTTGGCCGGGAACTGGCCGATCGACTTGTAGTTGCGGTAGCCGAAGTCGTGGTGCCAGCAGGACGTGTCGAAGTTGAAGCCGAGCGGGTTGTCGGGGCTCGACGAGCAGTAGTCGGTCGACCAGTCGAAGCCGTACGAGGCCCACGGCGGCCGGTTGTTGCGGGCGTCGTTCCAGGCCGCGGTGCTGGCCGCGGTCGGCTGGGTCCAGCGCGAGAGGACGGTTTCCTTGGAGTCCGCGGCGTGGGCGGCGCTCACCGGGACGAGCGCGGCGACGGCGAACAGCAGGACGACGAGGATGCGGCGGATCATCGGAGCCTCCTAGATGGGATGCATCCAGACTCCGGCCGCAGGGGTGAATAGATCCACCCCTGTCTATCGAACTCCGCCTACTGACTTCAGTACTTCAGGTGCTCCCTCGTCAGCTTGGCGACCTTCTCGACCAGCGCTATGCCACTGTCCATCGACTGGTTGTTGTGCGACAGCACGGCCACCGAGACGTCGACCTTGCCGTCCGGCGAGGTGACCCGGCCGATCGTGTTGATCGCCCACAGGCCGCCGTCGGCCGAGCGGGTGTCCCAGCCGTTCTTCACCGTGGTGGTCTCGCCCGGACGGGCCACCGCGGGCACACCCCAGTCCTGCTCGTCGTTGACGGTGCTCATCAGGGAGAACGCCGTCTTGCGCGAGTCCGCGTCGAGCGGGCCGCGCGGGTCGGCCAACCGGGACAGCAGCTTGACCTGGTCGCTCGCGGTCGTCCGGGTCAGGCCCCAGGCCCGGTTCACGGTCGTCTGGGTCAGTCCGAGACGCTTGTTGCACTTGGTGATCGCGCTCTTGCCGCCCAGGCGCTCGAACAGCTCGGTGGTCGCGTTGTTGTCGCTGAGCTGGATCATGGGGGTGGCCAGGGCCATCTCGCCCGCGGTGGGCTCGCGGTCCTTGTCCTGCGCCTGGAGCAGCTCGCAGGCGAGGATCTGCGCCTTGACGATGCTGGCCGTGTCGAACTTCGTCGCGCCCTGGTACGCGTACGCCTGACCGGTCTTCTTGTCGATCACGGCGACCGAGAAGTCGGGGGTCTCGGCCGCGACCAGCTTGAGGGCGGCGTCGAGCTGTTTGGCCCGTTTCGCCCGCTCGATCTTGGCCAGTTCCTCGGGGCTCGGGCCGGCCGGTTTCGCCGCCTTGCCGCCCGTGAGCGCGGTCGGCAGGACGCCACCGCCGTCACCATCGTCGCCCATGCCGAGAGCGATGAGGCCTCCGCCGCCGAGGATCACGGCTGCCGCCACAGCAATGATGAGGTTCCGGGATCGCCGCATCCGAAGCATAGTGCCGCCTTCGGCGCGAAGACTCAAACCCTCGCACACAGGGCACTTTCATCGATACATTGAGTGATCGTTTTCGCCCTGCCGGGCTCGTTCCGTCAGGGCTGGCCCGGTTCGGCCGGAAGCGTGATGGTGACCGTCGTTCCCACGTTCTCGGTGGAGTCCACGGTGATGGTGCCGCCGTGGTTGTCGATGATCGTGCGCACGATGGCCAGGCCCAGCCCGGTGCCGGGAACGGCCTGCTTGATGGCGTTGGTGGCGCGGAAGAAACGGACGAACAAGGCCTGCTGCTCGTCGGCCGGGATGCCCATGCCGGTGTCGGCCACGGTCACCACCGCCCGGTCGTCCCGGCGTTCGGCGTGCACCTTGACCGTGCCGTCGGCCGGGGTGAACTTGACGGCGTTGGACAGCACGTTGTCGAGGACCCGGTCGAGCTGGCCGCCGTCGCCGCGCACCGGCAGCGGGCCCCGGACGTCGAGGTGCAGCCCGACCGAGTTCTTGGCGGCCAGCGGACCGATCCCGATCAGCGCCTTGTCGACGACCTTGGCCAGGTCGAGCGGGGTGCGGTCGCTGCTGTAGTCGCCCGATTCGATCTTCGACAGGGTCAGGATGTCCTCGATCAGGTCGCGCAGCCGCTTGGTGTTGCGCGAGATCACCTCGAGCATGCGGCGGTGCGCGTCGCTCAGGTCGCCCGGATCGCCGTCGCGCATCAGCTCGAGATAGCCGGAGATGCTGGTCAGCGGCGTGCGCAACTCGTGCGAGACGGTGGCCATGAAATCCGTCTTGACGGTGTCGAGGGCCTGCAGGCGCGCGCTGGTCTGCTCCTCGTGCCGCCGGATGTGCTCGCTCTGCTCGGCCGCCGCATTCACCGCCTCGGCGACCGCCCGGATCTCCGCCGGTCCATTCGTCACGTCGGCACGGGCTTCGAGCTTTCCTTCCCGTACGGAATCAAGCGTCTCGACGACCGCACCGAGGGGCCGGGTGATGCGGCGGGTGGTACGCACGGCCGTGATCAGGGCGCCGATCGCGGCCGCGACGGTCAGGGCGGAAACGACCGCGATGGCGGCGGCCTGCAACGTGCCGGCCCGGGTGCTCAGGTCCCCGGCGCGGCCGGCCAGCCTCGACCGGAGCTCGTCGTTGGCCCCCACGAAATCCTGGAACAGCGGTTTGCCCTGCTCCACGAGCCGTATCGCGGCCTCGCTGCGGGGCGGTTCGACACGCTGCCGCTCGGCGACGGCCCACCACATGTTCGCCTTGCCGATCTGTTCGACCGCCACAGCCTCGTCCCGGTCCGCGCTGAGCCGGCGCAGGTCGTCGGCGGCCACGGAGTATTCGCCGCGCGCCACGAAGTACGTGTCGAGCATCTGTTCGTCGCCGGTCAGCAGGTAGCCGCGCAGCCCGCGCTGGGCGTCGGCGAGCACCGCGCGGAGCTCGGCGTTGGCCATCTGCGCCGGTTGCACCTCGCCGGTCAGCTGCTGCACGGCCCGGTGCTGCACCAGCACGGCGGCCAATTCGGCCACGCCGGACCCGATGATGATCGCGACCAGGACCGCGAAGGCCTTGCTCAGCAGCCTCCCGACGGAGCCGTCACGTCGCATCGGCCCGGCGTGGGCCCGCCCGCCCGGGCCTCACGCCCGGGCCCGGCTCAGCAGAGCCTGGATGCGGGACACCAGCTCACGGGGACTGAACGGCTTGGTCACGTAGTCGTCGGCGCCGGCGCTGAAACCGCCCTCGACGTCCTGCTCCTGCACGCGGGCGGTCAGCATGATGATCAGGATCCCGGCCGTCGCCGGTTCGGACCGCAGGATCCGGCACACGTCGATGCCGGACAGCCCCGGCATCGACACGTCCAGCACGGCCAGCGTGGGCTGACGGCTGCGGGCCTGCTCGACCGCCGTCTGCCCGTCCTCGACGGCGATCACTTCGAAGCCCGCCTGCTCGAGCTTGAACGCCACCAGATCGCGGATGTCCGCGTCGTCGTCGGCGACCAAGACCACCGTCACGGCAATCTCCCTCGGTTGGCTGCGGCGCTTTTCGCTACTTATCGGGACCATATCCGGTTAGTCCGGGTTGTGAGGCCGCTCCGGGAATGCCGACGCGGCTCAGGCCCTCTGCAACCAACGCGCAACGAGCGTGCAGCAGCGCTGCATCTCCGCTCCGGTGTTCTGGTTGCCGACCCCACTTGCTCCGCCCGGCAGGAGGTTTCCGTGAGCGCAGTACTCCAGGACATCAGGTCCGAAGCCCTTTTCGTCTCGCACGTCCAGCGGTCCCAGCGACCCACACCCGAGCTGATCCGCCAGGCCGTGACGGCCACGGTCGACCAGCTGGGCGAGGCCCGCTGCGCCGAACTGGTCGCCCAGGAATTCGGCGAACACCCCGACTGCGCCATCGGCCGCATGCTCTGGGCCCGCCACGCGGTCCGTTCCGCCTTCTCGTAGGTCACCACCCGCGCCGCTCATGCCCCTTCTCTCCCGCTTCCGCATCGCTCGGCCCGCGCTTCCCCGCTCGGGGGATTTTTGGGACGGGTCTGGTGCGGGAGCGGCGCCGGGCCGTAGTCTCGGCCGCATGCTGAACGCGCGACTGAACTGGTGGCCCGCCTGACCGGCGGCCCCCAACGCGCGTAACCACAACGCGGCCGCCTCCCCGAGGCGGCCGCTTTCGTATGGTCTGTCCTCGGTCGGCGCCGCCGGGACCCGGAGGACCACCATGCGACCTTTCGCCCTGCTGCACCGCGACGGCGCCGACCACGTCGAGGTGCTGTCCGGTGACGTGATCACCGTGCCCACGCTCGACGACATCCCCCTGCATCGCGGCCGGCCCACGCTGGCGGTGATCCCCTACCGCCAGATCACCGAGCGCGGCTTCGACTGCGTCGACGACGGCGCCCCCCTCGAATGCCTGATCGTGCGCACCTCCCACCGCGAGCCGCTCGACGCCTTCCCACCCGGCCCGCTGACCATCCGCGACGGCGGCTTCGACCTCTCCGACGACGAATACGGCACGATCGTCGAGGACGTGCTGCGCGACGAGATCGGCCACGGCGAGGGCGCCAACTTCGTGATCCACCGCGTCTTCAACGCCACCGTCGACGGTGACCCGGTCGCCGCCGCCCGCGCCGCCTTCGGCCGGTTGCTCGCCTCGGAACGAGGCACCTACTGGACCTTCCTCGTGCACACGGGCACCCGCACCCTGGTCGGCGCCACCCCCGAACGGCATGTGAGCGTGGCCGACGGCATCACGATGATGAACCCGATCAGCGGCACCTTCCGCAACGGCTCCGGCCGGCTGCTCGACTTCCTGCGCGACCCCAAGGAGGTCGAAGAGCTCTACATGGTGCTCGACGAGGAGCTGAAGATGATGGCCA
The DNA here is from genome assembly GCF_055562135.1 of Actinoplanes sp. NPDC021490. Taxonomy (NCBI): domain Bacteria; kingdom Bacillati; phylum Actinomycetota; class Actinomycetes; order Micromonosporales; family Micromonosporaceae; genus Actinoplanes; species Actinoplanes sp. NPDC021490. The sequence goes on from NZ_JBVHFW010000003.1 coordinate 442,300, forward strand.
CCGTCGCCGAGCACGGCGGTCAGGTCGCCGGCCCCTACCTCAAGCAGATGACCCACCTGACCCACACCGAGTATCTGCTGGCCGGACGTGGTTCCCTCGACGTGCGCGACGTGCTGCGCGAAACCATGTTCGCCCCCACCGTGACCGGCAGCCCGATCGAGAACGCCTGCCGGGTGATCGCCCGCCACGAACGCCGCGGCCGGGGCTACTACGCCGGGGTGCTGGCCCTGCTCGACCACGACGACCAGGGCCGCCAGACGCTGGACGCGCCAATCCTGATCCGCACGGCCGAGATCTCCCCCGACGGCACCCTGCGCGTCCCGGTCGGCGCCACCCTCGTCCGGCACTCGACCGCGGCCGGCGAGGTCGCCGAAACCCACATCAAGGCCGCAGGCATCCTCGCCGCCCTGGGCGCAGTACCGCCGAGGCCCGCCCCCACACCCGCCGAGGCCGAGTCCCCCGAGGTGCAGGCGGCCCTGGCCGCCCGCAACAACGACCTGGCCCGCTTCTGGCTCGACTCCCGAGCCCCCGGCGCGCTGACCGTTCCCGCCCTGGCCGGCCGCACCGCCGTGATCGTCGACGGCGAGGACACGTTCACCGCCATGCTGGCCCACCAGCTCAAGGCCCTGGGTCTGACCGTCACCCTCGTCCCCTGGAACGCCGCAACCACCACCCCGCCCGACCTCGATCACCCGACCGCACCCGCCCAGCCCGTCACCCCCGACCCGGCCGCAGCCGCTCCCTCCTCCAGTGCGGCCACGGACGCGCAAGCCGACTTCCCGAGCCCCGCCGCAAACCGCCAGGCCGCCTCCCCCAGCGCGGCCGCGGACGCGCAAGCCGACTTCCCGAGCCCCGCCGCAAACCGGCAGGCCACCTCCCCCAGCGCAGCCGCGGGCGCGGAGTCTGCGGCCGGGCGGGTCGCGGCTGAGGTCATGGCGGCTGATCTCGTCATCGCAGGGCCCGGACCGGGCGATCCCGGCGACCTCGCCGATCCGAAGATGGCCGCGATGCGTGCGCTCATCGAGGGCCGGCTCGCCGCGCGGAAGCCGCTGCTCGCGGTCTGCCTCGGCCATCAGATCCTGGCGTCGCTGCTCGGGCTCGGGCTGCACCGCCGGGACTCGCCCTATCAGGGGCTGGCCCGCGAGATCGACTTGTTCGGCGCCCGGCGGCGGGTCGGCTTCTACTCCAGCTTCGCCGCGCTCTCCGCCGACCCGGATCTGGACACTGCGTACGGGCGGGTGGAAATTGGCCGGGACCCGGCCGACTCGACCGTGCATGCGCTGCGCGGACCCGGATTCGCCGGGGTGCAGTTTCATCCAGAATCGGTGCTGAGCCGCGACGGGCTGACTGTGCTCGCAGAGATTTTGCCGGAAGTCCTCTCCGGAGTGATTAGCTCCGCCACGAACGGGTAGCGAAGGACTGCCGGTGGTTCAAGGGGATCGAGAGCCTCCGCTTGGGCCACCGGCCCCATTCATCCGGCGAGCACGTCGTCCAGCACCGCGACGAAGCGGTCGGGCTGCTCGAACGGCACCGCATGGCCGGCATCGGGCACGACGACCAGCTTCTTCTCCGGTGCGCGCAAGAGGGCGTACCACTCGTCGAAGAGCACCTGAAGTCCGCGCATCTCCTCGGCGCCCATGACGAACCGGACGGGCACCGCCAGGCTCGGCACGTCGCGGCGGAGGTCGATGTCCTGCATCCGCGGATAGAGCACGTCCCACGTGTCGAGGATGGCGTTGAGCACGTGGATCTTCTGTAGCAGCGTGAACTCGCGGACGCCCAGCCCGAAAGACAGCGGCCGCTGACCGTACGCCTCGTTCTCGTACGTCAAGATCGGCTCGTAATCCCAGACGCCGGAATACGGTGGAGGACCTCGCTCGGTGAGCTGCCGGACGACCTCGTCGCGACCGTTCGACCGGGCCCAGGCGAGGATGTCGTCGTAGAAGACGCGGTCGCTGGCCGGCAGATTCACCCCCTGGCCGGAGCCGATGTAGGCCCGGAACTTCTCCGGATGTCGCTGCACGGCGAGCACCGACAGCAGCGAGCCGCCGGAATGCCCGTACAGGAAAATCTTGTCTTGGTGGAAACGCTCGCGCAAGTAGTCGGTGACCTCGATGATGTCGGCGACCAGCCGGTCGGTGGTGACCCGCGAGGTCGGATCGAGCGCCGGATAGGACGAGCCACCGCCCCGCCGGTCGAGCGTCGCCATCACGAACCGCTGCTCGACGGCGGCCAGATGGGTGCGGACGTTGCCGAGCTCCGAGCCGCCGGGCGCGCCCGGCACGAACAGCAGAACCGGGGCATCGCCGTGCACCCCGCGGATCATGACGCCGAGCCGGCCCACCCGCGCCAGCTCGGCGACGCCGCCCGGGATCTCGGCGGTGCGAGCGGGGACGGCCACCGCCGCCGTGAAGAGCAGGAGACCGGCGGCGGGGATCGCGTAGAGCGCGCGGCTGACCCGGCGTCTCACTCCACGACCGGCCCCGAGGCCCAGCAGGATCGGCAGGAGCGTCAGTAACGCCTGCACTCCGCGCCCGGTGACCAGGGCGACGACGCCGAACGGGCTGCCGTGCGGCGGCCCGGTGGACGGGCCGGCCACGCCCCGGCGGGCCAGCTCGATCGCCAGCAGGAAGGACACCGGAACGACCAGCCACACGAGGCGGGATCGGCCGAACCGGCCGACGGCCCACCCGAGGGCCGCGCTGACCGCGACCGAGCCGAGCGCCTGGGTGATGGTGAGCGGGCCGCGGGGTGTCCACCAGCCTGCGACCGCGCCCCAGACGGCAGCGGGCAGGACCCAGAGGAGCACCGGGAGGAATCTCATGCCGCTGAGGATCGCGCTCCGCGGCCGGAAGCACAGCCGCCATCGGTAGGGGGTCGACCCAGTACTTTGGTAGGTCCTCAAGCGAGCCCCGGCCTCGTAGGCTTCCGGCATGTCGTCGCTTCTGTTCGCCTTGCCGGTGCCCGGTCCGCCGGGTGGCCGGCGTGCGGCGCTGCGCGACCGGGTGGCCGACGTCATCGCCGTGCTGTCCGCCCTGGCCTACGGCGCGCTCATGGTGCCGCTCGGCGACGCGACCTCGGTCCACGCGGCGATCCCCTGGCAGGCCGACGTGGCGATCGGCGTCGCGTGCGCGGCGGCCCTCGTGGTGCGCCGCCGCCGGCCGCTCGCCCTGTGCCTGGCCCTGCTTCCCTTCGGCGTCATCTCGGTGATGGCGACCGGCCCGATTTTGGTCGCGCTGTTCACGGTCGCGATCCGGCACCGGACCAGACTCGTGCTGGCGCTGGCGGCGGTCCACATAGGCACGGGCGTCGTCTATTACGCGCTCCAGCACGACCCGCCATTCGATCTGTGGGTCGACCTGCTTCTGCGAGCAGTGACGGGGCTGGCCGCCGTGGGCTGGGGATTGTTCCTCAAGGCCTATCGGCACCTGACGTCGTCGCTGCGGGCCGAGGCGGACAACGCGCAGGCCCAGGCGCAGATGAGAATGGAGCAGGCCCGTCTCACCGAACGCACCCGCATCGCTCGCGAGATGCACGACGTGCTCGCCCACCGCATGTCGATGGTGAGCCTGCACGCGGGCGCGCTCGAGGTCCGCACGGACGCCGACCCTGCCGAGATCGCCACGGCCGCCCGCGCCATCCGTGTCAGTTCCCACCTGGCGCTCGAGGAGCTGCGCTCGGTGATCGGCGTCCTGCGCCAGCCCAGCGCCAGCAACAAAAGCGACAGCAACAGCAGCAGCAGCGACAGCGACAGCAACGGCGACAGCAGCAGCAGCAAGAACAACGGCGGCGGTCCGTACGAGGATGGCGATCAGTCTGTGGCGAGGCCGAGTATGCGGGAACTGATTGTCAGCCTGGCCGGTGGCGACGGGCGCGACCTGGGCGGTGTTGACGCGGGTGGTGGGAGTGTTCGGGTCGAGCCGCCGCAGCCGCGCTTCTCGGACCTGCCGGATCTGCTGACCGAGGCGCGGTCGTCGGGCATGAAGATTGACTTCGTCTGGCTGGTGCCGCGTTCGGTGCCGTCGCAGGAGCTCGAGCGGACGGCCTATCGGGTGGTGCAGGAGGGGCTGACCAACGCCCGGAAGCACTCCCCCGAGGGCGAGGTCGAAGTTCTGCTCGAGGGTGGAGGCGGCCGCGATCTGCGGATCCTGGTCACCAACTCGCTGCGGCACAAGTCCGTCGGCGAGGAGCTGCGCGACGGTGTCCCGGGGTCCGGCACGGGGCTGACCGGGGTGGGCGAGCGGGTGGCGCTTGCCGGGGGGCGAGTGGAGTACGGCGCCGAGGGCGACCGTTTCCGTTTGGAGGCCTGGCTGCCTTGCGACGAGTGATCCCCCGCCTCGCCGGTAGAGCGAAAGCCAGTCCGGCCAAGCACCACGCCAGTGACTGGACGGTGCCGACTCTGCCGGCCGGAGACTCGATGGTGCCGGCTGCGGGGGTGCGCGGGGCTGCGGCGGCGCCTGGGCCTGCGGCGGTCCCTGGGCCTGCGGCAGTCCCAGGGCCTGCGGCAGTCCCAGGGCATGCGGCAGTCCCTGGGCATGCGGCAGTCCCTGGGCATGCGGCAGTCCCTGGGCATGCGGCGGCGCCTGGGGCTGCGGCGGTGAACGGGGCTGCGGCGGTGAACGGGGCCGGGGACGACGGGAAGCGGCGGGTTCGGCTTGTGATCGTGGATGACGATCCGATGTTGCGGACCGGGCTGCGGTTGCTTTTCGGCGGGGACAGCGGATGCCAAGTCGTCGGGGAAGCTGACGACGGCGATGCGGCGGTCACGGCGGTGCAGGCGCACTGGCCTGATGTGGTTCTGATGGACATTCGGATGCCGCGGGTGGACGGAGTGGAGGCGACTCGGCGCATTCGTCGGCTGCCCAACGCGCCGGAGGTGGTTATTTTGACGACCTTTGACGTCAATGAGCTGGTGGTGGAGTCGATCAGGAACGGGGCCTGCGGGTTTCTGCTCAAGGACACACCGCCGCAGGAGCTTCGGGATGGGGTGCTGGCGGCGGCGCGGGGTGAGTGTGTGATCTCGCCGAGGATGCTGCGGCCGCTCGTTCAGCTGATCGCGAGTACGGCCGAGGGGTCACGGCGCTCCGAGGCGGGCCGGCTGCTGGAGACGCTTACCTATCGGGAGAGGGAGGTGGCGATCGGGCTCGGCCATGGGTGGTCCAACTCGGAGATCGGCGCCGAGCTGGGCATGGGGGTGTCGACCGTGAAGGGGCATGTGTCGCGGGTTCTGGGCAAGCTGTGCCTGAACAACCGCGCGCAGGTCGCCGTGCTGATTCACGAGGCCGGCCTGGTCTGACCGGCCGAGCGACAGGAGCGCGGGGGGCGCCGACGCGAACGGACGCGCGGAACGCCCGGCACGAGGCCGGGCGCTCCGATGCGGGGGTCAGGCGGCGGGCACGTCTGCGGTGTTGTCCTCCTGCAGGGTTATGTTGCGGCCGTCGCGAGGGTCGAAGAGGTGGATTTTGTCGAGGTTCATCCAGACGCGGGCGTCAGCGCCGTCGCGTACGCGGGACTCGGCGGAGAGGCGGGTCACCAGGTTGTCCTGGGGTGGCAGGTCGGCGCCGCCCGCGTCGGCAGCCAGGTCTTCCAGGTCGGCGGCCACGGCGTGTTCGCCCTCGATGGTGAAGTAGACGTATTTGTCGGAGCCCATCGACTCGACCAGGTCGACGGGGGCGGTGAACTCGAAGCCCTTGGCCCGCTGGTGCTCCTCGATCAGGCCGGCGTCCTCGAAGTGCTCGGGCCGGATCCCCAGGATGACCTCGCGGGGAGCGTCCGCCCCGCTGAGCGCCCGCCGGACACGGTCGCCGAGGGGCAAGTCGCCCAGAGGTGTGCGCAGCTGCGACTCCTCGACGGTGGCGGGCAGGAAATTCATCGACGGGGAGCCGATGAAGCCGGCCACGAACAGGTTCCGCGGGTTGTCGTACAGGGTCTGCGGATCCCCGACCTGCTGGATGTATCCGCCCCGCATGACCACCACCCGGTCGCCGAGGGTCATCGCCTCGGTCTGGTCGTGGGTCACGTACACCGTGGTCGTGTTCAGTTGTTTCTGCAGCCGCGACACCTGGGTCCGCATCTGCACCCGCAGCTTGGCGTCGAGGTTCGAGAGCGGCTCGTCCATGAGGAACGCCTTCGGCGAGCGGACGATCGCCCGGCCCATGGCCACCCGCTGGCGCTGGCCGCCGGACAGGTTCGCCGGCTTGCGGTTCAGGTATTCGGTCAGCTCGAGGACCTTGGCCGCCTCGGACACCTTCTTGTCGATCTCGTCCTTGGGCAGTTTGGCCAGCTTGAGGGGGAACGCCATGTTCTCCCCCACGGTCATGTTCGGGTAGAGCGCGTACGACTGGAACACCATTGCGATGTCCCGATCCTTGGGCGCCTTGTCGTTGACCCGTTCCCCGCCGATCCGCAGTTCCCCGGACGAGATGTCCTCCAGCCCGGCGATCATGTTGAGCGTGGTCGACTTCCCGCAGCCCGAGGGCCCGACCAGGATGAGGAACTCGCCGTCGGCGATCTCCAGGTCGATCTCGTGCACGGCCGTGGTCCCGTCCGGGTATTTCTTCGTCACCTTGTCGAGAACAATGTCAGCCATCGCTACCTAACCCTTCACGGCGCCGGAGGTGAGACCGGCGACGATGCGCCTCTGGAAGAACAGCACGAACAGGATGATCGGGATCGTGATCACCACGGCGGCCGCGGAGATCGCGCCGGTGGGGTCCTCGAACTGGGAGGCACCGGTGAAGAACGACAGCGCCACCGGGACCGTGCGGGACTGCTCGGTCGAGGTCAGCGAGATGGCGAACAGGAAGTCGTTCCAGCAGAAGATGAAGACCAGGATCGCGGTGGTGAAGACGCCCGGCGCGGCCAGCGGCGCGATCACCTTGCGGAACGCCTCGCCCTGGGTCGCGCCGTCCATCTTGGCCGCCTTCTCCAGGTCCCACGGGATCTGCTTGAAGAACGCGGACAGGGTGTAGATCGCGAGCGGCAGGGCGAAGGTGATGTAGGGCAGGATCAGGCCGGGCCAGGTGTCGAAGATGCCGATGTTGCGTTCGATGTTGAACAGCGGCGACACCAGCGACACCTGCGGGAACATGGCGATCAGCAGGGAGACGCCGACGAGCGCCTTCTTGCCCGGGAAGTCGAGCCGGCTGATCGCGTACGCGGCCATGGTTCCGAGGGTCACCGCGATCAGCGTGGAGATCAGGGCGATGCCGATCGAGTTGATCAGGGCCCGGACGAACTGGTCGGTCTGGAAGATCAGCTTGTAGTTGTCCCAGGTCCATTCGCGCGGGATGAAGTTGCCGTCGGTGAGCGTCGCGGTCGTCTTGAACGACAACGAGACGATCCACAGCACCGGGATCAGCGCGAACACGACGACGATCGTGTTCAGCAGACCCCACTTGACCTTGGCGGAGGTGGTCTCGACGGCCATCAGCGCCTCCCCTCGTCGCTGCTACCGGGTGCGGCCGTGCCGAAGAGCTTGACGAAGATGAACGCGATGATCGCCACGGTGAGGAAGATCAGAACCGACATCGTCGAGCCGATGCCCAGGTTGAGACCCCTCATCAGGTTGTTGTAGGCGATCATCGAGACCGATGACGTCTCGTTCGCGCCGGCCGAGAGCACGTAGATGTTGTCGAAGATCCGGAACGCGTCGAGCGTGCGGAACAGCAGCGCGACCAGGATGGCCGGCTTCATCACGGGCAGCATGACCTTGGTGAACCGCTGCCACCAGGACGCGCCGTCCATCGAGGCGGCCTTGAGCAGGTCGTCCGGCACCAGGGCCAGGCCGGCCATCAGCAGCAGGGCCATGAACGGGGTGGTCTTCCAGATCTCGGCGAAGATGATGATCGCCAGCGCGCTGGCCCGTTCGGTGAGCGGCGCCCCGTCCGGCGAGACCAGGTTGGCCAGATAGCCGGTGCCCGGCGTCCAGGCGTAGCGCCAGCTGAAGGCGGCCACCACGGTCACGATCCCGTACGGGATGAGCGCGCTGGTCCGCACCAGGCCCCGCCCGATGATGGTCCGGTGCATGATCAAGGCGAGCCCCATGCCCAGCACCAGCTCGACCGAGACCGAGATGACCGTGATCAGCATGGTCACGCCGAAGGCCGTCCACCAGTAGTTGTTGGACAGCACCGTCACGTAGTTGGCCAGGCCGATGAACTCCCGGTTCTCCGGGAACTTGAGGTCGTAGCGCTGCAGCGACAACCAGATCGAATACAGGATCGGGTACGCCGTCACCGCCACCATGACGAACGCGGCGGGGGCGCAGAGCAGCCAGCCGAGTTTGCGCTCCTGCTTCTTGCCCTCACTGAGTGCGACGCGGCCCCGGCGGCCACGCTGCCGTGTGACCTCGACCTCGGAAGAAACCGATGCGCGACGTGTGGAAACGCTCACGGCAGCACCCCCTTCGATTCGATGGCGGCCTGGATCGATTTGCGGAGCGAGTCCGCGGTCTGCTGCGGCTCGATCGACGCCGGCGGGGACAGCTCGGCCGACACCACGGTCGAGAGGTTCTGGTACGCCGGGGTCCGCGGCCGCGGCGCCGACGTCTTCAGCTCCTCGAGCAGCACGTCCTTCATCGGGTAGGCCTCGTTCATCGACGGGTCGTTGTAGACCGCCTCGATCGACGGCGCCTGACCCGACTTGACCGCGAGGAACAGCTGGCTCTCCGGGCCGCGCAGGCACTTGATCGCCTCGAAGGCCAGTTCCGGGTGCTTGCTGTACCTGCTGACGGCCTGTTCGGAGCCGCCGATGGTGGTCTTGCTCGGGGTGCCGGCGTCGATCGCCGGATAGCGGGCCCACCCGACGTTCTTGGCCAGGTCGGGCGCCTCCTGCACCATCGAGGCCCAGACGAACGGCCAGTTGAGCTGGAAGGCGCCGCCCCCGGACTGGAACGCGCGGCGGACGTCGTCCTCGACCGCGTTGGAGAACGACGGGCTGGTCACGCCCGCGGTCGCGAACGACTTGAGGGTTTCCAGCCCCTTGAGGGCGCCCTCGTCCATCACGGCCTTCTTGCCGCTCTCGTCGACGACGTTCCCGCCGGCGCTGGCGACCAGGCTGTTGTAGAGGACGACCAGACCCTCGTACTGGGCCCCCATGGTCATCACCTGGTAGGTCTTGCCCTCGTTCTTGAGCTGCTGGGACATCTTGATCATTTCGTCCCAGGTCTTGGGCGGGGTCGGCACCAGGTCCTTGCGGTACCAGAGCAGCTGCACGTTGGTGTTGTTCGGTGCGGCGTACAGCTTGCCGTTGTACTGGGCGGAGGCGACCGCGGGCTCGAGGGTCTCGCTCTCCACCTCGGACTTGAGGTCCCCGGTGATCTCCTGGATCCAGTTCGCGCTGGCGAACTCCTGGGTCCAGGTCACGTCCATGCCGAGGATGTCCATGCTGTCGTCCTTGGCGGCCAGCCGGCGAACCATCTGCACCCGCTGGTCGTCGGCCTGCCGCGGCAGCACCTGATACGAGATCTTGTACTTGCCCGCCGCCTCCTGGTTGCACCGGTCGACGACGCTCTGCATGTTTTCCACGGGCGAGTTGTAGAAGTTGAGGACGGGTACGCCCCCATCGTCTGATCCGCAGGCCGCCATCGGTGCGAGCAGGACGATCGCGGCCCCCGCCGCGAGTGCCCGTGCCACCGGAGTGCGCCGTTGCGGATGTCGGTCGATTGTCGCCATTGACCCTCCATCCGGCCGGAAAACGCGTCGAGTGATCGTGATCACTCGACGGCCAGTGGTTGTCCTGCCCCGCGGGGTGACGAAACAAACCAGAAATGCATTCGTGCGGAGCGCGCGTTTGACGGCGTGACGGGGACGGGTATCGCCGTCACGCCGATCAACACTGGGGGAAGTCATGTCCGAGCCCGAGGTCACGCTGGATCCGCGGACGCTCACCGGGGTGGAGCAGAAGCTACGCGGACCGCTGGAGGATCAGCTCACCTCCGCGCTGCAGGCGGCCACCGAAAAGACCCGGCACACGTACGCCGGGGAAAGCGTCGACGAGGTGACGCAGCAGCTGTTCGAGCGGACCAAGGCGGGCCTGCACCCGGACATCGCCGCCGGCTTCCAGCCCGACCCGGCCCAGCTGCGTCAGGTGGCCGAGGCCATCGTCACAGGTCACTGACGATCGACCGGATCGCGTCCATCGCCTTGAGACGGGCGGCGCCCTCGCCGAGGCCACGGTCCGGGATGATCAGCTCGTCGAGACCGTTTTCCGCGTACGCCGCGATCTCGTCGGCCAGCTTGGCCGGCGACCCGCCGATGGCGTTGGGGAAGTTCGCGGGCAGCGGCCCGTTCACGACGGTCAGCGCCTGAGCGGTCCGCGCGATCGCCCGGGGGTCGCGCCCCACGGCGGCGCAGTGCTCGTCGAGCACGGCCGACTTGTGCGCGATCAGTTCCGGCCGGCCCCAGCAGTTCCACTCGTCGGCCCGCTCGGCGACGATCCGCAGCATCCGCTTCTCACCCTTGGCCCCGATCAGGATCGGAAGCGGCTGCTGCACCGGTTTGGGCTCGCCGACCGCGCCGGTCACCCGGTAGTGGTTGCCGTGCACCGTCGTCCGGGGTCTGCGCAGCAGCCCGTGGAGGACGGCCAGCGCCTCCTCGAACCGGTCGATGCGCACCTTGAGCGGGCCCAGATCGATGCCGTACTGCTCGTGCTCGTTGATCTGCCAGCCGGCGCCGACACCCAGCACGAACCGGCCGCCGCTGATCTGGTCGACGGTCGCGGCCATCTTCGCGAGCACGGCCGGGTGCCGGTAGGTGATGCCGTAGACGAGCGTGCCGACCCGGATCCGGGGCACGGCCGCCGCCAGCGCCGCCACCACTGAGCCGCATTCGAGCACCGGGGCGGTGTCGTCCTCGCCCGGCTCCACGTTCGGCATGAAGTGGTCGGCGAACCAGACGCCGTCCCATCCGGTCTGTTCGGCGTGCCGGGCCGGTTCGAGAACGCCGGCGAAGTTCTGCCCGGCCCCGGGCCAGATGGAGAGTCGCATGACTCCCACCCTGCCAGTCAGGGCCGGAGTGCCGCCAGCACGTGATCGACCAGCCCGTCCGCATAGTCGGGGGTGAGCGGTCCGTTGTGCAGCTGCCAGCGGTGGAAGACCGGTCCGAAGATCAGCTCGACGGCCAGGGTGAGGTCGGCGCCGGGACGGATCTGGCCCTGGTCGCGGGCCGAGGCGAGCCGGTCGCGTACGGCGTCGAGCTGGGGCCGCAGCAGCCGGTCGCGCACCTGGGCGGCGAGGTCGTCGTCGGAGAGCATCTCGACGGTGAGGGCCCGCGTGGTCGCGGACAGCCGCGGGTCGGCGAACTCGGCCACCGTCGCCCGCACCACCTCGCGCAGGTCGGCCGCGAGGTCCCCGGTGTCGGGCAGCACGGTCGGCGTCGCCTGCTCGGCCAGCGCTTCGAGCACGACCTCGCCCTTGCGGCGCCACCAGCGATAGATCGTCTGCTTGCCGACGCCGGCGCGAGCGGCGATCGCCTCGATCGTGACCTTGGCGTAGTCGGTCTCGGCCAGCAGGGCCAGCGCCGCGTCGAGGATGGCGCGGCGGGACTGTTCGTTGCGGCGGGCGGCAGCGGGCACGCGATCACCCTATCTCAAGCGAGACGATACGTCTCGTCTTGACGAACTGACGAGACGAGACGTAGCGTCTCGCTTATGGCTCACATCGCGATGGTCAGCATCCCGTTCCACGGTCACGTCAACCCGAGCGCCGAGATCATCCGCACTCTCGTCGCCCGCGGGCACCGGGTCACCTACGCCAACGACCCCCGGTTCGCCGAGCTCGTCGCCGGCACCGGCGCCGAGCTCAAGCCGTACGCGTCGAAGCTGCCGACCAACGACGACGAGTGGGACGGCGACGCGATCGACCAGCTCACGCTCTTCCTGGACGACGCGATCGCGATGCTGCCGCAACTGCGGGACGCGTACGGGAACGACCGGCCCGACCTGTTCCTCTACGACATCGCCGGCGCGCCCGCCCGGCTGCTGGGCGAGCAGTGGGGCATCCCCGCCGTCCAGCTCTCCCCCACGTACGTCGCCTGGGACGGCTACGAGCAGGAGATGGCCCCGATGATCGAGGCCATGAAGGCGGACCCGCGCGGCGCGGCCTACTACACCCGGTTCGCCGAGTGGCTGGCCTCGGAGAACTCGTCCACCCGGGACAGCGTCTCGTTCCAGGGCCGTCCCGGCCGGGCGCTGGTGCTCATCCCCCGTGCCCTGCAGCCGAACGCCGACCGGGTGGACCCGGAGGTCTTCGACTTCGTCGGCCCGGTGTTCGGCGACCGCTCCGAGCAGGGCTCGTGGACCCGCCCGGCCACCGCGGACAAGGTGCTGCTCGTCTCGCTCGGCTCGGCTTTCACCAACCATCCCGGCTTCTACCGCCGCTGCGTCGAGGCGTTCGGCTCGCTGCCCGGCTGGCATACCGTGCTGCAGATCGGCGACCGCGTCGATCCGGCCGGGCTGGGCCCGGTGCCGGCCTCGGTCGAGGTGCGCTCCTGGGTTCCGCAGCTGGCCGTCCTGGAACAGGCCGACGCGTTCCTGACCCACGCCGGCATGGGCGGCAGCAGCGAAGGTCTCTACTGCGGCGTCCCGATGATCGCCGCGCCCCAGGCGGCCGACCAGTTCGGCAACGCCGAGCAGCTCGCCGCCCTGGGCGTCGGGCGGGTCATCGACCTGGCCACCGTTACTGCCGGCGAGCTGCGCGACCATCTGCTGACCCTGACCGCCGACCCCGTCGTGCTCGCCCGCTGCGCCGAGATCAAGCAGCGGGTGCGGGCCGAGGGCGGCGCCGCCCGGGCCGCCGACCTGGTCGAGAAGATGCTCTGAACACGCCGCCGGCCGGCCGGTGAGAGCCCCACCGGCCGGCCGTTCCCCCGATCCCCCGCCCCGGGGGTGCCGGGTCTCAGGCGGACGGTTCGCTGCCCTGGCAGTGACGCCAGAGCCAGCGGCCGCCCGCCTGCTCCACCAGGCCCGACACCCGGTAGGGGAAGTTCTGCTCGGCGTCGTCGTCGGGGCGTACCGAACCGCGGGCCTCGGCGAAGACGTACGCCGAGTCGCCCCGCGAGTGGACCGTGACGTCGCGCGCCTGCCACGCGTACGCCTCCGGCCGGAGGAAGACCTCACCGAGCAGGGCGGTCAGCGCCGCGCGGCCCACGGCGCTCTCCCCGAGTTCCGAGCCGGTGTAGCCGATGTCGTCGCCGGAAGCGAAGCAGGCCAGCGCCGCGTTCAGGTCGCGGGCGGCGAACGCCTCGCTCAGGTCGCGTACGGCCTGGGCCGGTCCGTCGGTCATACCGGAACCGCCTCCCGTTGCTTCGAGGGATGTTCGATGTACACCAGATGCCGGGGCTCGTAGTCGACCGGCACGGGCGCGGGCTCGTCGTCCGACATGTGCCGCGGCTCGTACATGGCGTTCTCCTCCAGCCGCCGCATGCCCGGCAGGAACAGGAACGCGAACGTCACGACGGCGCCCAGCACGCCCGCGCCGATCAGGGTCTGCCGGACCCCGATCCAGTGCGCGATCGGAGCGGCCAGCGCGTACGACAGCGGCAGCAGCGCGGTCGAGACGAACCAGTCGACGCTGGACACCCGGCCCAGCATCGACTCGGGCACGAACCGCTGCTTGGTCGTCGCCCAGGCCACCGTCCCGGCCGCCTCCAGCCCGTTGACCACCACGCAGGCCGCGGCGAGCTGCCACGTCTGACTGGCCGCGCCGTAGCCGGCCACGGCCAGCGTGGCGACCGCCCAGACGCCGAACGTGTAGGACATGAACCGGCGCGGGATGCCGATCCAGCCGACGGTGACGGCCGCGGCGATCGCGCCGATGCCACCCGAGGTGAGGATCAGGCTCAGCGCCGACGCGCTCAGGCCGAGCTCGTGCTTGACCACGTACGGGAGAAGCACCTCGGTCGGTCCCACGAACAGCAGGTACGTGAACGTGGCGGAGAGGAACGTGCCCCACAGCCACACCTGGCTGCGCACGAACTGGATGCCCGACCTCATCTCCTGCCAGATCGACTCGGCCGGCCCGTCGTCCTTGTCCTCGCCCAGCGGCAGCTGCCGCATCAGCAGCAGACAGCCGACCGACAGCGCGAACGTGGCCGCGTCGACCGCGAACGCCCACCCGGACCCGCCGATCGCGATGACCGCGCCGGCCAGCATGGGCCCGAAGATCTGCGCCCCGGCCGGCCGCACGAACTGGTCGAGCGAGTTGGCCGCGACCAGGTCGGCCGCCGGCACCAGCTTGGGCACGGTCGCGTCGAACGCCGGGCCGAAGAAGCCCGCCGCCGCGCCGTAGACCGCGGTCAGCGCGAGGATCTGCCAGAGCGAGGTCAGCTGGCCGGTCAGGCTCAGCATCGCCAGCACGGCCATCACCACGAGGCGGATCAGGTCGGAGAACAGCATGACCTTGCGAGGGTCGAGCCGATCGCTGATCACGCCGCCGAACAGCAGCGTCACCACCTGCGGCAGGGAGAGGGCGACGCCCACCGCCGACATGGCGGCGGGCGTCCCGAACAGGTCGTAGACCTGCCACGCGAGGGCGACGAGCAGGACCCCGTCGCCCACCAGCGAAGCACTCATCCCGGTCCACAGGAGCCGGAACTGGCGGTGCCGGAGCGGCGCCAGTGGACCGCGGAAGATCACTGCTCGACGCGGCGCAGCTTGCCGGCTGCGGCGAGCTCGGTGATCACGGCGTTCAGCTCGTCGATCTCCTCGTCGCTGTTGGCCGCCGTGACCTGGGCCCGGAAGCCCACCTGGTCGCGGGGCACCAGCGGGTAGGCGGCGAGCGTGACATAAATGCCGCGGTCCCACAGCAGCTTGCCGACGGCGTCGATGTCCTCGCCCTCGGCCAGCGGCAGCTCGATCACCGGCGTGCTGCCGGTGTTCGGGGTGAAGACGCCCAGGCCGCGTACGTGGTCGAGCACCTTCATGGTCTTGCGGTAGAGGTCGGCCCGGATGTCGTCGCCGCGCTTCTCGTTGAGGTCCAGACCGGCCAGCACGGTGGCCAGCGACGCGGTCGGGGCCGGGCCCGAGTACAGGTACGGCGGCGCCGAGACCTTGAGGTGGTTCTTGAGCCAGGTCGGCAGGGCCAGGAAGGCCAGCAGCGACGAGTACGACTTGGAGAAGCCACCCACGAGCACGACGTTGTCGTACGTCTCGCCCGAGTACTTGACGATCGCGTTGCCCTTGAGGCCGTACGGGCTCTTCTCGTTGGCCGCCCGCTCGCCGATGACACCGAAGCCGTGCGCGTCGTCGACGTAGAGCAGGGCGCCGTACTCGCGGGCCACGGCGGCGAACGCCTTCAGGTCGGGCGCGTTGCCGGTCATGCTGTTGACGCCGTCCATCGCCACGATCTTCGACACGCCGGCCGGGGCCGCCTTGAGCAGCTCGCGCAGGTGCTCGTGGTCGTTGGCGCGGAACCGCTGCACGGTGGCGCCGAGCCCGCGGGCGTACATCGAGCCGTCGTAGATCGTCTTGTGGGCCTGCGAGTCGAGGAAGACCATGCCCTTGCCGGCCAGGATCGGCAGCACCGACATGTGGATGTGCGTGATGGTCGGCAGCACGAGCGTGTCGGGCGCGTCGAGCAGCGCGGTCAGCTTCTCCTCGATCTGGGGATAGATCGAGGGGTTGCCGAGCAGACGGGACCAGCTCGGGTGGGTGCCCCAGCGCGCGACCTCGGGGGCGATCGCGTCCATGATCTCGGGCTCCAGGTCGAAGCCGAGGTAGTTGCACGACGCGAAGTCGGCCAGCCAGTGGTCGCCCACGCGGATGCGGCGGCCCTTGACCTCCTCGATCGTGGCGTCGTACATCGGGTTGCCGCTGCGCAGCCGCTCGAGGTCGGCCCAGCGTCCGTCGCGCTTGACGAACTCGAGGCCGTCACCGGCGAGGGGAGCGTCGTTCATGATGGTCCTTTCACGGTGTTACCGGGTGGTGGGTGGAGCTTCAGTGCGAAAGCGCGGCGTGCCGGGAGCGCAGGAGCTCCTGGAACTCGTCGGAGGTGATCGGCTTGGAGAACAGATAGCCCTGCCCGTACGAGCAGCCCATCTCCTTGAGGGCGGCCCGGTGCCCGTCGAGCTCGATGCCCTCGGCCACGACGGCCAGGTCGAGCGTGCGGGCCAGGCTGACGATGGTCTCGACCAGCGCCATCTGCTGCTGGTTGTCGAGGATGTCGTCGATGAACGACTTGTCGATCTTCAGAACGTCCACCGGCATCTGGCTCAGGTAGCTGAGCGAGGAGTAGCCGGTGCCGAAGTCGTCGATGGCGATCCGCACGCCCATCGACCGCAGCTCGCCGAGGTCGCGCCAGACCTGGTCGGCGTCGTGCAGCACCAGGCTCTCGGTGACCTCCAGCAGCAGCCACTCCGGCCGCGCGCCGGTCTGGGCCAGCACCGAGCGCACCTCGTCGACGAACCCGGGCGTGCGGAACTGGCGGGCCGAGACGTTCACGCTGACGTAGCGCATGTGGCTGCCGTACTCGGTCTGCCGCCACTCGGCGAAGGTGCGCAGCGCCTCCCGCAGCACCCAGCCGCCGATCGCGACGACCGAGCCGTTCTCCTCGGAGAGCTCGATGAACTCGTTCGGGCCGAGCAGGCCGCGGGCCGGGTGCTGCCAGCGCACCAGCGCCTCCAGGCCGGCCACCTCGCCGGTGGGCAGGTCGACGATGGGCTGGAACCGCAGGCGCATCTGGCCGCCCTCGACCGCCTCGTTGAGCGCGGAGCGCATCTCGAGCCGGCGCAGCATCGCCTCGTGCATCTGGTCCTCGTAGCGCTGCCAGGTGTTCTTGCCCTCGGTTTTGGCGCCGTACATCGCCACGTCGGCGCGGCGCAGCAGCTCGCTGATCCCGGCCGCCTCGGCGCTGGTCGCCAGGCCGACGCTGGCCGCCCCGTTGACCAGGTGGGTCGCGCCGGTGGCGTCGGTGACCTCGATCGGCTGAGCCAGCACGGCCACGATCAGCTCGGCGATCCGCTCGGGCTCGTAGCTGCCGCCGACGTGGTCGATCAGCACCGCGAACTCGTCCCCGCCGGTGCGGGCCACGGTGTTCAGCGGTCCGACGACCTCGGCGATGCGCCGGCCCGCGACGGTCAGCAGCTGGTCGCCGGCGGCGTGGCCGAGGGAGTCGTTGACCTCCTTGAAGTCGTCGAGGTCGACGAACAGGACGGCCACCTCGTGCCGGCGGTCGGTGGCGTAGGCCGCCGCGTGCTCGAGCCGGTTCTGGAACAGGGCCCGGTTGGCCAGACCGGTCAGCGCGTCGTGGAACGCCTGGTGGGCCAGGTCGTTCTCGAGCCGGCGCCGCTCGGTGACGTCGCGGATGGTGACGACCAGGCCGTCCACGGCCGGCTCGTCGCGCAGGTCGCGGCAGGTGCACTCGACCTGCAGCAGCAGGTCGTCGCCCGAGATCGCGGTCAGGTCGATGCCGTCGCGCGGGCCGCGGCCGTCGCGCACCTGGTCGAGCAGGTGACGCAGCTCAGCGTGGTCGGTGGCGGCGATGAGGCGGGACAGCGGCATGCCGACCAGGTCGGTCCGCCCGAAGACGGGCAGCGCGGACGGGGTGGCGTACCGGATGGTCTCGTCGTCGCCGACGATCAGGATCACGTCGGAGGCGCTCTGGATCAGCGCGCGGAAGTAGTCCTCGCTGCTGCGCCGGTTGACCTCGTCGGTCAGGTTGATGCGCTCGACGGCCATGGTGCCCTGGGCCATCAACGCCTCGAAGGACGGCTCGAGCGCGATCAGCAGCTCCTCGGGACCGGCCAGGAAGACCTGGTGCCGGCGGGACGGGCCGTCGGCGGTGCGGCCGGCCGCGATCGACTCGGCGTACAGGGCCAGGTCGAAGTCGCCCAGCTCGGCGCGGACCTCGGCGGTCACGTCGGCCACCCGGACCAGGCTGGTCGACATCACGCCGGCCGTTGTGCCCGGGTCGGCGTCGACGCCACGCATGTGGAAGCGGTAGTCGGCGCCGTCCGGGACGATCTCGCCGATCGCCCGCCGCAGGGCGTCGCCGGCCTGCAGGACGCTGCTCGCCGCGACCAGATCGGCGCCGGTGAGACGCAGGGTGCGCTCGCGGGCGGCGGTCTCGCGCTGCGACTGCATCAGTCCGGCGACCCGGGCCATCACGAGCAGGAACATCACCCCGGACGCGGTGGCGATCATCGGGGCGTCCTTGACGCCGTGGCCCAGATCCTCGATCAAAAGCACCGCGGGAGCGATCAGCGCGGCGACCGACATCAGGGCGAGCCGGTGCCCGCCGGCGAGGCCCGCGGTCGCTCGCTCGGTGACGGTCAGCTCGCGCATCGACGGGTGCAGGGCCGACATGGCGATGGCGGTGTAGAACAGCACCCAGCCGGCGTCGACCGGGCCGCCGACCTGCCACGTGCCGTCGAGCTGCCGCAGGCCGTAGAGCACGTCGGTGACCAGCAGGCTCGAGACGCCGACGACCAGGACGGTCAGCGCGACCGGCTTGCGGCCGCCCGCGGTCAGCAGGCGGGCGAACATGGCCAGCGCCAGCACGTCACCCAGCGGGTAACCGACCGAGACCGCCTTCTCCAGGAACGTCAGGTCGGTGTCACGCACGTACGGGGAAATCAGGAAGACCCACGAGAGCAGGCCCATGCCGGCCGTGGGCACCAGCGCGTCGAGCAGGGCGGCGCGGTTGCCGGTGCCCGAGCGGGCGCGGATGAAGATCAGCAGCGCGGCCGCGGTCATCGGATAGACGATCAGATAGAAGACGTCGGCCAGCGAGGGGAACGGGTTGGCGACGCCGAGGAAGTCGGTGAGCACGTTGTAGGTCGTGTCGCCGAGCGTGAAGCTGGCGACCACGGCCGACAGCAGGTACCAGGGCAGCCGCCGCGAGGGCTGGTGCACCCGGATGCCGACCAGCACCATGGCCGCCGCCGACAGACCGATCGTCGCCCAGGTGTACATCGCGTACTGAGGCAGGGCGTAGAAGACGACGGTGAGGGCGACGATCCACGCGCCGAAGCACGCCTGTATGCGCTTGGCCGGCATTCGTGCTCCGATCTGGTAGTGGGACTTCGACTGAGCCCCACTGATCGGCACCCGACCGCGCTTGTTGAGGACCGCGCGTCAGCTCATCTTCTGAATCGCGTTGCGGAATCGGTGCAGGTCACGGCGGCGGCGCTCGAGTGTGGTGGCGATCATGACCAGCACGAGACCGGCCACGGCGAACGGAATCCAGCGCGGGATCAGATCCCAGAACTGGGCCAGCTCGTGCAGCGCCAGCGCGGCCAGGACACCGCCGCCGATCAGCACGGGCGCCCGCAGCCGGAACGCCGCCCCGGCGACCACGACCGCCACACAGGCGACCCCGAGCACCAGACGCCGCAGGTGCTGGCCGTCGGCGACGAGCACCGAGGCCAGGCTGGGCAGCAGCGCGGCGGCGAGCGCCGGGCCGTAGGCGACCCAGCTCGAGTTCCCGCGTCCGAAGAGCAGACCGGCCAGCAGGGCAACGGCGGCGGCGGGAACGGTGTACGCCTCCAGCGTCGTGACGCCGTTGCCGGCCATCACCAGCAGCCCCGCCACCACCTCGGCGGCCACCGCGGCCAGCAGACGACCTCGGCGCCTCGGCGGGACCGCCAGCACCAGGCCCCACAGCCCGAGCACGATCGCGGCTCGCTCGGCGCTCGCGCCCTCACCGCTCGCGGCCAGCAGCAGCGCGAAGGCCGCGCCGGTGTGCGCGGCGACCTTGGCCGTCGTTGTCCGCACCACGATGACCAGGGCCGAGGCGGCCAGGACGGCGAACATCTGCGGGAGGTGGTCGTGGGTGAGCGCGGCCGTGCCGGCTCCGGCGGCGGCGGGCACGGCGAGCAGTCCGGCCAGCAGGGTCCCGGTACGCAACTTGCCGCGGGACAGGACGGCGGTGGCGCAGCCGAGCACGGCCACAGCGGCGAAGACGGCCGCGGCCACCCCCGGCCGGGCCAGGCCGGTCGCGATCGCGTGCACGACGAGCCCGACAGCGACGAACACGGCGGGACGGCTGATCCGCAGCGCCACCGCCAGGGCCACCGCGACCACCGCCAGCTCCAGGATCGGGGTGCCCCACCAGGGCAGCTGCAGGCCGGTCAGGGCGATCAGGGCCACCGTGACCAGGGCCGCCAGAACGCGCCAGGCCGCGGGGATCAAGCTGACCACGGCCGCGCCGAGCAGGGCCAGCGTGATTGGCAGGTACCAGCCCTCGCGCGGCTGAGGCTCGCCGAAGTGGGCGACCAGCAGCGTCCGGAATGCCTCGACCATGGTCCAGCCGACGGCGAACGCGGCGGGCGCCACGACCGCGGCCGCCGCCCCGAGGCGAGCGCCCGAGCCGGTTCCCGGCACGACCGCGACCAGGACGGCGAGCACCAGGACGACCAGGGCCACCACGGGCAGCCAGTTCACTTCGGCCGGAGCCGACAGCACGGCCACCCGGCCGCCGGCGACGGCCAGCGCCACGATCAGCAGGCCGCTCGCGATCTCGCGGGCCACCGGCGCGGCGGCCACCAAGGCTCCGGCCAGCACGACCAGCGCGGCGGCCACGAGCGCCGAACCGCGGGCGGCGGCCAGGGCCGGGTCCTCGGTGTCGAACAGAGGGGCCAGGACGATCACGACCGCGGTCAAGGCGGCCAGGCTGCCCGCGAGCACGGCGGTGAAACCCAGGCCGCCGCGGCGGACGGCCAGAACGGCGACGTTCAGGGCGGCCACGGCGGCGAACGTGAAACCCCAGACCGCCGGGCCGGGCGAGGCCGCCGCGACCAACAGGGGGATCACCGGCTGGGCGGCCAGCAGGGCGGCGAAACGGGGGCCGGCCAGACCGGTGACGTGCTCGTAGCCGACCGCGACGGCGGCCGTGACGGCGAAGACCGCGCCCGCGTAACCCCAGCCGGACCCGGCGGCCACCCCGAACAGGTCCACGTACCAGGCGGCGTACCCGTCGAGCAGCAGGAGCAGAATCCCGATCGCGGCGAAGGTCTCGGCCGTGGCCGTCAGACGGCGGCGCAGGGCGAGGAACGGCACGGCGAGCGCGGCCCCGGTGACCGCGGCCAGCACCAGCGCACGCCCGCCCACCCCGAACTGGGCCCAGGCCACCGCGGTGAAGACGATCGCGGCCACGGCCAGCAGCAGGCCGCCGAGCAGGAACAGCACCGTCTGCACGAGGCGGTTCGAGGCTTCCTTCACCGGCGGCGCGGCCACCTTGCCCCGCACCCGCGTCGCGGCGGCCTCGCGCCGGCCCCAGACCTGGCGGAGCGCCGCCTCGAGCCCGGTGACCGCCTGACGGGCCGCGACCAGTTGCCGGTTCAGGTCGGCGATCTCGGCGTCGGCCCGGACCACCTCGAGGGCGTCCGGGTCGGGGCCGCGGCCGCAGGACGGGCAGCCGCTCTCCGGCGAGGCCGGCGTTCCGCACTGCGGGCAGGGGTACGTCATGGATCCGATCCTTGTCCCCGGCCTCCGGGAACGACTGAGCTCACGTACTCAACCGGGCTGATTTTCCTTGACGCGGGTCGCCATAATGCTCGGCAATGATCGAGACCAGGGCGCTGACGAAGAGGTTCGGCAAGGCCGACGCCGTACGGGATGTGACCTTCACGGCCGCCCCGGGGCGGGTGACCGGTTTCCTCGGCATGAACGGCTCGGGCAAGACCACCACCTTGCGGATGCTTCTCGGGCTCACCCGGCCGACCTCGGGCAGCGCCCTCGTCAACGGGCAGGCCTACCGCGATCTGACGCATCCGTTGCGGCAGGTCGGCGCGGTGCTCGAACAGGGCCTGATGCATCCCGGGCAGACCGGCCGGGGCCATCTGCGCACCCAGGCCCTGCTCTGCGGGGCCGGTCGGCAACGAACCGAGGACCTTCTGGAGTACGTCGGACTGGCCGACGCCGCGACCCAGCGCACCGGCGACTATTCCCTCGGCATGCGGCAGCGGCTCGCGGTGGCCACCGCGCTGCTCGGCGAGCCGCAGATCCTGGTGCTCGACGAGCCGGCCAACGGCCTCGACCCGTCCGGCATGGCCTGGCTGCGCGGGCTGCTGCGCGACCACGCCGGGGCGGGCGGCACGGTGCTGATCTCCAGCCACCTGCTGGCCGAGCTCGAACTGCTCATCGACGACGTGGTGATCATCGCCAACGGCCAGGTCCGGCTGGCCGAGCCGCTCTCGTTCGAGTCGCGGCTGCGGGTCCGCGGGCGCGACCCGCAGCGGCTGTGGGAGGCGTTCGAGCAAGCGGGCGCCGGGTTGACCGCCGACGGGGACGTGCTGTTCGTGACCGGCCTCAGCCCCGAGGACGCGGGCGAGATCGCGCTGTACGTGCAGGTGCCGCTGTACGAGCTGACGGTCGAGACGCCGAGCCTGGAGAAGCTCTTCCTCGACCTGGCGGCGACCGCATGATCGCCGTGCTGCGCAGCGAACTGCACCGCACCCTGACCGTCCCGTCGAGCTGGATCTCGATCGGCGCCGCGGTGCTCCTCGGCATGTCGTTCGCGCTGGTCAGCGTCGACTTCTGGTCGCTGTTCGCCGCGCTCGGCGTGTTCGGCATCGCGGTCGTCACCACCTCGCAGCACTACCAGCACCGTACGGCGATGCTGCTGTTCCTCGGGCAGCCCCGGCGCTGGGTGGCACTGGCCGCCCAGTGCGTGACCGCCACCCTGGTCGGCCTGGTGGTGGCGGCCGTGAGCGGCATAACCACGATCCTGTCGGGTGACCTCGGGCAGTTCGCGGGCACCATGGCCGCGGTGCCGCTCCTGGCCGTCTTCGGAGTGTCCAGCGCGACCGTGCTGCGCCGCCCGGTGCCGCTGTTCCTGGGCTACGGCACCTGGTTCGTCTTCGTCGAGGGGCTGGCGTTCCGCTTCAAACAGCCGTTGCCGTTCACGACCTTCATGAGCGCCGCCGGCGGCAACAGCCCGCGGGGCCTGCTGTTCTTCGCCGGCTGGACCGCCGCCGCCCTGGCTCTGGCGGTCTGGAGCATCCGCCGCGACCTCACCGACTAGGTCAGCTGCACCTCTGCCGCCTTTTCGTCACTTGATACGAGGTGACGGAAAGGCGGCAGGGTGCAACGTCGATCTCCTCATCCGGCCCGGGCAGCGTCCTTACGGGAGGGGCTCGGTGCCTGGCGGGGGCGTGGTCGGCACTTCCTGGTCACCACCGGTCCGATAGAACTGGCCCCACACGTGGACCTCCGACACGCCCCATCCCGCACAGCGGCCCCTGGAGCTGCGAGCGTGCACCATCACCCCCACGGTCTTGGGGGCCTTGACGTCCGGAGCCTGGGAGAAGGGCTGGATCCAGTCGCCGTAGCCCACCTTGTGCCAGTTCTCCGAACCCTGCCGGTTCTGCCAGGCGACGTTCACCTCGGCGGGGTTGACCCGGTACCCCGGAGGGGCGGTCACCTTCACCCACTTCGAGTCCTTCGAGTCACGCGCGCCGGTGCGGCAGTCGGTGCCTCGGGTCGTCGCGTTGACGACGAAGTCGAACCCGGGCTCGGTGAGGGCAACGGGTCCCCTTGGATCCGATCCCGCCGCGAATGCGGCGGGCGCCGAACCGGCACCTACCGCCATTGCCAGTCCTACCGCGACGGCAAGCCTACGAAACGTCATGCTGACTCCTGCCACTTCTTCAGCGCTCAGGCCCGGAGTGGCCTGGCTGGTGATGTCGATGGTGGCGGCGCCCCGACGTCGCGGTCATCCGTCGGCTGCTGGTGATGCGCAGCTACCGCTGGTGCGGTACGGCGCTGACAGCGTGAGCCTGATGCGTTACGACACCGCCGGCCGACACAGCAGCGGACCGGCGCACCGCTTGGCCTAGGCGATAATTCCGCTATGGCACCTAAAGATGCGAAACTATCTGATTCACCGATTTTTGTGTCGTTGCATCCGGTGGCCGGCCTGGACGACCTGCAGCACAGCAGCGTGGCGTGGGGGACGCTGATCGACCCGGGGCTGGCGCTGCTCAGCACCGTGGAGTCCGAGCAGGGCACTCGGTCGTGGCCCGGGACGCTGCGGTTGCTGGCCGGGCCCGCGCAGCCCCTCCCGGATTCGCTGCTGGAGGCGTCCATCGCGCGCGTGCTGCACCTGACAGTGCCGGACGGCCGCTCTTATCTGGTGGTGCAGGCGGGCCTGGCGGACTGGGAGCTTTCCCGAATCGAGGTGTGGCGCCCCGGGAAGGCCGACAGCTTCGACGCCCGGGCAGCGGCCCTGGCCGACCAGGTCCTGGCACGCTGCGATCCGCCGTCGCCCGCCTGGTTCGAATACGCGGCCAAGGCCCGGACCGGGTTCGGGCCGGTTCCCCGCCCGTACCCGGTCACTTTCGGGTGGCTACCGAATCGGGCGCCGGAGCCGGATCCTGGGTTCAGCCACCGTCGCCCGAAACCGACCTGGATGGCCTGCCTGCGCAGGTGGCTGGGACAGGACAAGTAGCCATGCGCACACCCACGAGAACCGGCCTCAGCCGCACGACAAGCCTGCTCGTGCCGGTCATAGCCTGGACGATCGACGTTGCCCACGAGTGGGGCCACCCCGACTTTCGCGCACAGAGCCTGGCGGTGAGCGCCCTGGTGTTCGCCACCCTCTTTGTGCGGGGAAGATGGCCGGTCCTGGTGCTGGTGGTGCAGCTGTTCTGGTCGGCCAGCGCCTGGTCGTGGCTGGACCCGTGGCTGGGAGTCGCCTTTCCCCTGGCCGGGTCGCTGGTGGCGCTCGCGGCGCTCGCGGCGCGACGGCCGCCGGTGATCTCCTGCGGTGGGCTGGCCGCCACCACGATCGTGTTCTTCTTCCAGGTGGAATTTCCGAAGTCGTTCTCGTGGCTCGAAATGCTGGCCTCCTTCGTCATCACCGCCACGGCGTGGACCCTCGGCTACCGGCGTTATGCCGCGGCCGCCGCGCAGGATGCGGCGGCCGGCGACGCGTTGCGCACCGAAAGACTGCGGCTGGCCCGCGACCTGCATGACATCGTCACGCACGCGATCAGCGCGATCGTGCTGCAAGCCGCAGGCGCCCGGGCCGTGATCGCCGACGATCCGGATCGGGCCATCCGAGCCCTCGATGCGATCGAGACGACCAGTGTCCGGGCCATGGACGAGCTGCGCCGCCTGCTCGGGCTGCTGCGGTCGGCCGGCGGCGACGTCACGCCCGATCTCGACCGGCAACCCGGACTGCAGGACATCGGCGAGCTGCTCGACTGGGCCCGGGCCAATGGGCTGACTCCGGCAACCACGGTGCAGGGCGAACCCGGCCGGCTGGACGAGTTCACGAGCCTGGCCGCTTATCGGCTTGTCCAGGAAGCCCTGACCAACACCCTCAAGCACGCCGGGCCCGGGGCCGCCGTCGAGCTGCTTCTGCGGTGGGGCGACGAGCACCTCGACATCCGGCTCGAGGACCGGCCGTCCGGGCGTCGCAGCCCCGGTCGCAGCCGGTTCAACAGCGGGCACGGTCTGCTGGGCCTCCACGAAAGGATCACCGTGGTAGGCGGAACGCTGCGGGCCCATCCGTCCGACGACGGCTTCGTCCTGGAGGCCCGGCTCCCGCTGGACCGGCACCACCGTGACGCGGCTGCGGCCCCCGCCTCCACCGGAAGACCCACCTCATGATCACCGTGCTGCTCGCCGACGACCAGCCACTCATCCGGGCCGGCATCGCGATGCTGCTCACCCAGCAGCCCGACCTCGACGTGGTGGCCGAAGCCGACGACGGCCGGCAGGCCGTGAGCCTGTGCGCCGTGCACCGCCCGGACGTCGTGGTGATGGATCTGCAAATGCCGGTGATGAACGGCATCGAGGCCACCCGGCGCCTTCTCAGTCCCGCTGCCGGCGACGCCTACCGGCCGCGGATCCTGGTCCTGACCAACTTCCACGACAACGACAATGTGCACGAAGCGCTCCGGGCAGGGGCTGCCGGTTTCCTCATCAAGGACGGTTCCCCCGGCGAACTGCCCGCCGGGATCCGCACCGTCGCCGCCGGACACCACTATCTGCATCCGGTGGTCACCGGCGGCGTCATCGCCAGCATTGCCGCCCAGCCCACTGCCGGACAGCCGCTGCCGGGCATTCTGGACCGGCTCACCCCGCGCGAACGCGAGATTCTCCGCCACATGGCTTACGGCCTGGGCAACGGCGAGATCGCCGTGCGGTTGTTCCTGTCCGAGGCGACCGTCCGTACCCACGTCAGCCGGATCCTGATGAAACTCGGCGTCCATGACCGCGCTCAAGCCATCGTCGTGGCCTACCAGAACCACCTGGTCCGTCCGCCGCAGGCCCCTGGATAGCTGAACCCCTTTCTCCGGCCGGTGTGACCTGGGCCACTGGCCGTCACAATGTCCCGGCCCGTCGCCGTCCCGCGGGCATGACTGACATCCTCGTTCTCGGCGCCGGCTACGCGGGCCTGGCCGCCGCCGCCAACCTCGCCGGCCGCACCCGCAAGCACAAAGACGTCCGCATCACCCTGGTCAACGGCTCCGCCCGCTTCACCGAACGCCTCCGCCTGCATTCGACCGCGGCCGGTCACCCCACCACCGACTTCGACCTTCGTGACCTGACCGCCAAGGCCGGCATCACCTTCGTCCCCGGCTGGATCAGCGCCGTGGACGCCGCCGCACGCACGGCGCGCGTCGACGACGAGCGCACCCTGCGGTTCGACAAGCTGATCTGGGCCCTGGGCAGCACCGCCGACACCACGAACGTCCCCGGGGCAGCCGAGCACGCATACACCCTCGACAGCTTCGCCGACGCCCAAGCCCTGGCCGCGCGCCTGGAGACCCTGAGCAACGGCACGGTTCTCGTCTGCGGCACGGGCCTGACCGGTGTCGAGACGGCGGCCGAGATCGCCGAGCGCTACCCGGGCCTGACGGTGCACCTGCGGGGCCGCGACGAGCCGGGCCACACGCTCACGCCCCGGGCCCAGTCCTATCTCATGGCTTCTTTGACCCGTTTACGCGTACGGGTGGAAACCGGCGCCGAAATCAGCAAGGTGCTCCCCGGCGCCGCCGACGTGGTCGTCTGGACGGCCGGCACCCGGGTCTCGCCGCTGGCCGCCGCGGCGGGCCTGACCGTCGACGAACGCGGCCGCATCGTCACCGGCCCCGATCTGCGGTCGGTCTCGCACCCGCACGTGTACGCGGTCGGGGACGCCGCCGCCGTCCGTCAGCGCTACGGCACCATGCACGGCACGTGCCAGGGCGGGATGCCGACCGGGGTGCACGCCGCGGTGTCGATCGCCCGCGAGCTGAACGGCGAGGAGCCCCGGCCGTTCCGGTTCGGCTACTACCACGCGCCGATCAGCCTGGGCCGCCGCGACGCCGTCGTCCAGTTCACCCATCCCGACGACAGCCCGCGCCGCGGCTGTCTGACCGGCCGGGCGGCCGTCTGGTACAAGGAGACGGTGAGCGCGTCCCCATGGCCGGTCTTCACCCGGATGATCAAGCAGCCGGGGGTGGCGTCGTGGTGGCCGCACGGGGGCCGGTTCACCCGATGACCGTCTTCGATCAGCATCGGCGGCTGTTGTTCGCGATCGCCTACCGCATTCTCGGTTCGGCCACCGACGCCGAGGACGCGGTTCAGGAGACGTGGCTGAAGTGGTCGGCGGCGGACCGTTCCGGGGTCGACGACCCCAAGGCGTACCTGGCCCGCATGATCACCCACCAGGCGATGGATCAGCTCCGGTCGGTCCGGCGCCGGCGCGAGACGTACGTCGGCCCGTGGCTGCCCGAGCCGGTGTTCACCTCCGAGCCGGCCGCCGGCGACGACGTCTCGATGGCGATGCTCGTGGTGCTCGAGACGCTCAGCCCGCTCGAACGCGCGGTGTTCGTCCTCAAGGAGGTCTTCGATTTCCCGTACGGGGAGATCGCGGCCGCCGTCGACCGGAGCGAGGAGGCCGTACGCCAGGCCGCGCACCGGGCCCGCGAGCATGTGCGGGCACGGCGGCCCCGGTTCGTCACCGACCGCCGCCGGCAGCGCGACGTCACCGAACGGTTCCTGGCCGCGGCGACCGGCGGCGACATCAACGGGCTGATGCAGCTGCTGGCGCCGGACGTCACGCTGTGGACCGACGGCGGCGGCAAGGTCCGGCAGGCCCGGCGGCCGGTCTCGGGCGCCGAGCGGGTGGCCGCGTGGATGGCCGGGGTGTCCAAAGTCCCGTACGAGGGAATCGACCCTTCCGACATGCGGGCCGAGGTGGCCGAGATCAACGGCACGGTCGGCGTGGTCTTCACCGGGGCCGGCCGCGTGGTCGCCACCCTGACGTTCGACCTGGGCGAGGACGGGCTGATCCGGGCGATCTACAACGTGGCCAACCCCGACAAGCTGCGCGCCGTCACGCCGAGCTGACCCATTCCGACCAGCGCTCGACGGTGATCTCGACGAACGGCCCGGCCGGTGGCGTCTCCCGATACTGCGGATAGCGGTTCCGCAGAGCCTCGACCGCTTGCCCGTACGCCTCGAGCACGCGCGCCGTCCCGTCGGCGCGCACCCACCACAGCCGGGACCAGTCCGGCTCGTAGTGGTCGGCGAGCACACTGACCCGGGGGTCGGCCGCGATGTTGGCCAGCCGCCGCAGGGCCCGGGTGCGCTTCGGCTTATGGTCGACGGCGAACACGATCCTGTCCTCGACCAGCGCGAACACGATCGGCACGAGGTGCGGCGCCCCGCCCGGCCCGGCCGTCGCCAGCCGGGCCACGGGGACCGAGGCGAACCGCTCGGCCGGCGTCACCGGCCGGTCAGCTCGCCGATGGCCGCCTCCCATTTCTCGAGGACGGGCTCGACCGTGCTCCACGGCCCGGACGGCAGCCACATCGACACCCGGTCGATCCCGGCCTGCTCGCAGCGCTCCAGGGCCTTGGGGTCGGGCGGCAGGCCCAGCATCTGCACCTGCAGGTAGCGGTCGGCGCGGGCGCGCAGCTCGGCGATCCGCTCGAACACGTTCTCGTCGCGCCACTGCGGGAACCAGCCGTCGCCGTACTCGAGCACCCGGTCGAGCACGGTCGGCCCGCCGCCCCCGATCAGGATGGGCGGGTGCGGACGCTGGGCCGGCTTGGGCCACGACCAGATCCGGTCGAAAGTGACGTACTGGCCGTGGAAGCTGGCCTCGTCGTGCCGCCAGATCTCCCGCATGGCCCGGACGCGTTCGTTCATGACCGCGACCCGGACGCGGGGATCGGTGCCGTGGTTCCGCATCTCCTCGCGGTTCCAGCCCAGCCCGACCCCGAACTCGAACCGCCCGCCGCTGAGGTGGTCGACGCTCGCGACCTCCTTCGCGGTGGTGATCGGGTCGCGCTCGGTGACCAGGCAGACGCCGCTGCCGATGCGAAGCCGGCTGGTCGCCTCGGCCGCCGCGGTCAGCGCCACGAACAGGTCGTACGTGTGCCAGTACTTCTGCGGAAGCTGCGCCCCGCCCGGCCAGGGCGTGTCCCGGCTGGCCGGGATGTGCGTGTGCTCGGCGAAGAACAGCGCCGAGTGTCCGCGCTCCTCGACCCGCCGGGCGATCTGACCGGGCCGCATGCCGTCGTGCGTAGGAAAGTAGCCAACACCGAATTCCATGACCCGATCCTATGAACCCGGCGGCCCCGCACGCCGTGTGGGAGAAAAGCGCGGAGGGAGAAGTCCCATGATCTTCGGCCTAGCCATCGCAGCCGCCCTGCTGACCGGCTTCCTGACCGGCTTCCTGTGCTTCAAGCGGACGAACCAGTTCTGCGGCCGCTGCGGTGTGACCCGCGAATGCCCGATCTGCCCGCCGGCCACCCCGCCGGGCGCCGCTCAGAGCGGCCGGAACACCAGAAAGTCCCTGATCATGGCCAGCCGTTCGGACGTCATCCCGGTGCAGTAGACGACAAGCTCCTCCGGGCTGGTGAAGCCGTGCTGACGCGCGCGGCCGCCGGCGATCTCGTCGGCGAGCGGTTGCGGCAGCTCGAGGGTGTAGGCCAGCCACTCGGCCGGCACGTGGTTGATGTCGACCAGCCCGCCGTCGTCGTACTGCCGTCCCGGAAAGTCGGGCCGCCCGATGCGCAGCTCCCAGGCCATGCCCGGGTTGGTCCGCACCAGCTCCCGGGCTTCGGCCCGCCGCTGCGCCCGCCAGGCCGCGGCCGCGACGGCCGGCTCGTTGGCCGCGGGCGCCGCGGTCGCCTTGCGACCCACGAGCAGCTGCAGGAAGACGGTGTGCAGCGTTCCGCCGAGCCAGACGACCAGGAGGAACGCGGCCGTCGCCAGATCGAACCCCGACCCGCGGGCGGCGTCCGGGTCGGCCGGCGCGGTGACACCGGATCCGCAGACGTAGACGACCGTAGCGAGCAGGTAGCCGCCCGCCGCGGCCATATGCAGCCGCGAATTGAGCTTCCAGCCACCGGTGAAAACCATCACGAACGCCCCGAAGCCGCACGTCAGCGTCGGAACGAGGAACCACCACCACGTCGAGTTCCGCTTCGGCGCCCCGGCGGCCGGCACGGGAGAAACAGCAGGTTGCACCGCAAGATCATAAGAACTTCCCGGCCCGTACGCGGTCGCCCACGCTCAGCCGTTCAGCCGGTAAAGCCGAACGCTCGGACGGGGGACGTCGGTCCGCTAACCCGCGGCGCGGTAGGCCTTGCCGGCCTCGGTCGGGGTGGTGGCGTCGCGGTAGAGGCCGTAGTCGACCGAGTCGCCCACCGCGGGCAGGGAGAACCAGGCGTAGCGCTCCACGTACGCGGCCGCCTGCAGCTGGCGCGTCGACTCGGTGATGAACGACGTGATCTGCTGGGTGTTCGGGTAGCGCGGCGTGCCGGTGAAGTTCATCAGGCCGTACTCGGTCACCCAGACCGGCAGCTGGTAGCGGTCGTGCACGGCCTTCACGTAACCCATGAACTGGCCCGCGGCGGCCGAGCTGAAGTCGGAGCCGTACCAGTGCAGCGGGATGAAGTCGACGCGCAGCCCGCGGGCCTTGGCGCCGGTCATGAAGCGGTCGAGCCAGCCGCCGGGGGTGTTGCCGCCGAAGGCCACCGCCGGGGCGCCCAGCCGCATGCCAGTCGCCTGCAGCTGGGGCCACAGGTCGAGGGCCTGCTCGACGGTCATCTCGGCCTGGCCGGCCAGGTCGGGCTCGTTGAAGCCGAGCAGCGTGCGGCCCTCGGTCTTCACCTTGGCCAGGTTGGCCGCGGTCACCACGTTCTCATCCCAGATCATCGGCACGAACTCGGCGTCGGCCGGCATGGCGTCGTTGTTCGTGCCCCAGTTGTAGTACCAGTTCGCGCGCACGTCCTTCACGGCCCCGGACAGCCCGGTGAACTGCCAGGTGCTGACGCCCTTCTTCGCCGCCGCCGCCGGAGGCGGGGGCGTCGTCGTGGCCGGATCGGACCCGAGCGCGAACTGCTGACCGGCTCCGCCGTTACAGGCCCAGATCCGCAGCCGTACGCCGTCGGCGTCGAGGCACTTGCCGGAGCCGATGTTGATCAGGCGGCCGGCCGAGGACGTCCACTTCTGCGCGCCCGTGCCGTTGCAGTCGTAGATCTGCACCCGGGCGCCGTCGGCCGTGGAGGCCGCGGCCACGTCGAGGCACTTGCCCAGCGCCCGCAGGCTGTCCCCGTCGGGCGTCCACTGCTGGGCCGCTGTGCCGTTGCAGTCCCACAGTTGCACGGCGGTGCCGTTGGCCGGGTTGGCGCCGGCCACGTCCACGCACTTGCCGCCGCCGGTGATGGGGCCGGCGGTGGCCGCGGTGGCGGTCGTGACACCGAGGACGCCGAGCCCTCCGACCACCAGGCCGGAGACGAGGATCGCGAGCGTTTTCCGAGACATGCGGCGACCGTAACCGCGACCGGGCGTGGTTCCGAAGCGCCTTAAAACGCCGCTAAGCAAACACGAGCACTACGGGCAAGCTTGCCGAGAAAGCGTTATCGGCGGCGCAGGGTCAGGATCAGGTCGACGACCAGCGCGGTCCAGCCCGTCTGGTGCCACGCGCCCAGTCCGGCGCCGTTGTCGCCGTGGAAGTACTCCGGGAAGACGATGAGGTCCTTCCAATCCGGGTGGGTCTGCAAAATGTGGTTGGCGCCGTAGATCGGCCGCTTCCCCGACTCGTCCGGCAGGAACAGCGAGATGAGCCGCCGCGAGATGTCGTCGGCCACCTCGGCCAGCGGCACCTTGCGCTGCGACCCGGTCGGATATTCCGCCTTCATGTCGTCGCCGAAGAAGTCGGCGTACTCGCGCAGGGCCTCGATGAGCAGATAGTTGACCGGCATCCAGACCGGGCCGCGCCAGTTCGAGTTGCCCCCGAAGAGCCCGCTCGTCGATTCGGCCGGCTCGTAGCCGACGGTGAAGTCGGAGCCGCCGAGCGAGACGGTGAACGGCTTCTCCAGGTGACTGCGGGACAAGGTCCTGATCCCGTACGAGGAAAGGAACTCCTCCGGATCGAGCATGCGGGCCAGGACGCGCATCAGCTGGTCCTGCCCGACCATCGACAGCAGGCGTTGCTGGCGGCCCTCGGGGGAGATGCGCCGGGCGCTGATGATGTCGGCGTACTCGCCCTGCGACGCCTGCAGCCAGCGCAGCCGGGCGTTCAGCTCGGGCAGCCGGTTGAGGGTTCCGGCCGAGAGCCGGGTGGTGGCCGCGAGCGGCAGCAGGCCGACGATCGAGCGGACCTTGAGCGGCAGCTTGTGGCCGTCGGGCAGCCGCAGCTGGTCGTAGAAGAAGCAGTCCTCGTCGTCCCACAGGCCCTGCCGGTACGCGGCCTCGGCGATGTACGCGAAGTGCTCGAAGAACTTCGTCGCCATGTCCTCGTAGGCGCGGTCGTGCAGGGCCAGCCGGATCGCCATGTCGAGCAGGTTGAGGGCGTACATGGCCATCCAGCCGGTGCCGTCGGACTGCTCGAGCACCCCGGCCACGGGCAGCGCGGCCGAACGGTCGAACGGTCCCACGTTGTCGAGCCCGAGGAAGCCACCCTCGAACACGTTGTTGCCGCCCACGTCCTTGCGGTTGACCCACCAGGTGAAGTTGAGCAGCAGCTTGTGCATGACCCGGGCCAGGAAGTCGTGGTCGCGCCCGCCGTCGATCTCGAAGACGCGCAGCGCGGCCCAGGCGTGCACGGGCGGGTTGACGTCGCCGAAGGCCCACTCGTAGGCCGGGATCTGCCCGTTGGGATGCATGTACCACTCGCGCAGCAGCAGGATCAGCTGCGACTTGGCGAAGCCGGGGTCGACCCGGGCGATCGAGACGCAGTGGAACGCCAGGTCCCAGGCCGCGTACCACGGGTACTCCCACGGGTCGGGCATCGAGACGACGTCGAAGCTGTTCATGTGCCACCAGGCGTTGTTGCGCCCGTACCGGCGGCCGGGTGGCGGAGGCGCCGAGCCGGGATCGCCGGTGAGCCACTGCTTCACGTCGAAGTGGTAGAACTGCTTGCCCCACATCAGCCCGGCGATGCCCTGCCGGGCGACGGCCGTCTCCTCGGGCGAGGCCTCGGCCGGGATCAGCCCGGCGAAGAACTCGTCGGCTTCCGTACGCCGCTCGCGCATCACCCCGGACCAGCCGTCGCCCAGATCGAGCGGGGCCGGCTCGTCGTCGTCCTGGGTGAGGCGCAGCCGGATGGTCTGGCTCTCCCCCGGCGCCAGCGTCAGCAGGTAGTGCAGCGACCCCTTGGTGCCCTCGCCGGCCGGGTTGATGGTCGGCGCACCGGTGATCAGGTAGTCGTTGATGCCGTCCTTGGGATACATGCTCTTGCCGGGCTGGCCCCACAGCCGCTGCGCGTTGGTCTCGTTGTCGCACAGCAGCGGGGTGGCTCCGCCCTCGCCCTCGAGCACGATGTGGCCGAGCGTGCGGTGCCGGCCGGTCAGGCGGCCGGGGCTGCCCTGGATGCTGGGGACGGGACGGTTGGGCAGGCCCCACGACCAGGTGTTGCGGAACCACAGGGTCGGCAGCACGTGCAGGGTCGCGGTCTCGGGCCCGCGGTTGGACACGGTGACGGCGATGCACATGTCGCGCGGGGACGCCTTGGCGTAGTCGGCGGTGACCACCCAGAACCGGTCGCCGTCGAAGATGCCGGTGTCGACCAGCTCGTACTCGGACTCCTCGCGGGAACGCTGCCCGTTGACGCGCACCAGCTGGTCGTACGGGAAAGGCTCCTGCGGATAGTGATAGCGCCAGCTCATCCACGAGTGGGTGGGCGTGGAGTCCTGGTACCACCAGTATTCTTTCGCGTCCTCGCCGTGGTTGCCGCCGTCGCCGCCGAGGCCGAACATGCGCTCCTTGAGGATCGGGTCGCGGCCGTTCCACAGGGCCAGCCCGAAGCAGAAGGTCTGCCGCTCGTCGCAGACCCCGGCCATGCCGTCGTCGTTCCACCGGTACGCCCGGGAACGCGCGTGGTCGTGCGGGAAGTAATCCCAGGCCGTGCCGTGTTCGCTGTAGTCCTCCCGGACCGTTCCCCAGGCACGCTCGGCCAGGTAGGGCCCCCAGGCCCGCCACGGCTGCTCGCCCGAGTCCGCCTGCGCCAGCCGGAAGCGCTCCCCCACGCGGTGCCTCACCCCTAGATAATCGCGACGACTCTCAGAGTCTCACTGCCCGGTGTTACATGTGATGACACCGTCTGATTCTGCCCGACAACGAGAGGTCATCGGATGGCTACGTTCGGTCCCCAGACGTGCGGGCGCCTCGACGAGGGCGCGAACCGCGAGTGGCTGGTCCCGGACGGCCTCGGTGGCTACGCGATGGGCACCGTCAGCGGCCTGCGCACCCGGCGCTACCACGGGCTGCTGGTCGTCGCCGGGGACAACCCGGCCCGCCGCCACCTGGGCCTGGCCTCGCTCGACCCGGTGCTGACGTTGCCCTCCGGCGTCTCCGTGCGGCTGGCCACGCACGAGTGGGCGGACGGGACGATCGCCCCGCGCGGGCACGAACGTCTCGCCGGGTTCACCCTGGCCGACGGTCTGCCGCGCTGGCGCTGGCGGATCGGCGACGTCGTGCTGGAACGCGAGCTGGCCATGGTGCACGGGCGGGCGTCCGTGGCGGTGGTGCACCGGCTGCTCAGCGGCGGGCCGGTCGGGTTGTCGCTGGAGGCCATCTGCACCTGGCGGGACGGGCACGGCGAGCGCACCGCGGGCGGTCCGGCGCCGGTGGTCGAGGCGGTCGAGGGCGGCGTCACGGTCGAGCGGGCGTACCGGCTGCGGGGTCCGGGTTTCCGCCGGGCCGGTGCGTGGTGGCGCGGGGTGCGGCACCGCGAGGAGGCGGAGCGGGGGCTCACCGCCACCGAGGACCTCTGGTACGCCGGGAGCTTCCACGCCGAGCTGCGGGAGCCGGGCGACACGGCCGAGGTGTCGGGCTGGGCCGGCGACCTGAGCGACGTCCCACCCCCGGCGGCCGCGGTCGTCGAGGCGGCGCACCGCCGGAACCGGCGTTTCTCCCCGCTCGCCCGGGCCGCGGACACTTTCGTCGTCCGCACTCCCCGCGGCCCCGACGTGGTGGCCGGCTACCCCTGGTTCGGGGCGTGGTCGCGCGACACGATGCTGAGCTACGAGGGCCTGTTCCTCACCACCGGGCGGGCCGAGGAGGGCCGGGAGCTGCTGCGGGCGTACGCGCGAACGCTCTCCGAGGGGATGCTGGCCAACACGGCCGACACCGGCACGCCCGAGTACAACACGGCCGACGGCACGCTCTGGTTCCTGCACGCGGTGGACCGGCACGTGACCACGACGGGCGACACCGACCTGGCCGCCGAGCTGCGCCCGGCCCTGCTCGGGGTGATCGACCAGCATGTGCGCGGCACCCGCTACGGCATCGCCGCCGACCCGGCCGACGGCCTGCTGACCCAGGGCGCCGACGGCGAGGCGCTCACCTGGATGGACGCCCGCGTGGACGGGGCGCCGGTCACTCCCCGGGCCGGCAAGGCGGTGGAGGTCAACGCCTTGTGGATCAACGCCCTGGCCGCGTTGCCCGAGGCGGCCCGTCTGCACGAGTCCGCCCGCACCAGCTTCGCCCGCCGTTTCCCGGCGCCCACCGGCTGGCTGCACGACGTGGTCGACGGCCCGGGCGGCGACGACCCCACGCTGCGCCCCAACCAGCTGCTCGCCTTCTCGCTGCCGCACGCCCCGCTGCGTCCCGGCCCGGCCGTCCTCCGGCTGATCGGCGCGGCCCTGCTCACCCCGCTGGGCCTGCGCAGTCAGGCCCCGGGCACGCCGGGCTACCACGGCGCGCACCGCGGCACCCCGGCCGAACGCGACACGGCGTATCACACGGGCACGGTCTGGCCCTGGCTGCTGGGCCCGTACGTCACCGCGTGGCACCGCCTGGGCGTCGAGGTGACCGCCGACATCGACGCCCACTTCGACGACCACGGCCTGGGCTCCGTCTCCGAGACCGCCGACGGCGACGCTCCGCACGCGGGCAGCGGTTGCCCGTTCCAGGCCTGGTCGGTGGCCGAAGTCCTCCGGGCGAGCCGTCTCTGACCGGCGACTACCTCGGATCGGCCTCGAACTCGACCACCGGCGCCGGCAGGGTGAGGGTGAACTCCGTCCCGCCGTCGCGGGCCGGGCGCGCGGCCAGCGTGCCGCTGTGGGCGTCGATGATCGCCTTGGTCACGGCCAGCCCCAGCCCGGTGCCCTTGATGCCGGCCTTCGTGGCGTTCGAGGCGCGGAAGAACCGGCTGAACAGGTGCGGGTACTGCTCGGCCGGGATGCCGATGCCGGTGTCGCTGATCGTGATGGCCACGGCGTCGCCGTCCTGGCCGGCCGTCAGGAACACCGAGCCGCCCTCGGGCGTGTATTTGATCGCGTTCGACAGCAGGTTGTCCAAGGCCTGCCGCAGGCGCTGCGGGTCGGCGAAGACGGACAGGTCCGGCTTGATCGACGCGTGCACGGTCAGGTTCTTGGCGGCCGCGCTCGGCTGGTGGGCGTCCACGACGTCGTGCAGCATCGCGTCGGCCGGCATCGGCACCGGGTCGATGCTGATGTGCCCGGCGTCCAGACGGGCCAGGTCCAGCAGGTCGTCCACCAGGTGCTGCAGGTGGCGGGTGGTGCGGTCGACGACCGTGGCGTGTTTGCGTTCGGTCCCGTCCAGCACCGGGCTTTCCAAGAGGATTTCCGTGTACGCCCGGATGACGCCGACCGGGTTCCGCAGCTCGTGGATGACCAGGGCGGACAGCTCGTCCTTCATGCGGTCGAGCTCGCGCAGCTTCTCGACCTGGTCGCGTTCCTGGTCGAGCAGCCGCTCGCGCTGGTCGGAGAGCTCGTGGCGTTCGGTGACGTCGGTGGAGATCCCGTCCACGAAGAAGCGGTCGCCGTCCCGCCGGGCCGCGGCCCTGGTCCAGACCCACCGGACCACGCCGTCGAAGCCGACCACCCGGCATTCCACCTCGGCGTGCTCCCCCGCGGCGAGCTTGATCTTGAAGTCGTCGAGGATGGCGGCGTCGTCCGGGTGGACGCGCTCGCCGAGGGTGGCGGGCGCCTCGACGGTGACTTCCCGGCCGAAGACGGCCCGGCCGTTGGGGCTGCCGTAGACGAGCCGGGCCTCCTCGCCCGGCACCGCCTCGACGGTCCAGACGTAGTCGTTGACCTGGGCGACGATCCGGTCGAAGTTGCGGCGCGCGTCGGCCAGCATCAGCGACATGTCCTCGGCCCAGCGCCGTTCGACGAAACGGCCCAGGTGGGCGCCGGCCGCGTCGAGCATGCCCGCGAGGTCCGGGTCGTACGGGAGGTCCTGGTCGGTGTAGAAGGCGAGCACGCCGAGCACGCGGCGGCCGGAGTGCACGGGCACGCCGACGGCGACCCGGATGCCGACCTCGTGCAGGGTGGCACGGCCCAGGTCCTTCATGTCGGTCGGCATCTCGCCGGTGTTCCACCACACCTCGCCGTTACGCGCCCACACCAGGCCGGGCAGGCCCTCGCCGCGCTCGAACGTGAGCGGAAGGTCGTTGCTGAAGGCGGACAGGTCACGGTCGCCCGCGTTGTACGAGCTGTGCCGCACGATGGACTGCCGGTCCTCGGTGAGCTGCCAGTATTCGCCGACGGTCCAGCCCAGCGCCTTGGTGATGGCGGTGACCGCCTCGATGCCGGCCTCGGTGGCGTTGGTGGCGTCGGACAGCACGTGGGCGAGGGCGTGCCGGGCGCGGCGCAGCTCCTCGGCCCGGTGCGCCACGGTGATGTCGTGGAACGCCACCACGGCGCCCAGCTGCCGGTGGTCCTGGGTCTCCACGCGGCGGCCGTTGGTCACGAACCGGCGCCACGAGTCCTGCGCCTTGATCAGCATGTGCTGGCCCTGGACCGCCTCTCCGGCGAAGGCGCGGTTCAGCGGCATGTTGGTCATGCGGGTCCGACCGTCCGGCTCGTAGACCGGGTACATCTCCGGCCAGTCCTCGCTGAACGTGTTCGGCGAGGCCTCGCGTCCGGTCACCTCGCGCGCGGCGCGGTTGAGGAACGTCAGCCGGCCCTCGGCGTCGCAGGCGGCGATGCCGACATCGACGCTGTCCAGCACGGCCTCGAGGAAGGCGTGCTCGTCGTCGGCCTTCTGCCGCTGCTTCTCCATCTCGGCCGCGGCGACCAGCCGGCCGGTGATGTCGTGCACGAAGGCGTGGCACACCGTGCCGCCGGGCTCTTCGACGATCTGCACGGTGATCTCGGCCGGGAACTCCTTGCCGGAGCTGGTGGTGGCGGCGGAGAGGCGCAGGCGCCGGCCGGAGATCTCGGAGAGGCCCTCGGCGCGGGCCTGCCGCATCCCGGCCAGATATCCGGCGCGGGACCGCTCCGGGATGATCAGGTCGACGACGGTGCGGCCGATCGCCTCGGCGGCACGGTAGCCGAACATCCGCTCGGCGGCGGCGTTCCAGGCCAGCACCACGCCGTCCGGGCCGGCCGAGATGTAGGCGTCGTGGGTGCCGTTGACCACCGCGTTCATCCGGGCCCACGAGATCGACTGCTCGGCCTGGGCCAGCCGGAGCGCGACCTCCGACTCGGCCGCCTCGGCCAGGTCACGCAGCAGGGCGAGGTCGTCCTTGGTCCAGACCCGCGGCTCGGAGTCGACCACGCAGAAGGATCCCAGCACGTGGCCGTCGGGCGAGCGCAGCGGCATGCCGGCGTAGGCGATCGCCTGGTAGTCGGCGATGGCCGGGCTGTCGCGCAGACGGTCGTCGAGCCGCGCGTCGGCGATGGCCAGGGGCGCCCGGTCCTCGACGACGTACTTGCAGTACGAGTGGGTCAGCGGCGTCTGGCGGATGGCGTCCATCTCGCCGGAGAGCCCGTAGGCGCTCGCGAAGCGCTGCCGGTCCGCGTCGACGAGCGACACGAGCGCGGTGGGCGCGGCCAGGATGCGGGCGGCCAGCTTGGTCAGCCGGTCGAGCGCGTCGACGCGATCCGCTTCGAGCAGACCGGTGGCCCGCAGCGCCCGGAGGCGTCCCGGGTTCCGCGTCGACGTATCCGATGAGGTCAGCACGGAGCAGTTATCGGTTCCGTCCGGCCTCAGTTGAGGACTTGCGGCGGGCAAACATCCGGGCCGCAAAGATCAGACGAAAGTACGAGTGGCCGGCCCGGCCCGCGAATTTGTGGAAAGAAAGGCGCTATTCGCTGTCACTTTCTATCGGCCGCCCTCGACGATTTCCTGTGAATTGACTGTGAAATGTAAAACAAAAAGCGAAGGGCGCTCCCGTGACCGGGTGCGCCCTTCGCTTTATTCAGAGCCGATCAGCTCAGCGGTGACCCTGCGGGCCGTGGCCGTGGCCGGGACCCTGCGGGCCGTGGCCGTGACCCGGGCGCTGCGGCTGACCCCACTGGCCGCGGACGTTCCACTGGGCCTCGAGGGCGACCCAGCCGCGCTTCGGGCCGCGCTGCACCCGGTCGCAGTCGAAGTCGTCCCACTTCTTCCGGAACTCACCGATCTTGCCGGCCCGCTCGCAGGCCTGCTTCGAGCGGTAGTAGCCGACAATCCGGTCCCGGGTCTTGAACCTGGGGGACTGCGCCTGGACCTGCGTGGCGTGGCCACCGGCGGCCGGAGCGGCCGGAGCCGCGGAAGCCGGGCCGACGCCCATCGTGAGGCCGACACCAACCGCGATGCCGGTCATCGTCAACATGCGCGTGACCTTGTTCATGACAACGCCTTTCTCTCTGTTCACCGAGCTTTGCCCGATGCAGCAGATATTAGGTAAGTCGTCGCATTAGCCCCCTCGGGAAACACGCCACGAAAGGGTGATTCAATTCCGCGCGAAAATTGATCTTGGAGTAAATCGAAATTGCTCAGATCTCGAATCTTCAGAAACGTTCGAGGGCGGCCGCGAAGTCGCCGGTCTCGTTCAGGGCCGCGTCGATGACGCCGGCGAGCCCGGCGGGCAGGGCCGGAAGCCTCTCCCGTACGGGGACGGGGGGCTCGCGCAGCACGATGGCGACCGGGTCGGCGCCCGCCGGGAAATCCCGCGGGGTGGCGCCGGTGAGCATCCAGTACAGGCAGGCGGCCAGGGCCCACATGTCGACGTCGGGGCGGGCGTACTTGTAGTCGATCACCTGCCGCCGGGGCATGAAGGCCACGCTGCCGGCGATCGCCCCGGTCGGCGTACGGCCGCTGAGCCCCGCCTGGTCGTAGGCCTTGGCCAGGCCGAAGTCGGCCACCTTGAGCCGCCCGTCCGCCGTCAGCAGCAGGTTCTGCGGCTTGATGTCGCGGTGCACCAGCCCGCGCCCGACGGCGGTCGTGCCGTCGGCCCGCAGAACCGGAACCTCGGCGGTGTGCGCGTACCGCAGAGCGGCCACCGCCTGACGGGTGAGGGCCACGGCCTCCCCGACCCCGTACGGGCCGTGGTCGGCGACGCTGCCGCCGGCGCAATACTCGGCCACGAAGCCCAGCGGCTCGGCCAGGCTCCGGTGGAAGCGCACGATGCCGGGGTGGCGCAGCGCGGCGGTGCAGTCGAGCTCGCGGCGGAACAGGCCGGTCGCGCCGGGGGCGGTCAGGGTCTTCACCGCCACCAGCGTCCCGTCGGGCTCACGGGCCAGATGCACCACACCCTGCGCGCCCCGGCCCAGCTCGCGCAGCAGCACCAAGGGGCCGTGACCTCGCATTCGCACCCGGACGACCGCGTCGCCCAGCCTCAGCTCGTCGCCGTCGCGCAGCTCCGTCTCCCCGTCGACCAGGATCCCGTTCACGTACGTCCCGTTGCGGCTGCCGAGGTCGCGGACCACCACGTGCGGCGGCCGGATCACCAGCCGGCAGTGGCGGCGGGACACGCGGCGGCGGTCGTCGCTCACCCGGACGTCGCACTCCGCATCACGGCCGAGCAGCACGTCGGCCCGGCCGGTGAAGACGTGCTCCGACCCGCCGGCCACCAGCACGACGTCAGTCAACGTCGGCTTCCCAGGCCAGCTCCCACGCCCGCAACTGGCCGCCGAGGTCGACGGTGACCATCATCGTGCCGTCGTCGCTGATCTCGATCAGGTGCAGGGTCATCCGGTGGCCCTCCATCGTCCGCAGGCAGCGCCCGGTGGCCACATCCCAGATCCCGACCGTGTAGCTGGGGCCGCCCACGACCGCGAACGTCCCGTCGGGTCCCAGCGCGAAGACGTACGGATCCTCCGGCAGCTCCAGCTCGTGGCGCACCTTCCCGGTGGCGGCCTCCCACACCACCAGCTTGCCGGCGTCGGGCGTGGCGGCCAGCCGCCCGTCGGCGGTGAAGGCCACGTTGGTGCGGCCGGTGCCGCCCGGCCGCCGGTTGGTGAACGAGAAGCGTTCCTTGCCGCGGCTCGCGTCCAGCGCGGTCAGCGACATCAGGTCGTCGGCCAGCACGGCCGACTGGTCCCGCGTGAAACGCAGGCCGGTGGGGTGCACCATCGTCAACCGGCGCTTCCATTCCGGGCGCCGGGCGTTGGGCCGCCACATCCGGACCTCGCCGCGCTCATCGAGGCAGGCCATGCGCAGCGCGTCGGGGCTGATCGCCACGGCCCGGATCGAGCCGTCGCAGGCCTGGGTCGAGGTCAGCCGCACACCCGTCGCCAGGCCCCGCATCCGCATCGTGCCGGACTCGTCGCCGTACAGGATCCGCTCCCCCGCCGCGTCCAGGTCGATCGCGGTGATCTTGCCGGTCTCGCTCTCGACGATCTCGGAACGGCCGTCACGGAGGTCGGTCAGCTGCAGCGTGCCGGCCCACGAGAGCACGACGAGAAGGTTGCCGCCCTGGCCCCACCGCATCTCCCGGATGGCTCCGGCGCCGCGTTCGGCGGTGTCCACCACCTCGGCCGTGGGAAAGTGCCACAAGTCGACGTGACCGGTCCACCGCCCGGCCGCCAGGACGACCCCGTCCCGGCGCAGCGTGATGACCGGCGGCTGGCCGAACACGTCCCGGCCGTCCGCGTGGTAAAGCTCCCAGGCGGCGATCAGACCGGCCCGGCGCCCGTGCGGCAGCAACGAGCGCCAGGCGGTCCGCAGCTCGGGATGCCGGGTGTAGCCGGGCACGTCCCGGGCCGACCGCAGCAACGCGGCGACCTCGGCCGGCTGCCCGGCCTCGAACAGGGTGCGAGCCCGCGCGAGCAGCTCGTCGAACGACTCCTCGGCCCGGTGCAGCTCGGGCACCGGACGGGGACGCGCGTAACACCAGGGCGCCCGGTAACCGAAACCCGGCATCGGCCGGAGCGCGACCTGATCGATCCCGCCCAGCGCCACCGCGCTGCCGTCCGGGGTGAACGCGCCCGCCTCCACCGAATACAGCTCTTCCGGCAGGTCGTCGTCGAGGGTGCGCAGGGTGCGGCCGTCCCGCGGGTGCAGGATCTGGGCCGACCGGGAGGTGCCGGCCACGAGCAGGCCCCGGGCGCCCGGCGCGAGGGCCAGGACGGCCTCCCACCGCAGCCGGTGCGGCGCCTCGCTGACCACCACGGCCCGTCGCGCGTCCCAGGTGGCGAGCGGCCCGTCCTGCCAGACGGCCACCGCATAGCGGGCATCGGCCGTCACCAGCACCTTGTCCCCCGGGAAATGCACCCACGGTTCCCCCGAGACCAGAGTGCCGCGCGGCGGCCCGATCCACACCGCGACGCACTCGCCGGTGCTCACCCGCCAGTGCCGGACCGTGCCGTCGCCCTCGAAGTTGTCGAAGGAGGCGGACAGCACCCGGCGGCCGGTCCGGCTCAAGGCGAGCGAGGTGACCTGGGCGGTGTGGCCGGTCAGGACGACGGCGTCGCCGGACTCGCCGGGCTCCCAGATCCGGATGTGGCCGTTCCGGAGCCCGGCCGCCACGAACCGGCCGTCGCCGCTGACCGCCACGGACATCGCATCGGGCACGTCCCTTCCCGGGACCCACCGCGCGCCGCGGGCCAGGTCCCACAGGGTGATCGAGCCGTCCTTGCGCAGGACGGCCCCGAGCCGGCCGCTCCCGTCCAGGGCGATGGCGGTGACCTCGGCCCCCCGAGCCAGTTCCCGCGGCTCACCGCCGGACGGCGTCCAGAGATGAAGGCCGCCGCCGTGGGTCGCGAACAGCACGTGCTCGCCGGCCGGCCCGGCGGCCACCACGCGGGCCTCGCCCGAATCCGTCTCGGCGCGGATCCCGGGGG
This sequence comes from Actinoplanes sp. NPDC021490, assembly GCF_055562135.1. Classification (NCBI taxonomy): domain Bacteria; kingdom Bacillati; phylum Actinomycetota; class Actinomycetes; order Micromonosporales; family Micromonosporaceae; genus Actinoplanes; species Actinoplanes sp. NPDC021490. The sequence continues at coordinate 485,706 of NZ_JBVHFW010000003.1, forward strand.
CGCGGCCCGCCCGTTCCCGCAGCGCGGCCACCGCCTCGGCCGAGGCCGGGCCCGCCTCGGCCGCCTCGCGCAGCAACTCGCCGGCCCGCTCGTCCTCGTGCCGCTCGAGCTCGACGCTGCCGAGCAGCAGGGCGCCCCGGCCCGGCTCGTTGTCGCCGCCGGCCGCCCGGGCCGCCTCCAGCGCCGAGACGACCTCCTCGTCGGTGACCTGGCCGGTGCGCCAGCGGTGCAGCCCGAAGTTGTAGACCGACGGCAGATGGTGCGGGTCGGCCGAGACCGCGTCCCGCCACAGGTTCTCGGCCTCCTCGACGCGGCCCAGGTCGAGAAGGGACAGTGCCTGGTTGGAGAGGCCGTCCGAGCGGAGCAGCGCCGGGCGGGGCGCGGGCCGCGGATACGGTTGGCCCGTCAGATCGGCGTACAGGCTGATCAGATCGTCGATCAGGGGGCCGAAACCGGACGGCCGATCGGCGAAGCAGCCGGCCAGCAGATCGGCGACCCCGGGCGGCAGATCCGCGCGCACGGTCTCCAGAGCCTCGGCCGCGGCCTGCCCGAAACGGGTGATGCGGCGCCCGGCGAACATCTCGGCCACGGTGACCGCCCACGACCAGACATCGGTGGCCGCGGTCAGCCGGACGCGACGATCACCGGCGGCCGCGGCGGCCTGCTCGGGCGAGCAGTAGGCCGGGGTCCGGCCGCCGAACGTGCCCTCCTCGGCGGCCACCGCCAGACCGAAGTCGGTCACCTTGGCCGTGCCGTCCGGCTCGAGCATCACGTTCGCCGGTTTCATGTCCTGATGCACCAGGCCGCTGTCGTGCGCGTGCTGGATGCCCCAGGCGGTCTGGATGGCGACGTCGAGCCGGCCGGCCTGGTCGAGGCGTTTCCCGCGGATCGCGTCGGCCAGGCTGCCGCCGTCCACCCACTCGGCGAAGACCCGCGGGATCCGGTCGATCGTGCGGACGTAGACGCAGTTGACCGTGTGCGGATGCAGTCCGAGACCGATCCACGTGCCCGCCTCCGCCTCGAACAGCGCGAACGAGGCCGAGGCGCGCGGCGTCTTCACCGCCAGATCCACCTCCCACTCGAGGTGTCGGACCCGATGCACGACGCCCATCCCGCCGCCCAGCGGCTCGCCGAGAACCTCGTACTGGCCGAGAACGATCTCCCCCGCCGTCCACGGCATCGCTCAGCTCCAGACGGGCGTGCGGCCGGCGACGTCTTTCCAGTCCCCGATCCCGTACGCGGAAAGAACGAACTTGCGCAGCAGCACGAGCAACGCCGGCACGACCGTGACGTCACCGATGCGGGACAGGTGATCCAGGTCGGGCGGATAGGGCGGCGGGCTCGTGCCCATCCGCAGGTTCAGCTCGTTCTCCTCGAGCAGGGCGCCGACCCGGGCGACCATGCTGTCCTGGTCGTCGGTGAACTGAAGCTTGCGGGTGAACCGATAGGGAGCGGCCGGCCCCTGTCCGGACGTCAGCTCGGCCAGCAGCGCCTCCCGGCTGGTCTCCGGAAAATAGTTGATCTTTGCCGTGAGCAGCGAGCCGGGATGGAACCGCATGAAGAAGCACGCGCGGTTGCGCCCCTGCCCGAACGCGACCACGAACGCATTGATGCGGTGGTCGTTCTGGTCGGCCAGCCGGTCGGTGGTGAGCAACTTCAGCGGCGTGCGGGCCTGCCGGACCCACGGCGGCTCCCCGGCCGGGTCCATCTTGGCCGCCGCCCGGCCCGCGAGTTCCTCGAGCTGCCCATCGGTCGCCACGGCCAGCGCCAGCAGCGCCGCACGCGCATCCGGGGTGCCCATCTCGGCCACCGAGTCCAGCACGATCTCGCGGGGCAGCCCCATCAGGTCGGTGATCGAGATGAAGGGCGCGCTCAGGGAGGCGCCGACCGAGGCCGCGCAGAGCGGGTCGCTCAGCGAGGTCAGCCGGAAGCCGTGATCCCGGAAGAAGGCCCGGAACTCACCGAGCCGTTCCCGCACCGCGGCATCCGCACCCGACCGGTAGGAACTCCAGATCTCCTGGTCGGGCCGCAGCTCCCGCAACGTCGAGTGAGGACTCGCTCGGCCTTCACGGCGCCGTCCTTTGTCCTCACGGCCCCGTCCTTTGTCTTCACGGCCTCGTCGGAAGAACATCCTGTAGATGATGTCACCGAGCGACGCGGCTCGATAGCCGCCCGTCACAAAACGGACCGCGCTGAGACGCCGGCCCTTGCCGTGACCTAGCTCACTCCTTTACGGTCACGCCAGGTTCGCACTCGACTGCCGCCCCTCGAACAAGGGCTCCGACCATGCTCGAGCATCTGAACGCCGTCCTGCGGATGCACCAGATCGGCATCGTCAATCTGCTGCGCCCGCGCCGGCTGCTCCGTGCAGCCGCCAACAACTCCCGGCTCGGCCCGCAGGCCGCCCTGATCATGAAGGCGGCCGCCGAGCATCCGGACGCCCCGGCGGTGACCGACGAGAACGGCACCCTGACCTATCGGGAGCTCGACGAGCAGTCGAACGCCCTGGCTCACGCCCTCAAGCAGCTCGGTCTGCCGGACCGGTCGGTGGTCGGGGTCCTGGCCCGCGACCACCGCGGTCTGGTGCTGGCGATCAGCGGCACGGCCCGGGCCACGCTCCGGCTGGCGCTGATGAACACCGGCCTGGCCAAGCAGCAGCTGGCCGAGGTGGTGGCCCGCGAGAAGGTGCGGGTGGTGCTCCACGACAGCGAGTTCGCCGCCCTGACCGACGGCCTGCCGGACGACATCCCCCGATTCGTGACCTGGGGGCCGGCTCCCGGCACGCACATCGACGAGCTGATCGCGGCGCACCCGGTCACCCCGCTGCCGCTGCCCGACCGGCCGGGCGGGTTCATCATCCTGACCAGCGGCACCACCGGACTGCCCAAGGGCGCACCCCGGACGAAGGTGTCGCCGCTGGCCAGCGCGGTGATCGCGGACCGGATCCCGTTTCCCCGGCAGGGCGCGGCGGTCTTCGCGTCGCCGTTGTTCCACAGCACCGGCTTCGGCGCCTGGACCGTCGGGCTGTCGCTGGCCAACCACGCCGTGCTGCTGCGCCGCTTCGACCCCGAGACCATCCTGCAGGCGATCGCCGAGCACCGGGCGCAGATGCTGGTCGCGGTGCCCACCATGCTCACCCGGATCCTCGCCCTCGGCCCGGAGGTCATCGGCAAGTACGACACGTCGTCGCTGAAGTCCGTCTTCGTCGCCGGGTCCGCCCTGGCCCCCGAGCTGACGACCCGGTTCCACGAGGCGTTCGGCGAGGTGATCTACAACGTGTACGGCTCCACCGAGGTCGCCGTCGCGGCGGTGGCCCAGCCGGCCGAGTCCCGCCGGGCGCCCGGCACGGTCGGCCGGCCACCGGTCACCGTGCGGATCGCCCTCTACGACGCCGACAACCACCGGATCACCGAGCCTGACGTGCACGGGCGGGTCTTCGTGCGTACGGGAATTCCGTTCGAGGGCTACACCGACGGACAGCAGAAACAGATCATCGACGGCTACATGGCCACCGGCGACCAGGGACACTTCGACGCCGAGGGACTGCTCTTCATCGACGGCCGCGACGACGACATGGTCATCTGCGGCGGCGAGAACGTGTATCCGGTGGAGGTCGAGAACCTGCTCGCCGAGCGCGACGACGTGCTCGAGGCCGCGGTGATCGGCGTCGACGACCCGGAATTCGGGCAGCGGCTGCGCGCCTTCGTCGTGCCCACCGGCTCCTCCGCCCGGGACCCTCAGGAGATCAAGGATTACGTACGGGCGAGCCTGGCCCGCTACAAGGTGCCGCGCGACGTGGTCTTCCTGGACGCGCTGCCGCGCAACCCCACCGGCAAGGTGATCCGCCGCGAGCTGCCGGTCGACTGATCGGTCAGCGCTTTTCCTGTTCCAGCAGAAGGGCCGCGGCGGCCGCCACCCCGAGTGGATAGCGGGCGGCGCCGTAGGCCAGGTGCCCGTCCAGGTCTTCCGCGCCCAGGCCGCGGCGGCATTCGGCCAAAGTGGACTCGACCGGCCAGAGACCGGACGGGTGGTTGGCCTCGGTGTTGTCCCGGACGGCCCGGGCCAGCCCGATCAGCCGGGCCGCGGCGACCCGGTCGGCCGGTGCCCGCAGCGCCGCGTGGGCCTCCAGGATCGGCGCCGTCTCGTCGCGTGGGTCGCCGCCGGCCATCGCGGCCAGCCCGGCGCGGAGGGCGGCCGTGGCGGCGGGCAGATCACCGGTCGCGTGCTGGACGAGGCTGCCGCGGGCCTGGATCGCGCCGCGCAGCGCATGATCGTCCCCGAACTGCTCCAGCAGACCCTCCGCCGCGGCGGCCGACTCCGACGCGGCCGCCAGATTGCCCGCCGCCAGCTGGGCCAGGGCGTGCACCGAAAGGGCCATCGCCCGGAGCCGCGGATGTTCACCGCGCTCCAGCAGTTCCGCCGCGCGGAGGGCGTACGCGGCGGCGGCGTGACCGTCGCCGGTGCCGAGCAGCACCTCGGAGATGTTCATCATGGTCCGGCCGAGGTCGACCTCGTCGGCGCCGGCCCGCTGCTTGACGGCCAGCGACTCCTGCAGCAACGGCAGCGCCGCCCGCGGGTCGCCTCCGGTGACGGCGGCGGCCGCGAGGTTGTTCAACGCCCGCCCGACGAGGGTGTCGTCCCCGGCCGCCCGCCCCGCCCGCAGCGCGAGGGTGGTGCGCTCGGCCGACGTCGCCAGGTCACCCCGCATCGCCGCGAGCCGCCCGGCGGTCAGCCACGCGGTCGCCTGGGCCAGGTGGTCGTCCGGGTCGAGCCGTTGCTGGGCCTGCGTCGCCTCACGTTCGGCGTCGGCGGCGCGCCCGGCGAGCTGGCTGAGGCTCGCGGCACGCAGCAGGGCCCACCCGGCCGCCGGTGCTCCGGCTGCGGCCAGCGCCGTGAGCTCCCGGCCGCCCTCGTTGAGCCGCCCCCGCAGCTCGTAATAGCGGTAGAGCGATTCGACGACGTCCCGGCCGGCCAGGCCCGGCTCGTTCGCCCGCACCCAGGCGAGCGCGGCCCGGACGTTCGGGGCCTCGGCGGCGGCCAGCCCCCGCAGGAACGTGACGGCGGCCGCACGCCGTACGGCCTCGGCGTCCCCGCGCAGCGCCAGACGCTCACCGGCCAGCTCGCGCATGGCGTCCAGCTGCACGAACACCGAGTGCCCGCGACGGGTGCGCACCTGGATCAGGCCGGCGTCGACCAGGCCGGTCAGCGCGCCGAGCAGGCGGCCGGGCGACATCCCCGCGATGCCGGCGATCGCTTCCAGGTCGTCCAGGCCCGCACCGGCCGGCGCCGCCGCCAGCCAGGCGAACAACGTACGGCCGTCGTCGTCGGCTCCGGCCAGGCTGGCCTCGATCGTCGCCCGCAGCGAGCGGTGCCGGAACGGAACATCGACGGCCCCGCCGGTGAGCAGACGCAACGGCTGGTCCAGGCGGGCGGCCATCTCGGCCGGGGTCAGCAGGCGCAGCTGGGCCGCCGCCAGCTCGACGGCGAGGGGCAGATTGCCGAGCCGCCGGCAGATCGCGGTGAGCACCGGTTGGACGGCGTCGGTGACCACGAAGCCCGGCACCACGGCGGCGGCCCGCCGGGCGAAGAGGTCCACCGCGGCCGGCGCCGCGAGCGGCTCCAGGCGCACGAGGCGTTCCCCGGTGAGCCGGGCCGGACGCTGGCTGGTGATCACCACAGAGAGCCCCGGGCAACGCCGGACCAGCGCGGCCACCTCGGTGGCCGCCGGCAGCAGCCGCTCGAAGCCGTCCAGGACCAGCACCGCGCGCTCGTCGCGGAGCTCGGCGGCCACCCGGTCGACGCCGGACAGCCGGGATCCGCCGCCCGCGTCGAACGTCTCGGCGACGAGGTCGGCAACCAGCGCCGGGTCGTCGACCGCCGACAGCTCGAGCGTCCGCACGTCCAGCCGGCGCCGGCGCAGAACGCCGACGAGCTCGGCCACGAGCCGCGACTTGCCGATGCCGCCCGGGCCGGTGACGGTGACGACGCGGTGCCGCCCGCCCGCCACCAGATCGGCCAGCATGGCCAGCTCGCGGGACCGCCCGAGCAGCTCACCCGGGCGTTCCACGAGCGACACCGCGGTCCAGGCGGCCCGCTCCGGGGCCACGAAGGCCGAGCGATCCTCGTCGGCCAGACGCAGGGCGTCCGCCAGCGCCAGCAGGGTCCGGCGGCGCGGGCGGGCGGTCGCACCGCGTTCCAGATCGCGGAGGGCGCGCTCGCTCATCCCGCAGCGCCGGGCCAGCTCACGCTGACTCAACCCGACGGCCCGGCGATGCCGGTGCAGCAGATCGGCGAGGCGGTGCGGCGGAGGGATGGAATCGACGGCCACGGAGTTCGACGCTAGGGCCCGGAACCGCTACCGGCGCTCCGGGCGTCACCAAGCCGACAGCGGAACCCTCACCACACCGGCAGTTGGCGGCAGTTTCCGTCGCCGGGCACCGAAGAAACCACGGATTCCCCGCAGTGTGGGTTCCGGCGCCGAAACCGCGGCGCCACCACCCCGACCCGGGAGAACAGTCATGAACAAGCTCGGCCTCCGCCTGACCATCGGCCTTCTCGGCGCCCTCGGCACCGCGGCTGTGGCACCGGCCCCCGCCTCGGCCGCCCAAGCGGCACCGGCCGCGTCGCACGTGTCCTACCGGGCCGGCCTGCAGCCCGACTTCGCCCTGTCGGCCCAGGCCGGCTTTCGCCCGCCGTCGATGGTCAAATACAACTCCCAGTTCGGCGGCGCCGACTGGCGCAAGGAGGCCACCATCAACGGTTTCCGCCTGCACAGCCGCTTCTGGGCCGAGTCCGGCGCCTCCGACGTCTGCCTGGCCGCCACCGGCACGCAGGTGGTCGAGGAGCTGTGTTTGCCCAACAGCAGCGCGATGCGTCAGAACTGGACCTTCGAACCGGTGAACGGCTTCCATCGGCTCAAGCACTCCTCCGGCAAGTACCTGACCTACCCGACCACCGGCACCATTCGCCCGGTGTTCCTGGCCGGTGCCGGCCTCCAGCAGACCCAGATCCTCATCGAACGCAAGGAGCTCTGAGCCTCGTCGGCGGGGCGCCCCGCCGGCCGGTCTTCTGCGCGGATGACCGGCCGGCGGGAATCACATGTCAGCGATGGCCGACCAGTGACCTGGCGGCCGGCTCCGACGCGGTCGCCGCGGCGGACGACGGCGCCGGGGGCGGCGTCACCGTCCAGTCCGGGTGGCCGGGCATCGCCGGTGTCTTCGAGCCGTAGAGCCAGTCGTTCAGGAAGCCGTGCAGGTTCTGCCCGGAGACCCGGGACGCCAGCGCGATGAAGTCCTGGGTCGAGGCCGACTCGCCACGGTTCCGGGCCACCCAGGCCCGCTCAAGCGTCTCGAACTTCCGGACGCCGATCCGCTGCTGCAGGGCGTACAGGGCGAGCGCTCCGCCGTCGTACACGTTGGGGTTGAACACGTCCCAGATCGAGTCCGACCGCAGCGGCTGAGCCACCGGGCCGTAGCGCGCGCGATAGATGTCGCCCCGCGCGTAGGCCCTCTTGAAGTACGCCTCCCGGTCCGGGGTGCCGGTGTACTGCTGGAAGACGCCGGTCTCCTCGGCGTAGAGCAGCTCGTACCAGGTCGCGTGGCCTTCGCTCTGCCACACGTCGCTCCACGACCGCGGCGCCACGCTGTCGCCGAACCACATGTGCGCCAACTCGTGCGCCATCACCGGGTCGAGCACGAACTTCGGCGCCCCGAACAGGCTGGTGTCGTACAGGGAAATGGTCTGGGTCTCCAAGGCGAAGCCCAAGTCGGTGTCGACGACGAGAGAGCCGTAGTTCTCGAACGGGTAACGCCCGACCTTGCCGATCATCCAGGACAGCTGCGGACGCTCGACCTCGGCCTTGGGCAGCAGGTCGGCGGCGAGACGGCGCGGAACGACGTCGCGGATCGGCACGCCGTTCACCGGCGGCCGGGTGTGCACGACGAAGTCGCCGACGGCCGCCTGGATCAGCTCGCTGGCCATCGGCTTGGACTCGCGGTAGACCGACGACACGAAGCCGCCGTTACGCCGGTCACCGAGGTGCCGGCCGTTGGCCACCGCGGTCCACCCCGCCGGGGCGGTGAGCGTGATCGTGTAGGTGGCCATGTCACGCGGGTGGTCGTTGCTCGGGAAGTAGTTGTGCGACTGATTCGGCTGCCCGGCCATGAACGTGCCGTCCACCGTGGTCACGAAGCCGGCCGGCGAGCTGGCGTTGGCCGCGATCGGCGTCGACTTGTAGTCACTGACCGTAACCAGGAACCGCTTGCCCCGCTTCAGGTAGTGCTGCGGAGTAATGACCAGTTCGTCGCCGTCGCGGGCGAACTTGGCGGCGGCCCCGTTCACCTTGACCGCGCCGACGGAATCACCGCCGAAGTCGAGGTTGAAGCGCGAGAGATTCTGGGTGGCGACGGCCGCGATGGTCACGGTGCCGGTCACCGTCTGCTTAGGATCCTTCTTGGGGTAGAGCACCCGGAGGTTGTAGTCCTGCACGTCGTACCCACCGTTGCCGAGCAGGGGATACAGCCGATCCCCGAGGCCGGCCGAGCCCGGCGCCGGAGCGCCGCCGCCCGCATACGCGGGAGCGGCCACCCCAGCGGTCGCGACGAGCACCGCCGCGCTGCCGGCGAGGAGGGCAGACAGACGACTGCCTATGAAATTTCCCATGGCCGGTGACGTTACGCGTCCAGTCGAATACCGCAATGTAGTTCCATCCGCCGATGGAAATGGCGGTCCGGGCATTAGTCTCATCCCGCCGAGAACGCGTAACGCCGCGTGAGGTCGCCGCCCCCCTCCAGCGCCGCATTGCGGCGGAAGACGCGAGCGAGAGGACCGACCGGCCTGGATGAGGTGCGGGCGTCGCTATGTCGAAAACTGGCCGCCTCCTTCGACCTCGGTGTGAATCCGACACGAGGAGGCGCCCATGTCCACGCCACCGATCACCGATCGCGAGACCTGGCAGAAGCAGCTCGACGAGCTGCGCGTACGGGAGAAGGCGCACACCCGTGAGGGCGACGCCATCGCCGCGGCGCGGCGGCGGCTGCCGATGGTCGAGGTCGACCCGTCCACGCCGCTGACCGGGCTGGACGGGCCGGTACCGCTGATCGATGTCTTCGAGGGCCGGACACAGCTGTTCGCGTCGTACCACATGTGGCACACCGGCCGGTCCGCCGCCGATCAGTGCGAGGGTTGCACCTTCTTCAACGGCCAGATCCTCGAATTGTCCTACCTGCACTCGCGGGACGTCACGTTCGCCGTCCTCTGCCAGGGGCCGATCGAGGAGAGCTCGCGCTACCGCGAATTCATGGGGTGGCCGACGCCCTGGTACTCGGTGCCGGCGGAATCGGTCGATCCGCTCCTGGCCGGCCGGGGGTTCGGCATGAAGGCGTGCTACCTGCGTGACGGCGACCGGGTCTTCGAGACCTACTGGACCACCGGTCGCGGCGTCGAGCCGGTGGCACCCACGTACGGGATGCTCGATATGACTGTGCACGGCCGTCAGGAGCAATGGGAGAACTCGCCGGAAGACTGGCCCCGACGCTTCCGTGTGGACGGCGACCAGTTCCGGCTCAACGGGCGACCCACGTCGCAGTGGGCGCGCCTTGCCGCCGGCCGGAACGACGACCTCGGCACGACCGAGGCCGCCGGCGGCAAGCACCACTGCCACTGAGCCCGGGGCAGATGAGGCGTTGAAATAGGCGAGTGGCCTTCCGGCCAGGGCCGTTTCCTTGCGCGGGAATGAAGGAGACGGTCGCGGGACTCACGCCCGACGAAGAGCAGCCGCCGCAGCGAGGGCGACCACCGCACCGTTGATGTGCCGCGGCCACGGGACGGCGAAGCTACGCCACGTTGAGCTGGATGTTTCCGATTCGCGCGACGATATCGAGGTGGCCCCCAGGCCGACGACATAAGCGCGCAACGTGTCGAGGCCAACGGCGTCGCCGTTCTCGATCTGGCTGATTCGTGCCTGCGACAATCCGGCCGCCTCGGCCAGCTGTGCCTGCGTCAGGCCGAGCTGTTGGCGGATCTCGGCCAGTTGCACGCCGCTCACGGCGGCGAGCATCTGTTCCCGCATCTGCTGTCGCCGGGCCACGCGGTCGCTGTTGTCCCAGGTGGGGTCAATGGCACGAGCCTTGGCCTTCACGTCGCGCCAGTTGGATGCCTGGCTCATGACTCCTCCTCTGCTACCACGGGTTTGGTTCACGCAATGCTCCACCAGCGCGAGAGAACCTGCAGGTCAACGAGTGGGCCGAACGTTGCACCATGCGGACCGCTGGGTGACAGTTGATGGGAACCCTTCGGCTCGTGCCTTAACCAGCTACCCAGCCCAAGCCCCCCTCGCCGGAGCTCATGAGGTGAAGGTGATGGTCGCCTCCGGTCACTCCCGTGAACAGGTCCCTCGCGTCCTGCGGGCAGCCTGAACCGGAGCCCGAGTAGCGCGGCCTGTTGGCATGCAACGGCACATGACCGCTCATCGTCGCTCTCCATGTCCTTCACCGCCCAGGGCGAAGCCGATCTCGTTCCGACGGCCTATCGGCAATCCGACAGAGTCGCGCGATGCGCGTATGGGTTGGGGCCGCGAGCTGCCAACTTTCGCTGATCAGAGACCGATATGGCGAAATTTTAGTGGTTGGCCTAGAAGGGGCCTTCTATGGAATATCCCTCGCCTCACTTACGGTAATCATACATTTACCTAGAGCGATGCATGGTCGAACGGTGGTGGCGAATGGTGGGGAACACACACAGGGCCAACTGCGCTAATGCTCAAAATCCCGGCTGCGTCTGCTCAGGCTGTGGCGGCGCGCTCCACGGCTGGCAAGGCTGGACCGAACTCGCTCGTGGCGTGCAGACGATGCGTGATGACCGACGGCACCAGATCCAAGCCAAGATCGAACGAAACCGGCGTACCGGTGCACTGAGTTTCAACGCCCGGAATCGGCAGGCGCTGGTCGACCTCGCACGCCTAGACATCACTGACCACCTATCGGCAACCGGCCCGAAGACGCCAGTTGAGGACCAGCACGCACGTCCCATAGACCTTTCTGATCCGGCGATGTCCTCGTCGGATCTCGGACGACTTTCGGCTCTGGGCGGCACACTCATGGCCGAGACTTGGGATGAGATTTCCGCAGATATCGACAAGCAAGTGCAGAATCAGCAGACCGCACGCGACGTCAAGAAGCATCTGGCTGACCACACGTGGTGCGGGCTACTCGTGGCACTGATCCGCTGGATCGAACAGGTCGATGCGGCAGTCCAGATCCTCACCGACAAGGCCAAACAGTTTGTGAAGGATCTCTTGGTCGAGCATCTCTCGGGCCTGCCCAGGAAGCTGGCCGAAGCCGTCGTCGGCATCGTGATCGACAGAGTCTGGTCGGCGTTGGCCCGGCTGCTGGAAGCGCACTTTCCCCCTGCTGGGGGCGGACACACTCAGAGTGTTGCGGATGCTTGCCCTCTTCGCCTGCCCCTCTGTGGAGCAGCATCCAGAGGTCTACAAGTACACCGCCAAGCCGTTGATGGAAGACGCGTTGACGCTGGTATCCGACGAAGTCAAAACCCAATTCAGCACGTTGTTCACCGCCTGGTGGCGGCGACGCAGCCCGGAAGCGCTTGCTTAACTGCTCATGGACGGGCCAAGAGGAGCCGACTCCCATACGTGAGCAGCTAGCATGGACGCCGGAGTGCCGGACTTCCCCAGCGCCACCACATTCGGTGTACCAACGGACCGGCTTGCCACCGGTCCCGGCGGCAAGCCGCGAAGCTGCGCGGCAGCACTCGTGGTTCAGCCATCCAGCCTTGCAATGTCCTCCGGCAGCAGGAACTGCTGGCAGCTGTAGTCACTTGAGTGTGCGAGGTGCATCAGTCGGTGACTGACGGAACCGTGACCGCCATCGATGTCACACGTCGACGGCTACTCCAGAAGCATGGCGACTGCCCCTCGCGAGTACGGCACGTCTGTCTGGTTGCGGCCTCGGCATCAGCAGGATCCTGTGCCACCATCCGAGTAGAGGCTGGCATCGACGGCATCTCTCCGCGTGAGCTCCGGCATACCGCCGCCAGCCTCGCCGGGGCGGAAGCCGCCAATGTCAAAGCCGCCCGGACTGCGGTATCACGCCTCGCTGGCCATGACCCTGGACGTCTTGTCTACGCCGACCTCTCTCGAAGACGAAGTGGACGAGATGGTCGACCGTCTTGACCAAAGGCCGGGGACGGGTTGATCAGTCCGCAATAGTCTGCACCACCGCCGGTACATGCCTCGACGCTGCCCCACCGGACCGCAGATGCGGCTTGAACCACAAGAAGGAAGCGTGGGCCGAACGTTGCACCATGCGAACCGCCCAACCACCGTCACCGGCGACCCACTGGCAGGACGTTTGGCCAGCTCACACGGCAATTATGGTCCTCGCGCCGTGAGACAACCTCCCGATAGCGATTCAGCCTCGCGACAAGCCACGGCTCACCGATGATGAGCGAAGAGTTGAAGCCACGACTTGGAGGAGCCGATGTGTCAAAAGACGTGAAGTGCAGCATCAAGGATTCGGCTGTGGTGATCGGCCCGATCCCGTTCGGGGTTGATATCAAGTACGCCGTCCAGCTGGTGGTCGAGGCACGGTTTCAGTTCACCTATGACCCAGCCGAGGCAACGATCACCCTGCACCTCGAACCTGGTAGCGATGTCGGTGCTGTTGGCGACCCGCTCACCTTCGCGTGGAGGCTCATTGAGGTGATGCGGGAGATCAGGGAAGACAGCACCTCGCTGAATGACCTACGGAAGGCAGCCCTTGAAGGGCGCATGGAACGGGGACGGTAGATCAATTGAAGCGTCGGAGAAACGGCTGCCGCTAAGAAGGGCCGTGCGGCATCGACGTCCGGCTTGATGAGGAAATTCAAGGGCTGACGCGACGCGATGCGAGACACGGCGGACGCGACCACCGCATGATGCCAGTTCCGCGGATCGCCCCCGGAACTGGCATCGTGGGCCGAACGTTGCACCATGCGAACCGCACGGTTGCTGCACCAGGGGAATTCGATGGCAGGACGTTCGCTAGCTCACGCCATAAGTGACGGTCGCCCACGGCAGCAACCCGCGGGTACGCGCTAGCAGGCCGGCGGCGACGGGTCAGCACACCCTCCTTGTAGGCCCAGCTCTCCGGTGCGGGTGACCAGGTCAGCGGGAACAACAGTTCAGGCACGTGGATCTCCATGCCGACCGGGCGGGACGAACGCGGTGGGGCCCCAGTACTCCGCCAGCTCGGCACCGCATTCGCTCAGCAGGCCGATCCGGAACCCCCCGCCGCCGGCGTTCCGCCAGGACGCCGAGCGCGGGGTGCCGCGGTTTGCGTAGGCGGGCATGACCGCTCCGGTGATGCGCGAGCGCGACGGGGAGCTGGACGGATGACGGGTTCGCTCCGCAGGAACGCGCCACCGCCCTCAGCGTGCTCTCCGTCCCGCCGTGGACCCCGATGGTGCGCTCGCCGAAGCTCCCGGCCAGCGCCTCCCAGAACCGTGGCCGGCAGCCGCCGAGTAGCTCGCCGGTGCGGTGCGGGAGACCCCCCGTGGTGCGAGGGCCTCCGGCGAGGCGGGGATCCGCGAAGGATCAGGTTGCCATTGTCCGCGGCGCCGCGTTCCCTGCGGCTTTATCCCGCTGGCGTTTCGTTCACGCCCAAACCACGCACGACGTCATCACGGTTCGCGTTCCCGCGCAGCGCGGTCAAGGAATTCAAACGGCCCAGCAAAGTCGTGGAAGATGCGGGGCATTTCAAGTCCTGAATCGCCGACAAGGTCTTTTCAAAACGTTGGATGCGGCTTTCAAGGTCCGTTCCACTCGGAAGGTTCCCATTCTTGAGCGCCACCTGCGCGTTCACTTGGGCTTGAGTGGGCGGGCAGCGACCGGGAACCTTTACCCCGGTGGGGCCCACGCGGTCGGCCGTCGCATTCGGATCGCCCGGACTGAAACCCAGCGCCGGCACCAAAGCGTCAATGTTACCGGAGCCGGCTCCGGCGTTCCCCGTCGCTCCACTCCCGGCCGCGTCACCGGATCCTGTGGCGGCTTTGTCCGCTGGCGTTTCGTTCACACCCAAACCACGCAGGACGTCATCGCGGTTCGCGTTCCCGCGCAGCGCGGTCAAAGAATTCAAGCGGCCCAGCAAAGTCGTGGAAGATGCGGGGCATTTCAAGTCCTGAATCGCCGACAAGGTCTTTTCAAAACGTTGGATGCGGCTTTCAAGGTCCGTTCCACTCGGAAGGTTCCCATTCTTGAGCGCCACCTGCGCGTTCACTTGGGCTTGAGTGGGCGGGCAGCGACCGGGAACCTTTACCCCGGTGGGGCCCACGCGGTCGGCCGTCGCGTTCGGATCGCCCGGGCTGAAACCCAGCGCCGGCACCAAAGCGTTGATGTTACCGGAGCCGGCTCCGGCGTTGCCCTGTTCGGCGGCCTGGCTCATCCCCGTGCCGACCGCGAGAGCCGAGCCGAGCAGCGCTGCGGCGGCACCTCCAATCACCAGCTTGCGCGTCCGGCTGCTGCCTCCGCGTCGATACATGCACGGCTCCTCTTAGTCTCAGTACTGCTTGTGCCGAGAGATACGAGCAACGATGTGCAGCAGTTCATGACGCTGAGCAAGCGTTCCTTAAAGTTTCTTTAACGAGACTCCCGGGGCGTGCAGCCGCCGGCATCGTCGCGCTCCCGTCCGCGGGCACCCGGCCGCGGGTCAGCAGCGAGCCCGCCACCATCACCGTGAACGCGAGCGGCACCGTCCACACGGCCCCCAGCCAGTCGGTTCGGCGCCCGCCTCGACGTACACGTTGCCGCCCAACACCGAAAGGCGTCTTCCCGTACGGCTGAAAGAAGTCTTCGCCGGGTCACGGCATCAATAGAGGATGGCCGGGCACCACCTGTCGCAGCCTTGCGCTAGCATTGCTATCAACGCCGTACGACGGGGAGATGCGCCATGGCCGCCCTCAGCATCCGAGACCTGGACGACTCAGTCAAAGAGAAACTGCGTCTCCGAGCGGCCCGGCACGGCCGGTCCATGGAGGCCGAGATCCGCCTCATCCTCACCGCAGCCGCCGCCGAAGACGAACGCCCCAGAACCGATCTTTTCAGCGCGCTGACCGAACGGTTCGGGCAGCTGGGCGGGGTCGAACTCGACGTTCCGGCCCGGACCACTCCCGCTCGAGCAGCGGACTTCGGCGAGTGATGATCGTCCTCGACACCATCGTCGTTTCCGAACTCATGCGGGCCACACCAGTTCCAGCGGTGCTCGCCTGGCTCCAGCAGACGTCCAGCACAGGCCTCTACACCACGTCGGTCACGGTCGCCGAGATTCGCTACGGCATCGCGCGGTTGTCGGACGGCCGCCGCAAACATGACCTGCACCAGGCGGCCAACGAAATCTTCGCCGCCTTCCCCCGCCAGGTTCTACCCTTCGACCTCGCCGCAGCGACGGCCTACGCCGACGTGGTCGCCAGCCGCGAAGCCGACGGCAACCCGATCAGCGGATTCGACGGCCAGATCGCCGCCATCTGCCGATCACAGGTCGCGACCCTCGCCACCCGCAACACCAAGGACTTCGTCGACACCGGGATCTCGCTCATCGACCCCTGGCAGTAGACAACCGCCTGACGTCCCCAGCTCGAGTCTCGTAAACGCAGCACAAACCCGGCTACCCGCCCAGCGCGGTTCGCGCAACGCCTCAATCGAGCTGACCGTCCCCGCAGGTAAGCGGATAGGTGCGCCGAACGTTGCACCATGCGAACCGAACTACAGTCGTTCCCGGCATCCCGATGTCAGGACGTTTGGCCAGGTCACAGACCCGCCGCGATGGGCGCTGAGTGCCGCGGCAGCCGCAGCGACAGTTCGCCGTGGTTCAAGCGGCCTCGAAACCCACTCGGAGTCGCACGTCCAACGCCGTCGCCAGCCGTTCCAGCACCGACAGCGTAGGAACAGTTCCGCCGGCCTCGAACCGAGCCACCGCGGACTGCGTCATCCCCGATGCCTTCGCCAGCTGCGTTTGGCTCCAGCCCCGGCGCTCACGAAGTTCTCGAACAGAACGGCCGAGTTCAAAGGCCAAGCGCGCAGCGTCGTACGCCTCTGCGGCACCCGGCTCGGCCATCCGCCGTTCGCGCATCGCGGCCCAGCCACCACTCTCGCTCATGACCCAGCCTCCTCATCCTCAACCTTGTGCACCTCGTCGACACACCGCGCCAACGCCCGGCGCGCCCGTTCGATCTCCCGCTCGTCCCGCATGCGCGTCTTGTGAAAGACCGTCAACAGAATGATCCTCCGGTCAGTCGCAATCCAGTAGGTGATCCGGACTGACCGCCGTTCCAGGTGAAACCGCAGCTCGCGCAGCTTCCGATCGAGCTGCTTCGTGTACGGCTCACCCAGCAGCGGACCTTGCTCAGCGAGTAGGTCGACGTAGAACGCGGCGTGAGCGAACTGAGCGGTCGGCAGACTCTCCAGCCACTTCTCCACCTCTGGCTCAAGCTCGACGACACCCCAAGGCATAGCAGCGATGCTATACCAGGGCACGTCAGGACAACCGGTTCGCGCAATGCCAAAAGCCTGGTCGAGATGATCGCAGGTCAGAGCGTTGGTGGGCCGAGCGAGACTCGAACCGGGCCAAGCTGGGCCGATCAGCCGGATCAGGCCAGCCAGCCCGGGCGGATCAGGCCGGCCTCGTAGGCGTAGACGACCAGCTGGGCCCGGTCGCGGGCGGCCAGCTTGATCATGGTGCGGCTGACGTGGGTCTTGGCCGTTGCGGGGCTGATGACCAGGCGGGCGGCGATCTGGTCGTTGGAGAGGCCCTCGGCCACCAGCACCAGCACCTCGCGCTCGCGGTCGGTCAGCTGGTCCAGCGTGGCCGGTGGGGTCGCGGAGCGGCCCGTGCCGCCGCCCGCGAACTCGCCGATCACGCGCCGGGTGACGCTCGGGGACAGCAGGCCGTCGCCGGCGGCTACGGCTCGGACGCCTCGGATCAGTTCGACCGGCTCGGTGTCCTTGACGAGGAAGCCCGAGGCGCCCGTACGCAAGGCCTCGAAAACGTATTCGTCCAGCTCGAACGTTGTCAGGATGACCACGCGCGTGCCGGACAGGGACGGGTCGGCGGCTATCCGGCGGGTGGCTTCCAGGCCGTCGACGCCGGGCATGCGGATGTCCATCAGCACGACGTCGGGCCTGGTCTGCTGGGCCTTGGCCACCGCCTCCAGGCCGTCGCCCGCCTCGGCCACCACCTCGATGTCGGGTTCCGCGCCGAGCAGCGCGCGGAAGCCGGCCCGTACGAGAAGCTGGTCGTCCGCCAGCAGCACCGAGATCATTCGCCTTCTCCTGTGGGTAGCAGAACCGACACCAGGAAACCGCCGTCAACCGGGCCCGCCTCGAGGGTGCCGTCCAAGCTCTGTGCTCGTGCGCGCATGCCCGCGATGCCGGTGCCGGACGAGCCACCGTCGGCGGACACGACGGCGTCGGCCGTGTCGTTGCGGATCGCCAAATGCAGGACCGTCGGCAGGTAGTCGACGCAGACCGAGGCCGTCGCGCCGGGGCCGGCGTGGCGGCGCACATTGGTCAGGGCTTCCTGCACGATCCGGTACGCCGCCCGGTCCACCTCGGCCGGCAGCGTACGCACCTCGCCGGTCACCTTGGTCTCCACCGGCAGCCCGGCGCCGGCGGTCAGGTCGTCGAGCCGGCTCAGGCCCAGCGCGGGCTGCCGGGGCGCCGCCTCGTCCTCGGTGCGCAGCGCGCCCAGCACCGAACGCACCTCGCGCAGCGCCTCCGAACTGGCCGTCTTGATCGCCGACAGGGCCTCGCGGGCCTGCTCGGGGCGGTTGTCCATCAGGTGCAGGCCCACGCCCGCCTGCACGTTGATCAGCGACAGGTGGTGACCGATCACGTCGTGCAGCTCGCGGGCGATCCGCAGCCTCTCCTCGGACGCCTGCCGCCGCTGCTGTTCCTGCTCGGCCCGTTCGCGTTCGGCCCGCACCTTCATCATCTGGGCCATCTGCTCGCCCTTGATCTTGGCAAGGCCGCCCAGGAAGATCGCCGTGGCCAGCGCGATGCCGACCAGCAGGGCCTCCCGCACCCCCGGGAGCACGCGTTCGTCCAGCCCGAGCGGGCCGTTCAGAACCCAGAAGATCAACAGATAGGTCCCGTACGCCACCGAAGCGCTGATCACCGAGGCGGTGCGCCGCCCGGAGCAGGCCAGGTGGAACAGCGCGATCATCGGGGTGACGGCCCAGAACCAGTGCGGCTCGGCCATCGTGGCGAACCCGATCGAGGCGGCCGCGGCGACGGCGAAGACGGTGACCGGGTAGCGCCGCCGGACCAGCAGCGCGAGCGGCCCCACGAGCAGGAGCGCCCACACCCACGGGCTCAGCGAGACGAACACGCGGCCCTCGCCGGCCAGGTTCTTGGCCCCGATGAGCTGGAACAGGGCGGCGCCGACGGCCGCGCCCAGTCCCGGGTCGCGGCGGCCCCGGAACGAGCCGGGAACCGGGTGCCGGCCGTAGCGGCCCCGGTTCTCGCGCGCCCAGGGCGGCTGCGGCGGCCCCTGCATGTGTCTCACCCTGCCGAAGCTACGGCACGCGCTCCCGCCCGGGCATCGGTGCGCCGGAGCGGACCCGTGTACTCCCCCGGGCGTACGCCGCAAGGGTGTTGTGCTCCTGAGGGCGTACGGGCGAAGCGGAAGACCCTCCCGGAGGCCGCCCGGAAGATGCTCCGCCGGGGCGACGTGTTCGGTCCGCGAAAAGCCGACGCTTGTTGCACGACGCCCTAGGAGGACACGGTGCAACCCAACGACGCGAACTGGTCCGGCACGAGCACGAAGCGGATCCGGACCTCCGACCAGGAACGTGAGCACGTCGCCGAGATCCTGCGGGCCGCGATGGCCGAGGGCCGGCTGGACCTGACCGAGGGTGAGGAGCGCCTGGCCAAGGTGTACGCCTCCAAGTACCGCGACGAGCTGGGCCCGCTGACCGCCGACCTTCCGTTCGGGGGGCTGGCCGCGCTGGCCGACACCCCCGACGCCCGGGTCGCGACACGCCGGGCCCTGCGCCGGCACGGCTCGATCATCCTGTCGATCGGCATGATCCTGACAGGTCTGTGGATCATCTCGGGCGCGCACTTCTTCTGGCCCGCGATCCCGCTCATCTTCCTGGTCATGGGGTTCGTGAGGCACGCTCGCTATCGCCAGTACCGGTACGAGTACAGCTTCAGTCACCGGGTCGCGCCCTGGAACGGCCCCGGCTGGGACGGCCCTCGTCAGTTCCACAGTGGACACCGGGGTTGTTGATCGTCTCTCCCCGCTTTGCCAGAGTTGACTGGTTCAAGCGGGGAGGAACAACTTCACATGATGGGTCCGTCGCACGCCCTTTCGGGGGCGACCGCATGGCTGGCCGGCACCTGGGCGCTGGACCATTTCGCCGGGTATGAGCAGTCGCCGCTCGCGGTGACTGTAGGCACGCTCGTCTGCGCGGGCGGCGCGCTGCTCCCCGACCTCGACCTGTCCGGCAAGGTGACCCGCAATCAGGGCGGCGCGACCGTCGCCCGTACGTTCGGGGTGTTCTCGCTCTTCGCGGCCGAGGTCATCGAGAAGGTGTCGCTCGGCATCTACACGGCGACCCGGCTCTCCCGCGATCCGAGACGAACCAACGGCCACCGTACGTTCACCCACACCCTGCCCTTCGCGGCGCTGGTCGGCTGGGGCACGACCGCCCTGGCCGGTCAGTACGGCAAGTGGGCCGTGGTCGGGATCGTCTTCTTCATGGCCGGTCTGGCCCTGCGCGGCCTGTTCGACAAGTGGGCCGAACGCGCGGGCTGGGTCATCGTGACGCTGTGCTCGGCCGTGATCGCCTGGTTCACCGCCGCCAACCTGCCCGGCGACCGCGGCTACCCGATGCTGGGCTTCGCCGTGGCCGTGGGCTGCATAGTCCATTTGTTCGGCGACATCATCACGTCGGCGGGTGTCCCGATCCTGTGGCCGATACCCCTGGGCCGCCGGCTGTGGCGGATGATCGGCGTCCCCAACAGCATGGCGATCAAGGTCGGCGGCAAGGTCGAAACCGTCGTTCTGCGTACGGCAATGGTCACGATCTCGCTGATCGCCATCGCGGGCATCTTCGCGCCGGGCCTGCTGCAGCGCTTCGAACTCGACACCTGGGCCGACGGTTTCCGCCGCTGACCCTCAGCCCTCGTGGCTCCAGTCGGGCTTGCCGCCGGCCGCGTTCGAGGTGACGTCCGGCCCGATCAGCAGGAAGTGCGCCTCGTCGCCCTCGACCCGGGGGCAGTGCTCGACGCCGCGCGGAATGACCAGCAGGTCGCCCGGAGCCAGGCGTACGTCCCCGTCGCGCAGCTGGATCGTCATCTCGCCGGACAGCAGCAGGAAAGTCTCGTCCTGGTCGTCGTGGGCGTGCCAGTTCGTCGATCGCGTTCCCTTGGCCACCTTGAACAGGTTGCCGTTGGCCGTGGTGAGCACCCGCTGGGACCAGAACTCGGTGAGGCCGGCCGCTTCCCCGGCCAGGGCGAATTTCGTGAGCATGCACCGATCCTGACCCGGTGACCGGGGCGCGCGGCCCTGGTAGAAATGACCAATGCCGCAAGGATCCTCACACCGGGTCGTCCTCGTCGTCGACGAGCAGTCCAACCCCTTCGAGGTCGGCTGCGCCTGCGAGATCTTCGGCGGCCCGCTGCGGCCCGAGATCGGCTTCCCCCTGTACGACCTGCGGGTGGTCGCTCCCCGCAAGTCGACCCCCATGCGGGACGCGCTGTTCAGCGTGGGGGCGGTCGGGCGCCTCGACGAGATCGACCGGGCCGACACCGTCATCGTGCCGAACCGCCCGTACGTCGAGACGCCGACCCGCCCGGCCCTGCTCGCCGCCCTGCGCCGGGCCCACGACCGGGGCGCCCGCCTGGTCGGCCTCTGCACGGGCGCGTTCACCTTGGCCGAGGCCGGTCTGCTCGACGGGCGCCGGGCCACGGTCCACTGGAACCTGGCCGACGAGTTCCGGCTGCGCTTCCCCGCCGTGAAACTGGAACCCGACGTCCTGTTCGTCGACGACGGCGACCTGCTGACCTCGGCCGGCAGCGCCGCCGCGCTCGACCTCGGGCTGCACATCGTCCGCCGCGACCACGGCGCGGAGGTCGCCGGCCACGTCAGCCGCCGCCTGGTCTTCGCCGCCTACCGCGACGGCGGCCAGCGCCAGTTCGTCGAGCGCCCGATGCCACCGGCCGCGGTCCAGTCCCTCGCCCCGATGGTGGCCTGGGCCCAGCACCGCCTGAACGAGCCGATCACCGTCGCCGACTTGGCCCGCCAGGCCGGAATGAGCACCGGAAGCCTGCACCGCCGCTTCCGGGCCGAGCTCGGCACGACCCCCTTGGCCTGGCTGACCGTCGAACGCGTCACCCTGGCCTGCCGCCTGATCGAGCAGGGCGCCCCCGGCCTCGAATCCGTCGCGCGGCATTCCGGCCTGGGCACCGGAGCCAACATGCGGGCCCTGTTCAAACGTCACCTCGGCGTAAGCCCGGCCGAATACCGCCGCCGCTTCACCGCCACCGCCGGGTAGTCACTTCGCGAACTGGGTGGACGGCTCGGTCGGTTGCCTCACCGCCGGTGGCGGCGATCAGGGGCCGCTGTGCTTCCCCGCTCGACCAGTCGCGTGCCCAGCTCGATGTGCGGTGACTCGAGCGTCTTGTGACCCGCCAGGTTCAGAATCGTGCGGGCGGCCAGCCCGCCCATCTCCTCCAGCGGCTGCCGCACCGTGGTCAGCGGGGGCGAAGCCCAGCGGGCGGCGGGAAGGTCGTCGAAGCCAACCACACTGAGCTGGCCCGGTATGGACAGGCCACGACGGCGGGCGGCCTCGTAGGCTCCGAGCGCGATGTGGTCGCTGAAGGCGAAGATCGCCGTGGGCCGGTCGGCGTGGTCGAGGAGTTCCAGGGCGGCGCTGACGCCCGACCCGTACTCGAACTCGCCGTGCCTGATCAAAGTGGGGTCGTCGGGTATGCCGGCCCCTTCGAGGGCGGCCCGATGACCGTCGAGCCGGGCCCGGCTGCACAGCAATCCGCCCTTCGACCCGGTGATCACGCCGATGCGCCGGTGGCCGAGCGCGATGAGATGGTTGGTCGCGGTGCGGGCGCCCAGCCAGTTGGCCGCGCCGATCGTCGGCAGCTTCGCCGAAGCCTTCACGCCCGGGTCGAGGGCGAGCACCGGGGTGTCCAGCTGGTCGAGCATGGTGCCGAGCGGGGACTCCGCGCTGGCGGCGGCCAGGATCGCCCCGGTCGCCTGTCCGGCTCCGGCGCGCCGCAGAAGGCCCGCGGCGCCGCTGTCCAGGACCGACACCACCAGCCCCACGCCGGCTTCCTGCGTCACCGCCTCCATCCCCCGGATGTGCTCCAGCTGCCACGAGGTGTCCAGGCGCGGATAGATGACGTGGACCGATCCGGGGGGCTCGGCGGCTGCGGACCGCGGCCGATATTCGTACTGGCTCAGCAGGCGCTCGATCCGAACCCGGGTGCCCTCGGCGACCCGGCCGTCCCCTTTCACCACCCGGGACACGGTCGGCACCGAGACGCCCGCCGCCCGCGCGATGGTGGTCAGGGTTACTCGATTGCCGGGCGGTCGGCTCATCTCGGGGCTCCTGTCCATCGACATCGACGGGTGGGTGCGAGTGTCGCACAGACCGCGGATCACGGACTTACATCGTTGAAGGTCGAACGTTCGGGGGAGATCGTCTCCACTTCGGACCGGTTAGTGTCGGGCCGTGACGCGGGCGGCCGGGACTGACGAGGGTGGAACGGCCCGGCTTTTCGGGTGGGCCTGCGCCGCCGTTGTCGTGATCGGGGCCGTCTGGTGTGCGGCCTATCTGGGAGCCGGCGCGGGCACCGAAGCAGTCGCCTACGTCTTCGTTCCGGTCGGTGCCGCGATCGCCACCGCGGCCGTCTTCGACCTGCTCCGGGGGAACGCCCGCCTCGATCCGGTCGCCCGGCGGTTCTGGCGGGCCGTCCTGGTGGCCGTCGCGTTGAACACGGTGGGGTACGGCTGGCTGGCCGTGGACATGTTCGCCCACGTGGACGAGGTTCGCACCCGCAACATGCCCGCGCCCGCGGCCGCGCTGGCCGCCCTCGGGTTTCTGATCGCCATCTGGGCGCTGGCCCGGGTGCCGGTCGTCGCGGCCGGCGGGTCCGAGCGGTGGCGCATGACGCTCGACCGGATGATCGCGTTTCTCGGCTGCGCGGCCGTCGTCTGGTATCTCGGGCTGGCCCCGATGCTGTCCGCCCGCGAGCCGTGGAGCCGGCAGGCGATGCTGCTGGTCGCGCTGGGTTTCCTGGTCGCCGTGGGGGCCGCGACGAAGGTGTCGTACATCGCCGGCGGCCCGGTCGACCGGGTCGCGATCCGGTTCATCGCGGCCGCCGGGGGTCTTCCGGCCGCGGTCTGTGCCGTGCTGTCGGTGCAGTTCGGCCTGCTCGCCACCGTGCCGGCGCAGGCGATCATCCTGCCGTCGGCGCCGATGCTGATCACTTTCGGCGTCGTGGCCCAGCACCGCGCCGACCGGGGACTGCGCCGCCCGGCCCGCGTCGGGGTGCTGTTGCCCTACCTGGCGATGGTGCTGGTCGACGTGCCGCTGATCGCGGTGGCGTTCGGGGCGCCTTTGCGCCTGCCGGTCCGGGTCGTCCTGATCGCCGCGGTGGTGGTCACGGCGCTGGTCATGGTCCGGCAATATCTGGCCTACCGCGAGAACGCGCGCCTGCTCCGGACCTCACGCGTCCAGGAGAAGCGGCTGCAGTACGAGGTCAGCCACGACGGTCTGACCGGGCTGGCCAACCGGGTCCTGTTCCGTGAGCGGCTCACGGCCGCGCTGGCCGGCCCCGGTCCGGCGTCGGTGCTGCTGATCGACCTGGACGATTTCAAGACGGTCAACGATCTGCTCGGGCACGGGGTCGGCGACCGGCTGCTGGTGTCGGTGGGGCGGCTGCTCGAGGCCGAGGTGAAGGGCGCGGGGCTGCCGGCTCGGGTGGGCGGCGACGAGTTCGCGGTCGTCCTGGTCGGGCCGGACGCCGATCCCGGCGATCTGGCCGAGCGGCTGCTGGCCGTGCTCTCGCATCCGATCAGTGAGCACCGGCTGCTGGTGCAGGCCAGCATCGGCATCGCCACCTCCACGCCCGGCGCAGGCGTCGACGAGGTTCTGCGGAATGCCGACGTCGCCATGTACACGGCCAAACAGCAGGGCAAGGCCGGTTCCGTACGCTACGTGGACGGCATGGGCGAGCCCGTCCTGGCGCACATGCAACTCGGCGGCGAGCTGCGGCGGGCCCTCGACAACGACGAGTTCCGGGTCCTCTACCAGCCGATCATGCGGCTGGACGACAACCGCCTGTTCGGGGTCGAGGCGCTGGTCCGCTGGCACCATCCGACCCGCGGCGTGGTCGGGCCGGGCGAGTTCATCCCGGCCGCCGAACGGACCGGCCTGATCGTGCCGCTGGGCCGGTTCGTGTTGCGCGAGACCTGCCGGCAGGCCGCCGCGTGGCTGGCCGAGTTCGGCCCCGAGGCGCTGCGGGAGGCCGGGCTGAACGTCTCGGCGCGGCAGCTGCACGACCCCGACTTCGTCTCCGACGTGGCGAGCGCGCTGGCCGACAGCGGGCTGCCCTGTGAGCGGCTGGTTCTCGAGGTGACCGAGTCGGCAGTGCTCCGCGGCCAGCAGGTTTCCCGGGCCCTGTACGAGCTCGACCGGATGGGCATCCGGCTGGCGCTGGACGACTTCGGCACCGGCGAGTCGTCGCTGAGCCTGCTGCGCGCTTTCCCGGCCGCGATCGTCAAGCTCGACAAGTCGTTCGTGGACGGCATCGAGATCGACGACGGCCATCCGGCCGCGGCCGACGCCCGGCAGGCGGTGGCCCGCGCGGTGATCCAGCTCGCGCACGCGCTCGGCCTGGACACGGTGGCCGAGGGAATCGAGAGCCACGAGCAGGTGGTCGCCCTGCGCGAGCTCGGCTACACCCTGGGCCAGGGCTACCACCTGGCCGAGCCGATGACCGCCGACGACGTGTCCCGTCTGCTGGCCCGCCGGCAAGCCGTGACGGCTAGCCCGCCTGCGTGAGCGTTCCCGCCGCCACGTCGATCTCGGCCGGGCGGCCCAGCCAGACCGGCATCGCTCCCGGTCCGGGTCCCAGGGGCAGGCCGCCCAGCACCGGCACGCCCAGCGCGGGCAGCTGGTCGCGCAGCACGTCGAGCAGCGTCCAGCCGCGGTCCACGTAGCCGTCGAAACCGAGGAAACGACCGACCGCGATTCCCCGTACGCCGTCGAAAGCGCCCGCCACCCGCAGGTGGGTGAGCTGGCGGTCGACCTGGCCGAGGCCGAGTCCCTGGGCCCGCACGTCGTCGAGGAGCACGATCGCGCCGGCCAGGCTGGGCAGGCCCGCGCCCACCATGGCCCGCAGCGAGGTCAGGCTGCCGCCCAGCAGCACCCCTTCGGCCCGGCCGGGCACCGTGACGGCGTCGCCGGCCTCGCGCCGCACCGGGAGCCCTGTGGGCAGCGACGTGCCGTGCACGCTTTCCAGGCCGCACAGCCGCCACAGTTCGAGCTGCAGCAGCGTCGTCGCGCCGATGCCCACGACCGGCTTCGGATCGGCCCGGACGGCGTCCAGGTCGAGGTCGTCGAGCTCCCGATGACCGGTTTCGGCGGTGATCGCCCGCACCGCCGGGTCGCGGAAGGCCTCGTTGACGTTCACAGCGCTCCCGGCTCGACGGTCAGCGTTCCGGCCGCGGTGTCGATCGTCGCGGCCGGGCCGAGCGGCATGCACACCTGCGCCTCCAGATGCCCGAACGGCAGCCCGCCCAGCACCGGCACCCCGAGCGCCCCCAGCCGGGTCCGCAGCACCTCCACGACCGGCTCGTCCGTCGGCACGTTCTGCCCCTCCAGATCACCGACCGCGATTCCCCGTACGCCGTCAAGCAGCCCGGATCGTTGCAACTGCCACAGGAACTGGTCGTAACCCGGCTGGTGTGAGCCCTCGAGGCACAGAATCGCCCCGGCCAGCGACGGCAGGCCCGCCCCGATCATGCCCGCCACCGCGCCGACGTGCCCGCCCACGAGCCGCCCGGTCGCCCGGCCCGCCACAGTGACCTGGGCCGACAGCGCCGACGGGTCGGACCGCAGCACGGCCGCCTCGCCGGTGAACAGCAGGTCCCGGCATCCCGTGGCCCCGAACCACCCGTGGATCCCGGCCAGCCCGGTCCGCCCGAGCAGCGCCAGATGCACGTACGTGATGTCGCTGAACCCGACGATCGGCTTGGGATCGGCCAGCACCAGCGCCGGATCGACCCGCGACGCGATGCGATAGGCGCCCGCGCCACCCCGGGTCGTGATGATCGCCCGTACGCCCGGGTCGCGGAACGCCTCCTCGAGGTCGGCCAGCCGGTCGTCGTCCCGCCCGGCCATGAACCCGAACCGATCGCCGGCATGCCGCCCGAATTCGACCTCGAGCCCCCATCGCCCGAGTTGCTCGGTGGCCCAGCCGCGCCAGCCCTCGTCCTCGGGGAAGCTGGCCGGCGACACCATCCGTACGCGGTCGCCGGACTTGAGCCGGGGCCACCGGATCACCTCTCGTAGCGCACTGGTCACAGCGGTGACAGTAGGCGTTCTTGTGATCATCTGGGGCACGGTGGAGTCAACACCGTTTCGGTTGATGATTTCGGGCTCGTGTCGGCGCATCATATTTTTCGTTGCTGAGCGAGAAAGCGTGAGCCATGTTCCGAACCGTCGACGCCGAGGCCCGTTCGATCACCACCGCGAACGAGATCGCCGCCCTTCTCCGTGCCGAGTACGTTGCGAGCGGAAACCGCGCGTACCTGCATGCCGCCAATATTGCCCTGAGCCGTACGTCTCAGGCCGTCCTGGTGCCGGAGGCGACGCACGAACCGGTCTGACCGGTTTTCACCCCTCGGTGCCCGTTCGCGCATTGACAACGATGTAAAACGCGGCCGATCCTCGGGAGAATCCCCATTCCCCCATCCCCGAGGGGTTCTCATGAAGATCTTCACCAAACGCGGGACGGCCGTCGCGGCCGTGCTCGCGCTGGCCGGCGTGCTCAGTGCCGCTCCGGCCGAGGCCGGGCTGACGTCCATGCGCGCCGCCGACCCCAGCGTGCTGCGGGTCGGCGGCACGTACATCTCGGTGCAGTCGACCGGCGGCGGCATCGCCGTACGGCAGGCGGCGTCGACCGACGGGCTGGCCGCCGCGCCCCAGCGGCAGGTCTGGAACGACACCCGCAACCTCGGCGAGGTGTGGGCGCCCGAGATCGCCACCGACGCCGGCCGCTACTACATCTACTTCTCGGCCGGTCGCGGCGCCGCGCACCGGATGTACGTGATCAGCTCGGCCTCGCCCGACTCCGGGTACACGTCGGAGACGCGGATGGCCCTGCCCGACGACAAGTGGGCCGTCGACGGCGCCATGTTCGTCTTCAACTCGCAGCGCTGGTTCGTGTGGTCGGGCTGGGCCGGCGACACGAACGTCGAGCAGAACCTTTACCTGGCTCGGATGAGCAGCCCGACCGCGACCACCGGCGGGCGGTTCGTCATCTCGCAGCCGCGCGAGGGCTGGGAGCGCGTGGTCGGCAACCCGTTCATCAACGAGGGCCCGGAGCCGATCCGCGACCCGAACGGGCAACTGCACATCGTGTACTCGGCCAACGGCAGCTGGAGCGACCAGTACTGCCTGGCCGACCTGCGGCTGCGGGCCGGTGGCGATCCCGCGTACGTGTGGGACTGGTACAAGAGCAACGGGTGCATCTTCGGCTCCAACCGCGCGACCATGATGGCCGGCTGGGATCCCACGCTGTACGCCAACGGGCCCGGCCACCACACGTTCGTGCTGCTCAACGGCGATATCGCGACGAGCCCGCCGGCCGGCCCACGGTTCCCGATGCTGTATCACGCGGTTCCCAAGGGCACGCCGTACTCGTGGGCCAACCGCTCCTGGTACACGGGTTCCTTCGCCTGGTGGGGCAACACCACTTACACGCGGGCCAACGTGCCCGGCGCGACGTCCAACACGGGGTTCGGGCTCAAGTTCTTCGAATAAAGAGGCAGCGTTCGATCGGCTCCATTGACAACTGTTAACTTTCCAAAACATTCTTCTGAAGCCCCTTTCCCCCTTGGGGCCCAGAGAAGTTGAGGAGCCGACTTGCGTAAGCGAACCGCATGGCTGAGCGCGGTGGCGGCCCTGGCCGTCGCCGCGCCCGTAGCGGCCGTGACGCTGCCCGCCTCGGCGGCGTCACCATCGATCCTCCCGGTCACCGTCACCAACAACACCGGTCGCGGCGACGCGGTCCACCTCTACGTCATCGGCATCATGAACGGCCGCTGGGGCTCCGTGAACAGCGCCGGCACGTTCTCGCCGTGGCCCGCCGGCGGCCTCCCGCCGACCCCCGCGCCCGACGTGTCCATCCCCGGCCCCGGCAACGGCGGCAGCGCGACGATCCGCATCCCCAAGGGTCTGTCCGGCCGCGTCTACATGGCCCTGCGCGACAAGATCAAGTTCTTCATCACGCCGGACGGCTTCGTGCAGCCCGCGCCCTGGGCGCCCGGCGACCCCAACTTCAACACCCTGTTCGACACCAGCGAGTTCACCTTCAACGACTCCGGGCTGTGGCTCAACAGCTCCCAGGTCGACTTCTTCGGCATCCCGCACGCGGTCACCGTCACCAACGGCGCCGGGCAGACCAAGCGTACGGGCGATGTGGTCAACGACGGCCGCAACCGGGTGATCAACGCGATCAAGGCGCAGCCGGGCTGGGAGCGGTCGGTCATCACCCGCTCCGACGGCACGGTGCTGCGGGTGCTCGCGCCGGGCAAGGCCACCGACGCCGGGCTGTTCCCCGCGAACTACCTGGACTCGTACATCAACTCGGCCTTCGCCGCCTACACGAGCCGCACGCTGACCGTGGTTCCCCGATCGGCCGAGCCGAACCGCAAGTTCATCGGCCGTACGGTCGGCAACACGATGCGCTTCACCGACAGCTCGGGCGCCGAGGTCGCGACGGTCGACAAGCCCTCGACGTCCAACGTGTGGGGCTGCGACGGCGTGTTCAACGCGCCCAACGTCGCGCCGTTCATCCAGAGCGAGGTGCGGCGCACGATCTGCACGGCGCTGGTGCGGGGCACGCTCGGCACCTCGACGCAGGAGCCGGTGCTCGACGGGAACGCGTTCTACAAGAACAGCGCGGCCAACCACTATTCGCGGATCATCCACGCCAACATGGCCGACGGGAAGGCGTACGGGTTCGCGTACGACGACGTCGGCGGTTTCGAGTCGCTGGTCAACGACGGTGACCCGCAGCGGGCCGGCATCATCCTGAGCCCGTTCGGCGCCGGTGGCAATCCGCCTCCCACGACACCCCCGGCCACGACGCCGCCCACGACCGCGCCGCCGGTCACGCGGCCGCCGACGACCCCGCCGACCACGCAGCCGCCGGCCGGCACGACGACCTGGGCGGCCAACACCCCGTACGCGGTGGGTCAGATCGTGACCTACAACGGCCGGCGCTACCAGTGCCGCCAGGCCCACACCTCGCTGCCGGGCTGGGAGCCGCCGAACGTTCTGGCCCTCTGGCTGCCCCTCTGACCCTTCGATCCCCGGCCCGCCGGGCGCGTTCCCGACGCGCCCGGCGGGCTGTTTTCATGCGCGTCGAATATTTCCTGGGCATTTCCTTTGATCCGATCATGGGTCCCCTTCCGTACTGCTGCACGTCAGGGCCAGGGAGATCGCAATGGGAGGCCGACGTGTCCACCGTCGCTCGTGTGTTCCGCCGGCGCAGTCGGCTGATCGGGGCGGCCGTGGCCGCCGCCGTGGCCCTGCTCGTGATCGAGCCGAGCGCCGCCCGGGCGGCCGAACCGGGAGTGCCGCTGCCGCCCAACCAGCTGATCACCGACACCGGCAAGGGCAAGGTGGCCGAGGCTGACCGCGACTTCGCGGTCAAAGTGCGGCTGGCCGGTCTGTGGGAGATCCCGGCCGGCGAGATGGCCCAGGAACGGTCGTCCAACGCCCGCATCAAAAAGATCGGCCAGGACATCGCTAGCCAGCACGTCGTGCTCGACGAGATGGTGCGCGACGCCGCGGCCAAGCTGGACATCGAGCTGCCCGACAAGCCCAACGAGGACCAGCAGGGCTGGCTGGCCGAGATGCGCAACGCCCAGGGCGCCGAGTTCGACCAGATCTACATCGACCGGCTGCGGGCCGCCCACGGCAAGATTTTCCCGGCCATCGCCACGATCCGGACGAGCACCCGCAACGACACGATCCGCAAGCTGGCCCAGCGGGCCAACCAGTTCGTCATGACTCACCTGACGCTGCTGGAGAGCAGCAACCTGGTCGACTTCGCCGGGCTGCCCACCGCTCCCCCGCCCACCACGGCGGGCGCTCCCGCCGCGGGCGCTCCCGCCGCGGGCGCTCCCGCCGCGGGCGGCGCGGCCGGTGGTGGCGGCACGGTGCTGTCCTCGGCCGAGCAGAACTCGGCCGGCTCGTCACTGAACCTGCCGGTCATCGGCGTGCTGGTGGCGGCGATCGCCGGCATAGCGCTGTTCCTGACCCGCAACCTGTGGAGCGACCCACACCGCCGCCGGCGACGCCGCTACCGCTCCTACTACTGACCCCTCCGGCGGGCCAGCCGCCGGACCACCGCGTACGTGAGCCCGGCGCCCGCCACCCAGGGCGCCGCCACGATGATCGGGTCCAGCCACTGGTGGTTCGTGTCGGCCCGCCGGGGGCCGCGGGGTCGTTCGGCGAGCACACCGGTCTCGGTGATCGGGTTGTCCGGCCGGGTCGAGACGAACGACCGCAGCGTGCTCTCCACCGCGTCGACCCGGTCCGACGCCAGCAGCAGGAGCCAGTGCGCCGCGCGGCCCTCGCTGTAACGGGCGTAGGCGAGGCGGCGGATCTTCCCGGACAGGCCCTTGGGCGGGCAGGACGTGCCGAAGACCGGCGTCAGGAAGGCGTGTTCGATCGAGCGTTCGCGGGGCCACAGCTCCGGCTGGCGTTCCGGGAACTCCCAGTGGGCGCCGCTGAAGGTCGGGTCGAACTGCTCCCGCGGCACGGCCGGCCGGTCCTGCGGGTCGAGGTCCGCGCCCCACCCGGGGATGCGGGCGCGCAGTTCATCGCTGGTCTCGGGCAGCTTCGGCTTGTCGGGCGTGTAGGCCATGGCGTCCCCCTACGCGGCGTTCGGGATGATGAGCGGCTTGATGCAGCCGTCGAGCTTGGCCGAGAACATGTGGTAGCCCTCGGCGATGTGCTCGAGCGGGATCCGGTGCGTGACGATGTCGCTCGGCTTGAGGTAGCCGTTGCGGATGTGCTCGAACAGGCGCGGCCACTGCCGCTTGACCGGGCACTGGTTCATCCGCAGCGTGAGCCCCTTGTTCATGGCGTCGCCGAACTTGATCGCGCTGAACATCGGGCCGTACGCGCCCATCACCGAGATCGTGCCGCCCTTGCGAACCGAGTCGATCGCCCAGTTCAGCGCGACCGGGGAGCCGCCCTGCAGCTTGAGCTTGGCCGCGGTCACGTGCTGGAGGAAGTTGCCGTCGGCCTCCGCGCCCACCGCGTCGATGGCCACGTCGGCGCCCAGGTAGTCGGTGATCTTCTTCATGTGCACGACGATGTCGTCGTACTCGGTGAAGTTGATCGTCTCGGCGTGGGCGAAGGACGCGGCCTTCTCGAGCCGGTAGTCGAGGTGGTCGATGACGATGACGCGTCCCGCCCCCATCAGCCAGGCCGACTTCGCGGCGAACAACCCGACCGGGCCGGCGCCGAAGACGACCACCACGTCACCCTCGGCGATGTCGCCCAGCTGGGCCCCGAAATAGCCGGTGGCCAGGGCGTCGGTGAGCAGCACGGCGTCGTCCTCGTCCATCCAGTCCGGGATGACGCTGGGGCCGACGTCGGCGAACGGCACCCGGACGAACTCGGCCTGGCCGCCGTCGTAGCCTCCGCACGTGTGCGAGTAGCCGTAGATGCCGCCGACCGCGGTGGCGTTGGGGTTGACGTTGTGGCAGTTCGAATACAGGCCGCGGGCACAGAAGTAGCAGGTGCCGCAGAAGATGTTGAACGGCACCATCACCCGGTCGCCCACCTTGAGGTTCCGGACCGAGGATCCGACCTCGTCGACCACCCCGACGAACTCGTGCCCGAACGTCATGCCGACCCGCGTGTCGGGCATCATCCCGTGATAAAGATGCAGGTCGGAGCCGCAGATCGCGGCGCGGGTGACCCGGACGACGGCATCGTTGGGATGCTCGATCGACGGGCGGTCCTTCTCCTCCAGGCGTACGCGGTAGGGACCGCGATAGACCATGGCTTGCACGAAACCTCCCGATTGACGACGGGTTGCCGGGCTGTCCGGCTACCCGCCGTGCCGGGAGGCAAACGCCGGTCACTCAGAAGCGGACGTCCTCGGGGCCGGTGCCGGTGGGCAGGCCCGCGGCGAGCCAGGCCTCGACGCCGCCGGCCAGGTCGGTCGCGTTGACCAGGCCGAGGGCGCGCAGGCTGGCCGCGGCCAGGCTGGAGCTGTAGCCCTGCCGGCACACCACGATCACGGTCACGTCGTGGCCGGTCGCCTCGGGGATGCGGTTCGGCGAGGCCGGATCGAGACGCCATTCCAGCACCGTGCGGTCGATGACGATGGCGCCGGGCAGCGAGCCCTGGGACCGGCGTTGCACGTCCGTACGGGTGTCGATCAGCAGTGCTCCGGCCGCGACGGCCGCCCGGGTCTGTTCCGGGTCGAGCCGTCGCATGCCGTCGCGGGCGCGGGTGAGGAGGTCGTCGACTGTGGTCACCCGACGATCTTGCCCGATCAGCCGATCTCGTACGCCAGGTTGGGGCGCAGCCAGCGCTCGACCTCGTCGAGCGGCATGCCCCGGCGGCGGGCGTAGTCGGTGATCTGGTCCTTGGCGAGACGGCCTACCGTGAAGTAGCGCGCCTCCGGGTGGGCGAAGATCAGACCGCTCACCGCGGCGGCCGGCATCATCGCGAACGACTCGGTGAGCTCGACGCCGATCTCGTCCGTGCCCAGCAGCTCGAACAGGTCCTTCTTCTCGCTGTGGTCGGGGCTGGCCGGATAGCCCAGCGCCGGCCGGATGCCGCGGAACCGCTCGGCGTGCAGGTCGGCCAGCTCGGGCTGCGCGTCGGGCTCGAACCACTCGCGGCGCACCCGCAGGTGCAGGAACTCGGCGAACGCCTCGGCCAGCCGGTCGGCCAGGGCCTTCACCATGATCGCGCGGTAGTCGTCGTTGTCGGCCTCGTACTTGCCGGCCAGCTCCTCGGCGCCGTGGATCGCCACCGCGAACCCGCCCAGGTGGTCGCCCTTTCCGGCCGGGGCAATGTAGTCGGCCAGGCAGCGGTTCGCCCGGCCGGCCGGCTTCTCGGTCTGCTGGCGCAGCATCGGGAACCGCACCCCGTTGTCCAGCACGATGTCGTCGCCGTCGCTGTGGGCCGGCCACAACGCGTACTTGCCGCGGGCCTCGAACGACCCGTCCGCGATGATCTGGTCGAGCAGCTCGTTGGCGTCGTCGAACAGTTCCCGCGCGACCGGCTGCTCCAGGATCGCCGGATATTTGCCCTTGAGCTCCCAGGCCAGGAACAGGAACTGCCAGTCGACCATCTCGCGCAGTTCGGCGATCGTCGGCCGGACCTCCCGTACGCCCGTGAAGGCCGGAGCCGGGATCTCGTCGAAGTCGACCCGCTCCGGGTTGGCCCGGGCCTGCTCGAGCGTCAGCAGCGGCTGGGCGTGCCGGTTGGCGTGCTGCTCGCGCAGGCGCTCCTGGTCGGCCCGGTTGGCGACGTCGAGCCGCTCGGCGCGGGCCGGCTCGAGCAGGTCGCTGACCACCCCGACCACGCGCGACGCGTCGAGCACGTGCACCGTCGAGCCCTCGTACGCGGGAGCGATGCGTACGGCCGTGTGCTGCTTGGACGTGGTGGCGCCGCCGATCAGCAGCGGCAGTTTGAGACCGCGGCGCTGCATCTCGGCCCCGACCGCCACCATCTCGTCGAGCGACGGCGTGATCAGGCCGGACAGCCCGATCACGTCGGCGCCCTCGCTGATCGCCGTGTCCAGGATCCTGGCGGCCGGCACCATCACGCCGAGGTCGATCACCTCGTAGTTGTTGCAGCCCAGCACCACGCCGACGATGTTCTTGCCGATGTCGTGGACGTCGCCCTTGACCGTGGCCAGCACGACCTTGCCCTGCCCGCGGGTGTTGCCGCTGGCCGCCTTCTCCGCCTCCATGTACGGCTCGAGGTAGGCCACCGAGCGCTTCATGACGCGGGCGCTCTTGACCACCTGGGGCAGGAACATCTTGCCCGAGCCGAACAGGTCGCCGACGATCTTCATGCCGTCCATCAGCGGGCCCTCGATCACCTCGAGCGGCCGGTCCTTCTCCTGCCGGGACTCCTCGGTGTCGGCCTCGATGTAGTCGACGATGCCGTGGACCAGCGCGTACGACAGGCGCTCGGACACCGGGGCGTCCCGCCACGACAGGTCGACCTCGCGCTGCTTGCCCTTGCCGGTGACGGTGCTGGCAAAGGTCACCAGGCGGTCGGTGGCGTCCTCGCGGCGGTCGAAGAGCACGTCCTCGACCAGCTCGAGCAGATCGGCCGGGATGTCCTGATAGACGGCGAGCTGGCCGGCGTTGACGATGCCCATGTCGAGACCGGCCTGGACCGCGTAGTACAGGAACGCCGAGTGCATCGCCTCGCGAACCACGTCGTTGCCGCGGAACGAGAACGACAGGTTCGAGATGCCGCCGCTGGTGCGCGCGCCCGGGCAGCGTTCCTTGATCAGCGGCAGGGCCTCGATGAAGGCTTTCGCGTACCCGTTGTGCTCGCTGATGCCGGTGGCCACGGCGAGGACGTTCGGGTCGAAGATGATGTCGCCGGGCGCGAATCCGGCCTCGTTGACCAGCAGGTCGTACGCCCGCCCGCAGATCTGGACCTTGCGATCACGGGTGTCGGCCTGGCCCTGCTCGTCGAACGCCATGACCACCACGCCGGCGCCGAAGTCACGGATGCGGCGGGCCTGCTCGAGGAACGGCCCCTCGCCCTCCTTCAGGCTGATCGAGTTGACCACGCCCTTGCCCTGCACGCACTTGAGGCCGGCCTCGAGCACGGTCCACTTCGAGCTGTCGATCATCACCGGGATGCGGGCGACCTCGGGCTCGGTGGCGATCAGGTTGAGGAAGGTGGTCATCGCCGACTCGCTGTCGAGCAGATCGGCGTCCATGTTTACGTCGAGCAGGTTGGCCCCGCCGCGCACCTGGTCGAGCGCGACGTCGACCGCGCCCTGGTAGTCGTCGGCCTCGATGAGCCGGCGGAACTTGGCCGAGCCGGTGACGTTGGTGCGCTCGCCGATCATGACGAACCCGGTGTCGGGCCCGATGGCGAACGGCTCCAGGCCGCTGAAGCGGGTGGTCTCGGCCGGCGGGTCGATCACGCGGGGCTTCTTACCGGCCGCCGCCTTGGCGATCTGCCCGATGTGCGCGGGCGAGGTGCCGCAGCAGCCGCCGACGATGTTGACCAGGCCGGCGTCGGCGAACTCCTCGAGCAGCGCCGCGGTCTGGTCGGGGGTCTCGTCGTAGCCGCCGAACGCGTTGGGCAGGCCCGCGTTGGGGTGGGCGGCGACGTAGACGTTGGCCAGCCGGGCCAGTTCGGCCACGTGCGGGCGGGCCTCGGTCGCGCCGAGCGCGCAGTTGACCCCGACGATCAGCGGCTCGGCCCGTTCGATCGAGCGCCAGAAGGCCTCGACGGTCTGGCCGCTGAGCGTGCGCCCGGACAGGTCGACGATCGTCACCGAGATCCACAGCGGCAGCTCGGGCGCCACCTCGCGGGCCGCGGCGACGGCCGCCTTCGCGTTCAGCGTGTCGAAGATCGTCTCGATCAGCAGAATGTCGACGCCGCCCTCGGCCAGGGCCGAGATCTGTTCCGCGTACGCCGCCTTGACCTGGTCGAACGTGACCGCCCGATAGGCCGGGTCGTCGACCTTGGGCGAGAGCGACAGGGTGACGTTGAGCGGGCCGATCGAGCCGGCCACGAACTTGCCGCCCGCCTCGTCGGCCGCCTGCCGGGCCAGCTGCGCGCCGCGCACGTTCATCTCGCGCACGTACGCCTGCAGACCGTAGTCGGCCTGGGCGATGCTGGTCGCGGTGAACGTGTTGGTGGTCGTGATGTCGGCCCCGGCGGCCAGGTATTGCCGGTGCACGTCGAGGATCACGTCGGGGCGGGTGAGGATGAGCAGGTCGGGGTCGCCCGTGACGTCCTGCGGATGATCGGGACCGATCAGGTCGCCGCGGTAGTCCTCCGGCGTCAGCTTGGCGCCCTGCAGCATCGTGCCCCACGCGCCGTCGAGCACCACGACGCGCTCGTCGAGCAGGCGCTTCAGCTCTTCAGTTCTTCCCATACCGACCACCTCCGGTTCAACGGAGGCGCCCTTGGTCGGTTTCCACCGAGCGAGCGTGGCGGGTGTCACCCCGTTGCAGCGCCTCTCGCTTCGGACCCTCCAAGGTACCCGATTCTCACTTCGCGTCGGCGTATGCGCCAACTACTGAGACGTCGAGCGGGAAGCGCACGGTCGTGTCCCCGAACAGCAGCCGCCCGGCCTGCGCGGCGCTCTCCTGCACGGCCGCGACGACCCGCTCGGCCTCCTCGACCGGGCAGTGCACCACGACCTCGTCGTGGACGAAAAGCACCATTTCCGCCGAGCTGCCGCTCAAGGCCGTGCGCAGGGTCGCGAGCAGCACGAGCGCCCACTCGGCCGCGGTCGCCTGCACGACGAAGTTGCGGGTGAACCGGCCCCGGGCCCGGCCCGACGCTCCGCCCTGCGGCTCGGCCGTGCCCGCCTCCTCCGGCGGATCGAGGCCGGCGTCGCGCCAGGCCCCCGACGAGGGCGGGCAGGTGCGGCCCAGCCACGAACGGACCAGCCCACCGGCCTCGCCTATCCGGGCCGCCTGCTCGACGAACTCGAACGCGGTCGGGTAGCTCTTGCGCAGCACGGCCAGCGCCGGGATCGCGGACCCGCCGGTCTGCCCGTACATGGCCCCGAGCAGGGCCAGCTTGGCCTTGGACCGGTCGCCGTCGAACGAGTCGGCGGCCAGCGCGGCATAGAGATCACCCTCGGCCGCCGCGGACGCGAACCGGCGGTCACCGGAAATGGCGGCCAGCACCCGCGGCTCGAGCTGTCCGGCGTCGGCCACCACGAACGTCCACCCCGGGTCGGCGACGACGGCCCGGCGCACGGCCTTGGGCACCTGCAGCGCCCCACCGCCCCGGGTGGCCCAGCGCCCCGAGACGACGCCGCCCGGAACGTATTCGGGGCGGAAGCGCCCGTCGATGACCCAGGCGTCGCACCAGGACCAGCCGTGAGCCGTCCAGATGCGGTAAAGCTCCTTGTATTCGAGCAGCGGTTTTACCGCGGGATGCTCGACCTTGCGCAGCACCCAGGCCCGCGTGTTGGGCACGTCGATGCCGGCCCGGGCGAACGCCCGCACCACCTCGGCCGGCGAATCGGGATGCAGCCCCCAGGCGCCGAACGCGGCATTGATCTCGGCCGACAACTCGGCCAGCCGCCGCGGCGGCCCCACCGGTTGCGGCGGCCCGAGCAGCTCCCGCAGCAACTGATCGTGCAGGTCGGCCCGCCACGGCAGCCCCGTGTGCCCCATCTCGGCCCCGACCAGGGCCCCGGCCGACTCGGCCGCCACCAGCAGACGGAACCGCCCCGGATGCTCGGTCTGCCCGATGCGACGGAGCTGATCGGCGTAAACCTCGCGGACCGCATCGAGCACGTCGAACCCGTGGTTGCCGGGCGGGGCCGCGGCGGTGTCGAACAGAGCCACCTGCGCATAGCCCGGCGGCTCGGCGTGGCGGGGCGGTGGATCGGCCGGCACCGGAAGACCCCGCAGCCGCGCGCGGGCCGCCGGCAGCGCCCGAGGCGACCCCCACCACCCCGCATGCCCCATCAGCAGGGCCTCGGTGAGCTCGAGATCGTGGCCGCGCGCCACCCGGACGCCCGCCCTGAGCAGCGCGGGGTAGAGATCGGCGGTGGCCGCCCAGACCCACCGCGGGTGATCGGAGGCCTCCCGCTCCGCCACGGCCGCGGCGAGATCCCGCACATGCCGGACGTCGCCCGCCGGGCTCCCGTCGGCGTGCAGATCCTGCAGACGGCCACCCAGCCCGTCCGCGTCAACCGCCACCGCCGTCAGCACCCCCTGATTCTCGCTGGCGGGTACGACACTTTTCCGCCGGTGGCACCGGCCGTGCAGGAATGGCGTGGCCGATCACACCGCCCGCCCGCAAACGGCACGGCCGATCCCACCGGCCGTCCGGCGGCGTGGGCGGCCGGGGAGCCGGCGGGGAAGGATGGGGGCATGAGCGAGAAACTTGTTGTGGGGGTTCTGGGCACCGGAATCATGGGGGCCGCCATGGCGCGCAACCTGATCAAGGCCGGGCACGCCGTCCGGGTGTGGAATCGCAGCGCGGAAAAGGCCGCTCCCCTGGCCGCGGACGGGGCCACGGTGGCCGACAGCGTCGCCGGGGCGGTCCGGGACGCCGACGTGGTGATCACCATGCTCTACGACGGCGCGGCCGTGCGGGACGTGATGGCCGAGGCCTACCCGGCGGTCAAGAGCGGCGCCCTCTGGGTGCAGTCGACAACGGTCAGCCTCGAGGACGTCGATCGGCTGGCCGAGGAGGCCGGGCAGCACGGTCTGAGCTTCTTCGACGCGCCCGTGCTGGGCACTCGGCAGCCCGCCGAGGCCGGGCAGCTGACCGTGCTGGCGGCCGGGCCGGCCGACCGTCGCGACGCCGTCCAGCCGGTGTTCGAGGCCGTCGGCAGCCGGACCGTCTGGCTCGACCGGCCCGGCGAGGCGACCCGGCTCAAGCTCGTCGCCAACAGCTGGGTGCTGGCCCTGACCCACGCCGGGGCCGAGACCCTCTCGCTGGCCGAGGCGCTCGGCGTGGAACCGGACAAGTTCCTCGAGCTCATCGAGGGAGGGCCGCTCGACAACGCCTATCTGCGCCTCAAGGTCGGCCTGGTGCGGGGGGACAAGCTGTCGCCCGCCAGCTTCGCCGTGAACACCGCCGAGAAGGACGCGCGTCTCATCGCCGAGGCCGGGCGGCAGCACGGCGTCCGGCTCGACCTGGCCGAGGCCGGGGCCGAACGCTTCCGCCGCGCCACCGAGCAGGGCTACGGCGACAAGGACATGGCCGCGTCCTACTACGCCAGCTTCGACAAGTAGCCGGCTCCGACCAGCAGCCCGGCCCCAGGATGCCGGGCTGCCGGTCGCCGGGCTGCCGGTCGCCGGGCTGCTGGTCGCCGCGCTACCAGGCGCCCGACTGCGGATCGACGCGCCGCGGGGCGCCCGACTGCGGACCGCCGCGTCGCCGGGCGCCTGACTGCGGGTCGCCGTGCCGCCGGGCGCCGCGCTGCTTATCGCCGGGCGCTGCGGGATCAGGGCAGGTCGGCCAGGTCCTCCGGGGTCAGCTTCAGGTCGGCGGCCGCGGCCGAGTCGCGGATCGTCTCGGGGCGGCTCGAACCGGGGATCGGGATGACCACCGGCGACTTGGCCAGGTGCCAGGCCAGGCAGACCTGCTGCGGGCTCACGCCGTGCCGCTCGGCCACCGCGGCGAACTTGCCGGCTTCGCCGTTGAGCTCCGAGGCCTTGCCGATGCCGCCCAGCGGGGACCACGGCAGGAACGCGATGCCCAGCTCGTCGCACAGGTTCAGCTCGGGCTCGGACGAACGGAACGACGGCGAGAACTGGTTCTGCACCGACACCAGCCGCCCGCCCAGGATCTCTTGAGCCTCGCGGATCTGGGACGGGTCGGCGTTCGAGATGCCGGCCATGCGGATCTTGCCGGCGTCGAGCAGGTCGCGGATCGCGCCCACGGACTCCGCGTACGGGATCTCGGGGTCGGGCCGGTGGAACTGGTAGAGCCCGATCGCCTCGACGC
Organism: Actinoplanes sp. NPDC021490; assembly: GCF_055562135.1. Classification (NCBI taxonomy): domain Bacteria; kingdom Bacillati; phylum Actinomycetota; class Actinomycetes; order Micromonosporales; family Micromonosporaceae; genus Actinoplanes; species Actinoplanes sp. NPDC021490. The sequence goes on from NZ_JBVHFW010000003.1 coordinate 525,675, forward strand.
CGAGCCGCTTGAGGGACGCCTCGCACGCCTGCGCCAGGTAGTTGGGCGAACCGTTCTTGGTCCAGCTGCCGTCGCCGGGGCGCAGGTGGCCGCCCTTGGTCGCGACCAGCACGCCGGACGTGTCGCCACCGTAGGAGGCCAGGCCCCGGGCGATCAGCGACTCGTTGTGCCCGACCTCGTCGGCGCCGATGTGATAGGCGTCGGCGGTGTCGAACAGGGTCACGCCGGCATCGAGCGCGGCGTGGATCGTACGGATGGAACGCTCTTCGTCCGGTCGCCCCTCGATCGACATCGGCATGCCGCCGAGACCGATCGCGCTCACCGTCACGTCACCGATGCGGCGACTCTGCATGATCAAAAACCTTCCCTCGCGTACGGGGACCAGATCGTCCCCGACACCACCCTGGTACCCCGGGGCGGGCGAGTCCAACAGAGAAAAGAGCTGGGAACCAGTAGCGCGGCTTCTAGATCGACCAGCCGGTAGGAAATCGCCACCCGGAGGCACTAGCATGGCCGCGATTCGATGGACTGCAGCGAGGACGTGGCATCATGCGGTGGTTTCGGCGCGGGGCCAGTCAGCAGAAAGACAGCACCGAGGCGCGGGCGCTGGTCGACGACGTCCGCGCGCGTTACGGGGCCCATCTGCACGCGACGTTCCACGAGCAGGCCACCGCGTGCGCCGCGCAGCTGGCCGCCGCCGACGAGGACGGGCTGGTCGCCGCGGCGACGATCGTGCGCGAGTTCGCCGACGACGCCCACCGGGATCTGAGCGCGCAGGCCGGCTACGCCGTCGATCGCCGCAACTACCGCCCCCTATGGCGCGACGCGCGCGGCGGCCCCCGGTGGAACCTGTTCGCCCTGCCCTGTCGCCTGCACCCCTACGTCCAGGTCAGCGCGGCCGTCACGGTGCTCGGCGAGCAGGCCAAACGGGCCGCGCGGCGCACCGATCCCGTCCCCTTGACGGCCCAGGTCTTCGAGATCCTCGACCTCACCGTGGTCGGCTGGGAGTTCGCCCGGGTCCGCCCCGACACCGACATGGCCGGCCTGGCCCACCGGCTGATCGGGACCGCCCGTGACCTGCGGGCCGCGATGAGCGACGAGCCCCCGCTGCCCGACCCCGTGCGCGAGCTGATGCGCCGCAACAACACCATCAACGTGTACGACCCGCAGACCCCGCAGGTGGTCGGCGGCTTCAACCCGGGCAAGGAGATGCGCGAGGCGCTGCTGGCCTGAAGCAGCGCCCCACGCGGGCCGGATCGCTCAGCTCTCGCTGGAGCGGGCCCAGAGGTTGATGCCCGATTCGGTGGCGTGCTTGTCGATGTCGGCCAGCTCGTCCGGGCTGAACTTGGTGTTGTTGAGGGCAGCCACGTTGTTCTCGAGCTGGGCCACGCTGCTCGCGCCCAGCACGACCGACGTCATCCGCGGGTCGCGCAGGGCCCAGGCGATCGCCATCTGGGCCAGGGTCTGACCGCGCCGCCGGGCGATGTCGTTCAGGGCGCGGATCTTGGCCAGGTTGTCGTCGTTCAGCCAGTCCGGGGTGAGCGACTTGTCCTCGGTCGCGCGTGAGCCCTGGGGCACGCCGTCGAGGTAGCGGTCGGTCAGCATGCCCTGGGCCAGCGGTGAGAACGCGATGCAGCCGGCGCCCACGCGTTCGAGCTCGTCGAGCAGGCCCTCCTCGATCCAGCGGTTCAGCATCGAGTACGACGGCTGGGAGATCAGCAGGGGCGTGCCGAGGTCGCGCAGGATGGCCGCCGCCTCCGCGGTCTTCTCGGGCGAGTAGGACGAGATGCCCACGTACAGGGCCTTGCCCGCCCGGACGGCGGCGTCGAGCGCGCCCATCGTCTCCTCGAGCGGCGTCTCCGGGTCGTGCCGGTGCGAATAGAAGATGTCGACGTAGTCCAGGCCCATCCGCTTGAGCGACTGGTCGAGCGACGCGGTCAGGTATTTGCGGGAGCCCCAGTCGCCGTACGGGCCGGGCCACATGTCGTAGCCCGCCTTCGAGGAGATGACCAGTTCGTCCCGGTAACCCGCGAAATCCGTGGCCAGAATGCGGCCGAAGTTGCTCTCGGCCGACCCGTACGGCGGGCCGTAGTTGTTGGCCAGGTCGAAGTGCGTGATGCCGAGGTCGAACGCCCGCCGCAGGATCGCGCGCTGCGTCTCGAGCGGCCGGTCGTCCCCGAAGTTGTGCCAGAGGCCGAGTGACACGGCCGGCAGTTTGAGGCCCGAGCGCCCGGTGCGGCGATATTCCATGGATGCGTAACGGTCAGCGTCGGCGGTGTAGTTGGTAGACACGCCTCCACCCTCGTACGGGAAAGTTGCCGTGTCCAACGGAACGGCCAGCTCCGTCGCCGCCGGCTCCCGGCTCCCGGCTCCCTGCTCCCGGCTCCCTGCTCCCGGCTCCCGGCTCCCGGCTCCCGGCTCCCGCAAAATCAAACCACGGGTTGACGCGGCCAGGCAGCGCCCTCGGCAGACTTGCCGACGTGAGATTACGACTCCGGTGGATTCTGATCGGCCTCGCCGCCCTGGTGGTGGCGGTGGTCGGCGGGCTCGCGTTCGCCTATCCGTCGGCCGCCGCGACGACGTGCCCCCGCTGCTACGGGCTGGCCCCTGTCGGCGACGGCCTTTACAGCGAACGCGACCTCAGCGCGGCACAGAAACAGCAGCTGGAGGGCTTGGCGGCCGAGGCGCGCCGGCGGGTCGAGGCTTTCTACGGCGGCCGCGAGTCCGACCCGCGGCTGGTCGCCTGCTTCACCGACGACTGCTACGACCGCATCGGCGGCGGCGGTGAGAAGGGCATCGCGGTGCTCAACCGGGCGGTCATGCTGTCGCCGCGCGGGCTCGACGCCGTGATCGCGTCGCACGAGATGGCCCACGTCGAGCTGCACCAGCGGCTCGACGGTGCGGTGCCGCAGTGGTTCGACGAGGGGCTGGCCGTGGTCGTCTCGGGTGACCCGCGCTATCTGGGCGAGCACTGCCGGCCCTACGACGGCCCGCTGCCCGAGACGCTGCCGGCCTGGCTCGAGGCGGCCGGCGCCGATCAGCAGGTCTATTCCCGGGCCGGGTGCCGGGTGCAGCGGTGGCTCGACGCGAACGGCGGACCGCATGCCGCATTGAGTCTCATCGATAGCCTTAACGGTGGCGGCGCGTTTCCGGAGTTACGGTGAGCCGATGACGATCCGTGAGACGCCACCGTTCCGGGCCGACCATGTCGGCAGCCTGCTCCGCCCGGCCGCTCTGCTCGAAGCGCGCGAGCGCCGCGCCACCGGCGAGATCGGGGCCGACGAGTTGCGAGCCGCCGAGGACGCCGCGATCCGCGACGTCGTGCGCATGCAACGCGACGCCGGCCTGCGCTCGGCCACCGACGGCGAGTTCCGCCGCACGTCCTGGCACATGGATTTCATCTATCGCCTCGGCGGCGTGCATCCGACCGACGAGAAGATCCAGGTGCATTTCCGCAACGCGGAGGGCCAGCTCGACTTCGAGTCGGCGGCGCTCGCCATCGACGCGCCGATCCGCTTGACCGAAACCATCTTCGGTGACGATTTCGCGTTCCTGCAGTCCATCGTGGACCCGTCGGTCACGGCCAAGCTGACCATCCCGTCGCCGAGCATGGTCCACTACCGCGGCGGCCGGGCGGCGATCGATCCGGCCGTCTATCCGGAGGAGGACCAGTTCTGGGCCGACCTCAGCGCGGCCTATGCCGAGCAGGTGCGCCGGGTGGCCGAGCTGGGCTGCCGCTATCTGCAGCTCGACGACACGAGCCTGGCCTATCTCAACGATCCGGCCCAGCGCCGCCTGCTCACCGACCGGGGCGACGACGCCGAGCACCAGCATCTGCGGTACATCCGCCAGATCAACGCGGCCATCGCCGACCGGCCGGCGGGGCTGTCGGTCACCACGCACATGTGCCGGGGCAACTTCCGCTCGTCGTGGACGGCCGAGGGCGGCTACGACTTCGTGGCCGAGGCGCTGTTCAGCGAGCTGGCCGTCGACGGCTTCTTCCTGGAGTACGACGACGACCGGTCCGGCGACTTCGCTCCCCTGCGTTTCGTACCGCCCGGCAAGATGGTCGTGCTCGGTCTGGTCACCACCAAGCGCGGCGCCCTCGAATCGAAGGACTCGCTGAAGCGGCGCATCGACGAGGCCGCCCGCTACGTGCCGCTCGAGCAGCTGTGCCTGTCACCGCAGTGCGGCTTCTCGTCCACTGTGGAAGGCAACACCCTGACGTACGACGAGGAAGTCGCGAAGCTCGCCCTGATCGTCGAGACGGCCGAGGAGGTGTGGGGCTAGAGCCAAGTCTTGACGAGAGTCTCGCTGGCCTCCCAGAGCTCGCGCCGGCGGCCGGAGAGGACGCGCCCGGGTATGGGTAGAGGCGCGCAGCCGGGGCCGTAGAAGCCGGCCGCACCCGGGCTGGCCGCGGTGGCCTCTGTGGCCCGGACGGTCGCGGTGGTCGGGCTGGTCGGGCTGGCCGGGCTGGCCGGGGTGGTCGCCAGCGTGACCGGGGTGGCGGCGGCCTGGGCGGGGGTGGCGCCGATGCGGTTCTGGACGGCGTCGAGCAGGTAGCGCAGGGGTGCGGGCACGCCTGGGGCGTCGCGGAACACGCGGGTGGCCACCAGGCCGGGGAAGACGCAGCTCACGGACACGCCGGGCGAACGGGTGGCCAGCTCGACGGCGAACAGGTCGCAAGCGAACTGGGTGCGGCCGGCGATTCGAAGGCCCCGGCCGCCGGCACGGAGGTTCAAGTCGTCCATCGGGCCTAGCGTGTCCTTGTAGCGGCCGGCGTTGGCCACCAGCACTACGCGGCTGCCCGGCTCCAGGAGCGGGAGCAGACGGCGTACGAGCAGATAGCGCGACAGATAGTTTAGCGCGAACGCTCGTTCCATCCCCTCGGCCGTGTGCGAGGCGCGCAAAGTGAACACTCCGGCGCAGCAGACGATCGCCGCGAGGGACGGTTGGCGGGCGGCCACCTCGTCGGCCGCGCGGGCGGTTTCGCTCAACAGGCTCAAATCGGCGCGGATCATGCCGCCGCGGCCCACGGTCAGCGCCCGCTCCCCCAACGCGGCCGTCACTGCGCCGCCGATTCCGGTCGATCCGGTTACCAGTACGTCATTCATGCTCTCGACGCTAGGAACGGGCGGCGGGACAATCCATGTGTGTCCGTCCCGCAGAGCACACCGGACGTCCTGGGACTGGTGCTGCGTGAGATCAGCTTCGCCAGTGCGGCCTACCGGTGGATCGAGATGGCAACGCCGTTCCGCCTGGTCTTCGACCGGCCGGGGCTGCGCGGCGTCCACCTGATCGCCGACGGCGTCTGTGAGCTGGTGCTGGCCGACGGAAAAGTGACACCGCTCGCGGCCGGAGACACCGTGATCCTGCCGCGAGGCGACGACCACGAGCTGCGCCGGGGCCACGCGGCTACGGCCACCTCCGGCTTCGAACTGGCGGCCCGCACCCCGGGCGCACGGCTGCGGGGCGGCGGCGCGGACGCACAGCTGCGGGACGGCGGCCCGGGCGCACAGCTACGGGACGGCGGCCCGGGCGCACAGCTGCGGGACGGCGACCCGGGCGCACAGCTGCGGGACGGCGACCCGAATACACAACTGCGGGACCCCGGCTCGGACGCACAGCGACGGGACGGCGGCCCGAACACACAACTGCCGGACGGCGACTCGAACGCACAACTGCGGGACGGTCTCTCGGGCTCGGTGAGGGCGGGCGCGGACCGGCCACCGCCGGTGAACTCGGAGAGGACGACCATCGTCTGTGGGGCGTTCATCGCCGGCGAGCCAGGACATCCCGCGTTGCTCGGCCTGCCCCGGGTGATCCACGTGCCCGGGATGGGTGGGCAGCCGCCGGCCTGGCTCGCGCCCTACGTCGAGGTGTTGCGGCAGGAGGCGTTCGACGCCGGGCCGGGCAGTGACGTGGTGATGGCCCGGCTGTCCGACGCGCTGATCGCCCGGGCGTTGCGTGAGACCGGCACGGCGACCGAGCATCCGGGCTGGCTGGCGGGACTGCGCGATCCGCATCTGGCCGTCGTGCTGGGCGCGCTGCACGCCGATCTGGCCCGGCCGTGGACGCTCGCCGAGCTGGCCGCGACGGCGGGACTGTCCCGGACGGCGTTCTCCGCCCGCTTCAGCGCGGCGGTGGGCGAGGCGCCGATGCGCTACCTGCAATCGCTGCGGCTGCACCACGCCCGCCGGCTGCTGCGCGACGAGCGGCTGACCGTCGCGGTGGTGGCGGCCCGGGTGGGCTACACCTCGGACGTGGCCTTCGCGGCTACGTTTCGCCGCGTGGTCGGGATCCCGCCGGCCGAGTGGCGCCGCCGGGCCACGAAACCCGGAGACGACGAAGCTCCTCGCCGCGGGACGGACCGCGAGGAGGAGCTTCGTCAGAGGGAAGTCCGGAGAGTTACTTCACGGCGCCGGCCGTGAGGCCCGACTGGATCTGACGCTGGAAGATGGCGTACACGATGATCATGGGCAGGATCGTCAGGACGAGGGCGGCGAACAGCGTGGACCACTCGGCCTGGTAGCCCGCGGACACGCTGATCTGCGCGATGCCCTGGGTCAGCAGCAGCTTCTGGTCGGCGCCGGGGCCGCTCATGATGACGACCGGCAGCAGGTACTGGTTCCACTGGCCGACGATGTTGAAGATGGTGATGCTGACCAGGCCGGAGCGCGCCATCGGCATCATGATCTGGAAGAACTTCCGGACGTGCGACGCGCCGTCGACGGTCGCGGCCTCCTCGATCTCGTACGGGAGAGATTTGAAGAAGGCGGCCAGGAAGAAGATCGTGAAGGGCAGCGAGTACGCGATGTAGACCAGGATCAGGCCGGTGAACGAACCCAGCAGGCCGAGGCCCTTGAGGATGTAGAACAGCGGCGCGAGCGCCATGAACGTCGGGAACGCCAGGCCCGAGACGAACAGGTAGTAGAGCGCCCGGTTGCCGGGGAACCTGTAGCGGGCCAGCACGTACGCGGCCATCGCGCCGAACAGCATGGTGCCGGCCGTGCTGATCAGCACGACGAACACGCTGTTGAGGAAGTAGCGCCCGATGTGCGCGTCGCTCCACGCGTTGACGTAGGTGTCCAGCGAGAACTGCGCGGGCAGCGCGAACGGCTTGCCGAGGAAGATCTCGGTGTTGCTCTTGAACGACGCGAGCAGGACCCACAGCAGCGGGCCGGCCGTGATCAGGGCCCAGGCCACCAGGGCGACGTGCGAGAGACCGTTGGCGATCTTGAATTCACGCTTGGTGTCCGGCTTGCGTCCGGCGCTCTTGGGAGCGGCGGGCGGCACGGGTACGGCGTCCGTGCCGGGAGTGCTTGTCAGGTTGGTCATCGTCTCGCCTCTCGCCGATCAGGCTTCGACGGATTCGCGCTTGGTGGCCGAGAGGGTCACCCAGGCGAAGGTCAGGGTCAGGAAGAAGAGCACCACGCCCAGCGCGGAGGCGTAGCCGGCCTGCGAGAACTCGAAGGCGTTGCGATAGATCATGAGGCTGAGCACCGAGGTCGCGCCGTCGGGGCCGCCGCGGTCCACGGTCATGATGTTGACCAGCGCGAACGCGTCGAAGGCGGCGATGCCGAGGTAGACCCAGGCCACCTGGATCGTGTTCCAGAGCAGCGGGATCGTGATCCGGAAGAACAGGGTCATGCGGGTGGCGCCGTCGATAGCGGCCGCCTCGTACACCTCGGTCGGGATGTTGCCCATGCCGGCCGAGAACAGGACGACGTAGAAGCCGACCGCCTGCCAGACCAGCACCACGAGGATGCAGCCCATGGCGTAGCGCTCGTCGGCCAGGAACAGCCACGGCGACCACGACTCGGGGAGCAAGCCGTTGATCATGCCGCTCTTGTCCGGCCCGAACACCCGTCCGAAGATCACCGCGACGATGGCCAGGGCGAGCAACTGCGGGAAGAAGAAGATGATCCGGTAGACCTTGGAGCCCCAGACGCCCCGGGTCACGCCGCCCTTCGACCCGCCGCCCACGTTGAGCAGGAACGCGAAGACCAGCGCCAGGATCACCGTGATGATCGGCAGGAAGATCAGCAGGAAGATGTTGTGTTTGATCGACTGCCAGAAGGTCGAGTCGTCCCACATCTTCTGGAAGTTGCCGAGGCCGACGAAGTCGGAGACCGGCCCCAGCCCCGACCATTCGTAGACCGAGAGGTAGAAGGCCTGGATGTACGCCCAGACCACGAAGACCGCGTAGAGCGCCACCGGCACGACAAGAAAGCCGATGATGAAGGGATACTTGCCGTGCCGCATGGCGCCTACCGTCCTGCCTTACGAGTTGATCAGCTGCGGGTGAACTTGGTGGCGGAGGAGTCCTTGGCCACAGCCTGCGAGGCCTTCTCCATCCGGTCGCAGAACTTCGCGGCGTCGTAGTCCTTGAACATCAGGTCGTTGGCGGCCGCACGCGACTCGTCGTCGAGCTTCTTGTACCAGGTGTCGAACAGGTAGCCCATGAAGACGTCCTTGCCGGCCTTGGTGACAGCGTCGTTGGCGCTGGTCAGACCGGGCGAGATCGTCACGCCGTCGGAGGCGCCCGCCACCACCGTAAGGGACTTGGTGAGCTTCGTGAACTCCAGCGCGGCTTCCTTCGAGAGCATGGTCCGCAGGTATTCCTTGCCACCCTGCGGGTTCTTGCTCTTGGCGGCCGCGAAGTAGATCTCGCCGGCGGCGGCGTTGATGGCCGTGGCCGGGAGCTTGTCCGACGCGGTGACGCTCGGGTACGGCGCGATCGCGTACTCGAAGCCGGACGGGGTGTCCTTGGCCTGCTCGTTCTCGAGCCAGGAGCCGCACGGGTAGAACGCGACCTTGTCCTGGTTCTGCTGGAGCTGAACCTCGGTGTGACGCAGGCCGAGGAACGTCTTGTTGATGTAGTTCTTGCCGATCCCGGCCCACGCCTCGGCCGCCTGCTTGATGGCGTCGTTGGTCCAGGCGCCCGGCTTCAGGTTGTCGATGTCCTTGAGAACCTGCTCGGTGCCGATCTTGCCGGCGCTGGTCAGCAGGGCGCGGACCATGTAGTACGACGCGTTGGCGCCGGCGAAGCCGAACGGCGTGATGCCCGCGGCCTTGATCTTGTCGCACAGGGCGGTGAACTCGGCCCAGGTGGTCGGCGGGGTCCAGTTGTTCTTCTTGAACAGGGCCGCGTTGTACCAGAGACCGAAGACCGTGTACGAGTAGTTCACCGCGAACGGCTTGCCGTCGTAGCTGCCCTGCTCGACCGCGCCCGGCACCAGGGTGTCGGCCACGGTCTTGCCCGCGATGTCGAGCGACGGCGCGGCGAACAGGTCGGTCAGGTCGGCCGCCTGGCCGGCCTTCACGATCGCGCCGAAGTCCATCAGCTTCGAGCCCGAGTTGTTGATCATGTCCGGCGGGTTACCGGCGTTGATCCGGGGCTGGATGATCGTGGAGATCTCTTCGGTCTGCGAGTACGTGACCTTGGCTTCCGGCCACTTCTTGTTGAACAGCGGGGTGTCGACGTCGGTCGCGTACTTGGTGCCGAGACCACCGTTGAAGATCACGATCTCGACGCCGGACTTGGGGTCGATGCCCAGCGGGTTGTCCGCGGACTTCGTGCCGGTCGCCTGATCCTGGGTGCCCTCGTCGGAGCTGCCGACGCACGCGCTGAGCATGCTCACGGCGGGGGTGGCCAGCAGACCGACGGCGGCCGCACGACGCAGCAGCGTACGGCGGTCCAACTCGGGCTTGGTGAATATGTCGGTCACAGCATCTCCTCAGTGCTTGCTGTTTGGTACTGGTGTTGCCGAATCATCCCTTGACGGCACCGGCCGTGAGGCCTGTGGCGATATTTCGCTGGATGATCAGGAAGAAGATCACCACCGGGATGGAGGTGATGATCGCACCGGCCATGAGGGGCCCCCAGGCGGTACCGCGCGTTGTCTGGTTCTGCAACAGCCAGGCCATCAGGTTCTGCTTGTCCGGGCTGTTCAGGGTGTTGATGATGATGAACTCGTTCCAGGCCTGGATGAAGCCGTAAACGCTCGTGGCGACCAGACCGGGACCGGTCAGCGGCAGGATGATGCGCCAGAACACCTGAGCCCGCGTACAGCCGTCGATCATGGCGGCTTCGTCGAGTTCCCGGGGGATGCCGGAGATGAAGCCGCGAAGCGTCCAGACGGTGTAGGGCAGGATCAGCACGAGGTAGGTGATGCTCACACCGATCAAACTGTTGGTCAAATCCGCGCTCTGCAGCATGAGGAACAGCGGGATGAGCAACGACAGGAACGGGATGAGCTGAACCACCAGGACGACCAGGATGATCGCCTTGCGGCCGTAGAACGAGAACCGCGCGATCGACAACGCCCCGAGGAAGCCCACCACCAGGGCGCCGGCCACCGCCAGGAGCGTGACGATGACGCCGTTCAGCATGTCCTTGAGGAACAGCGGAGCCTTGAAGGCGGAGATGAAGTTGTCGAACGTGGGGTTGCTGGGCCAGAACCCCGGCTCCAGCGCGAGCACCTCGTCGGCCGGCTTGAACGCCGTGTTCAGCACCCAGTAGACCGGGAAGAGCATGAGCACGCCGAAGACGATGCCGATGGCGTTGGCCGCGATGGTGCCGGACCGGCTGCGCCCGACGGTGACGACACCGTCGTCGGGCTTGGCCCGGCGGCGCCGGACCGGGACGGTGGAAGCGGGGGCGGGACTCGCTGCGGGGGCGACCATCAGTCCACCTCTCCGATCCTGAACATCTGCCGGATATAGAAGATCATTACGCCGAGCATGAGAATCACGGTGATCACCGCGATGGCCGAGCCCAGGCTGTACCGCGACTGACCGAAGGCCTGCGTGTACGAGTACGTGGCGAGCGTCTGGAACTGGGGCTCGGGGTGGCCGTCACGGAGCACCCAGGCCTGCGTGAAGAGGCCGAAGTTCCAGATCACCGACAGCGTCGTGACGATCATGATGAGCGGCTTCAGGATCGGCAGGGTGATGTTGCGCAGCGACTGCCAGGGCGTCGCCCCGTCCACCGTTGCCGCCTCGAGCAGCTCCTTGGGCACCTGGGTCAGGCCCGCGTTGAGCGTGATCGCCAGGAACGGGATGCCCGCCCAGACCACCAGCGTGGTGATGACGCTCCAGCCCTGCCACGGGTTCACGAACCAGCTGTGGTTCTGGTAGTTCACGCCGGGGAGCAGGTCGATCAGGTAGTTCACGACGCCGAAGTCGGAATCGGTCATCCACCGGAAGATCTGGGCCGCGACCAGCTGCGGCAGGGCCCAGACGAACATCATGGCGACGATCATGAAGAGCCGGACGCCGCGGCTGACCCGGCGCATCAGCAGCGCGATGCTCAGGCCGACCAGCACCGAGATCAGCACGGAGACGAAGGTGAAGGCGACCGTCCGGCCGACCACCGACCAGAAGACCCCGTCGGTGAGCACCCGGGTGTACTGGTCGAAGCCGACCCACGGGGGTGTGCGGCCGCTGAGCAGCTCGCGCAGGCGCATGTTCTGGAAGGACAGGATGACCATCCGGACCAGCGGGTAACCCAGCAGGCCGGCGATCAACAGGAGTGCGGGCAGGGCAAGCAGCCACGGGGTACGGCCGCTGTCGCGCTTGCGGCGCTTGGGGGCGGCGTGACCGGGGACCCGGTTCTGCTGCGGCCCGCCGGGATCGCGGGGCCGTCGGGTCGCCGGGGAGTCGACGACGGACATCGGCGTTTCCCTCTCTAAGGGGGCGGGCGAGCTGCCCGCCCCCGAAGAGGCGGACAGCTCGGCGGATGTCAGCTCTCGTTGAGCGTGGTGTTGATCTGGTCGTCGGCCCACTTGGCGCCGTCAGCCACCGACTTCTTGCCGGTCAGGACGTCGGTCAGCATGGTCTGCAGGACCGCGCTCTTCTCGACGTCGGCCCACTTCTCGGCGTTCGGCGGGAACCAGCTGTTCTTCGCGGCCAGCGCGGCCGGCGCGATCTTCGGGTTGTCCGCGGCGGCCTTGTCCAGCAGCGCGGTCGCGTTCGGCAGCGCGTTGGCCTTGACCAGCCCGGCCATCGAGGTGCTGTCGGTGAACGCCTTGACCCACTGGGCGGCGAGCTCCTTGTTCTGGCTCTTCTCGGTGATGCCGAGGTTCGAGCCACCGAGGAACGAGGGAACCTCGGGCATCGGCGCGGCGGCCAGCTTGCCCTTGACCTTGGTGGCGACCAGCGGGGAGTCCGGGTTGTTCGGGTCCTTCTTGGTCTCCTCGGCCGCACCCTGCTCCCAGGCGTTGCCGTAGAACATGCCCGCGGTGCCCTGGGCGAACGTGTTGGCCTGGTCGTTCTCGTTCTTGGTGGGGTCGGCCTTCGAGTACTTCTTGGCCAGGTCGACCCAGCGCTGCAGGCCCTCGATCGAGGCCGGCTGCGAGAGCTGGCCGACCCACTTGTCGCCCTCCTGCTTGGCGATGTCGCCACCGGTCGACTTGACCCAGCTCATCGCCGCGTACCAGTACTGGCCCGGCATGTAGACGGCGCCGAACTTGCTGTTGGCCTTCTCGGCCGCCTGCAGCTTGTCGGCGGCCGACAGGAAGTCGGCGTACGACTTGGGCGCCTCGTTGATACCGGCCTTCTTGAACAGGTCGGTGCGGTAGATCAGCACGCGGGCACCGGCGTAGTAGGGCACGCAGTAGGTCTGGCCCTCGAAGTCACAGGCGCCCTTGAGGCCCTGCAGCCAGGAGCCCGAGTTCTCGTAGTCGGCCGGGTTGATCGCACCGAACGCGCCCGAGAAGACGTACTTCGGGAACTCGGTGTTGCCCAGCTCCACGACGTCGGGAACGTCGCTGCCGGCCAGGGTGGCGTCCAGCTTGGTGAGGTGGTTGGCCCACTGCTGGTACTCGACGTTGACCTGGGCGCCGGTGGCGTCGGTGAACCGCTTGCTGGCGTCGTCGACAACGTTCTTCCACGCGCTCTGCGCGTCGACCATCAGCCAGACCTTGAGGGTCTTGCCGGTGCCGTCGACCTTGCCGGAAGCCGAGGTGGTAGGGGCGTCTTCGTCGTTGGAGCCGCAGGCCGCGGCGCCGAGCAGCGTCGCCGCGATAGCCGCGACGGCGGCAATCTTGCGCTTCACGCTTCCTCCTGGGGAGTTATTTGCTGGGGATGGTGTGTGTGCGGATGGAACTCAGGTGGTGCTGCCGTCCTTGGCCGCCTTGTGGCCGTGTACGGCCTGTGCGGTGCGCTGGAACGCAGCGTGCGAACGTTCGTGGGTCCGCTGCGCGACGGCGACATAGAGAAGATCAAGGACGACCAGTTGCGGGTGCCGGGCGCTGAGCGCGTCCGGACGGAAAGTGGTCGCTTGGGTCGCGGTAACCAGGGTGATGTCGGCCAGCTCGGCCAGCGGCGAGCGCGGGAAGCTGGTCAGGGCGATGGTGGTGGCGCCCCGGCTGCTCGCCTCCGCGAGCAGCTCGATCGTCTCGCCGGTCTCCCCGCTGTGCGAGATTCCGAGCGCGACGTCGCCGGGCCGGGAGAGCGCGGCGCTGGCCAGACCGTTGTGCACGTCGGTCCAGGCCCAGACCGGCACCCCGATGCGGTGCAGGCTGAACTGCATCTCCTCGCCGACCAGCGCGGATCCGCTGGCGCCGAAGATGTTCACCCGGGGCGCGGCGGCGATCGCGACCGCCGCCCGCTCCACCTCGGCCAGGTCGAGCAGCTCGGCCGTGTCGTGCATGGCCTGCGTGTCGGCCGCCATGATCTGGCCGAGAACCCGCTCGAGCGGGTCGTTCGGCTGGATCTCGCGGCCGATGTCGACCGTCCACCCGGCGGAACGGGCGCGCCCGGTCTCCGCCGCGATGCCGAGCCGCAGATCCGCGTAACCGTCGAAACCGAGCGCCCGGCAGAACCGGGTGATGGTCGCCGGCGACGTGCCGCTGCGTTCGGCGAGCTCGACGATGGTGGCCCGCGAGGCGGCGGCCGGGTCGGTCAGAACCTGTTCGGCGACCCGGCGCAGCGCCCCCGTGAATTCCGGCAGCAACGAGCGCACCCGGGCCAGAACGCCCTGGTGGTTCGCGACGTGCAGGTCCGTGGTGGCCTGGTCGCCACGAACCAGGGAGTCGACCACCGCGGTTCCCGCGGCGCCGTCCATCTCCGGCTCGTTCATGGGCCACCTTTTCAGGAAGGAGTGTTTACTGTCGCGGTAAAAGTTCTTACTAACCGCCCCTCCGTGTCAAGGAGTTGGGCGAAGTTTTCAAACCGTTACCTGACCTGCGCCGATGAACGCGTGTTACGCCGGCACCACTTGACGGTCATCGATCCGGAAATGTTCTTTACGACGTGACCGCCATCACGTGACCGGGTTTGCCCGTATTTGTCGTGGCACTTTTTCCCATGTCGGACTGCCCGTTCGAACTAGCCACCATGGGCCGAACGGGCGATCTCCTGGCGGCTTTGAAACACCGTTTTTACCGGCGAAACAAGATCAAGATATTTATCCCGTACGCCCGGGCCACTCCCACGACGCACCGGGGCCGCTCTCTGGGCTGCGCAGACGCGTGTGCCCCGAGAGCCGATCAGGCGGCTTCCGGCCTCGATCCGGCGGTCACCGACGACCCGCTCGCCGCGGTGCTTTGTTTCCTCCTACGCACAGACCGCGCGTCCACGCCGTCGCCGCACATCTAGGCCGTCGCGCGGATCGCCTCCGCGAACGCCTCGGAACGGTGCTCGAAGTTGCGGAACTGCCCGTAGCTCGGGGCGGCCGGCGACAACAGCACCACGCCACCGGCCGGGGTCAGCTCGCGCGAGAGGCGTACGGCGTGGGAAAGATCTTCCGACGGCACGGTCCGGATGCCGGGCAGCCCGGCCAGCGCGGCCAGGATCCGCGGGCCGCTGTCGGGCAGGCCGATCACGGTGAGCTCACGGCCGGTCAGGAAGTCGCGCAACACCGAGTAGTCCAGGCCGCGGTCGGTGCCCCCGAGCAGCACGGTGAGTGGCTGGCCGGCGTAGGCGTCGATCGCGTGCATCGTCGCGTACGGGCTCGTGGAGAGGGTGTCGTCGACGAACGTCAGCCCGGACGGGTCGGCGATCTCGGTCAGCCGGTGCGGCAGCCCCTCGAACGAGGCCACCGCCTCCGCGAGCTGCGACGCCGAACTGGGCACGTCGATGCCCAGCCCGTCGAGCACGGCCAGCGCGACACACAGGTTGCGGCCGTTGTGCGCGCCCTTGAGCTTGAGCGTCGAGCGCGGGAACAACGCATCGTCGGAGCAGAAGACCATGTCGTCCTCGACCCGGAACCGCGAGTCGTCGGCGGCCGCCGGGATCGGCGGGAACCCGTTGGCATCGGTCACGCCCCGGATCTCGTCGCGCAACCGCTCGTCGGTGCCGTTCACCACGATCATTTCCGGTCCGTGGCGGAGCAGGTTGAGCTTGTCGCGGTAGTACTCCTTCTCGCCGCCGTGCGCGTCGAGATGCTCCGGGAACAGCGACGTCACCACCGCGACCCGGGGCGAATCGGTCAGATCGGCGCACTGATAGCTCGACAGCTCGAGCACATAGAGCGGGGCGTCGCCGGGCATGTCGAGCAGCGGGACGCCGATGTTGCCGCCGAACACGTTGGGCCGCCCGACCGCCGCCAGCAGATGGCTGATCAGGCTGGACGTGGTGCTCTTGCCCTTGCTGCCGGTGACGCCGATCGTGCGCGCGGCGTGATCGGCCATCCAGAGAGCGCTGCCCCCGGTGACCGTGACACCGCGGTCGCGCAGCTCCTTCATCCACGGGTGGGTCTGCGGCACGCCCGGCGAGCGCACCACAACATCGGCTGTGACCAGGGCCGGGAACGCGTGGTCACCGCCGGCCAGCGGCGCCCGCTCGGCCAGCTCGCCCTCCCACGACACCGAGAGGAAGTTCGCGCTGTCGTCCACGGCGATCAGCCGCGACGGCGCGTGCGCGGCGATGGCCGTCACCGCGGCCCGGCCCTCGCGGCCCGTGCCCCAGACCGCCACGGACCGGCCCTTCAGGTCTGCCAGACGCACGATCGCCCCTCCTCGTCGAGTCGCACTAGTATTGCCCGTCGGCCTTATGACAGGAGTTCCCGGGTGCAGTTCGACGTCATGCGCTTCCCCTCGTACGCTTTCGATCCCACGACCGGGGTGGCGACGTTCGACTATGTGCTGGACGGCCCGTCACCGCTGCACTTCACCGAGACGATCACCCTGCCGGTGTTCGACGGCCCGGTGCCCGAGGCCCTGCCGCGCGTGCTCGACCTGCTGCACGTCGTGGCCGGGGTCAGCTACTTCAAGGTCGGCGCGCCCGCCCGCGTGATCGCGCCCAAGCCGGTCGCGCCCGAGGTGGCCGCGTTCTTCACCGCGGTCTACACCAAGGGCATGGCCGAGTACGCGTACCGCAATCAGCGGCCGCACGTCCTGGAGCTGACGGTCGAGATCCCGGAGGGCACGCCGGCCGCGGCCACCCCGGTCGACAACAGCCAGGGCCGGCCCCTGTCGGCGGTCGGCGGCGGCAAGGACTCGATCGTCACCCTGGAGATCCTGCGCGCCGCCGGGCTCGACCCGGTGCCGTTCTCGGTCAACCCCAACCCGGTGATCGTCAACGTCAACGCCGCGTCCGGCCTGCCCGCCCTGGCCGCGCGCCGCCGCCTCGACCCGCGGCTCTTCGAGCTGAACAAGGCGGGCGCGCTCAACGGCCACATCCCGGTCACCGCGATCAACTCGCTGATCGCCATCGCCACCGCCGTCGCGCACGGCCTGGGCCCGGTCGTGATGTCCAACGAGCGCTCGGCCTCCGACCCCAACCTGATCTGGAACGGTCACGAGGTCAACCACCAGTGGTCCAAGGGCGTCGAGGCCGAGGGGCTGCTGCGGGCAGCGGTGACCGCACACGCCGGGCTGACCGAGCCGTACTTCTCGCTGCTGCGGTCCCTCTCCGAGCTGCACATCGCGCAGCTGTTCGCCCGTCACACCCAGTACGACGACGTCGTGACCAGCTGTAACAAGGCCTTCAAGCTGCACGATCCGACGGCCCGGTGGTGCGGCGACTGCCCCAAGTGCCGCTTCGTCTATCTGGCCATGGCCCCCGCCATGCCCCGTCCCCGCCTCAACAAGATCTTCGGCCACGACCTGTTCGCCGACCTGGGCCAGCTGCCCGGCTTCCTCGAACTGCTCGGCATCGACGCCCACAAGCCGTTCGAGTGCGTCGGCGAGGTCGAGGAGTCGCTGGTCGCCCTGTCCATGCTCGACGACGACGCGCCGGTGCTGGTCGCCCTGCGCGAGGCGGTCCCGGCCGAGGCCTGGTCGGCCGCCTCCCGCGACGACGTCCTCACCCCCGGCGGCCCGACCTTCGTGCCCCCCGCCTACGCCAAGATCCTCACCGACGCCCTCTGAGCCAAATGCCCGCCGACCCGCACGCCGCCGACCGCGGCCCAACGCTCCCCGCAGCCCTCTCGTCCAGTGCGGCCGACCCGCGCGCGGCGCTCTCGTCCGATGCGGCCGACCCCCGCGCGGCGCTCTCGTCCGATGCGGCCGACCCCCGCGCGGCGCTCTCGTCCGGTGCGGCTGACCCCGACGCGGCGCTCTTGACCGCCGCGGCCGACCTTGACGCGGCCGTCTACGTCGGGAAGGCCGATCTCGACGCGCCCGAGGAGCACGGCTGGCTGCTCGGGCACTTCCGGCCGCCCGGCGACCCCCGGCACAGCAGCGAAGTCGAGATCAAGTGGGGCCGCCACCCGAAAGGCGAGCGCCGCGCCCGCTGGGTGACCGGCGAGCAACGCACCGCCCTGCTGATCCTGATCAGCGGCCGCTTCCACGTCGAGCTGCCGGACCGCACGGTCGTGCTGACCGAGCCCGGCGACTACGTGGTCTGGGGCAAAGGCGTCGACCACTCGTGGCTGGCCGAACAGGAGTCGGTGGTGCTGACCGTCCGCTGGCCCTCGGTCGCCGGCTACAAGGTGCCCCTGCCCGAATAGGAGCGCCCGCCTATTCGGGTGGGTCGTGGTGGATGCGGTCGAGGGTCACGCCCAGTTGCTGCAGCGCGAGACTCGTGGCGGCCAGCATCAGGGGCGGGCCGGCCAGATAGACCTCGTGGTCGGACCACTCCCCGTACGCCGCGACCGCGTCGGTGACCAGGCCGGACGCGTACGGGCCGGGGTCGCCCTCGGAAACGACCGGCACGACCGTGGCCCGGCGTGCCGACCGGGCGACCGCGGCGATCTCGTCGATGTCGTAGAGCTCGTCCAGGTTGCGGACGCCCCAGAACAGGACCGCCGACCGGGGATCGCCGGTGTCGGCCAGCTCGGTAAGCAGGGCCTTCAAGGGCGCGACACCGGTGTCCCCGGCGATCATCAGCAGGTTGCGCCCCGGGGCCGGGGGCAGGGTCATCGCGCCTTCGGCCCGGCTCAGGCGTACCGGATCACCGGCCTGAGTGCCGTGCACCAGCGTGCCGCTCACGCCGGTCGTCGTCTTGGCCCGCACGTGCAGTTCGATCAGGTCGTTGCGGCGGGGGGCACCGGCCAGCGAGTAGGGCCGCCAGATCGCGGGCAGCTCCGGCATCTGGATCCGCGCGTACTGCCCGGGCCGCCACGGCATCGGCAGCGACGGCCGCAACCGCACCACGGCCAGGTCGGGCCGGCGCAGCTCGTGCGAGACGACGGTCGCGTCCCAGACCGGCGGCTCGTAGCCCGCACGGGCCCAGCCGTGGGCGATCCACTCGTACGCGTGCTGCCACGTCGACCGCCACGCGAGGTCGAAATCCTGCCGCCACTGCCCCGGCGCCATGCCCGCCCGCATCGCCTCGGCCAGGGCCGCCCCCACCAGCTGAAGATGCCCGGGCTCGACCCCGCACGCGGCCAGCGCCGCCCCGAGCCGCCCGGTCCCCTCGACCAGGACCGGCGGCCGGTCGAGGTGGTGGACGAGCCAGGTCAGCGCCCGGGCCAACTGCGCCGACTGGGTCGCGGCCCCGCCCGGAATAGCCGTGAGCAAGGACGGATGCGCCTGCAACAACGCCGCCCGCAGCCGCTCGGCCACCTCGTCGGGCCCACCCGCGAACGTCAGGCTGGTGCTCAGCAGCCGCTGCGTCTCCCGCAGCAGCGCGTCATCGGCCGGATCCATCCCGTCCCCCGCCGTGCCCCGCGCCCGCGAGACCATCGGCGGCATGACGTGCGGCATGTCGAACCCCGGCAGCCGGGGCGCCGGCGTCCGCGCTCCCGTCTCCGTCTGCGGCTCTCCGTGCAAAGACCCACCCTCATCCCGTACGCGGTGACCGCCACCCAAAGCCCACTCGGGCCGGGCGCCGCCCTCCACTTCGTGACCCTCCGGCCGATGAGGCCGGACCACCGGCCGCACCTCACCCGGCCCGCGCCGCCCCGGAAGCCCGGCGAACTGGTTCCGGTTGGGCCGCCCCACGGCTTCCACATCCGCGTAGCGCCCGGCTTCGTCGGGCGTCATCAATGCCTTACCCGGCTGCGCCCCACTTTCACCACCGCGCCCCGCCGCATCCGCCACATCTCCGGCAGCGTCGCCGAGCCCAGCCGTGTCGGCCCCCTCAAAGGTGCCCGCGGACGAGACAGAGCCGGCAGACGTGCCCGACCCGGCCGGAGCGTCCGGTCCGGCAGGCGCGCCGAAGCCACCAGACGTCACCGAGCCGGAGGGCGTAACGGAACCGGCAGAAGCTCCCGGCCCGGCCGGGCGGCGTGCGATGCCACGGCGTCCCCGCGCAAAGAACGGCCCGGACCCCGGCGGCGCGGGCTCAACGTCTGTGTAGTCGGAAGTGGACCGAGCGGCCGCTTCATCCGCCTCTCGCCGCGCGACCGACCTCGTCGGATCGATCAAGGGCGTCCACACCGGAGGCCTCGGATCTTTCGCCGCGCCCGGCGCCGGGTCGATCGGAGGCAGCCCGGCCGGTCGCAGGAGAGGCCCGTGCTCAGGAACCTCCAGCGCGTACGCATCTTCGCCGCCCGGCACGACGCTTCCGCGCGCCACCCCACCGACGCCCGCACCCCGGCGAATCGGACCTGGACCGGCCCGCTCCGGCAGCGGCTCGATCTCCGCACCGACTTGGCCGGTTCCGGCGCCGGGGCCGAGGCCCTCGGTTCCCGGCCGGTCCCTCTTGCCGGTCGGCGTCACCGGCCTGATCGGGCTCCGATCCCAGAAGGACCGCCCCGGCGTCGGCCCGCCGGCCTCGTGCGGTTCCGGCAGCGTGGCAGGCCGATCCGGTCCGCCGGCACCGCCGGCAACCGAACGCCGGCTACCAGCCGTTCCGGGCCTGAGCCCGGCCTCGCCGGCCGCGCCCGTCCCCAGCTGTTGATCGCCCGCCGACCCTGGCCCACGCAGTTCATCGCCGGCCGATCCCCGCGCGCGAAGTCCGCCGCCGGCCGCCCCGGGCCGACGAACTTCATCGCCGGCCACCCCGGGCCGACGAGCTTCCTCGCCGGCCTCGCCCTGCCGATGCGGTCCGTCGCCGGGCTGTCCCGAGCCGTCGCCGGCGCCCGGACGACCCGGCATCGCCGAGGCCCAGCGCGGCCGCAGCGACTGGCCGGCGTCATCGGCGGAGTGCGGCGGCGAGGCATACGGAGACGCGGCAAATGGCGGCCCGGCGTGCGGAGACGCCGTGTGTGGCGGCGCGGCGGGCAAGCCCGGACGGGTGGCCGGCGGTGGCAGGGCCTCGTGCGGCCCGGCGGGTGGCAGGGCCTCATGCGGGCCGGGTGGGGGCAAGGCCTCGTGCGACTCCGAGGGCGGCAGCGCGGGGTACGCCTGGGCGCGGGCGGCGGCTTCCTCCTGGTCGCGCAGGGCCTCGACCGTGTCGGCGATGCCGGCGGCCACCGCGTCGGGGGCGGCCTGCCTCAGGCGGATCGCCCGCAGCAGGGCGAGCAGATGCTGATCCGCCCCGGAACCGGATCCGGACGACACTGGAACACCCCCGCTTCGCAGATCGGCCGAGCAGTACAACCGTACTGCCGGACAGGGCCGCCTCGTCGCTCTACCGCTAGACGGCCGCGACAGCCGACATGCGCCTCACCGCCTCCGTGAGGATCTCGGGGCTGGTGGCGTAGTTGAGCCGGACATGTCCGGAGCCGGCGGCGCCGTATCGGGTGCCGGGCTCGAGGGCGACCCTGGCCTCGGTGAGGAAGCGGTCGCGGGGTTCGGCGTCGCGCCCCAGCGCCGAGGCGTCGAGCCAGGCCAGGTAGGTCGCCTCGGGCGGGCTCCAGCTCAGCTCGGGCAGCTCGGCGGCCATCAGCGCGCTCAGCTGGTCGCGCCGCGCGGCCAGCGTGCCGATCAGGGACGCCAGCCACGGGTCGCCGTCGGTGAACGCCGCGATCGAGGCCAGGGCGCCGAGATGCCCCGTACGCTCGCCGACCTCGGTGACCAGGCCGTCGACCACGCGGGTCATCGTGGGCGCGGCCGTGACCAGCGCGGCGCACTTGAGGCCGGCCAGGTTGAACGCCTTGCTCGCGGACACCGCGGTGATCGCGACCCCGGCCGCGCCGGGCACGGTGAGCAGCGGCGTGAACGTGGCCCCGGGCAGCACCAGCGCGGCGTGGATCTCGTCGCTGATGATCGGGACGTGGTAGAGCCGGGCCAGGCGCACCAGCTCGGCCAGCTCGTCGGCGGTGTGGACGCGGCCGACCGGATTGTGCGGGTTGCACAACACGTACGCCGCCGGGTGGGTCGCGAACGCCGCCTCGAGCCCCGCGAGGTCGAGCCGGTTGCCGGTCAGCGGAACCTCGAGCACCCGGCCGCCGGCCTCGGGCACCCAGTCGAAGAACGGCTGATAGACCGGCGGGCTGATCACCACCGGCTCGCCGTGCCGGATGAGCTGCCGCAGCACCTCGACCACCCCGACGCCGACGTCGGTCACCGGGCTGACGCGGGCGGGGTCGACCTCCCACCCCCACTGCCGGCCCGCGAACCCGGAGAACGCCTTGCCCAGCTCGGGCCCCGGCGCGTAATAGCCCAGGTCACCCCGGCGGACGGCGTCATGCAGCACCTCGGACACAGGTGGCGCGGGTTCGTAGTCCATCTCGGCGACGAACAACGGCAGCACGTCTTCGGGGAAGGCACGCCATTTCACGCTGCGCCGCAGTCGCAGCTCGGCCAGCGGGGGGACGACCAGTTCCGCGTTCATGTCCCCATCCTGCCCGCCCCCACCGACATTTTCGCGGGTGCCCGGAAGACGCCTTTTCTGGCAATTTGCTGCGATTCGGGGTCGGGTTTGGAAGGCTGCAACCAGGATTCCGACGGTTGCCCCCGGGCCGCTCGGCTTGAGCCCACACGAGGCGGAGCCATGAGCATCAGCCACCACCACACGGCCAGCGGACGGCCGTTGCGGGTTTCCCCGGCGTGGGTCGGCGGGGCCGGGTCGGCACAACATGAACACCTTCTTCCCGTACGGGAAGCAGTCTGGGTCTGGAGCGTCCGGAGGTATGCGCGGATGGCCCTCTGGGCTCTGCCCGCCGCCGCCCTGCTCTACGGCTGGACCACCCTGGGCATCGACACCCTGCCCGGTCCGCTCCTGGTCACGCTGGCCGCGACCTGGCTGTCGGCCGTCGCGATGATCGCCCTCGCCGGTCTGCTGGCCGGCACCCGCACCCGCCGTTCCGCGGTCGCCGGCCTGCTCGTCGGCCTGGCCGGCACGGTTCTCACCCTTCCGCTGGCTGCCCTGCCGGAGGGTGCCACCGCCGCCGGTTCCCCGCTCACGATCGACCAGCTGCGCCTGGCCGAGGTGGTCGCTTCGGCCGCGGTCGGGGCGGGCTGGGTGCTGCTGGGCTGGGCCGTCTTCCGCTCCCGGCTGGTCAACCCGGCCGACGGCGTCCTGCTGATGCTGGCCGCGGCCGCGATCGGCGCCGGCGCCCACGCCCAGCGCCCGCTGCCCACCGTCGGCGCGCTGCTGCTGCTCGCCGCGGGCACCGGCCTGGCCTGGACGGCCGGACGGCTCATCCCCAAGCACTGACCGGCTCGTCCCCGGGCGGCACAGATCCGGACTGGGCGGCTCGTCCCCGCGCACCGGCCCGACCGGCTCTGGTGGCATGCTCCATGACCGTGCCCGAGGTTCACCTGATCACCGACCCCGGCGACGACCGCCTCGGTGACTATCGCGCCCTGACCGATCTGGAGCTCCGCACGAAGTGGGAGCCGCCCAACGGTCTGTTCATCGCCGAGGGCGAGCTGGTGCTGCGGCGTGCCCTGCGGGCGGGCTATCGGGCCCGGTCCTATCTGGTCGACGAGAAGCGCACCGATCAGATTCTCGACCTGCCCGGTGACGCCCCCATCTATGCCGCCACGCCGGCCGTGCTCGAGAAGGCCACCGGCTTCCACGTGCACCGGGGGGTGCTCGCCTCGTTCCACCGCGTTCCCCTGCGTACGGCCGCGGAAGTGATCGCCCCGGCGAGGCGCGTGGCCGTGCTGGAGGACGTCAACAACCACACCAACATCGGAGCCGTGTTCCGGGGCGCCGCCGCGCTCGGCATCGACGCGGTGCTGCTGTCCCCGACGTGCGCCGACCCGCTCTATCGGCGCAGCGTGCGGGTCAGCATGGGCGAGGTCTTCGCGGTGCCGTACGCGCGGCTGGAGCCCTGGCCGGATGCCCTGCAGCAACTCCGCGACGCCGGTTTCACCGTACTGGCCCTGACGCCCGCGCCCGATGCCGTGCCGTTGCAGAAGGTCGCCCGGCGCGATCGGTCGGCGCTGCTGCTCGGGGCCGAGGGGCCCGGCCTGTCGAAGAACGCGCTGTCCGCGAGCGACATCCCGGTCAAGATCCCGATGCGGCGCGGGGTCGACTCGCTCAACGTGGCCGCCGCGGCCGCGGTCGCCTTCTGGGAGCTGGGCCGCGACGACCCGGAGACGTGAAAGGGCCGGCCCCCGAAGAGGGCCGGCCCTTTTGCCTGCGAGTTACGCGCGTTCGCGGTCCACGACGCCGTTGTAGTCGGCGCCGCCGAGCGCCGCGGACGGCGGAATCCGCTCGGGGGCCGGCAGCGCCGCCGTCTTGTCCGGGTCGCCGCTGACCTGCTGCTCCGCCTCGCGCACCTGGTCGTTGACCTTCTGCGCCTCGGCGGCGGCAGCCTCGGCGGCCGCGACGGCCTCCTCCTCGACCGCGGCCGAGTTGACGCCGGCCTTCGGGACGTCGCCGACCATGTTGGCCAGGCCACCGAGCGCGCCACCCATGCCCTCGAGGGCCCGGGTCAGCTCGGTCGGCACGATCCAGACCTTGTTGGCCGTGCCGTTGGCGATCTGCGGCAGGGCCTGGAGGTACTGGTAGGCCAGGACCTTCTGCGACGGGTTGGCCGTGTGGATCGCGTCGAACACCGTACGGATGGCCTTGGCCTGACCCTCGGCCTGCAGGATCCGCGACTGGCGGTCACCGTCGGCGCGCAGCACCGCGGCCTGCTTCTCACCCTCGGCGGTGAGGATCTGGGCCTGCTTGTGACCCTCGGCGTTGAGGATCGTGGCGCGTCGTTCCCGCTCGGCGCGCATCTGCTTCTCCATGGAGTCGCGGATGCTGGGCGGCGGCTCGATCGCCTTGATCTCGACGCGGGTGACCTTGATGCCCCAGCGGCCGGTGGTCTCGTCGAGCACCGTCGACAGGTGCCGGTTGATCTCCTCGCGGCTGGTCAGGGCACGCTCGAGGTCGAGCGAGCCGATGACGTTACGCAGGGTCGTGACCGTCAGCTGCTCGATGGCCTGCAGGAAGTTGGAGATCTCGTACGTGGCCCGTACCGGGTCGACGACCTTGAAATACAGGACCGTGTCGATCGAGACGACCAGGTTGTCGGACGTGATCACGGGCTGCGGCGGGAACGAGACCACCTGCTCGCGCATGTCGACCTTGCTGCGCACCGAATCGACGAACGGCACCAGCAGGTTGAGGCCCGGGCTCAGGGTCCGCTTGTACTTGCCGAGTCGCTCGACCACGTCCATGCGCTGCTGCGGGACGATGCGGACGCTTCGGAGCAGCGTGACGATGGCGAACACCACGATCACGATGATGAGGACGCCGATCACAGCTTCCATGGCAACCCTCTCTATGGGTTCTGAGGCATGTCTTGCGTTAAAGGTTCGAAATGTCGTCGCGCCACACGATGGCCGTGGCGCCGTCGACCTTGATGATGCGAACCCGCTCACCGGGCAGGTATTTCTCCTGGCCGTCGAAGGAACGGGCCTGCCAGTGCTCGCCGTCGATCTTGATCATGCCGTGTGCGCCGTCGATCTCTTCCAGCACGGTCGCGTGGCCGCCCTCGAGCGCCTCGACGCCGAACGGCGTGTCACCCGACTCGAGCGCGGGCCGGGCGTGCTTGAGGACGATCGGGCGCAGCGCGGTCACCGACAGGCCGGAGACCAGGGCAAAGACGATGACCTGGAGCAGCAGGGGCGCGCCCAGGGCGGCCGCGCCGGCCGCGGCGAAGGCGCCGATGCCGAAGAAAATGATCAAGAACGTGGCCGTGAAGGCCTCGGCGATCGCCAAGGCGATGCCAAGCACAATCCACAGAACCGCTTCCACGTATCGATCGTGACATGCCCGCGCACGTCCGGCGACGCTGCGTGCGCCCTCACGGAAAATGTCATCGAACTGCCATGCAAGCCGGGGCCCCCGGCCGCGTAGCCATATCGGCCGAGCGCAGTTATACCCATCAGTCGTATATCGAGAGGGTCCACCGTGTCGCTGCTGCCGTCGTTGTTGCCGGAGACCGGCCGACGGGTCGAGGAGATCGCCGTTCGTGCGCAGGCCGAGGGGCGTACGCCGTCCCTGGCCCTGGCGATCGTGCGGGACCGCGCGGTGCTGCACCAGGTGTTCGCGGGCGAGCACCCGCGGCCCGACGCGAAGACGCAGTACCGGCTGGGTTCGATCACCAAGACGATCACCGCCACGCTGGTCATGCAGCTGCGCGACGAGGGGTTCTTCGCGCTGGACGACCTGCTCTACCGGCACCTGCCCGGCACCCCGATCGGCGGCGTGACGCTGCGCCAGCTGCTCGGCCACGTGTCCGGGCTGCAGCGCGAGCCGGACGGGGCGTGGTGGGAGCGCACCGAGGGCGGGGACGTCGACAAGCTGCTGGCCGAGCTCGGCTACGACAAGGCCGTCGGCCCGCCGTTCCGCCGTTACCGGTACTCCAATCTCGCGTACGGGCTGCTCGGGGCCGTGCTCGAGAAGGTCACCGGCGAGGAGTGGCAGGCGCTGGCGGGCAAGCGGGTGCTCGATCCGCTGGGCATGAAGCGGACGACGTACGCGCCGGTCGAGCCGTTCGCCCGCGGCTACGTCGTGCATGCCCTCGACCGCTCGCTGCACGAGGAGCCGCGCCTGGACGCGGGGGCGATGGCCCCGGCCGGCCAGCTCTGGTCGACGATCACCGACATGGCCAAGTGGGCCGCGTTCTGGACCGACCCCGCCCCGGCCGTGCTGGCCCGCGAGACCGTCGACGAGATGTGCGCGCCCGTCGTCATCAGCGACCTCGAGTCGTGGACCGGCGGGCACGGGCTGGGCCCGCAGCTGTTCCGGGTCGGCGAGCGGATCTTCGTCGGCCACGGCGGCTCGATGCCCGGCTACGTCGCCCAGCTGGCGGTCCACCGCCGCAGCCGGCTCGGCGTGATCGTCTTCGCCAACTCGTACGGGCTGACCGGCACCACGATCAAGGAGGTGGCCCTGTCGGCGCTGGCCGCCGCGGTGGACGCCGAACCGGCGCCGGTCGCGCCGTGGCAGCCCCCGGTCCCGCCGACCGGCGAGGCGGCCGCCCTGGTCGGGCGCTGGTGGTGGATGGGCCGGGAGCACGAGATCACCCCGGCCGGGGACGCGGTCGTGATGACCGGGCCGAACCACCGGACCCGCTTCGTCCGCGAGGCCCCGGACCGCTGGCGCGGCGTCGAGGGCGACAACGAGGGCGAGGTGCTGCAGATCCTGCGGGACGAGGACGGGTCGGTGGAGGGCCTGGACATCGCCACTTTCGTTTTCAAGCGCGATCCGCAACATCTCGCATAGCGCTGTGGACAACCCGGGCCGGCCGCTTGACAAGCGGTAGCGTCCCCGCCATTTCCCTCGGGTGGGTGGGGGAGGCGGCGGCTGCTCCCAGAAAGATCGATTGGTCGGCGCCCTACGTCCGGGCCTCAGCGGGCGCGGCTGCTGCGGGCACGTGTGCGGGCGCTGCGGGCACGGGCACGGTTGCGGGCGCGAGTGCTGCGGGCAGGGGTGCAGCGGGCAGGGGTGCTGCGGGCAGGGGTGCTGCGGGCTGCGGAGTGGGAGCGTTCGCCGGTCGGGGCGAGCGGAAACCGAGGGCCAACCCGGCCGCGACCACGGCGATGCCCAGCCAGACCGGCAGGCCGGGCATCGGGCCGCCCACGGCCACCCCCACGGCGGCGGCCGAGACGGGAGCCACACCGGTCAGCAGCCCGGCCCGGGCCGACCCCAGCCGCTGCACGCACGTGTACCAGAGGACGAAGGCGACGGCCGTGACGGCGACGGCCAGGTACACCCCGGCCAGCGCATCGTCGAGCCGCACCCGCGCGACCGCCCCGGGGCCCTCCAGCAGCAGCCCACCGGCGCCGAAGCCCGCGGCGGCCATCCACGTCGAGTGGACCGAGACGCCGAGCGGGCCGTGGCGGCCCAGCACCGGCACGGCCAGCAGCGTGAAACCGGCCTCGCAGGCGAACGTCACCAGCGCCCACAACAGGCCGATGCCGTCGGTCCGGCCCAAGCCCTGCACGAGCCCGGCGCCGAGGGTCACGACCAGCGCGGCGACGATCAGGCGGGCGGCGGGGGTGCGGCCCTCCAGCAGAGGGCCGGCCACGGCGAGCAGCAACGGCACGCAGGCGACAGCCACCCCGATCACGGCCGGTTCGGCGTGCCGCGAGCCCTGCACGAGGGCCACGTTGAAGATCAGCATGCCGGTCACGACGACGCCGGCCAGCCAGAGCCATTCGGCGCCGCGCGGGCGGAGCGGGCGGCGGCCCGTCCAGCGTGCGAACGCCAGCAGCAGGGCGCAGGCCACCGCGTACCGGAGGGACTGGATGGTCAGGGACGGCGCGTCGGCCAGGAAGCCGGAGACGGCCACGCTTCCGCCGACGAAGACCATGCCGGTCGCCCCGGCCAGGATGCTCATCTTCACGACTTCGATGCTGTCCGCGATATGGTCCGGTCGGAAGGACCAATCCATCGGCTCTCAGGGGGACCAATTCCCGGCTCGGACTTCCTGCAGCTGCGGCCCGGCGACGCGCCCGCCAAGGGCCTGACCACCTGGCTGACCGACGGGCTGCGGGCGGCCGTGGCCTCCGGGCGGCTGCGGACCGGCACGCGTCTGCCCGCCACCCGGCTGCTCGCGGCCGAGTTGCAGGTCTCGCGGGGTGTGGTCGTCGACGCCTATCAGCGGCTGATCGACGAGGGGCTGGCCGCCGCCCGCACCGGTGCCGGGACGACGATCATCGCTGCTCCGCACGTCCGGGATTCGCCCTCGGACCGCCGCCGCTCGCTCGACACGCTGCGGCTGCCGCTTCCGCCCGCCGACGGCATCGACTTCGATCTCTCTCCGGGCGTTCCCGACCTTTCGGCCTTTCCCCGTACGGCGTGGCTGCGCGCCGAACGCGCGGTGCTCGACGGGATCACCGCGGCCGATCTGGGCTACGGCGACCCGGGCGGCACGCCGTGGCTGCGCGCCGAGCTGGCCGGCTGGCTGGCCCGCACCCGGGGCGTACGGGCCGAACCGGACGACGTGATCGTGGTCGGCGGTGTCGCCCAGGCCCTGGCCCTGCTGGCCCAGACGCTGCACGCGGCGGGCCGGGACCGCATCGCCGTCGAGGATCCGGGTTCGCGAGGGGCGCGGGATCAGCTGGCGCATTGGGGCGTACGCCCGGAGCCCGTCCCGGTCGACGCCGAGGGGCTCGTGGTCGACCGGCTGACGCAGGACGCGGCCGTTCTCACCCCGGCGCATCAGTATCCGACCGGCGTCGTGCTCAGCCCGGCCCGGCGGCGCGCGTTGCTGGCCTGGGCCGTGGCCGGGCGCAACCTGGTCGTCGAGGACGACTACGACGCCGAGCACCGCTACGACCGCGCTCCGGTGGCCGCTCTGCAGGGCACGGCGCCGGACCAGGTGGCGTACGCGGGAAGCGTCTCGAAGTCTCTGGCTCCGGGGATGCGGCTCGGATGGCTGATCGCGCCGCGCCGGCTGCAGACCGACCTGCTGACGGCCAAGCACGACAGCGATCTCGGCAATCCGGCGCTGCCGCAGCTGGTGCTGGCCCGGCTGCTGGCCACCGGCGACTACGAGCGGCATCTGCGCAACGTCCGCACCCGTCAGCGCCGGCGCCGTGACGCGCTCATCGAGGCGCTGCGCCGCCATCTGCCGGGGGCCGAGGTCACCGGGGTGGCGGCGGGCCTGCACCTGCTGATCCTGCTGGACGGCGGCGAACCGGACACGGTGCTGGCGGAGAAGGCGGCGGCCTGCGGCGTGCTCGTGCATCCGCTCAGCTGGCACCGGCACTCCCCTGGACCGCCGGGGCTGATCCTGGGCTACGCCGCCCATCCGCCGGACCGGCTGGCCGAAGCCGCGAAGAGGCTGGGGAAGGCGCTCAGTCGTCCATGACGGTCACGAAGTCGATCAGCCGTTCCATCGAGTTGATCAGCGGGGTCTCGACGTCCTTGTAGCTGTTGACCGACTTGAGGATGCGCCGCCACATGTCGGCGGGCTCGCGCACGCCCACGGCCGCGCAAATGCCCTCCTTCCAGGGCCGGCCGGGCGGGATGACCGGCCACTTCGACAGCCCGACCCGCTCGGGCTTGACGGCCTGCCAGATGTCCACGTACGGATGACCGGTGACCAGGACGTCGGGATGGGTCACGGCGGCCACGATGCGGCTCTCCTTGCTGCCGGGCACGAGGTGGTCGACGAGCACACCCAGCCGGCGCTGCCGTCCCGGCTGGAACGACTTGACCGCACCGGCCAGGTCGTCGATGCCGTCCAGCGGCTCGACCACGATGCCCTCGATGCGCAGGTCGTCGCCCCAGATGCGCTCGACCAGGGCGGCGTCGTGGATGCCCTCGACCCAGATGCGGCTGGCCTTGGCGACCTGGGCCCGCACGCCGTCGACGGCGACCGACCCGGAGGCGGTGACCCGCTTGGCCTGCTGCGGGGTGGCCGTGGGCCGGCGCAGCGTCACCGGCTTGCCCTCGAGCAGGAACCCGGCCGGCTCGAGCGGGAAGTTGCGCCGCTTGCCGTGCCGGTCCTCGAGCACGACCGCGCCGAGCTCGAACCCGACCACCGCCCCGCAGAACCCGGAGCCGGCGTCCTCGACCACCAGGTCGCGTTCGGCGTCCACCTCCGGCACCACGCGGCGGCGGCGCCAGTCTCCCTTGAGCACGTCCTCCCCATACATGCAAGGCACGGTAACCCGTGCGTAGGGACACGGCCTTTCTGACTCTCCGGCCGAGACAGACTTCCCGATGGGCACGTACCCTTGCTCGCATGTCCCCAGCAGCCGATGCCGCCACCCTGGTCGCGCGGCGCTCGACCAGGTTCGTGGCCTGGGTGCGTGCCTGGCGTGCCGGTCTCGTGCCCTTCGACGAGCTGCCCGACGAGATCGCCCGTGACGAGGAGCACCTGGTCGCCGACGCGCCCGGCACGTGGACCGACGTGCCGCTGCCGCAGGGCCTGCCGGTGTTCGCCAAGGTGCATCCCGACGACATCCGCCTGGTGCTGCCCGCCCCCGGCGACCCGCGCGGCCTGCCCGGCCCGGGCCCGCTGACCGGCGCGGCCATGCTCTCGGGCGAGGCCGTCATGACGCCCACGTTCGGCGTCGTGCCCGAGGTGCGCCGCCACGTGTCCGGCTCCGGCGTGGAGTTCGAGACGGTGCTGTGGCGCTATTTCCCGGTGGAGGACTACCGGCCGGTGTTCCAGATGGGCGCGGCCGAGGCCGAGAGCGAGCTGACCGTGGCCCTCGGCGAGACGACCACCCAGCTGACCAAGCTGGACGTGGCCCAGTGGAAACCGGAGCTGGCCGGCGCCCTGCAACAGTTGCGCCGCCCGGAGAGCACGGCCACCCTGCCCGCCGGGTTCGATCCGCGCGCCCGCCGCCTGTTCGCCCGCGCGTCGATTCTCGACCAGGTGCTCGCGCTGGCCGAGACGAACGCGCCGGGCGGCGCCATCAACGGTTACGAGGCCCAGCAGCGCGACGCGGCCCTGCGCCCGCTGCTCAACGCGTGCCGGCAGGCCCTGGTCGCGGCCTGCAACTCGCCGCTCCATGCGTGACCTCTTCCAGCACTGCACGTTCTGCGGGGCCCGGTTCGCGCCGGCCCAGCTCTGGCCGCGCCGCTGCGGCGCCTGCGGCGAGACGTCCTATCGCAACCCGACGCCGGTCGCGGTGGCCGTCCAGCCGGTCGGCCGCGGCCTTCTCGTGGTGCGCCGCGCGATCCCGCCCGCGGCCGGCACGCTCGCGCTGCCGGGCGGTTTCATCGACTACGGCGAGTCCTGGCAGGACGCCGCCGCCCGCGAGCTGTTCGAGGAGACGGGCCTGACGGCCGATCCGAAAGCGGCCCGCCTGTACGACGCGGTCAGCGCCCCCGACGGCACGCTGCTCGTCTTCGCGCTGTTCCCGCCGTTGCGGTCGGCCGACGACATGCCCGCCGCCGAGGCGAACGACGAGACCCACGGCTGGGACGTGCTGACCGGCCCGGCCGAACTCGGGTTCAGCACCCACACAGCCGTTGCCGACCGGTTTTTCGAAGCGGCACCGGCCTAATCGATCAGGCCCGCGGTCACCAGCTCGCCGATCAGCAGCCGGATCGCCGGGGCGCAGAGCGGGGACTCGGCCGAGGTGAACCAGTCCAGTTCGGCGATCTCGTTCGCGGCCCTCGGCGCGTCCTCGGTCTTGCCGCCGAGGAAACAGATCAGCCGTACGGTGGTGCCGGGCGGCCGGTTGTGGGCGGGCGCGACGATCTCGGTGAACAGGGTCAGGTCGGCCGGGTCGACGACGATGCCGACCTCCTCGTGCACCTCACGCGCGGCCGCCTCGGCGTACGTCTCGGACGGCTCGGGTTTGCCGCCGGGCAGATAGAACGCGTCGGAGTTGGCGGCCCGCACGACGAGGACCCGGCGGTCCCGCACGTGCACCCAGGCCGCCGCAATCACTTGGGAGCTCACCGCGCGAGGGTAGCCTGCGCCTCGAGCGCCGGATGAAGGCTCCGCTCAGCCACTGAATGCGATGCCGTGGTTGAGCCGGGCCGGATCCGCGACGATCGGAGCATGACGTTCGACCGCGCCTCGCTCGGCGCCTTCCTGCGCGCCCGCCGCGAAGCCCTGCAACCGGAGGACGTGGGTCTGCGGCGGGGCGCCCGGCGGCGGGCGAAGGGCCTGCGCCGCGAGGAGGTGGCCGAGCTGTGCGACATGTCGGCCGACTACTTCGCCCGCCTCGAACGCGGCGACGGCCCGCAACCGTCCCCGCAGATGCTCGCCGCCGTCGCCCGCGGTCTGCGCCTGACGCCGGACGAGCGCGACCACCTGTTCCGGCTGTGCGGTTACAGCGCCGCCCAGCGCGGCGCGGGTGGGCACGTCAGCCCCGGCCTGATGCGCATCCTCGACCGACTGCAGGACACGCCCGCCCAGGTGATCAGCCCGCTCGGGGAGACGCTGCTGCAGACCCCGCCCGCGGTGGCGCTGTTCGGCGACGAGACGGCGTACGAGGGGCCGGCCCGCAGTGCGGTCTACCGCTGGTTCACCGACCCGGCCTCGCGCGCCATCTACTTCGCCGACGACCACGACAAGCAGGGCCGGTTCCTGGCCGCGGCGCTGCGGACTACCGGCGCACCGGCCCAGGCGCTCGTCGGCACCCTGCTGCGTACGAGCCCCGAGTTCGCCGAGGTGTGGAACCGGCACGAGGTCGGGCTGCGGTGGAGCGACACGAAACGCTTCGCGCATCCCCGGGTCGGGCGGCTCGACCTGTTCTGCCAGAGCCTGCAGGACCCCGATCAGGCCCAGTCGCTGCTGGTCTTCACGGCCACCCCGGGCAGCGAGAGCCACGAGAAACTGGCCCTGCTGGCGGTGCTGGGCCGCAGCTTCCAGGACTGACCTTGGCCGGGCGGCTTACGGTGGCGATATGCAGAAGCCGGAACTGGACGAGCAACAACGTGCAGAGGCCGCCCGCATCAGCGCGATGATCGAGGGGCTGGGCCCGGGCGACGACCACTCCGAGGCGGTGCCCGCCGTCCGCGCGATCACCCGCGACGGCCTGGTTCTCGGCGACGTGCTGGGCGACTATCTGCATCGGGTGGTCAGCGGCGGGCAGGCCGACACGGTCTCGTACTGGCCGGTGCTGGAACTGCTGCGGGCGGCCGGGGCCGATGAGCAGCGGGCCGCGGCCAAGGCGCAGTGGCTGCGTTCGTAGTCTTTCTCAGCTGACCACGTGCACGACGGTGCCCGGCCCGAGGTGGTCGAGCAACGTGCGCTGCACGTCGGCCGGCATCCGGATGCACCCGTTGGAGATGCTGCGCCCGAAGGCCGACTCCTGCCGCCACGCGTGGATCGCCGTGTGCCCGTTGCGCAGCGAGGCCGACAGGGCGTCCCGGTCGTCCGGCACGGCTCCCAGCACCAGTGCGTCGAGGCCCGCGTACACGTGGCCGTGGGTGATCGTGCGTCCCATCACGAACGTCCGGCCGAGCGGCGTCGGCGTCCGCGACGACCCGACCGCCACCGTCCAGGCGCCGCGTTTCCGGCCGTCCCGCAGCCAGGTCAGCCGGTGGTCGCTCAGGTCGACCACCACTTCGTCGCGGAGCCGGCGCGTCTCCCAGCCGTGCGGCGGCAGCCATCCGACCCGCCGGTTGACCGAGGGCAGCAGCACCGCGGCCCAGCCCTGGCGTCGCTCGACGATCGGCACGGTGACCGGGAGCCCGCTGATCGTCCGGGCCAGGAACGCGCGCGGCAGTCCACCCGGGGCGTCGTAGACGGCCAGCTTGCGCTTCGGGTGCAGCCCTTCCCGTACGGCCGTCACCGACCTGGGCGTCACGTCGGGCGAGAAACCCTGCGGCGAATCCCAGTAGTTGATCGTCGGCAGGTCTCGGGGCGCCCGCACCGCCCGGGGCACCGGCGCCACCGTCGGCGCCACGGTGGGAATCTGCCGGGCGGCGAACACCCCCGGCTCGGCCTTGTTGAACATCCCTGGTTCGGCGTTCTTGAGGTGCGCCACGGCCGGCGTCGCCCCGAGCACGAGCAGGAACGCCCCGGCCACCACGGCCCTGCGCGAACTAGGCACCCTCACCATGCCGTCCAGACTAGGCCTCCCAAAAACGAAAAATCACCATGTTAAGCGCTGATCCGGTTTTGTCGGCTTTGCGCTGGGTGGCCGCCGCCTCCCCCGCCCACCCTGGGTCGTTGGGGCAGAACGTACGCCGTTGTCAAGCCGCGTAATGCGGGTTATCCACAGCGGCCCGGCGTCATCCACAGGGGCATCGAACCCCGACTCCGGATGCCAGACTGGCCCGATGCGACGCGCGATCATCTTTCACGGCACCGGCGGCAACCCCGGCGTGGCCTGGTATCCATGGCTGGCCGGCCGCCTGACCGAGCGTGGCTACGACGTCGAGGTGCCGCACTACCCCGACCTCAACGTCGAGCCGATCGCCGAGTTCCTGCCCCGGGTTCTCAAGGCGCATACGTTCGACGAGCAGACCGTCCTGGTCGGGCACTCGGGCGGCGCCGCGCTGCTGCTGGCCCTGCTCGAACACGTCACGGTCGACCAGGCGATCCTGGTCGCCGGCTACTGCACGCAGCCCAACGACTCGGACGAGCCCGTGCTCCAGCCGAGCTACGACTGGAGCACGATCCGCGGCAACGTGCGGGACGCGTATTTCATCAACTCGCGCCTGGACCCGTACGGCTGCGACGAGCACCAGGGGCGAGCGATGTTCGAACGCGTCGGCGGCACCCAGATCGTCCGCGACGACGGCCACTTCGGCGACTACAACCAGCCGTACGACGAGTTTCCGCTCGTCGACCGGCTCATCGGCTAGTCCGGGAGGCGCGGGCCGGCCTCGCGCTGCGCCGCCATCCACGCCTCGACGTCGGATGACGAGCGGGGCAGGCCGGCCGACAGGTTCTTGCAGCCGTCGGCGGTGACCAGCACGTCGTCCTCGATCCGGACGCCCATGCCGCGCAGCTCCTCGGGCACCAGGTCGTCCTCGGGCTGGAAGTAGAGGCCGGGCTCGACGGTGAGCACGTAGCCCTCCCCCAGCGCCCCGTCCCGGTACGTCTCGTTGCGCGCGTTGT
The DNA here is from genome assembly GCF_055562135.1 of Actinoplanes sp. NPDC021490. NCBI lineage: Bacteria > Bacillati > Actinomycetota > Actinomycetes > Micromonosporales > Micromonosporaceae > Actinoplanes > Actinoplanes sp. NPDC021490. Next base: position 560,833 of record NZ_JBVHFW010000003.1, read on the forward strand.
TGCAGTCGTGCACGTCGATGCCGAGCATGTGGCCGAACCCGTGCAGCGTCCAGCGGCGGTAGACCGTGCTCTCCTCGCTCATCGCCTCGTCGACGCTGACCGGCAGCAGCCCCAGGTCGTCGAGCCCCTCGGCCAGCACACGCATGCAGGCCTGGTGCACGTCCTTGAACAGCACGCCCGGCCGGATCGCCTCCATGCCGGCCTGCTGCGACGCGTGGACGATGTCGTAGACCTGGCGCTGCAGCGGCGAGAACTGCCCCGACACCGGCACCGTACGGGTCACGTCGGCCGTGTAGAAGTTGTCGCCCTCGACGCCCATGTCCATGAGCAGCAGCTCGCCCGGCTTGGTGACGCCGGTGTTGCGCACCCAGTGCAGGATCGTCGCGTGCGCGCCCGCACCGACGATCGAGCCGTAGCCGACGTCGTTGCCGTCGTGCCGGGCCCGCAGGCTGAACACGCCCTCGAGCAGCCGCTCCTTGACCCCGCGGTCGGCCGGCAGCACCCGGGCGACATCCTCGAAGCCGCGGACGGTGGCGTCGATCGCGGCCTGCAGCTGGGCGATCTCCCACTCGTCCTTGACCAGCTTGAGCTCGCTGAGAACCCAGGCCAGCTCGCGGTCGCGCGGCTGTTCACGGTTCGGCTCGTACGCCAGCACGGCCCGGTCGACCGCGGCGTCGAGCCCGCGCAGCACCCGGGTGCGTCCCGGCGCCGAGCCGGCCAGCGCGGGGCCCAGCTCGGCCAGCGGGGCGGTCTGGACGCCGAGCTCGGTCGACTTCTCGGCCAGCGTGTGCGTACGCCCGATCCACAGCTCGCCGTTGCGGCTGCGGAAGAAGGCGTCGGTGTCCTTCGAGTTGCGCTGCCGCGTGTAGAGCACCGCGTCGTGGCCGGAGCCGCTGGGCCGCAGCACGAGAACGCTGTCGGGATCGCGGTCGCCGGTCAGGTAGACGAAGTCGCTGCCGGGGCGGAAGGAGTAGTCCGTGTCGTTGGCGCGGACCTTCTCGTTGCCGGACGGGATGATCAGCGTCTCGCCCGGGAAGGCCTCGGAGAGCGCGTTGCGCCGCTTCTCGTAGTTGGGCACCTCGGGCAGCGGGTTGACGGCCAGCGGGTCCTCACGCCACCCGCCCCGCATGAACTGCAGAAAAGCCTCGGGGAAGCCGGGGTCGTGGGTTTCCGTCTTGACCGCGGGTTGCGCGGCCTTCTGCTCGGCCATGGTGCCGCCTCCGAAGTTCTCAGCCGTGGACGACGCTGGGTCGCCGATCCGCCCCCGACGTTACCGCTGCCGCCGGCCGGAAGGAGGCCCGGGAGCCTCGCGCGGGTGCCCACCACCTCCCCCGGCCACCCAGGGGCAATGGCTGGGGACACTACCCGGGTGTCAAGCGCGCGGCGCCGGTTGTCCACAGGACAGAACCGGCAAACGCCTCAGCGCTCCGGCAATGTCAGGCAGGCCACACGCGGCCCGGCTGTCCCCGCCACCCCCGCGGCCGTCTTCGTCGGCTGGGCGTGCAGGATCAGCGACCGCGCCGACTGCCCCTCCGGAAAAGTCCACTTGACCAGGGACGACGACGTGGCCTCGCCGTACCCGTCGACGGTGAAGTCGAGCCACACCTCGTTCTCCGGGTTGGCGTACGACGGGTCGACCGACGGCTTGGACGGGTCGCTCTGATGCTGGTAGTGCGGCCCTGCGGCGTCAGGAACGGCGGTGCACGGCATGGTGTGCAGGTGGGCGCCGTACGCCCTTCGGGGAATCAGTCCCGCGGCCACGACGCGTACCTCCATGGCCTGGGGGTTCTGGGAGATCTGCACCGAGGCGGTCGCACCCGGCGGGACCACCGCGGGGTCGTAGGTGATGGCCGTCGAGCCCGGCCGGAACGGCAGGAACGTGCCGGAGGCGACCGTGTCGGGATTCCACGAACCGGCCGGCGATGGGCTGGTCCCGCCCTCGAAGACGGTCCAGGCCGAGGCCGAGGCGGTGACCGAGACGGGCGTGGTGGGTCCGACGTCCACCGAGTTCGTGCAGCCAGCGATCATGGTGAGGGGGACAGCAAGGGCGAGCGCGCGGGATAACATCCGTTGATCATCCCAAAAAGGGACATATCAGGCGAGTACTGGCGCTGCGCGTCCCCGGACGTAAGGCTGTTCTGCATTACGGCCGGGTTACCTGAGCACATGGCCGGGTTCCCGGAGCGAATGAGGGGAAGGACCGGCAATGGGCTATGCGGTGGTGCTCGGCGAGGCGCTGATCGACCTTCAGGAGGCCGAGCACGACGGCGAGGTGGTCTACCGCCAGGCGATCGGCGGTGCGCCGCTGAACGTCGCCGTCGGCGCGACCCGGCTCGGCGGCCAGGTGCAGTATGTCGGCTCGCTCAGCGACGACGTGCTGGGCAACCGGATCGCGGTGTTCCTGACCGAACGCGGCGTCGGCACGGCCGGCGTGAAGCGGGTCTCCGCGCCGACCACGCTGGCGGTCACCACGTTCGTGGGGGCCGAGCCGACGTTCACCTTCTACGGCGAGCCCCCGTCGTACGCGCTGCTCGGCCCGGCCGACCTCGACACGGCCATGGTGTCCGGGGCCGACGTGCTCTACAGCGGATCGATCTGCCTGCTGCGGGAGCCGTTCCGGGCGGCTGCGAGGGCCGCGTGGGCGACTCCCGGGCCGCTGCGCGTCTTCGACCCGAACGCGCGGCCCACCCTGCTGCCCGACGGCGCCGCGGTGACCCACCTGCGGGAGCTGTCCGAGGAGTTTTTCGCCACGGCCGACCTGGTCAAGCTGAGCGCGGCCGACGCCGAGGTGCTCTACGACGGCGCGTCACCCGAAAAGGCCGCCGAGCGCATCCGCTCGCTGGGGGCCAAGGCCGTGGTCGTCACCGCCGGGTCCAAGGGCGCCTACATCGCCGCCGCGGAGGGCGCGATGATGCTGGCCGCGCCCAAGGTCGACGCGATCGACGCGACCGGCGCCGGCGATTCGGTGATGGGCGCCCTGGTGCGCCGGCTGCTCGCCGACGGCCTGCCCAAGGATCTCGAGGGCTGGCAGCGCAACGTGCAGTTCGCCCTCAACGTCGCCGCGCTGGTCTGCGAGCGGCGCGGCGGCGCGGTCGCGATGCCGACCAACGAGGAGGTCGTCGCCCGCTGGGGCGCCTAGCCGAGGGCCTTTTCGATGAAGCGCTGGCGGTCGAGCAGTGCCCGTTCGACCCGCACCTCGGCCACCAGCGTCTCGCCGTCCCGCACCACGACCTCGAAGTGCAGCTTGCGCCCGTCCACTTTGGCCAGCGTGGCCAGCGCGTGCACCTGACGCCCGACCGGGGTGGGGGCCAGGTGCGAGATCTCGGCGCGCACACCGACCGTGGTGATCCCGCCGGGAATCAGGCGGGCGGTGGCGGCGACGGTGGCCGCCTCGGCCAGGGCCAGCACGCGCGGCGTGGCCAGCACGGGCACGTCACCCGAGCCGACAGCCTGGGCGGTGTCGGCGTCGGTGACGGTCAATTCCACCCGGGCGCTGAGACCGGGCGAGAACTCCGGAAGCTCCATCCCCCGAGCTTAGGGGGTCTGCGGTTCCCGGGCCTGGCGCGCCCGCACGGCCAGTTCCGCGGCCAGCGCGTATGCCTCGGCAAGATCCCGGTCCTTGGCCTGGCCGGCGCGGCCCCGGGCGGTGTCGGCGTAGACCGTGGCCAGGCCGGACATCCGCTGCAGAGGACCCTGCACCACCCGTACGCTCTGCAGCCGCGCGTACGGAACGATGTGCATTTCGCGGGTGAGCAGCCCCCAGCGGCTCACGAAGACCTCGGGGGTGAGCCCGACGCCGATCGACCGCAGCGAGAACGGGTTGAGCCAGCGCGCCCGCGACGGGGGCGGCGAGGTGGCCAGTGTGGCCAGGTCGACCCCGGGCAGCACCTCCCACACGAGGGCCCGCGCGGTGGCGAACTCCCCCACCGGCAGGAGGCGGTCGGAGCGCTTGGAGTCACCGCTGCCGGGCTCACCGGCGTACCCGGCGATGTCCAGACGCAGATGCAGCCAGCCCTGACCCCGCCACAGCAGCGGCCAGGTCGCCCCGATGGCCTGCACACGGTTGAGCGGCACCAGCTGGCTGCGCGTCTCGAGCAGCCCGTAGCGCACGGCGAGCCGGCCTTCGGGGTCGCGCGCGAGCCGGAAGTCCCAGTCCTGCAGCACGCGCCGCACCGGCTGCAGCAGCACACCGGCCATGGCGGTCACGGTGCTGGCGATGCCGACGAACGTCCACGATCCCTCGAGCACGAACTGCAGCACGACGAACGCCACGCCGACGGGCAGGAAGAACGCCTGCGGGGTGAGCAACTGGCTGACGACCAGATCGCGGTTTCTGACCCGCATGAGCGGGCGTTCGAGAGCGGGCGCGCCGGGTGCCGCCGCATCGGCCTGGCCGGTGGGTTGCGCTTCGACTGCCCTCGTACGCCCGGCCAGCCGCAGAAGCCTCTCCCGAAGGGCGGAGGCCTCCTTGACCGTCAGGTAGGCCAGCGGGGCCTCGGTCTTGCCCCCGCCGATCACCTCGAGTCGCAGCTCGGCCAGCCCGGTCAGCTGGGCCAGCAGCGGCCGTCGCAGCTCCACCGCCTGCAGCCGTTCGAGCGGAATGGCGCGGTTGCGCCGCCAGACCACGCCGTCGGAGATCCGCAGCTCCCGCCCGACCACCTGATAGCCGGTGGTCAGCCACCCGACGATCGAGAACAGCACCACGCCGACCGCGATGACCGCCACCACGATCGCGAACCGCTCCAGCCCGACCTGGGACAGCGTCTGCCAGGACAGCGCGGCCACGATCACGGCGATGCTCTTGGCGCCGTGCAGCAGCGGGCTGAGCGGGTGCAGACGGCGTCGTGGCTCGGGTTCCACGACCGCCGTTCCCGGGGGCTCGGTGGCGGTCACAGTCCCTCGGCCCGGTCCTCGCCCAGGGCGGTGAGCCGGTCACGCAACCGGGCCGCCTCGGCCGGCGGCAGACCGGGGATGCGCGCGTCGCTGGCCGCCGCGGCGGTGTGCAGCTGCACGGTGGCCAGCCCGAACGCACGTTCGAGCGGGCCGGCCGTCACGTCGACGAACTGCATCCGCGCGTACGGGACGATGGAGAGCCGCCGCACCAGCAGGCCGTGCCGCACCAGCAGGTCGTTGTCGCGCTCGGCGTAACCCCAGGCGCGGACGGCCCGGACGGTGACGAAGGAACGCCAGATCGCGTTCACCACGACCAGCGCGATGCCGAGTTGCCACAGCCAGTGGCCCTGCAGCACGAGGCCCACGACCAGGCCGGCGATGACGATCAGGGTCCAGACCCCGCGGACGATCAGTTCCACTGTGATCAGCTTCGGGGAGACCGGGCGCCAATCCACGGTGTCGGGCCAGGGCGTGAGGGCGTCGACGGTCACGGTTCGACCCTACGAGATCGGCGCATCGGACGCTGCACCGAAGGGCGTCACTTCGCGCAGGAATCCGCGGACTTCGAGGAACTGACCGAGCGTAGGACGATGATCGTCGCAGGCCAGCCACGTTTTCCGATATTCCGGGGTGTGCAGCTTGGGGTTGTTCCACAAAAGCTGCCACTTGGCGTCCGCGCGGCATCCTTTGGAGGAGCACTGCGGGTGAGTCGGGCCGTCCATGACCTCGAGGTCCATGACCCTAGGGTATTGAGCGCCGGGCGACCACGGGGGAAGCCGCCCGGCGACGTGGAGAATGTTACACGCATCCAGGCTTGGCGCATCCTCCCGCCGCGGGTGCCCGTTCCGGCGCATCGCGCAGAAAGATCGACACCTGCGGTCCATGGCGAGGCGGCCGCGCGGCGCGTAATGCGACACCACGAGCACGCTCTCAGGTCGGTCGTGTAAGTCTTGAGCGTCGGCAGACGACTTTTTCGACCGCTGTGGAGGACCGGTGGCTCAGCCGCTCACGCCCGAGACCGAGACGATTTCCGGTAGCGGCGCGCCCGTTCCGCCCGCACAGGACGCGTCCCAGCTCGAGCGCGCGATGTTCGAGGTCAAGCGGGTGATCGTCGGCCAGGACAGGATGGTCGAGCGCATGTTCGTGGCGCTGCTCGCCCGCGGGCACTGCCTGCTCGAGGGCGTGCCCGGCGTGGCCAAGACGCTCGCCGTCGAGACCCTGGCCCGGGTGGTGGGCGGCTCGTTCTCCCGCATCCAGTTCACCCCCGACCTGGTGCCGGCCGACATCGTCGGCACCCGCATCTACCGCCAGTCGAGCGAGAAGTTCGACGTCGAGCTGGGCCCGGTGTTCGTCAACTTCCTGCTGGCCGACGAGATCAACCGCGCGCCCGCCAAGGTGCAGTCGGCGCTGCTCGAGGTCATGGCCGAGCACCAGGTGTCGATCGGCGGGCAGAGCCACGAGGTGCCCACCCCGTTCCTGGTGATGGCCACCCAGAACCCGATCGAGCAGGAAGGCGTCTACCCGCTGCCCGAGGCCCAGCGCGACCGCTTCCTCATGAAGATCCTGGTCGGCTACCCCACCGACGCCGAGGAACGCGAGATCGTCTACCGGATGGGCGTGAGCCCGCCCGAGCCCAAGACGGTCTTCACCACCGAGGAGCTGCTGGGCCTGCAGCGCCGCGCCGACCAGGTGTTCGTGCACAACGCCCTGGTCGACTACACGGTGCGGCTGGTTCTGGCCACCCGCGCCCCGGCCCAGCACGGCATGCCCGACGTGGCCCAGCTCATCCAGTACGGCGCGAGCCCGCGCGCCTCGCTCGGCATCGTCCGCGCGACGCGGGCCCTGGCGCTGCTGCGCGGCCGCGATTACGCGCTGCCGCAGGACGTGCAGGACATCGCGCCCGACATCCTGCGCCACCGGCTGGTGCTCAGCTACGACGCGCTGGCCGACGACATCCCGGCCGACCACATCGTCGCCCGCATCATGCAGAGCGTCCCGCTGCCCTCGGTGGCCGCCCGGCAGGGCACGTCGCCCAACGGCAGCCACCCCGCCGCCCCGGTCAGCGGCGGTCCGCAGCCCCAGACTGGTGCTCCGTGGCCGGCCCAGCACTAAGCGCCGACTCCGGCACAGCACGGGCCGAGGCCGTCCTGTCCCGGCTGCAGCTGCTGGTCACGCGCAAACTCGACGGCCTGCTCCAGGGCGACTACGCGGGTCTGCTGCCGGGCCCGGGCAGCGAGGCCGGCGAGTCCCGCGAGTACCGCCCCGGCGACGACGTGCGGCGGATGGACTGGCCGGTGACCGCGCGCACCACGCTGCCGCACGTGCGCCGCACGGTCGCCGACCGTGAGCTCGAGACGTGGATGGCGATCGACCTGAGCGCCAGCCTCGACTTCGGCACGGCCAAGATGCTCAAGCGCGACCTGGTGCTCGCGGCGGCCACGGCGATGGCCCACCTGACCGTACGGGGAGGCAACCGCATCGGCGCCGTCGTCGGCACGGGCTCCGCGGTCGAGGCGAAGCCGAGCCGATGGCGCCGGGAGAAGACCCCGCCTGCGGCGACCACCCCTTCCGTCGTACGGATGCCCGCCCGCCCCGGCCGCAAGGAGGCGCAGGCCCTGCTGCGCGCGGTCGCCGGCACCCACATCCGGCCCGGCCGCACCGACCTGGGCGAGCTGATCGACCTGCTCAACCGGCCGCCACGGCGTCGCGGTGTGGCCGTCGTCATCTCCGACTTCATGGCCCCCGTCGAGGGCTGGTCGCGGCCGATCCGCAAGCTCGGCGTCCGCCACGACGTGCTCGCCGTCGAGGTCGTCGATCCGCGCGAGCTCGAGCTGCCCGACGTCGGCGTGATCACGCTGGCCGATCCCGAGACCGGGGCGCTGCACGAGGTGCAGACAGCCGACCCCGCACTGCGCCGGCGCTACGCTGAGGCGGCCGCCGAACAGCGCGGCGCGATCGCCGGAGCCCTGCGCGCAGCCGGCGCCGCCCACCTACGCCTGCGCACCGACACCGACTGGCTGCTGGACGTGGTCCGCTTCGTGGCCGCCCAGCGACACGCACGCACCCGGGGGACCACCCGATGATCCGTTTCCTCGAGCCGTGGTGGCTCCTCGCTGTGCTCCCGGTGCTGGTCTTCGCCGGCCTGTACACCTGGAGGCAGTTCCGCAAGCGCCAGTACGCGATGCGCTTCACCAACGTCGACCTGCTGCGCACGCTCGCCCCCAAGGGCCTGGGCTGGCGCCGGCACGTCTCCGCGGCCGCGTTCATCCTCTCGCTGCTGACCCTGGGCACGGCCCTGGCCCGCCCGTCGGTCGACAAGGAGGAGCCGCTCGAACGGGCCACCGTGATGCTGGCGATCGACGTGTCGCTGTCGATGGAGGCCGACGACGTCGCGCCCAACCGCATCGAGGCCGCCCAGGAGGCGGCGAAGGCGTTCGTCAACGAGCTGCCCCCCACGTACAACCTGGGGCTGGTGTCGTTCGCGAAGGCCGCCAACGTGCTCGTGCCGCCGACCAAGGACCGCTCGCAGGTGGTCTCGGCGATCGACGGACTGACGCTGGCCGAGGCAACCGCGACCGGCGAGGCCGTGTTCACCTCGCTCGACGCCATCCGCGCGGTGCCCGCCGACGGGGCCGCCGGCGCTCCCCCGGCCCGGATCGTGCTGCTCTCCGACGGCTACCGCACGTCGGGCCGCTCGATCGAGGACGCGGCCACCGCTGCGTCACAGGCCAACGTGCCGGTCTCGACGATCGCGTTCGGCACCGACACCGGCGTGGTCGACATCCGCGGCGCCCTGCAGCGGGTGCCGGTCGACCGGCTGTCGCTGCAGCAGCTGGCCGAGAACACCGAGGGCTACTTCTACGAGGCCGCGTCGGTCAGCGAGCTCAAGCAGGTGTACGAGGACATGGGCAGCTCGATCGGCCACCGGGTGGAGCCCCGCGAGGTCACGCAGTGGTATGCGGGGCTGGCGTTGCTGCTGGGCCTGGTGGCGGCCGGACTTTCGCTGCTGTGGACGTCCCGCTTGCCTTAGCGGCTGTTCACGGCGTGCTGTGAGCCAGGACGAACAGCATGACCACGTAAATGGCAGCGACCGTGAAGGTCAGGGGCGCGATGAGGTTCTTCATCAGAGGGGCCTTCTTCCGCTCGTGAGTGGCGTTCTGGGCGCACATCACGTCGCGGCCGGCACCCACGCATCCGGCGTCGCGGCGCGCACGACTCGACCCGGCGCCGGCAAACGGCGTACGGGTGGATGCGGGGTGGAAGAGTCCTGTGTCAGCGGTCAGGCGCGCTGACAGGCAGCCCGGCCACGACTAGGAGGATCGCTATCTCGCACAGCGAACACCTCCCGCGAAGTCGTCAGCATCAGGACCGCCCGGAACTGTACCCCTTAAGCGCGGCTTAAGAAACGCGGCCCGGCGTCTCGTGGCGAGGACCACCCGAGAGGACGATGTCGCCTACCGCCTTCAGGGTCGCGCTTCCCGGCACAAGATAGAAATCGTGCCCCGCCACCCCGTCCGTGGGCAGCACGTTCGCCCCGAATTCCGGCGAACTCGGACGCCGCCCGAGACCCAGACCCAGCACGCGCACCTGCGGAATCCGGCGAATCCAGTCGGTCGGAGCCAACGCCGACCACACCCGCGCCCCACCCAGGTCTCCGGCGTGGTCCACCCCGATGCCGGGCGCGCCCAACGTCACGACATCGCCCACCTCGGGCAGCCGTTCCGCGGCCAGCCCGGCGACGATCGAGCCATAGCTGTGCCCGATCAACGTCACCGCCGTCCCCGGCCGCTGCCGCAGCACGCCCCGCACGAACGCGGTCAGCGCCGCCGCGCCGTCCCGGGCCCGCCCCTCGGTCGCGGCCGCCACCCCGATCCCCTCCGGCGGGTCGTAACCCAGCCACGCGATGACCGCGGTGTGCCGGTCGCGCTTGGTCAGGGCCTCGTACAGGTTGCGCGCCTGCACCCCCGGCGCCCGTCGCGGCACCCCGCCCAGGCCACGGTCGAAGTCGGCCAGCGTGGTGTCCACGCCCGGAACCAGGATCGCCACCCGCGAGGCCGACCCCAAGTCCCCGAGCACCTCGACGACGCGCCCGTCGCCGGCCGGGTCGAACTGCAGGAAGTGGCGGCCTTGGGCGGCCCAGTTCGCGTACGGGCAGCCGGCGGCCAGCATGCGCACGGCCGTCTCCCGGTAGGCCGCCGCAAACACAGTGGAGGCCAGCGCCGGACCCGCCGGCAAGCTGCCTGTGGATAACTCGGAACGCGAATTCGCCCCTGTGGACAACGCGGACCGCGCCGCCGCGAAAGGCGATAGGGTCCCCACCCTGGGTGGGGGGCCGGCGGCCGCGGTCAGGGTGAAGATGCTGGTCAGGGCCAAGGTGAGCGGCAGGATTCGCATGGCCTGGAGCGTCCGGCCGAAGTGTCCCCCGGGTCGTCACACCACAGACCGCAATCGCGAGTGCTACCCAGGTATGAAACAGCATTCTCGGCGGCAGACTAGTGCCGGCGTAATACGGTGCGCCCATGGTCTGGGGTTACGGCGACACGGTCCTCTATCGGTACGGGCGTCAGGGACAGGCGCGTTTCGTACGGGTCGGCCGGGTCATCAGCGACGACGCCGAGGGGCTGGCGTTGTGGATCGGTCCGGGCACGCCGCAAATCGAATCCGTCCTGGCCGACGGACGTGGATTACGCGACGTTTCGATCGCCGATCGGGTTCATCTGCCCCGGGCCTCTCGCCGTTCCACCTGGCGAGGTTCCGGCATCGTGCACTATGCACCGACGGTCGGCGACTGGTCCTTGTGGTGGTTCTTCGACGCCTCCATGCGCTTCGAAGGCTGGTACGGCAATCTCGAGTCGCCTCGCGTGCGCTGGGAAACCGGAAGCCTGCGTGGCATCGACACCGCAGACCGCGCCCTGGACGTCTTAATCACCCCGGACGGGAACGGCCGGTGGAAGGACGAGGACGAATTCGCCGCGCTGACAGGTCTACCGGGCCGTTGGAGCGCCGATCAGGCGCCGGCGATCCGGGCCGCCGGAGAACATCTGATGGATCTCGCGGCGAGCGGCGCACCACCGTTCGACGGTCGGTGGACCGATTATCGGCCGGACCCCGGATGGGATTCCATCGTTCTGCCGGACGGCTGGGATCAACCGCACCGAGCCGCCCCTTGACCAGGCCGATGGTGACCGAGCAGGGCTTCAAGGACGCCCGGCCCGTTCCCGACTTCGCCATGCGAGCAATCGCGGCCGGTGCCGGCACCGCAGAGCCGGCCGGGCGCGACGGCGCGGCACACTACGTGGCCCGGACCCGGGCGGCGCAGGTCACGGCCGGTCCCGGTCACTGCGTTCCACACCCCCCGGATGCACCGCGAAAGCACGCTCCTCGACCGGCATACGGTCGATAATCACGGTCGTCTTCAGGGTGCCGGCCGCCCAGTCGATTGACGGTCACGGGCCGGGGCGACCGGCAGGGTGCAGGTCGGCGGCGTGCCGTTGTGCAGGCTCATCGTCGGCGCGGTGATGGGCCGGACCTGGCCAGGCATCACCCAGTAGACGAATGACATCTGGGTGTTGCGGGGCAGGGCCGCGATGTCGATCCGTACGCCTTCGCTGTTGCCAATCGGACGAATCACCGGCGGCGGGCCGAGCACCGCCTCGATCTGGCGCAGGCCGTCCTGACCGGCGCCGCCGCAACCACCCAAAAGAACGCCGTTGACGACCTTGGCGTGCATGATCTGGATGCGGGCCGGGATACCGGCGTCATCAAGGATGGCGTCCAGCCGGTCGGGGTCTCGCAGATCGGAGTCCAGCACGTTGACCGTGGCACCGTCGCCGGGAGCCGCTGGTTCCGCCGACCGGTCGTACGCCCACCAGGCAGAACCGGCTAGGACAATCCCGGCCAGCCCGGCAGCGATGCGGCGGCGCCGCGATCGGCGGCCCGCCGCGGCGCGGATGTCGTCGTTCTCGCGCACGTTCGCACACCCCCAAGTGTTGGCCGGCCGGGCGGTCCGGCACGTCGGACCGCCCGGCGGCGCGTATGTCACGAGTAGATGGTCAGCACTCGGACGGTGCCGTAGTTGGTGAAGTCGTCGTGCCACTTGGGAAATGCCCAGAGGATCGTGTCGCTGCCGATGATGCCGGCGTTGTTGCCGCTGTGCAGCCCGATCACTCCAAACGCGCTCACATTGAAATCCGAGCCGGCGTCGACGAAGCACAACGGCGTCCACGGCACCGACGGATTGCTTTGCAAGATCTTGAGCCAGAGGTAGTCGCCGCTGCCGTAAGTGCGATTCCAGGCGCAGGAAAGCGGGTCAGGCTGATGGATGGCGAATGCCGGACCGGTCACACCAACCACCGCTGCCATGGATGCGGCAACCATTACTGCCGCCCTTTTCCAGCCTCGGCCTGTTCGCGAGTTCATGCCCATTACTGCCCTTTCCTCTCGACGAGGGTGAGGATTCGGTGGACACATATTGCGGAGAGAAATCCATCAGTGTCAACGTTTTCACGATTCCGGCGGCCGCCACTGTTGTCCCGCCGGCGAGACAGCAGCGTCCGGCGCGTCCCCCGCGCGAGCTACGCGCAAATGTCCACCGTGGGGGGAAGATGCCGTTGGCCCCGACAAAATACGGTCCTTTGTGGCGGGAGGCCCGCGGAGAGCCGGGACGGCAGGCTCTCCTTAGTGACGATCGCGAGGAGTCACGTTGTCGATACCTGAACAACGAGGTGTGAGTGCCGCCGCAAACTCTGGAAAAGACCTGCAGACGGCTCATGAGGCGGCCGTGCCGAATGGTCAGATCCTGGTCACCCAGGTGGGACTCCAAATACCAGGTGGCGTCACGTTCGCGGGGTGGGAGCGCGCCGGGCGGCGGCTCGTTGAGGTGCTGAATTCATCCGTGTGGTGTATTGGGGACTGGCTGGCACACGGTGAACGGGAATTTACCGGAAGGTATCGGCGCGCCGTCGAAACTCTGGGCTTGGAGTATCAGACAGTGCGTAATTATGCATGGGTCGCGCGCCGTTTCCCACTGGCCCGGCGGCGGGCCGCGTTGAGCTTCCAGCATCATGCCGAGGTAGCCGGTCTGCCCGACGAACAGCAGGATCGATGGCTGGATCAGGCCGAGGAGGGGGGCTGGTCGCGCAACGAGCTGCGCCGGAATCTCCGGGCCACCCGCGCCGGCGGCGCACGCCGGCTGACTGCGCCACTGCCCCGCATCACCACGGAGGAGCAGCGGCTGCGCTGGCAGGCAGCGGCGGAGCGCACCACGGCCGACTTCGAGCAGTGGATCGTGCAGAGTCTCGACGATGCCGCCGACGCGGTGCTCGACACGCCGCCGTAACGCGGCCATACCTGCGTCCACCGCGTCGTGGCTCGCTGGCGCGATGAAGTCTGCCCTCGCCGGACGGGGCCGGCCCGCGCTACGTCGGTACGCGTGAGCAACGATCGCCGCATGGTTGATCTCATTCTCGTCAACGGTCTGCCGGGTTCAGGGAAGACGACTCTGGCGACGGGGCTGGCCTCGGTCTTCGGTGTCCCGGTGATCTCCAAGGATGCGATCAAGTAAGCCGTCTCGGGCATCGCGCCGTCAGTTCCGGGGCATGCGCTCGGGGCGGCGGCCGGCGAGATGATGTGGTCGCTGGCGGCGGCGATGTCCGGCCGGGTGGTGCTGGAGTCGTGGTGGTTCAAACCGAGGGATTTGCCCTTCGTCGAGGCCGGCCTGCGCCGATGCCGGCCAGACAGGACGGTCGAGGTCTGGTGCGACGTCCCGCCTGATGTCGCCAAAGCACGGTACGCGGCTCGTCAACGACACCGAATCCATGACGATCACCGCCGCCTTGTCGACGACTGGCCCCGCTGGGCGGCGGAGGGGCAACCTCTCGATGCGGCACCGGTGCTACGTGTCAACACACACGATCCGGTGGACCTGCCCGACCTCGCAGCTCGAATCGCGGCGACCACGACATAGAACGCATGAACCAGCCGGCGGCCCGACTGGGGCGGGCAGGCGTTTCTTCGGCTCCTGCACGACGGGTCAGCAACCGGCCGCCTTCATCCGCGCGGGGAGACTCGCCTACCTATGGTTTCCGGACCGCCCGGCGATGGCTCCAGAACCCGGCCGGTCCCGGACACGCCTCCGGGCAACGCCGGTTCACCAACCCGGCACAGCTGGGCCGGCCCATCCTCGAGATCGAAAGGCACGTATGGAACCAGTACATGAACCGCAGCTCGTCCTGAACGCGTGCCAAACCGCGGCGGATCCGTGCGCTGCATGTCCTGACGACCGGGAGGCCAGGTGGAGGCATACGCCAGCAGGTGCATATCGGTTGCTCCCCCCGAGCGTGACGGGCAAGCTTCGCCGATGATCGGGACCCGTGTTCTTACCGAAGACGATTGGGCGTTGTGGCGCGAGCTGCGGCTCCAGGCGTTGGCCGAGGCCCCCTACGCGTTTGGGAGCCGCCTGGCGGATTGGCAGGGCGACGGGGACCGGGAGGAACGCTGGCGCGCCCGCCTGACCATTCCCGGCTCGTACAACGTTGTGGCGTCGCTCGACGGCGCAGCGGTGGGGATGGTGAGCGGCGTTCCGGCCGGTGAGGCGCGGACCGTGGAGCTGATTTCCCTGTATGTGCTGCCGCAGGGGCGCGGTCGCGGAGTGGGTGATCTGCTTGTGCAGCGGGTGGCGCAATGGGCCGGACAGACTGGCGCGGAGGAACTGCGGTTGGCGGTGACAGAGAGCAACAGCAGTGCCCGGGCGCTTTATGAAAGAAACGGCTTTCATGAGACCGGCGACGAGGGCGAGCTCATGCCCGATGGCGTGACTCGGCAGCACGTCATGGCCAAGGACTTGGCGGATCAGATCCGAGGATGAGAACGCTGGCTACGAGAGTGCGTAGCGCATTACTACGCGCGGCCAGCGGTCCAAGCCAAGTTCCGCCTCGTGATTTCGGACGGCGACCAACCCGGGCGTCAGTTCGGGCTCAGCTAGTCGGCTCCACCCCAGACGCTCGTAGTAGAGCGCGTTCCACGGGACATCGGAAAACGTCGTCAGCGTCATCGCCGGGAATTCCGCATGACGCGCCCACCGTTCCACGGCTTCCAACAATCGCCTTCCCACGCCCTGCCGCGCGTACCGCGGGTGGATCGACACCTGCTCCACGTGCGCGCACCCATCCACCACATCGGCCAGCACGTAGCCCATCGGCATGTCGGCGTCGTCGACCGCCACCCAGGCGCGGCCGGCCCGCTGAAAAACGGCGAGCTCAGCCGGCGTCGGTGGACTGTAGTCGGCCACAGCGTCCATGCCTATCTGCCGGAAGGGTTCTCCCGCGGCACGCTCGATGTCGGGCAGGTGTTGAAGGTCGTCGGCTCGCGCAAGTCGGATCACACCGGCATTGTCGGCCGTCGCAAGGAGACCGTGTAGAGGTTTTGTGTACGGCCTTTCGCGGCTTGTGACCGCCAATGCAAGATCCTCGCCATGGACTTTCAGTGGGATCCGGTCGATCGGCCGGCCGAGCCGCATGCGACGGCCGCGTGGAGCGTGCGCGGCATGTTGCAGGCCGTCTTGAGCTGTGCCGGGTGGCTGCTGCTGATTCCCGCCTGGTGGCTCGCCGAGACGCCTCTGCTCGTCGGTTCGTTCGTCGGCTGGCTGATCTCGTTGCTGGCTGTGTTGTTCGCTGCGCTCATTTCGATTGCGGCGATCCTGATTGCCTGCGTACGCCGTTCGTGGGGAGTCGCCGTGGTGAGCTTGTGTCTCGTCGCCGCCGCCGCTGTCGTCGTCTCCCGGCACGATTCCCAGGTCTACCCCGTTGGCTATCGGTACCAGCTGCACCGGGCCGCGCTCGCCGAACTGGTCGAGGACTACCGGGCCGGGCGCCTGGACGACGAAGTGACCCTGCCGGTCGACATGCGCTCCCTGTGCCCGTCCGGATTCGCGTACGCCAGTCCGACCGTTCTGTTCGTGCAACTGTGGCAGAACTGGCGAGAGGAATCGGGAACAGGAATCGCGTATTTCGCCGAGCCGCCCACCAAGTCGACAACCATCACCACAGCGTCGGGCGACTTCGGATATCCGAAACGGGAGCTGGGCGACGGCTGGTGGTGGGTGGCGTAAAGGCCCACAGAGCGGGACAGGCGCCGCTCTACCAAGGAGCGGCCCGAGCGGGTACCGTGCTGGGCGGCAGCCACGCTCTGCCTGACTCCGAGTCCGGCTCGACGCCCATGCCGTCACCTTGCCGGACGACCGAGGACAAGCCGTCTGCGACGCAGCGTGGAACCATTCCGTGATCATTTTCGACCGCGCGGTGGCATGGGCTTCCCGCGGGAAGAAGATGAGCATGGTCAACAACGACCGCCGGGCCCGTCAGCGGGCGATCCGGGCGCGAATGGCGGAGACCGGCGAGACGTACGCCGTGGCGGCCCGCCGGCATGACGAGCGCCGCGATCCGCGGACCCGGGGCACCCGGTTGCTCCCGGAGCACATCGAATGGCTCGTCCAGGCCCGCGGTGTCACCTATGACGTGCTGGTCGGTGGGCCGAACGACGGCGTGCCGGTTCTGCTGGTGCACGGCAACTGCTCGTCCGCGGAATTCTGGCTGCCGCTGATCCGGCGGCTGCCGGACGGCATCCGGGTCGTCGCCCCGCACCTGCGCGGGTACGGGCGCAGTGAGGCGGCACCGGTGGACGCCACCCGGGGCCTGCGGGACTTCTCCGATGACGTGGCCACGCTGCTCGACGACCGCGACCTGTTCCCCCAGGGCGGCCCGGTGATCGTGGCGGCCCACTCGATGGGCGCCGGCGTGGTCATGCAGATGATCGCCGACCACCCGGGCCGGATCACGTCGGTCCTCCTGGAGTCGCCGGTGAGCCCGTACGGCTTCGGCGGCACCCGCGACCTCGAAGGCATCCCGACAACCCCGGATTTCGCCGGCACCGGAGGCGGCGGCGCCAACCCCGACTTCGTGGCCCGCCTCGAAGCGGGCGACCGCAGCTCCGAGGCGCAGACGAGTCCGCTGTCGGTGCTGCGCTCCACGTATGTGGCCGACCCGGCATCGCTCGGCGACGATGAAGAACTTCTGCTCAAGGCGATGCTCAGCACCACGGTCGGCGAGGACAGCTACCCGGGCGACAGCAAGCCGGCGAACAGCTGGCCTTTCTTCGGGCCGGGTGACCGTGGCGTCCTCAACGCCATGTCACCCAAGCATTTCAACGTCGCTGACGCCCTGGTCGGCGCCGCGCAGAAGCCACCGATCGTCTGGGTCCGCGGCGACCGGGACGTGATCGTGTCGGACACGTCGCTGTTCGACCGGGCCTACCTGGGCTCGATCGGCGCAGTACCGGACTGGCCCGGCGCCGACGCGTGCCCGCCGCAGCCCATGGTCGGCCAGACCCGCGCGGTGCTCCAGCGATACGCGGCGAGCTCTGGCAGCTTCCGTGAGGTCGTCTACGACAACTGCGGCCACTCACCACACCTCGAACGCCCGGCCGAGTTCACCGCCGAGCTCCTGAAACTCGTCAACGACGCGGCCGGCTGACGGCGGCCACGCTTGATCAGCCGGCGTTGGATGGTTGAGCGGGCACCCGAGTCAAGAAACCTCCGGGTGGGGCTTCACGCAAGTGGGACGAAATCTCCACTTATGTGGTGACATCCAAGAACCGGCGGGGGCGGCGATGGGGGTTCACGAAGTGATCGGGGACGGGGCGGTACTGATGGGGGCGGTGACGTCCGTGGTGCGGTTGTGGCTGTCGCTGCGTAAGCGGAACGCCCCGGCCGGCGAGCGGATCACACTGGTCGTGGTCGAGGCGGCGAACCGGGACGAGCCACGATGACCGCCCGCCTCGAACCACCCGAGCCGCTCCCGGCCGTCCGGCAGTGCCCCGAGACGGATCCGGTCGAGGCGATCAGCGCGTTCTACCGCGCGGAGATCCGTGACCTGGTCAACTTCCTGCTCTGGATGGGCGCCGGGATGGCCGATGCCACCGACCTCGCGCAAGAGACGATGCTCGACCTGGTGCGCAACTGGGCGAACGTCCAGCGTCCCCGGGCGTGGGTCCGGGTCGTCGCGTCGCGCAAGTACGCGCGTTCCCACCTCGACGAGACGGCCGTCGACCTGACCGGCGAGCGCAACCCGCTGCTGCGGGCCTCCCGCGAGGACATCGCCGCGTGGGAGGAAAGGCACGAGGTGCTGCGGCTGATCGCCACTCTCCCGTGGCGGCAGCGACAGGTCATGGCCTGGTGCTACGACGGCTATCAGCCACACGAGATCGCCGCCGAGCTGGGTATCACCCCGGAGGCGGTGCGGGCCAGTCTGAAGCTCGCCCGACGCGCGCTGGCCGGGCTGCTCGGCCGGGAGGAGGAGCCGGAATGAGCCGCGATCCGCACGGCCTGCCGGTCCGCGGCGGGAACCGTTCCCCGTCGCGAGGCCTTGGCGACGCGCACTCCGCCGCCGCCGGCGAACTCGGCGACCTGCTCGACGTCGAGACCGGATTGAGTGAAGTCCTGCTGGTCGCCCGGCATACGTGCACCCGGGACAACCTCCCCCTCGACGTCGAGGGCGGACTGCGCGCCGTCCTACGCGCCGGGAAACGCCCCGGACGGCGGCCCAGCGGCGAAAGTGCCGTCGCCGACTGGCTGACGTCCCTCGAGGACGTCCACCGGCTCGTGTTGCGTGCACATCCGGTGATCATCGCGCTCGCCCTCGTCGTACGGATGAACGTGCTGATGCCGGCCGCACGCGTTCTGAACGTCGATATCGAGGCCCGGATGATCGCCCGGCGGGCCGGCGCGGTCCTCGACCAGTTGCGGCGTCCCCGGCCGGGCCAGGTGCTCCAAGCAGCGGCCGGTGAGCTCGAGCAGGTGCTTGCCCGCCTGCTTGAACCGATGCTCGTTGAGGCGCCGGAGTGTGAGTTCGCGCGGGAGCTGCGGCGAATCCGCGAGTTGACTGTCGACCTGCTGCACGCTGTCAACGGTGACGAGATCCCTGATGCGGTGGGCCTCGACCCGGCGGTCCTCGACCAGGATCTCGTGACGGCGCAGCACCGCGCCCTTGCTCCCCGGCTGGCTGACGCCCTGGATCGGGCCCAGCACGACTTCGTGGGCGCCGATCTGCGCGCGGCCGATCTCCGGCTTCTTCCGTTGGCCGGGCTGCGATGGTCGGCGGCGACCCGATGGCCGTCGCTGGAGTGGCAGAGCCAGGCGCTGCTGGACTCCGACGAGGTGGCCGACGGCGTCTACGTGATCCGCGGCGGCAGCACGTCGGTCACCATCCAGATGCGATGAGCGAACGGTACCGCCCGAGGCGGGCCCTCGCTCCGGATCCGGTCAGGACGGGATGACGAGGCCGGTCTCGTACGCGAAAACGACGGCCTGGGCCCGGTCGCGGAGGTTGAGCTTGGCCAGGATCCGTCCGATGTGGGTCTTCACGGTCTGCTCGGCCACGATCAGCTCTTCGGCTATCTCCTGGTTGGAGCGGCCCCGCGCGATCAGAAGCAGCACGTCGGTTTCGCGCGGGGTCAGGGCGTTCAGGGCGGCGGGTTTGGGGCGGGCGGCCATCGGGCGGGCCGCGAACTCGGCGATCAGGCGGCGGGTCACCCGAGGCGCGAGCAGGGCCTCGCCGGCGGCCACGACGCGTACGGCGTTGATCAGGTCGGCGGCCGGGGCGTCCTTGAGGAGGAAGCCGCTCGCGCCCGCGCGCAGGGCCGCGTATACGTAATCGTCCAGGTCGAACGTGGTGAGGATGAGGATCTTGGGGCCGCCCGGAGTGGAGCCGTCGTGCAGGCGCCGGGTGGCTTCCAGGCCGTCCATGACCGGCATGCGTACGTCCATCAGCACGACGTCGGGGCGCAGCTCGCGGGCCTGGGCCACGGCGGCCGCGCCGTCGGAGGCGTCGCCCACGACCAGCATGTCGGGCTGGGCGGCGAGCAACGCGCCGAAACCCTCGCGGACCATCGCCTGGTCGTCGGCGATCAGGACCTTGATCACTGCTTGTCCCCCAAAGGCAGACTGGCCCGTACGACGAAATGGTCGTCCTCAGCCCCGGCCGCGAGCGTGCCGCCGAGCAGTTCGGCGCGCTCGCGCATGCCGGCCAGCCCGTGCCCCTGGCTGAGCGGGACGGGACCGGCCGTCCCGTGCCCCTGGTCGGGCGCGACGGGGCTGGTCAGCCGGTTGCGGATGGTCAGTTCGAGCCGGTCGCCGAGGCCGCGGGCATCCAGGGTCACCGGGCCTTCGGGCGCGTGCCGGGCGGCGTTGGCCAGCGCCTCCTGCACGATCCGGTAGGCCGCGAGCTCTGCAGCGGCCCCACCCAGGGTGGGGACCCTATCGGTTTTTGCGCGGCCGGGAGCCGCGTTGTCCACAGGGGCGATTTCGGGTTCGGCGTTGTCCACAGGGCGGCTCTCGTGCTGGCCCAGCGAGCCCGACGTGTGGTACGAGACCTCGACTCCGGCGGCCCGGGCGTTCGCGATCAGGTCGTCGATCTCGGCCAGCCCGGGCTGCGGCGTGAGCGGCGCCTCCCCCTCCTCGGCGCGCAGCACCCCCAGCAGCCGCCGCATGTCGATCAGCGCCTCCCGGGCCGAGCCCGCGATGGTCGCCAGCTCCTCCCGGGCCGGCTCGGACAGACCACCCACCCGGTACGGCGCCGTTTCCGCCCGTACGGCGATCATCGACATGTGGTGGGCGACGACGTCGTGCATCTCGCGCGCGATCCGGGTGCGTTCTTCCAGCACGGCCCGCCGGGCGCGCTCCAGCTCGGTCAGCTCTTCCTTTTCGGCGAGCAGGGCCCTCGTACGGCGTCGTCGCGACACGATGTCGCCGAGCGCCCCGATGGCCACGAGCAGGACCGCGGCACCCCAGGCGTTCGCGTACGGGGCGTAGACGAAGACCGGGATCAGGCTGAGGGCGACGGCCCAGATGGTGAGGGCCGAGTCCTCGGCGATTGACAGCCGGGCCAGCACGACGAGGAAGCCGATGATCTGCACGGTGTTCCACGGCCAGGACTCGGGCTGGGTGCCGGGTTCGGCGGGACCGTAGGTGAGGGTGCCGACGAAGAGCATGACGAAGCCGAGCCGCCAGGCGATGACGGGCATGCGGAGCGTGACGGCGACGGGCAGCACCGAGCCGACGGCGATGAGCACGATCCAGAAGTCGCCGAGCTTGCGGGTGTCGGTCAGGTAGGCGCCGGCGGCGAGTCCGAGGCCGCTCAGGGCGAGCAGGCCGAGGGGCAGCGCATAGTTCCAGAACCGGCCGTGCGGTGCGGGCCGGGCCCTCTCGCGTGACCACATCAGGCGTCTCAGCGGCCCCGTGGCATTGCGCCGGGTCACCGGGCCGATAGTCTCCACCCCGGCAGGTTACGGCGGTATTGCGCCGCCGTCGTGCCCCCGTGGTGCCAGCCGGCACCCCCTACCTGGGTATGAGGAGCGAAGGTCGTGGCGCGCACGGTACTGGTGACAGGCGGCAACCGGGGCATCGGCCTCGCCATCGCGCGGGCGTTCGCCGCGCAGGGCGACCGGGTCGCGGTCACGCACCGCGGCAGCGGCGCTCCCGAGGGCCTGTTCGGGGTGCAGTGCGACATCACCGATCCGGCGCAGGTCGACGCGGCCTTCACCGAGATCGAGAAGGAGCTCGGCCCGGTCGAGGTGCTGGTGGCCAACGCGGGCATCACCGACGACACGCTGCTGCTGCGGATGAGCGAGGAGCAGTTCGAGCGTGTGATCGACACGAACCTCAAGGGCTCGTTCCGGGTTTCCAAGCGGGCCAGTTCGAAGATGCTGCGGGCCAAGTGGGGACGCATCATCTACATCTCGTCGGTGGTCGGGCTGTACGGCGGCCCCGGTCAGGTGAACTATGCGGCGAGCAAGGCCGGGCTGGTCGGCATGGCCCGCAGCATCACTCGTGAGCTGGGCAGCCGGAACATCACGGCGAATGTGGTGGCGCCCGGGTTCATCGAGACGGAGATGACAGCGGTCTTGTCGGAGACCCGGCAGGCAGAGATCATCAAGGCGGTTCCGGCGGGCCGGCTCGCCAGTGCCGACGAGGTCGCGGCCGTGGTGACCTTCCTGGCCGGCGACTCCGCCGCGTACATCAACGGCGCGGTCATCCCGGTCGACGGTGGCCTCGGCATGGGCCACTGAATCATGGGCCACCGAAACATGGGCCACTGACACCTTTAACTGAAGGAGCACGAAGAACCGTGTCTGGATTGCTGGCCGGCAAGCGGCTGCTCATCTCCGGCGTCATCACCGACGCCTCGATCGCGTTCTCGGCGGCGAAGATCGCCCAGGAGAACGGGGCGACCGTCGTGCTGACCGGTTTCGGCCGGATGTCGCTGGTCGAGCGGATCGCCAAGCGGCTGCCCGAGCCGCCGCCGGTGATCGAGCTCGACGTCACCGACCCCGACCACCTGGCCGCGCTGCCCGGCAAGGTGAGCGAGCACGTGGACGGGCTCGACGGAGTTCTGCACTCGATCGCCTTCGGGCCGCAGAGTGTGCTGGGCGGCGAGTTCCTCAACGCTCAGTGGGAGGACGTGGCCAAGGCGCTGCACGTCTCCACGTACTCGTACAAATCGCTCGCCGTGGCCTGCCTGCCGCTGATGCAGTCGGGCGGCAGCGTGGTCGGGCTGACGTTCGACGCGACCAAGGCGTGGCCGGTCTATGACTGGATGGGCGTGGCCAAGGCCGGTCTGGAGTCGGCCAACCGCTATCTGGCGCTGCACCTGGGCAAGCAGGGCATCCGCAGCAACCTGGTGTCGGCCGGTCCGCTGCGCACGATGGCGGCGAAGTCGATCCCGGGCTTCGAGCAGTTCGAGGAGGCGTGGGCCGAGCGGGCGCCGCTGGGCTGGGATCTGCACGACACGTCGGCGGCCGGCAAGGCGATCTGCGCCCTGCTCTCCGACTGGTTCCCCGCCACCACGGGTGAGGTTGTACACGTCGACGGGGGCTACCACGCTCTTGGGGCCTGACTGACTGCACCGCAGTGAGCGGAGCGGACGCAGGGCCAGGAAGGCAGGCCCATGCCAGCTCAGCCTGACTGACTGCACCGCAGTGAGCGGAGCGGACGCAGGGCCAGGAAGGCAGGCCCATGCCAGCTCAGCCTGACTGACTGCACCGCAGTGAGCGGAGCGGACGCAGGGCCAGGAAGGCAGGCCCATGCCAGCTCAGCCTGACGCGGTGACAGTATGGATGCGTGGTCTATGACGCGTTCGTCCTGCTGTCCTTCGGCGGGCCCGAGAAGCCTGAAGACGTAATGCCGTTCCTGCGCAACGTGGTACGCGGGCGCGGAGTTCCGGACGAGCGCCTGGCCGAGGTGGCCGAGCACTACATGCACTTCGGCGGCGTCTCGCCGATCAACCAGCAGTGCCGGGACCTCCTCGCCGCCGTGCGCACCGAGTTCGCCGCGAACGGGATCGACCTGCCCGCGTACTGGGGAAACCGCAACTGGCAGCCCATGCTGGCCGACACGGTGGCGCAGATGCGCGACGACGGTGTCACGCATGCGCTCGGGCTCGCCACCAGCGCGTACGGCGGTTATTCGTCGTGCAAGCAGTACTGGGAGGACATCGCGGCCGCCCGGGCCAAGGTCGGTCCGGGCGCTCCGGTGATTTCCAAGTTGCGCCAGTTCTGGGATCATCCCGGTTTTGTCGAGCCGCATTCCGACGCCGTACGCTCGTCGCTCGCGACCCTGGACGAGGGCCGGCGCGCCACCACGCGGCTGGTGTTCACCGCCCACTCGATTCCGGTGACCATGGCCAAGACGGCCGGTCCCGACGGCGGGCGCTACGAGGCCCAGCTCACCGAGACGGCCCGCCTGGTGCACGCGGCCGCCGCGGCCGATCTGCCCTGGGACCTGGTGTGGCAGAGCCGCTCCGGCCCGCCGCAGGTGCCGTGGCTGGAGCCCGACATCAACGACCATCTCGAGGCGCTGGCCGAGCAGGGCGTCACCGACGTGGTGGTCAGCCCGATCGGGTTCGTCTCCGACCACCTCGAGGTCCTCTGGGATCTCGACAACGAGGCGGCCGACACCGCCAAGCGGCTGGGCCTGGGCTACGCGCGGGCCGCGACGCCCGGCGTCGACCCGCGTTTCGTCACCATGGTGCGGGAACTCGTGCAGGAGCGGACCGACCGCGCGCCCCTGAAGCGGCTCGGTACGCTGCCGGTCTGGGACGACTGCCCGGTCGCCTGCTGCCCACCCCCACAGCGACGAGGTGCATGATGCCTGAGCGCAAGGCCATCGAGAGCTGGCTCACCGACATGGACGGCGTGCTGGTCCACGAGGGTGTGCCGGTTCCGGGCGCTCCCGAGTTCGTGAACCGGATGAAGACGTCCGGCAAGCCGTTCCTGATCCTGACCAACAACTCGATCTACACGCCGCGTGACCTGCAGGCCCGTCTCAACCGGATGGGTTTCGACGTGCCGGAGCAGTCGATCTGGACGGCCGCCCTGGCCACGGCCCAGTTCCTGGCCGATCAGCGGCCGGGTGGCACGGCGTACGTGATCGGCGAGGCCGGTCTGACCACCGCCATGCACGCGGCGGGTTACGTGCTCACCGAGTTCGACCCGGATTACGTGGTGCTGGGCGAGACCCGCACGTACAGCTTCGAGGCGATCACCAAGGCGATCCGGCTGATCGACGCGGGGGCCAAGTTCATCTGCACGAACCCCGACGCGACCGGCCCGTCCAACGAGGGCGCGCTGCCCGCGGCCGGTTCGGTGGCGGCGATGATCTCCAAGGCAACCGGCGTCGACCCGTATTTCGTGGGCAAGCCGAACCCGATGATGATGCGCTCGGCGCTGAACACGATCGAGGCTCACAGCGAGTCCACCGCCATGATCGGCGACCGGATGGACACCGACGTGCTGTGCGGGCTGGAGGCGGGCCTGGAGACGATCCTGGTCATGACCGGCATCAGCACCCGCGCGGAGGCCGACCGTTATCCGTTCCGCCCGTCCCGCATCGTGGAATCGGTCGCCGACCTGATCGACGAGATCTAGAGCCGCTGTGGCGCACCCCGTCCGGTTCGACGAGTCGAGTGCGCTTCTTCACCGCGTACGGGAAATCGCCCTGGCTTTTCCCGACGCGGCGGAGAAGGTCTCGCACGGGCATCCGGCGTTCTACACGACGAAGGTGTTCGCCTATTACGGCGGCAGCGTCAAGGACGGCGGCGAGTGGGTGCGGCACGACGACTCGCTGCTGGTGCTGCTCGACCCGGATGAGCGCGACGCGATGGCCGGCGACCCGCGCTGTTATCGGCCGGCCTACCTGGCGCCGGCGGGCTGGCTCGGCGTCCATCTCGGCGAGGGCACCGACTGGGCCGAGATCGCCGAGCTGATCGACGCCAGCTATCGCCTCACGGCCGGGCCGCGGCGGGTTGCCCGTCTGGAATCCCGGGCAGGTTGAGGCCGGTCAGCCGGGCCGAAAGGTGCCAGAGTTTGGCGGCTTCGGGGGCGTCCGTCGGATACTCCCCGGTCAGTTCGCGGTCGCGGCAGTAGGCGCCGCCGCGGGTCACCGGGGTCACCGCGGCCCAGATCGGGGTGGCGGCGCCCTGTTCGGGGGTCTGGAACAGGCCGGGAATCGGCCGGCCGTCCTCGTCGATCCAGCCCGCGCCGGTCATCTCGGCCTGCGTGAGGTGGCGCTGCAGCGGGGTCAGCACCCAGCCGGGACTGGCCGAGAACGCCCGTACGCCGAAGGGTGCGCCGAGCAGGTCGAGCTGGTAGGCGAACAGGATGTTGGCCAGCTTGGACTGGGTGTAGGCGGCCCACTTGTCGTAGCCGAGGGTGAACTGCACGTCGTTCCAGCGGATCCGGTCGTCCGGGGAGCGGCCCGAGGCGACCATCACCACCCGGGCGCCGCCCGCGGCGAGCAGGGCCGGCCACAGGTGCATGACCAGGGCGTAGTGGCCGAGGTGGTTGGTGGCGAACTGGGCTTCCCAGCCGGGGCCGACGCGGGTTTCGGGGCAGGCCATCACGCCGGCGCTGCCGATCAGGATGTCGGCGCGTCCGATCGTGGCGGCGAACGAGCGGATCGAGGCGGGGTCGGTCAGGTCCATCGGCCGGACGTCGAGGCCCGGCTCGGGGCGGGGCCGGCGTGCGGGCACGATCACGTGGGCGCCGGCGTCGGCGAGGGCGCGGGCGGCGGCCCGGCCGATGCCCGAGGCGCCGCCGGTCACCACGGCGGTCCGGCCGGTCAGGTCGGTTCCGGAGAGCACGTCATGGGCAGTGGGAGCGGTCATGACACCGCAACGTAGGGCTTCGAGCGCGCTCGAAGTCAAGCCTCAGGACGTATTGTAGTCGGTGACACCCCAGCACTCGGGGCCTTCGCCGACGTCGATGCTGACCTTGACCGGGTGCCCGTCGGCGGTGTCGTAGGTGGTGGCGACCTCGGCGCCGTCCTCGGTGGCGGTCTGGGCCATCTCGACGAGCTCGCCGAGAGTGAAGGCCTCGATCTCCTCGCCGTCGTTGCCGGTGACCGGGCCCAGTTCCTCATCGGCCCCGGCGGACGGCTTCACCGTGGTGGCGTCCAGGCGGTCGGCGGCCGAGACGGCTCCGGAGGTCACCTTGACCTGGTAACGGCCGAGCGGTTTGGCGTCGTCACAACCCCGGGTCAGCACGTACGAGTACGAGCCCGGCTCGGTCCACGCCGGGGGCGAGGCGGCGGTGGACGTGGTCGGGGCGGGCGGCGACGGGTCGGACGAGGTGCATCCGGCGGCCAGCGCGACCAGCGCCAGGGCCCAGGGAAGCTTTCGGAGGAGCACGCGGGGAAATCTAGCGCAGGCATGCACGGCCGTGTCGATCCGCGCCGGGCCCGTTCGACCTGAGGGTGAGAAGGTCGGCAGGCGACCGGACGCGAACCGAGGAGTGGCCATCATGCTGGAGACGGGCCGGCTGTGAGTGCGATCGAGGCCGTCTGGCGGATCGAGTCGGCGCGCATCGTCGGCGCGCTGACCCGCTACACCGGCGGGGATCTCGAGCTGGCCGAGGATGTCGCGCAGGAGGCGGTGGCCGAGGCTCTCGAGAAGTGGCCGCGGGACGGTGAGCCGGACAACCCGGTGGGGTGGCTGCTGGCCACGGCCCGGCGGCGGGCGATCGACGCCTTCCGCCGCCGGGCCGCCCGCGATCAGAGGTACGCGCTGCTGGCCGAACAGGACTCGGACGGCGGGGACGGGCATCTGTGGGATCCGGACCGGATCGACGACGACGTGCTGGCGCTGATGTTCGTGGCGTGTCATCCGGTCCTCTCCCCCGTGGCCCGGGTGGCGCTGACGCTGCGCACGGTCGGCGGGCTGTCCAGTGAGGAGATCGCCCGCGCGTTCGTGGTGCCGGTGCCGACGATCCAGGCCCGCATCACCCGGGCCAAGAAGACGATCGCGGCGGCGCGGGTGCCGTTCGAGGTGCCGCCGGCCGATGAGCGCAGGCAGCGGCTCGGCGGCGTGCTCAGCGTCCTCTACGTGATCTTCACCGAGGGTTCCACGGCGACCGCGGGCGACCGCCTGTTGCGCCCGGACCTGGCGTATGAGGCCATCCGGCTCGCCCGGACCCTGGCCGCGCTGCTGCCCGGGGAGCCGGAGGTGGCCGGGCTGATCGCGTTGTGCGAGCTGACCTCGTCGCGGTTTCCGGCGCGCACCGGCCCGGACGGCGAGGCGATCCTGCTCGAGCAGCAGGACCGTCGCCGCTGGGACCGGTCGGCGATCCGCCGTGGGCTGGCGGCGCTGGGCCGGGCGTCGGCCGCCGGTCGCGGTCTCGGCCCGTACGGGTTGCAGGCCGCGATCGCCGCCCGCCATGCCGAGGCCGATTCGGTCGCCGGCACCGACTGGGAGCGGATCGTGCTGCTCTACGAGGCGCTGGGCCGGGTCGCGCCGTCCCCGATCGTCGAGCTGAACCGGGCGGTGGCCGTCGCGATGGCGAGCGGCCCGGCCGAGGCGCTGCTGATGGTCGACGAACTGGTCGCGCAGGACCGGCTGCCCGGCTCCCACCTGCTGCCCAGCGTGCGCGGCGAGCTGCTGGCCCGGCTGGGCCGCACCCGCGAGGCCCGCGCCGAATTCGAGCTGGCCGCGCGGCTCTGCGGCAACGCCCGGGAGCGCGCGGTGTTACTGCGGAAGCTCGAGAACCAGTAGGTCGCTTTCTTCCTCGACCGGCCGTGGGCTGCGTTCGGCCCGGACCGCGGCGTCGAGGGCCTCGAACCCGACGGTGATCTCGTCTTCGGTGAGCCGCTCGAACGCCGACGAGCCGCGCAGTTTCAGCCGGTCCTCGTATTCGGCCAGGCTGGTGGCGATGCGTTCCTGCACCCGGTCGACGGTGACGAACCGCAGGCCGGCCGCGGCGAACGTGTCGAGCAGCGGGTCGAGACGCGGGAACACCTGCTCGTCGATCAGGCGGATGCCGGGAAAGTAGTCGTACCACGGCAGGGCGGGCATGCGGTCGGGGAACAGGCTGCGGATCAGCACCCGCCCGCCGGGGCGCAGCACCCGGGCGATCTCGGCCGCCGCGGCCGCGTGGTCGCGCACGTGGTGCAGCACGAGGAAGAGAAGCACCAGGTCGCAGCTGCGGTCGGGCAGCGGGATCTCGGTGGCCGAGCCGGTCAGGTAGGTGACGCCGTCGTGCCCGGCGTGTTCCTCGGCCACGGCGCGCATGCGGTCGAACGGCTCGACGCCCCAGACCGGGCCGCCGAACTCGGCGGCCAGCGCCGGGGTGAACCGGCCGGTGCCGGAGCCCAGGTCGAGCACGGCCAGCGGCCGGCCCGCCGGAGCGTGCCGGGCGAAGACGTGCACCCACTCGGTCAGCGTCTCGGGTGGCAGCGCCCGGGCACGCGCATAGACCCGATGCTGCCGCTCGTCGTAGTTCACCTCGCGCAAAGTCCTGCCTCCCCTGGCCCATTGTTCGCTTTCGGAGCCGCCGGGGACACCCCTCCACACCGGGTCGCGACCGGACTCACAGAATTGCTTCAGGTTGCGTCGCGCACGAAGACCGCCACCGATCGGGACGGCACGGTCAGCCGGGCGCCGGTCGCGACCGCCGTACGCAGGAGTTTGTCGGCCGATTCGACCAGCTCGGGGTGCGGGCGCAGGCCGTCGGCGAGGCCGGGGACGTATTGGACGGTCTCGGCGCCGGTGGCGTTGAAGACGACCACGATCTGACTCCACCGGCGGTCGAGGCCGGTGCCGTCGAGACACATCACGATCACGCCGGGCGTCTCGCCGGGCCCGCCGAGCGGGAACGTCAGCCGGCGCTGCACCTCGTCCGCCGTCGGCAGCCCGAACACCGGCGAGGAGCGGCGGATGCGCAGCAGCTCGCGGTACCGCTCGGCGGTCATCTCGATCACCTCGGGCGGCGGCACCAGCGCCGGGTCGGCCAGCAGCGGCGCGGCCAGCGGCCAGCGGTCCCGGTTGGTCGCGGCCGGGGGCAGGCCCAGGCCGAAGCCGTTGCCGAGCTCGGGGTCCCAGCGGATCTGGTTGAACCAGTCGCCGGAGTCGTAGGAGTCGCGGTCGAGCGACTTGGACCGCAGCCGTTCGCTGCCCAGCGTCACGAACCCGGCGCCCTGGCCGAGCACCACCAGCGCCAGCGCGAGCACCTGCAGGCGGGCGCGCTCGACGGCCGGCGTGGTGATCGGCAGCTTGTACGCCATGGCGTCGTACAGGATCTCGTTGTCGTGGGCGTCGACGTAGTTGACGGTCTCGCCCGGGCACGTCGCGTAGCCGCTGGGCGCGCCGTTGTAGTCGACCTGGGCGCCGCTCTGCTCGGTCCCGGCGTGATTGACGAACCGGTACGCCGCCAGCCCGCCCGACAGCCCCACCTTGATCTGGTCGTGGACGACGAGCGGGGTCAGCGCGCCCGACCCGGTGGCGAAGCCGGGCACGGTGGGGTCGCCGAACGCGTGCCCGCCCCGGACGGCGTCGCGCAGCCGGTCGTTGAACGTGCCGATCCCGGTGCCGGCCATGTTGATCTGCGTGGCCTGGGCGAACCGGGCGTCGTTGGCCACCTCGCCGAAGTTCCAGCCCTCGCCGTACAGGTAGATCTGCTTGCCGTCGACGCCCTCGACGTCGGCCGTCAGATGGTCGAGGTTGACCCGGACCTCGAGGATGTTGGCCCGCGGATGGTGGCCCATGAGGTCGAACCGGAAGCCGTCGATCTTGTAGCCGCGGGCCCAGGTGACCACCGAGTCGACGATCAGCTTGCTCATCATCATGTGCTCGGGGGCGGTGTTCGGGCAGCAGGTCGACCGGGCCGTCGAGCCGTCGGCCAGCTGGCGGTGGTAGTAGCCGGGCACGATGCGGTCGAGCACGCTGAACCGGTCGGTGCCGTCGGCCATCGTGTGGTTGTAGACAACGTCGAGCACCACGCGCAGCCCGGCCGCGTTGAGCGCGGCCACCATGCGCCGGAACTCGAGGATGCGGGCCGGGCCGGCCGGGTCGACGGCGTAGCTGCCCTCGGGCGTCGTGTAGTGCCACGGGTCGTAACCCCAGTTGAACCCGTCGCGGTCGGCGATCGCGGCCACCTCGCGCTGCTGCTCGGGCGAGTCGGGCGGGAAGGCGGCCAGGTCGCAGGCGGGGGTGGCCTGATCGGCGTGGCGGTCGGGCACGCTGCCGAAGTCGGACGCGGGCAGCAGGTGCAGGTGGGTCAGCCCGGCGTCGGCCAGCGAGCGCAGGTGGCTCATCGAGGCCGACCCGGACCGGGTGAACGCCGTGTAGGTGCCCCGCTCGGCCGGCGGCAGGGAGTGGTCGAAGATGGAGAAGTCGCGGATCGACACCTCGCTGATCTGCATGCGGGCCGGCGCGACGGGGGGCGGCTTGGTCAGAGTGTCCCAGCCGGGCGGGGCCAGCTCGGGGTCGTCCAGGTCGACCAGCAGGCTGTGCGTGGAGTCGACGGCCAGGGCCAGCGAATACGGGTCGGTGACGCTGGTGGTGACGACGCGCTGGGCCGCCGGATGCCACACCTCGACGCGGTAGCGGTAGTAGCGGCCCATCCACTTCGGCTTGATCGCGGCCGACCAGACGCCGGTGAGGTCGTCCCGCTCCATGGGCAGGACCTTCGGGTCGTCGCCGGGGTTGCGGAACAGTTCCAGTTCGACCGTGTGCGCGGTCGGCGCCCACACCGACAGGCGGGGGCGGTCGTCGTCGAGGACCAGCCCGAGGTCGGCGTCGGCGGCGTCCGCGTACAGGTCGTCGAGGACGCCCGCGATCTGCACGCCGGTCAGCACCGTGGTCTCGCCGCCGGTGTCGCGGCCGGTCACGAGGATCCGGTCGCGCAGCAGGTCGCCGAGGGCCGCGTCGCCCATCTCGCGTACCGAGAAAGCCTTGTAGGCCCGCAGGTGGGGAAAGCGCCGGCTCTGCGCCTGGAACAGGCCGCCGGGGCGCGGGGTGAGCGGCAGCTCCCGGTCGAGGCCGGTCAGGAACAGCGAGGCGGCCCGGCCGGCCAGACCGGCGGGCAGGGCGATCGTCGTGCGGTCGACGAAGACGGCCAGGGCGCGGACGGCGTCGAGTTCGGGGCCGAGCGTGGCCAGGCGGGGCTCGACCGGCGCCTTGGTGCCGGCGCGCAGCCAGATCTCGCGGGCCACGGTGAGGTCGAGGCGCTGGTCGTCGGGGAGGTCCTTCTCGTCGCCGCGGTGCAGCACGAAGCGCAGGCCGATCGCGCCGTCGCGTACGGGAATCTCGAACACGGCGCCGAAGTCGTCGAACGCGGTGGGGGCGAGCGGCGAGCGCCAGTCGGGCCGGGCGACGGCGCCCTCCCAGGCGTGCACGCCCCATCCGTCGTAGTCGTTGCCCGGACGCTGGTAGTGGATGATGACGCTGCTCACCCGGCCCATACTGGCAGCTGGGTGAGAATGATTCAGTGGGTGGCGATGACGGTAGTGATCTTTGGCCCATCCGCGTCGACGCGCAAAAGGTATGAATACCGCTCACCGTGTACGGCGTTGCCGCGCGAGTCGAGATACTCCCACTCCACCGAGACCAGGCTGAGCGCCGGTGAGAGGCGCTGCACGTCCCGCAACTGCGCATGCGCGGCGACTATCTGCTGCTCGGCGTAGGACGGCGCCGCGCCCAGGAACGACAGGGCGACCGCCGCCGGCGAGGTGAAGGTGAAGCTGTACGCATCGGCCACCACCATGCCCGGCAGGGCGTAGCAGCGACTGATCGCCGT
Source organism: Actinoplanes sp. NPDC021490 (assembly GCF_055562135.1). Lineage (NCBI taxonomy): Bacteria > Bacillati > Actinomycetota > Actinomycetes > Micromonosporales > Micromonosporaceae > Actinoplanes > Actinoplanes sp. NPDC021490. The sequence continues at coordinate 592,840 of NZ_JBVHFW010000003.1, forward strand.
GACGTCCCCGCTGGTCAGCGCGGCGCCGTAGCGATCGAAGAAATCGGTGAGCTCGGCCGGATCGGTGGGCGCCTTCACGGTTCGACGTGTGCCCGGCGCGCCGGCGGAGTAAACGTGGGAGGGAAGGCACCCCGCCTTGCGCACGCTTACAAGACGGACGTACGGTTTACGGGAATCGTGAACCGAGAGTTAGGGCTGCCTAACCCGAAGGCGGCTCATTCGGTGCGAAAGACTTGGACGACAGTCGCTGGGTGTGAAGGAGATGACGTGGCCAGCCTCGACACCTTTGGTGCGAAGAGCGAGCTGCGCGTCAATGACGCGAGCTACGAGATTTTCACGATCGACAAGGTCGAGGGGCACGACCGCCTGCCCTACTCCTTGAAGATCCTGCTGGAGAACCTGCTCCGCACGGAGGACGGCGCGAACATCACCGCCGACCACATCCGCGCGCTCGGCGGCTGGGACCAGACCGCCGACCCGAGCGTCGAGATCCAGTTCACGCCCGCCCGGGTGCTGATGCAGGACTTCACCGGCGTTCCCTGCGTGGTCGACCTGGCCACCATGCGCGAGGCCGTGAAGGACCTGGGCGGCGACCCGACCAAGGTCAACCCGCTCGCGCCGGCCGAGCTGGTCATCGACCACTCGGTCATCGCCGACCTGTTCGGCCGCGAGGACGCCTTCGCCCGCAACGTCGAGCTGGAGTACCAGCGCAACCGCGAGCGCTACCAGTTCCTGCGCTGGGGCCAGACCGCGTTCAACGAGTTCAAGGTCGTGCCGCCGGGCACCGGCATCGTGCACCAGGTCAACATCGAATACCTGGCCCGTACGATCATGGAGCGCAACGGCCAGGCCTACCCCGACACGGTCGTCGGCACCGACTCGCACACCACGATGGTCAACGGCCTGGGCGTGCTGGGCTGGGGCGTCGGCGGCATCGAGGCCGAGGCGGCCATGCTCGGCCAGCCGGTCAGCATGCTCATCCCGCGGGTCGTCGGCTTCAAGCTCTCCGGCGAGATGCCGGCCGGCACCACCGCCACCGACCTGGTGCTGACGATCACCGAGATGCTCCGCGAGCACGGTGTGGTCAGCAAGTTCGTCGAGTTCTACGGCCCCGGCGTCAGCGCCGTGCCGCTGGCCAACCGGGCCACCATCGGCAACATGTCGCCCGAGTACGGCTCGACCGTGGCGATCTTCCCGATCGACGACGAGACCATCAAGTACCTCAAGCTGACCGGCCGCTCCGAGCAGCAGGTGGCGCTGGTCGAGGCGTACGCGAAGCGGCAGGGCCTGTGGCTCGACCCGGCCGCCGAGCCCGACTACTCCGAGAAGCTCGAGCTCGACCTGTCGACGATCGTGCCGTCGCTGGCCGGCCCGAAGCGCCCGCAGGACCGGGTGCCGCTGAACGCGGCCAAGCCGATGTTCCGCGACGCCCTGGCCAACTACGTCTCCGGCCAGGGCCCGGCCGACGAGGCCAGCGAGGAGTCGTTCCCGGCCAGCGACCCGCCGGCCAACCACGAGAACTCGGCCGCCGACAAGCCGCACGTGTTCAGCGCGGCCACCGGCGCCGACGGGCGTCCCTCCAAGCCGACCCGGGTGGTCGGCGAGGACGGCGTCGAGTACGAGCTCGACCACGGCGCCGTGGTGATCGCGGCCATCACCTCCTGCACCAACACCTCGAACCCGCAGGTCATGATCGGTGCGGCGCTGCTCGCGAAGAAGGCCGTCGAGCGCGGCCTGACCCGCAAGCCGTGGGTCAAGACCACGCTGGCGCCCGGCTCCAAGGTCGTCTCCGACTACTACGACCGGTCCGGCCTGACGCCGTACCTCGACAAGCTCGGCTTCAACCTGGTCGGCTACGGCTGCACGACGTGCATCGGCAACTCGGGCCCGCTGCCCGAGGAGGTCTCCGCCGCCGTCAACGAGGCCGACCTGACCGCGGTCAGCGTGCTCTCCGGCAACCGCAACTTCGAGGGCCGGATCAACCCGGACGTCAAGATGAACTACCTGGCGTCCCCGCCGCTGGTGGTGGCGTACGCGCTGGCCGGCTCGATGGACATCGACATCACCACCGAGCCGCTCGGCACCGGCTCCGACGGCAAGCCGGTCCACCTCAACGACATCTGGCCCAGCGCCAAGGAGATCGACGACGTCATCGCGTCGGCGATCGGGGCCGAGGGCTTCAGCACGGCCTACTCCGACGTGTTCGCCGGTGACGAGCAGTGGCAGTCGCTGCCCACGCCCGAGGGCAAGACCTTCGAGTGGGCCGACGAGTCGACGTACGTGCGCAAGCCCCCTTACTTCGAGGGCATGCAGCCCGCCCCCCAGCCCGTGAACGACATCGCGGGCGCCCGGGTGCTGGCCAAGCTGGGCGACTCGGTCACGACCGACCACATCTCGCCCGCGTCGTCGATCAAGGCCGACTCGCCCGCCGGCAAGTACCTGGCCGAGCACGGCGTGCCGCGTCACGAGTTCAACAGCTACGGCTCCCGCCGCGGCAACCACGAGGTCATGATCCGCGGCACGTTCGCCAACATCCGGCTGCGCAACCAGCTGGTGCCCGGCGTCGAGGGCGGCTTCACGGTCAACCACCTGACCGGCGACCAGACGACGATCTACGACGCCAGCGTGGCCTACCAGGAGGCCGGCGTCCCGCTGGTCATCCTGGCCGGCAAGGAGTACGGCTCCGGTTCCTCGCGGGACTGGGCGGCCAAGGGCACGATGCTGCTGGGCGTGCGCGCGGTCATCGCCGAGAGCTACGAGCGCATCCACCGCTCCAACCTGATCGGCATGGGCGTGCTGCCGCTGCAGTTCCCGCCCAAGACCAGCGCCGAGTCGCTCGGCCTGACCGGCACCGAGACCTTCACGATCACCGGCGTGACGGCCCTCAACGACGGCGACACCCCGAGCACGGTCAAGGTGCGCACCGACACCGGCGTCGAGTTCGACGCCGACGTCCGCATCGACACCCCCGGCGAGGCCGACTACTACCGGCACGGCGGCATCCTGCAGTACGTGCTGCGCAAGATGCTCAACAGCTGACCGTTCGATCGGCTGTGACGGCCCCGCTCTCCGCTCGCGGAGGGCGGGGCCGTCTGCTTAGGCTCGGGTCATGACGCGCGCGGTGTACCCCGGCACGTTCGACCCCGTCACCCCCGGCCACCTCGACGTCATCGAGCGGGCCCGCCACCTGTTCGACGAGCTGGTCGTGCTGGTCGCCGTCAACGGCGCCAAACAGCCCACCCGCGAAGGCGAGGCCCGGGCCGCAGCCGTACGCGCCGCCCTACCGCCCGGCCGGCCCGGCGTCACCGTCACCGCGTGGCGTGGCCTGACCGCCGACTACTGCCACCGCCACCACATCGACGTGATCGTCCGCGGCATCCGCAACAGCCGCGACGTTCGCCACGAGCACGAACTGGCCGCCATGAACGACTCCCTCGGCGTACCGACGCTGCTCCTGCCCGCTCGCCCCGACCTGGCCACCGTCTCGTCCACCGCGGCCCGAGCCCGGCAGGCCTGATGCTCGACCTGGAGGAAGTCACCGCGACGGCCTTCGCGGCCCCGATCGACGGCGGGCCGGGCGCCGGATTCGCAGCCGACGAGCCGGTGACGCCGGCGTCGGTCATGAAGATCCAGATCGGGCTGGCCGTCGCCCGGGCGATCGCGGCCGGCGAACTGGACGGCGGCTCTCAGGTGGTGCTGCGGCCCGAGGGGCGGACGCCGGGCCCGGTCGGGATCTCGCTGATGCGTGACGAGGTGCGCATGTCGGTGCGCGACCTGCTGACCTTGATGCTGACGATCAGCGACAACGTGGCCACCGACGAGCTGATCGCCCGGGCCGGGCTCGACCGGATCAACGCGCTCACCGCCGGCCTCGGCCTTGCCCGTACGCGCATCGTCGCCGGCCTCGGACCCATGCTCGACGACATGGCCGCGGAGGCAGGCTTCGCCGACTACGCGACGCTGGCCCGCGCCGGCGTGGCCCCCGACCTGTCCCGGACGGCTGCCCTCGACCCGGCGCGCGGCTCGTGCACCACGGCCGCCGACACCGTGCGGCTGCTCCAAGCGGTCTGGCGTGATCCGGCGGCCGGGCCGGTCCGGGAGGCAATGGCCCAGCAGCTGACCCGGCACCGCATCGCCTCCGGGTTCGGCCCGCGGGTGCGGGTCGCGGCCAAGAGCGGCGGCTTGATGGGCATCGTCCGCAACGAGGCCGGCGTGGTCACCCTGCCCGCCGGCGGGCAGTACGCCGTGGCCGTCTTCACCCGCTGCCCGCCGGGGGCAACCACCGACCCGGCCCGCATCGACGCGGCCATCGGCACGACCGCCCGGCGCCTGGTCGACCAGCTGCGTGGCGACGACCGGATCAGCACGACTCAGGAATGATTGTCAGAGTTCGGCGATGCCGTCGGCGACGGCCCGCAGTTCACGTTCGCCCAGGCCCGCGTTTCCGCCCACCGTCACCACCACGCCCTCCGGGGTGGTGATCACGATGTCGTGGGTGGTCACCTCGCTGCCTTTCATGGTGGTCAGCACGGCCCGGCCGGCCGGGACGAGGAACGAGCCGCTGATCTCGGCGCCCGCCGTCTGCGAACCCACCAGCCATCGGGTGACCGTGGACGGGCCGGCCGGATCGTTCATCCGCGGGCGCAGGACGGTGATCCAAAGCCAGTTCCCACCGTTGTCCCGCAGGTAGCGGCGCATCGACACGGTCGCCGCGGGATCATTGAAAAACGGGGCCATCCGTACGCCGGGGTCCGGCGCCGCGGTGCCGATGTGCAGCTCGTTCTCGGTGACCAGCCACGGACCGCCGTGGTCGTCGCGCACATCGGCTCGCAACCCGTCGGGGACATAGCCGATGCGGAACCCGTCCAGCGGCGCGTCCGGCGCCGGCAGGCTGGGCGAAGCGACCGGGGGCGGCGCCGGACGAGCCGGTGGAAGGGCCGGCGCGGCCACCGCGATCACGGCCGCGGCCGCCACCAGCACCGCGGAGACGCGGGCGGCACGACGGCGGCGCACCCCCCGGCGTACGCGGGAAATGAACTCGTCGGTGACCGGCAGCTCGGCGTCGATCGCCGACAGGACGTCAAGGTCGTCGGGCATCGCGCTCTCCTTCCGTGCGTGCGCGCAGCGTGGCCAGGCCTCGGGACAGGTGGGACCGCACGGTCGCGGCCGTGCAGCCGAGCAGCGCGCCGATCTCGTCGTCGGGCAGGTCGTCGAGATAGCGCAGCGCCAGCGCGGCCCGCTGCTGCGGCGGCAGGCCGGCCAGAATCTGCCGGATCACCGCGGCCGAATCGACGGCGGCCAGCGCGGCGTCCTCGTGCGGGGTCTCCGGCACCTGCGGCACCGGCGTCGGGCGGGTCCGGCGGCGCGAGTTCAGGAACAGGTTGACCATCGTGCGGCGGGCGTAGCCGACCGGGTTGCCGTCCTGGCGAACCCGCGACCAGGCCAGCCCGACCCTGATGTACGTCTCCTGGGCCAGATCCTCGGCGGTGGCGCGGTCGAGGGTCAGCAGGTTGCCCAGCCTCAGCAGGGCGGGCCCGCTCTCACGCAGGAACGCCTCGAAACCGGAGCTGCCGGACGGGAACTGCCGCACCTTCACACTTCCACTACACAACCTGCACACGTTCTTGTGGCGTCCGCTGTCACATGGAGGTGTGCTGCGGTGCTGACTAAGCATGGACGTTGCACTGTCATGGGAGCGGAAGGACAGCGTGGCCCGATCACCCGGAGTTGTGCGGCCCGACCTCGAGCAGGTCTTTCGCGCCTCGTATCCGCGGATCGTGGCCGTCGCCGCGCGGGTGCTGGGGTCGCGGGACGAGGCCGAGGACGTGGCGCAGGAAGTCTTCCTGACGTTCGGGCGCTCCGGCGTGCCGGCCGGCGAGGCGCTGCCCTGGCTGTCGGTTGCGGCCGCCCACACCGCGCTCAATCACATCCGTACGGGGAAACGCCGCGCCGGACGCGAGGAAGCGGCCCACCCCCGGGACGCCGTCGTGCCGGACGTGGCCGACGCGGTGGTCGCCTCCGAGGAGCGCCGCCGGGTCCGGGCCGCGCTCGCCCGATTACCCCGCAAACAGGCGGTCGCCCTCGTGCTGCGGCACAGCGGTCTGAGCTACACCGAGGTGGCCGCCGCCCTCGACCTCTCCCCCGGCAGCGTCGGCACCACCGTGCGGCGCGCCGAGTCCGCCCTGCGCAAGGAGTTGAACAGTCATGCGCCATCCGAGTGAGGGTGTGCTGCGCCGGCTCGTCGACGAGCCCGCCGGTGTCGCCGACACCGATCGTGCCCACGTGTCCGGTTGCCCGGCCTGCCGGACGAGCCTGGACCGGATTCAGCAGGACGCCGCCTTCGCCGCGAGCGCCCTGCACATCGACATCGACCCCGACGTGGACGCGGCCTGGCAGCGAGCCACGACGACCACCGGCAAGGCGGCGGCTCCGGCGAGACGGCGGTGGCTGACACCAAGGCGTACGCCCCTGGTGGCCGGACTGGCCGCGGTGGTCATCCTGGCCGGCGCGGGCACCGCGGCCGCCGCCGACTGGCTGCAGATCTTCCGCACCGAGAAGATCGCGCCCATCACCGTCCACCAGGCCGACCTGATGGCGTTGCCCGACCTGTCCTCCTGGGGCGACGTCGAGATCACCGATCGCCCCAAGATCCACCCCGTCGGCGGTCGGGCCGCCGCCGAGAAGGAGACCGGCCTCGACCTGCCGCAGGTCGCCGGTCTACCCCGCGGGGTGACCGGCGAGCCGCAGTATCAGGCCGGCAAGCGGATCAGCGCGACATTCACCTTCCGGGCCGCAAAGATCAAGGCGTTCACCGCGTCGGCGCCGCCCATGCCCGCGGGTCTCGACGGCAGCAAGTTCCGCCTGACCGCCGGTCCCGGCGCGGCCGCGGTCTGGTCGAGCAACCAGGGGGTGCCGTCGCTGATCGTGGCCCGCGCGGTCGCCCCGGCGGCGTACTCGGACGGGGTGCCCTTCGCGACCGCCCGCGACTACCTGCTGTCGCTCTCCGGCCTGCCCGCCGACGTCGCCGGCCAGCTCCGCAGTTTCTCGGCCGACGGCCGGACCCTGCCCCTGCACGTCATGCCCGAGGAGCTGACCAGCAAGCCGACCGAGGTCAACGGCACCCCGGCGACGCTGCTGACCTCGACCGACCAGGTGCTGTCGGCCGCGGTCTGGGTCGACGACGGGGTGGTCACGCTGGTCGCCGGGTCGCTGTCGCCGGACGAGGTGCTGACGGTCGCGAGGGGTCTGTGGTGACGGTTCTGGAGGAGCTCAGCAAGCCGGCCCCCGCGGTGTGGGCGTCCGGGCTGCGCAAACGCTATCGGAAGCGGCAGGCGGTGGACGACGTGTCGTTCACGGTCGGCCGGGGCGAGGTGGTCGGTCTGCTCGGCCCGAACGGCGCGGGCAAGACCACCGTCATCAAGATGCTTCTGGGCCTCGTACGCCCGGACGCCGGCGAGGTGATGCTGCTGGGCCGGCCGGGCGCGGATCCCCGGTCGCGGGCCCGGGTCGGCTATCTGCCCGAACTGTTCCGCTACCAGCCGTGGCTGACCGCGACCGAGGTGCTGCGGCTGCACGCCCGGCTGGCCGCGGTCGAGGCCGACGAGGAGCCGCTGACCCTGGTCGGGCTGGCCGATCGCGCGGGCGACCGGGTCGGCGGCTTCTCCAAGGGCATGCAGCAGCGTCTCGGGCTGGCCGTCGCGCTGGTCGCCCGGCCCGAGCTGGTGGTGCTGGACGAGCCGACGAGCGCTCTCGATCCGCTCGGGCGGGCCGACGTACGGGATCTGCTCCTGGCCCTGCGCGACAAGGGGGTGGCCGTGCTGCTCAACTCGCACCTGATCGGCGAGGTGGAGCGGGTCTGCGACCGGGTCGTCATCCTCGATCACGGGCGGGTGGCCGCGTCGGGCACGCTCCCGGAGTTGCTCGGGCGGCGGGAACTGCGGCTCAAGCTGTCGGACCTCTCCGAGGAGGCCCGCGGGCGGCTCGGACATTTCACCAAGGACGGCGAGGTCTTCGTCGTGGCCATCGAGGACGAGAGCACCGTACCGGACCTCGTCGCCGATCTCGTCAAGCTCGGCGTGCGGATCCACGCCGTCGAACCCAGCCGGATCAGCCTCGAGGAACGCCTGCTGGACATCATCCGGAGTGGCTCATGACCATCGTTCTCACCATCGCCGGGCTCACCCTGCGCGAGGCGGCCCGGCGCAAGGTGCTGCGGTCGCTGGCCGTCCTGACCGTTCTGCTGCTGTCGCTCAGCGCCTGGGGCTTCTCCCGCATCGACGCCGAGTTCGGCGGCCTGACCAGCGGTGAGGCCAAACTGGCGGCGGCCACCGTGCTCAACCTGGTGATGTTCGGGCTGAGCCTGATCGCCGCGCTGGGCACGGCGTTCCTGGCCGGTCCGACGCTGGCCGGCGAGGCCGAGTCGGGCATCGCGCTGGCCGTGCTGGCCCGCCCGGTGCGGCGGGCGTACGTGCTGCTCGGCAAGTGGCTGGGCCTGGTCGCGTTCGGCGCCGGCTTCGTGGTGATCGCCGGAGCGGCCCAGCTGGTGATCGTCAAGGCGACCACCGGATATTGGCCCCCCAGCCCCGTGTCCGGCCTGGCGCTGCTCTGCGGGCAGGCGATCGCGCTGCTCACGCTGGGCCTGCTGCTGTCCACGGTAATCTCACCGATGGCGTCGGGCATCGTGGCGGTAGGCCTGTTCGGCGCCACCTGGATCGCGGGCGTGGTCGGCGGGGTCGGCGACGCGCTCGGCAACGACAGCGTCCGCAAGGTCGGCACGGTCTCACAGATGCTGCTGCCCACCGACGGCCTGTGGCGCGGGGCGATGCGCTCCTTCCAGGATCCAACGCTGCTGTCCCAGTTCGGCGAGGCCTTCGAGGGACATCCGTTCCTCAGCAAAGCCCCGTTGACCGGCGCCTACCTGGTGTGGGCAGTCGCCTGGATCGTGCTGGTCCTCGCCCTGGCCGGTCTCGCTTTCCAGCGCCGCGACCTCTAAAAGTTCAGGTGCGCCCTCAGCTGGCGTTCCAGAAGGCCGCCGGGCGTCTCATCGGTGATCAAACCGAGCGCCCGGCGGCTCGCCAGCACGGCCAGTCCGTGCACACCGGCCCACAGATCAACGGCAGTCAACCGCGGTTCCCGTACGCCGGTCCGCGCGACCAGAGTGAACGCGGCCTCGAAGATCGGCGTGCTGTGCTCACGCAGCCGCTCCCCCGACCCTTCGAGCAGGTCGTGGCGGAACATCAGCTCGAACATGGCCGGCCGGTCCTGAGCGAACGCAACGTACTCGCGGGCAAGCGCGCGCAAAGCGTCACGCGCATCGCCCGCCGAGTGTTCGCTCATTGAGTGTTCGTCCGTTGAGTGTTCGTCCGATGAGCGTTCGTCCGTTGAGCGTTCGTCCGTTGAGCGTTCGTCCGTTGAGCGTTCGTCCGTTGAGCGTTCGTCCGTTGAGCGTTCGTCCGTTGAGCGTTCGCTCACTGAGTGTTCGCCCGCCAAGTGATCGCTCGCTGAGCGTTCGCCTGATGAGCGTTCGCCTGATGAGCGTTCGCCTGATGAGCGTTCGCCTGATGAGTGTCCGCCCGTTGAGCGTTCGCTCATTGAGCGTTCGCCCGCTGAGCGTTCGCCCGCTGAGTGTTCGCCCGCTGAGTGTTCGCCCGCCAAGTGATCGCTCGCTGAGCGTTCGCCTGATGAGCGTTCGCCCGCTGAGTGTCCGCCCGCTGAGTGTCCGCCCGATGAGTGTCCGCCCGATGAGTGTCCGCCCGATGAGCGTCCGCCCGATGAGTGCTCGCCCGATGAGCGTCCGCCCGATGAGTGCTCGCCCGATGAGCGTTCACTCATTGAGCGTTCACTCATTGAGCGTTCGCTCGCTGAGCCGCCGGTGGACGGGTTGTTTCGCACTCCGGGCAATCGGGAGCGCAAGTCGGCGAAGCCGGTGGCGGCGACGGCTGACAGCAGAGCGGCCAGCGTCGGGAAATATCGGCGTGGCGCTCCGTGCGACACCCCGGCCCGCCGCGCGACCTCCCGGCCGGTGAAGCCGGCCAGCCCCTGCTCGTCGAGCAGCAGCGCGCCGTGCCGAACAAGAGCGGCCTTTACATCGTCACCCGCCATCACGTAGACAGTGTCTACCAGATAGACACTGTCTACGCGTACGGGGGAAGCATGGTTCTAGGTGTGGTTCTGGCGATCGGATCGGCGATCGCTCATGCGGGGTGGAACACGACGGCCAAACGAACAGCCATGGCCGGTCTGCCCGCGATTTGGGCCTCCGGCGTGGTGGCGTTCGTTTTGCTCGCGCCGCTCACGATCGCTCACTTCGGCGCTGCAAACGGACGACTGATGTTGCTCGCGCCGATCAGCACCGTGCTGCACACCGCGTACGCGGTCTGTCTCCAACGTGCCTACACGCGCTTCGACGTCGGGCAGATCTATCCGCTGTCCCGCGGTCTCGCGCCGGTGCTGGTCGCGTTCGCGGGGGCGGGCGCCCTGGGCCAGTGGCTGCGCGCGCCGCAGTGGATCGCGGTCCTGTTGCTCGCGGCGTCTGTGGCGCTGCTGCTGAGCGAGCGTCCCGAATCGGGTGGCGCGGTGTTGTGGTCGGCCCTGATCGCCGTGAGCATCGCCGCGTACACCACCTTTGACGGCTGGGCCGTGGTCGAGCTCGGCGCCGACCCGATCTTCTTCTACGCGTACGGGTCCCTGCTGCAGCTGATCTTTCTCACGGTTCTGCTGCGCCGGCGGCTGCCCGAGGCGGCCGGTCAGTTCCGCCGCCGCCCCGGGCCGATCGCCCTGCTCGCCGTGCTGGTCCCGCTGTCGTACCTGCTCGGCCTGTACGCCACCCGGTACGCCCCAGTCTCGCTTGTGGCCGCCCTGCGCAGCTCGAGCCTGCTGTGGGCCGGATTGATCGCCTTCCTCGTGCTGCGCGAGCCCCTCGGCGCCCGCCGGATGGGCGCCACCGTGCTCGCCGCGGCCGCGGTCGTGACGATGCTCGCCGCACAAGGACCATGACACCGCCGCCGCCCCGGTCATGACGATGCTCGCCGCACAAGGACCATGACACCGCCGCGGCCGCGGTCGTGACCATGCTGGCCGCACAGGGACCATCACATCGCCGCCGCCCCGGTCGTGACCATGCTCGCCGCACAGGGACCATCACATCGCCGCCGCCCCGGTCGTGACCATGCTCGCCGCACAGGGACCATCACATCGCCGCCGCCCCGGTCGTGACCATGCTGACCGCACAGGGACCATCACATCGCCGCCGCCCCGGTCGTGACCATGCTGACCGCACAGGGACCAGGACTTGCGCATAGGCTTCGCGCATGGATGACAAGACTGTGCTGAGCCGGATCCACGGCCTGGTCGATGAGGAGCACAAGCTGCGCTCGCAGCTGGGCAAGGGCGAGATCTCGTCGGACGAGGAGCACGCCCGGCTCAAGGATCTGGAGGAGGCCCTGGACCAGTGCTGGGACCTGCTCCGCCGCCGCCGCGCCGCCCGCGAAGTGGGCAACGACCCGAACTCCGAGCAGGCGCACAGCGTCGGTGAGGTCGAGGGCTACCTGCAGTGACACGGCCTCGGCCGCGGCCGCCGGGTCTTCGGCGGCCGCGGTCCGGGCTTCGTGCGACGGGTCATCTCAGGCCGGCTTCGTAGAGCAGCCTTTCCAGCAGCTCGTCGGCGTCGACCGGCAGGCCCCGCTGGGCGAACCAGGCCGCGACGTTGCGCACGTCCCGGGCGATGAAGTCGGCGCCCTGCGGGTTGGCCACCACGTCGACGATCTGCGGCAGGTCGATCAGCACCAGCCGCCCCTCGTGCACGAGGATGTTGTAGGGCGAGAGGTCGCCGTGCGCCACCTGCGCGCGGGCCAGCACCGACAGCGCGTCGATCATCTGCCCCCACATGCCGGCCAGCTCGTCGCGGCCGGCCCGCACCGCAGCGAGCCGGGGCGCCGCCTCGCCGGTCTCCCAGTCGCCGATGAACTCCAGCATCAGCTCGGTGCCGATCACCTGAACCGGATAGGGCACCCGGACCAGGCCGCTCTCCTGACCCACCTGCCAGAGGTGGCTGAGCGCGCCGAACTCGGCCATCGCCCACTGGCCGGCGATCATTTCCTTGCCGAACGAGGTGCGGTTGGTCATGGCCCGCATCTCGCGTGACCGGCGGACCCGGCGTCCCTCGAGATAGCCGGCGTCGCGGTGGAACAGCCGGTGGTCGCCGTCGCGGTAACGCTTGGCGGCCAGCATGCTGACCTTGCCGGTGTCGGGAACGGCCCGGCGCACCAGGAAGACGTCGGCTTCCTTGCCCGTCTTGAGCATGCCCAGTTCGGTGTCGACCGCGCCGTATTCGGTGCGGACCCACTCGGGCCGGGGCTCCGGGCCTTTGAGCGAACCGTCCCACGTCGACCAGCGGTCACCGGTCTCGGGCAGGTCGGGGTCTTCCTTCAGCTGCGGCTCGAGCCGCCCGCGCTTCAGGAAGTCAGGCTCGTCATCGTCGAACTTGCGACGGCCGCGGCGCATGGTGGCCGGGCCGAAAGAGTCGTGCTCGCGCACTGCGGGGTCTCCTTGGAGAGAGAGGAAGAAGAAGAAAATTCCTGGACAGCAGGCATCGCAATGACAGCCATGAGTCCACCCCCCTCTCTCTCAAGCCCCTTGTGGGCGACGCGCTCACTCTCCCGAAGACCGCCGGGAGCGTGCAACCTATTTATTTCGCGGCGGCCATGATGGCCGAGAGCCCCTGGATCACGTTGCCGACGACCTTGGTCGGGGCGAACCGGTTGTCGACCCACTCGCGGCCTCGGTGCAGCCACACGCTGGGCAGGCCCATGGCCGCGGCGCCGCCGATGTCGGCCTCGGGGCTGTCGCCCACCACCCACGCGCCGCCGAGCCGCATCCGCACCCGCTGGGCGGCCAGCGCGAAGATGCGCGGGTTGGGCTTGCTCACCCCGGCCTGCTCCGAGATCACCCAGTCGGCGACATAGCGGTCCAGCCCCGTACGCCGGATGCGGCTGTCCTGGATCTCCGCCCGGCCGTTGGTCACCACCACGGGGACGAGCCCGGCATCGCCGGCGATCTGCAGCGCGCAGCCCACCATCGGGTCGAGTTTCTCGAACGGCAGGGGGCCCTCGTGCAGCTCGTCGACGAGGTCGATCGACGGGATGGTGAGCTGGTAGCGGTCGCGGATCAGGTCGGCCAGGTCCCAGCGCGAGGTCAGGCCGTCGGCATCGACCGAGAGTAACCAGTCGAGGTCGTCCTGTGGCGCGCCGATCTCATCGAGGAAACCCTTTGCCCACAGCCGGAACGCACCGCTGCGGTCGAGCAGGGTGTCGTCGAGAGCTATCAGGACGAGGGGCACCCGGGCACTTTACGTGAGCGGAACGGGCATCGAGTAGTCAGTGTTGTAAACAACCTTCGGGCGGGATGGGGGAATTCGCGCCATCCGTCCGTACGGCGACGGGGGTTGCCAAGACGTACGTACGGATTGCATACGAAAGGGGACCCGTGACACGATCCAGAGTGTGCCCCGAGTAAGCCAGGACCAGCTGGACGCCCGCCGCCACGAGATCCTCGCGGCCGCGCGCGACTGTTTCGCCCGGTTCGGCTACGAGGGTGCGACAGTGCGGCGCCTCGAGGACGCAACCGGGCTGTCGCGCGGTGCGATTTTCCACCATTTTCGTGACAAGGAATCCCTCTTCCTCGCCGTGGCCGAGGACGACGCGGCCGCGATGGTCGAGACGGTCGCCCGCAACGGTCTCGTCCAGGTGATGCGCGACCTGCTCGAGCGGGCCGGCGGCAGCGAGGGCGACACGGCCGGCTGGCTCGGCACCCAGCTCGAGGTGTCGCGGCGGCTGCGCACCGACCCGGCGTTCGCCAAGCGGTGGACCGAGCGGTCCGCGGCCATCGCCGACGCCACCCGCGAGCGGCTCCAGCGCCAGCGTGAGGCCGGGGTCCTGCGCGACGACGTGCCGGTCGAGGTGCTCACCCAGTTCCTCGAGCTGGCGTACGACGGTCTCGTTCTGCACCTCGCGACCGGGCGCCCGCCGGGCGAGCTGAGCCGGGTCCTCGATCTGGTCGAGGACGCCGTCCGAAAGGCCTGATCCCCGACGTTGCGCGCGCCTGCACAATGAGGCCATCACGTCGCATCACCAGGGAGGGTCCAGCCATGAACGACACCTGGGGAATCTCCGGCCCGACCTTTCTCACCTACTTTCTCTTCGCTGGCCTGGCCATCGCGTTGATCTCCGCGTTCCACCGCAAGGCGCTGTTCCGGGGCACCCCCGGCGTCCGCGTCGACAACCTGGGCCCGCAGCAGGTGGCCTATCTCAACGGCGGCGACCGCCTCGCCATCTACGCCGCGATGGGCGGCCTGCGGGCGGCCGGCGCGATCGGCACCGGCTCCGGCCGCACGCTCGCGCAGACCGGGCCGCTGCCCGGCGGTGTCACCCCGCTCGACAACGCGATCTACAACGCCGCCGCCCGCGGGGTGCGCGCTCGCGACCTGGCCGACGACCAGTTCGTGGCCTCGGCGCTCGATCAGCTGCGCGACCACCTCGAGCGCAGCGGCCTCGCGGTCAGCCCGGCCACGATGCGGGCGGCCCGGCTCTGGGTGCTCGCCGGTCTGGCCCTGACCGTGCTCGGCATCGGCCGCGTCGTCGCCGGCGTGAACAACGACAAGCCGGTCCTGTTCATGCTCCTGGCCACGGCCGGCGCGATCGTGCTGACGCTGACACTGCTGCGTTCGCGCCGCTACGCCACCGACGTGGCCCAGAAGTCCATGCGCGACCTGCGTTACAAGCACAACCACCTGGCCCCGGACAACAGCCCCTCGTACGCCACCTACGGCGCGACCGGCGCGGCGATGGGCGTGGCCCTCTTCGGCGGGGCCGCGTTGTATTCGATGGACCCCGCGTTCGCGGCCGAGGCCCAGGTGCAGCGCATCGCGGCCACGGGCGGCGCGACCGGCGGGGGCGGCGACAGCGGCAGCACCAGCAGCTCCTGCTCCAGTTCGTCCTCCTGCGGAGGCGGCGGCGGTGGTTGCGGCGGCGGGGGCGGTTGCGGTGGCTGAGCCCGTACGCGGGGAGACCGCCGGGCCGGGCGTCGGGATCGGATGGCCACCCGGGATCGCCGGGCCGGGCGTCGGGATCGGGTGGCGGCCCGAGATCGCCGGCTTCGTCGAGAAGCTGCCCGGGCTGCGGTTCGCCGAAGTGGTCGCCGAGTCGGTGCACGCACACGGGGAGCTTCCGCCCGGCCTGCAGGCTCTGCTCGACCGGGGCGTCACCGTCGTCCCGCACGGCGTACGGCTGTCGCTGGGCGGCGCCGAGGCGGTCGACCCGGAGCGGGTGGCGCACTTCGCGGCCGTGGCCGAGCGGCTCGGGGCGCCGATGGTCAGCGAGCACATCGCGTTCGTGCGGGCCGGGGGCATCGAGGCGGGGCATCTGCTGCCCCTCCCCCGTACGCGGGAAGCTGTTGACGCTGTTGTCGCCAACGTGCGGCGGGTCCAGGAGTCGATCACGGTGCCGATCGCCCTCGAGCCGATCGCCGCGCTGTTCGACTGGCCGGACGACGAGCTGACCGAGGCCCAGTTCATCGGCGAGATCCTGGACCGCTCGGGCGCGATGCTGCTGCTCGACATCGCCAACGTCTACGCCAACGCGCGCAACCGCGGCACCGACCCGCTCGACCTGCTCGACAACCTGCCGCTCGATCGGGTCGCGTACGTCCATGTGGCCGGCGGCTCCGAACACCAGGGCCTCTACCACGACACCCACACCGACGCGGTGCCGCCGCCGGTGCTCGACCTGGTGGCCGAGCTGTGCGCCCGCCACCGCCCGCCGGCCCTGATGCTCGAACGCGACGGCGACTACCCGGCCGCGGCCGACCTGACGGCCGAGCTCGACGCGATCGCCCGGGCCTCCGGCTACCCCACGGTGACATGAGCGGGCCCGACAGTCTGGCCGCCCGGCAGGCCGCCCTGGTCGAGGCGCTGACCGCCGGACGGCCGATCCCCGAGGGCATCGACGGCCCCCGCTTCGAGGCCGCCCGGGTCGCCCTGCTGCGCAAGCGGGCCGGCGAGGTGGCCCGAGCCTGGCCCCTGCTCGCCGCGGCCTTCGGCGACCGCTGGAAACCCGAGTTCGCCGCGTGGGCCGCCGCCCGCCCCACCCAGGGTTCCCTGCGCGACGGCTGGGACCTGGCCCGCGCGCTGGCCGGCCGCCGCGCCCTCCCGGCCCTGGCCGCCCCCGAGCTGGCCGAGCGGGAGGCCATCTGGCACTACGACGGCCGCAGCGCCCCCCGCCCCCGCCGTGCCCCGGCGTTGCGCTCGGTCGCGGGCGCCACAGCCTTCCAGCTCCGCGGCCGCGCCTGGATCCTCCGCCGCCCCTGACCGCGTCGGATCAGGCGGGGGCCTTGTCGATGAAGCCCAGCACCTGCCGGATGCGGCCGTCGGCGTCGAGTTCGGCCACGTCGAAGCCGACCACCAGCGGCTCACCGCCCGCCTCGCCCAGGTTCCAGGTGAAGCGCAGCTGGTCGTGGTGGCCGTCGACCGGGCCGCCGGGCGTGAAGGTGAAACCGGGGAACTGCTGCCGCGCGGCGCCGATCAGCGTGTTCAGCTGGTCGCGGCCCTCGACGGCGGCCAGCGGGTCGGTGTAGCGGACGCCGTCGGCGAACACGTCGTCGATGGCGGCGCGGCGGGTTCCGGCGTCCGGCTCGTTCCACACGGCCAGGTAGCGGTCCACCACGGCATTGAAGTCACTCATCGTTTCGTCCCTCCGTCGTTGCTGACGAGAAGAACCTTCGCCGCAAAAGGTAGGCCGGTCGATTACCCGCGAGGTAATGGCCGCGCTTCCCGGCGGTGCCTAGGGTCGGAGGCGTGAACGGGGTGGGACAGCTTCTGCGGGAGTGGCGGACCGGGCGCCGGCTCAGTCAGCTGGAACTGTCGGTGCGGGCCGGGGTGTCGGCGCGGCACCTGTCGTTCCTCGAGACCGGGCGCTCCCGGCCGACCCGCGAGATGATCCTGCGGCTGGCCGAAGAGCTGTCGGTGCCGCTGCGGTCCCGCAACGAGCTGCTGCTGGCCGGGGGCTTCGCTCCGGCGTACGGGGAAACCGCTCTCGACGGCCCGCCGCTCGCGACCGTGCTGGCCTCGCTGCGCGATGTGCTGGCCGGTCATGCGCCCTACCCGGCGCTGCTCGTCGATCGCCATTGGACGATGGTGGACGCGAACGAGGCGGTCGGGCGGTTCACCGCGGGGTGCGCGGCGTGGCTGCTGGAGCCGCCGGTGAACGTGCTGCGCCTCTCGCTGCACCCCGAAGGCATGGCGCCACGGATCCGGAACCTGAACGAGTGGCGCGCCCATGTGCTGCATCGTCTCGACCAGCAGGCCGCCGCCACCGCCGACCCGGTGCTGCGGGAGCTGCGCGCCGAGCTGGCGGGCTATCCGGGCGGGACACCCGGCGCCACGTTCCGGCCGGACGGGCTGGTCGTGCCGCTGCGCTTCGACGACCTGGCCTTCTTCAGCATCACTTCGGTTCTCGGTACGCCGTTGGACGTGACGCTGTCCGAGCTGGCGATCGAATCGTTCCTGCCGGCCGACGCGGCCACCGCGGCCGCGCTGCACCGGCCCTAGGATTGTTGGCATGGATCTCGGGCTGGCCGATCGTGTCTACGTCCTCACCGGAGCCTCGCGCGGGCTCGGGTTCGCCACGGCCGAGGCGCTGGTCGCCGACGGGGCCAAGGTGGTGATCTCGTCGCGCGACGAGGCCAAGGTCGCGGCGGCGGTCGACCAGCTGGGCGGCGCTCCTGTCGCGGCCGGGGTGGTGGCCGACCTGGCCGATCCGGCGGCGGCCCGCATCCTGGCCGATACGGCGGTGGAACGGTTCGGCCGGTTCGACGGCGCGCTGATCTCGGTGGGCGGCCCGGCGCTGGGCACGGCCGCGGCGATGACCGACGACCAGTGGCGTACGGCGTTCGAAACGGTGTTCCTCGGTGCCGTCCGGGCCGCGCGCGTGTTCGCCGCCGCGCTGCCCGAAAGCAGCGCGATCGGCCTGGTGCTGTCCACGACGGTCAAGTCCCCGCTGCCCGGCCTGGGTCTGTCCAACGGCCTGCGGCCCGGTCTGGCGATGGCGGCCAAGGACATGGCCGACGAGTACGCGGCCCGCGGTGTACGCATCGTGAGCCTGCTGCCCGGCCGGTTCCTCACCGACCGCAACCGGGAAATGTTCGAGGCCTCGGGCGACGCGTCGGCCGCCGCGTCCTCGGCCGCCGAATCCATCCCGATGCGCCGCCTGGGTGAGCCGGCCGAGTTCGGACGGGTGGCGGCGTTTTTGCTGTCCCCCGCGGCCAGCTATGTCACCGGCGTGACCGTCACGGTCGACGGCGGCATCTTGCGCACGCTGTGAAGCCCTCCCCGGCCGAGATAGCGGCCGCCGCCGGCCGGACCATTCCCGACCTGATCGGCCCGGACCTGCGGGTCCTGTTCTCCGGCATCAACCCGAGCCTGTACTCGGCGGCGACCGGGCACCACTTCGCCCGCCCCGGCAACCGGTTCTGGCCGGCCCTGCACCGTTCCGGCTTCACCGGGCGGCAGCTGCACCCGTCCGAGCAGTCCGAGCTGCCGGCGCTCGGCCTGGGCATCACCAACGTGGTCGCCCGGGCCACCGCCCGGGCCGACGAGCTCAGCCCGGCCGAGCTCGTCGAGGGCGGCGCGATCCTGGCCGCGCTGGCCGCCCGGTGGCAGCCCCGCTGGCTGGCCGTGCTCGGCGTGACGGCCTACCGGGCCGCGTTCGGACGCCCGAAGGCGTCGATCGGACCGCAGACCGACACGGTCGGCGGGGTGCCGGTCTGGGTGCTGCCCAACCCGAGCGGGCTCAACGCCCACTACACGGTGGACACTCTGGCCGCGTCCTATGCCGAACTCCGCGAGGCTTCGCTACGGTCGTCGCCATGACTACCGAGATCAGCGGTTTGATGGCGGCAGCGGCCGAGCGGACCGTCCCGGTCGTGCGGGGCATCCGCGACGAGCAGCTCGGCGATGCGACGCCGTGCACCGAGTTCCAGGTTCGTGACCTGCTCAACCATCTCTTCCAGGTGGTCGTCGCGTTTCAGGGTGCCGCGCGGCGGGAGCCGCTGGACATGAGCAGCACGCCCGACTCGATCACCGAAGGCTGGCGGGACCGGTTCGCCGAGGAGACCGGGCGCATGATCGCCGCCTGGTCCGACCCGGAGGCTCTCGAGGGCGTGTCACCGGGCATGGGCCTGCCGCAGACCCTGATCGGCAACCTCGCGCTGGCCGACCTGACGATCCACGGCTGGGATCTGGCCCGGGCCACCGGCCAGCCCTACGAGCCGGACGACGGCGCGGTCCGGGCCCTGCTGCCCTTCATGGAGCAGATGGCCCCGACCGGCCGTCAGATGGGCGCGTTCGGCAAGCAGGTCGTCGAGGCGCCGGCCGGAGCCGGGGAGTTCGAGCGGCTGCTGGCCTTCAGCGGCCGCGCCGCCTGACCTCCCGGCGTCCGGCTCCGGCTTCGGATCACGGTTCGATCTGGCCTGCCGGAACCGTCACGATCTCGACCTGGTCGCCGAAGCCCGCCGCGGGTGACCCGGCCGCGAACTGGGTGCGGTAGAGCTCGGCATAGAGCCCACCGGCCGCCACCAGTTCCTCGTGGCGGCCGCGCTCGACGATGCGGCCCCGGTCGAGGACCAGGATCTGGTCGGCCTCGCGGACCGTCGACAGCCGGTGCGCGATCACCAGCGCCGTGCGGCCCTCGAGCGCCGTGGTCAGGGCGCGCTGCACCGCGGCCTCGGACTCGCTGTCGAGGTGGGCCGTGGCCTCGTCGAGCACCACGATCGACGGTCGTTTGAGCAGCAGCCGGGCGATGGCCAGCCGCTGTTTCTCGCCGCCCGAGAACCGGTAGCCCCGCTCGCCCACCACCGTGTCGAGACCGTCGGGCAGCGCGGCCACCAGGTCGGCGACCTGGGCGCCACGCAGCGCCTCCCACATCTCGTCGTCGGTCGCTTCGGGCCGGGCGTACCGCAGGTTTTCGGCGATGCTCTCGTGGAACAGGTGGGCGTCCTGGGTGACGACGCCGATGGTGTCGCGCAGCGAGTCGAGTGTCGCGTCGCGCACGTCGACCCCGTCGATGCGTACGGAACCCGAAGTGACGTCGTAAATGCGCGAGACCAGCATCGACGTGGTGGACTTGCCGGCGCCCGACGGACCGACGAGCGCGACCATCTGGCCCGGCTCGACGGTGAAGTCGACGCCGCGCAGCACCGGCGCGTTCTCCGTCCGGTCGAGGGTCGCCACGTCCTCCAGGCTGGCCAGCGAGACCTCGTCCGCGCTGGGGTAGCGGAACCCGACGTCGTGGAACTCGACGCGCCCGGCCCCGGGCGGCAGGGTGACGGCGCCGGGACGCTCCTCGATGCCCGGCTCGAGGTCGAGCACCTCGAAGACGCGGTCGAACGAGACGAGCGCGCTCATCACGTCGACCCGCACGTTGCTGAGCGCGGTGAGCGGGCCGTAGAGGCGGGTGAGCAGCAGCGCGAGCGTGACGACGGTGCCCGCGGTGACGCCGCCGGTGACCGCGAGCCAGCCGCCCAGCCCGTAGGTCAGGGCCTGGGCCAGCGACGCGACGAGCAGCATGGCCACGAAGAACGTGCGCGAATACATCGCCTGCTGCACGCCGATGTCGCGGACGCGGGAGGCCCGCTCACCGAAGCGGGACGCCTCGGCGCCGGGGCTGCCGAACAGCTTGACCAGCATGGCGCCCGCGACGTTGAACCGCTCGGTCATCGTCGCGTTCATCTTGGCGTCCAGGTTGTACGACTCCCGGGTGATCTCGGCCAGGCGCTTGCCGACGCGGCGGGCCGGGATGATGAACAGCGGCAGCAGGAACAGCGACAGCGTGGTGATCTGCCAGGACAGGCTGAACATCACGGCCGCGGTGAGCACCAGCTGGATGACGTTGCTGACCACGCCGGACAGTGTGGACGTGAAGGCGCGCTGGGCGCCGGTGACGTCGTTGTTGAGCCGGCTGACCAGGGCGCCGGTCTGGGTGCGGGTGAAGAACTGCAGGGGCATGCGCTGCACGTGGTCGTAGACCCGGGTGCGCAGGTCGAGGATGATGCCCTCGCCGATGCGGGCCGAATACCACCGCTGGGCGAGGGAGAGGAACGCGTCGGCCACGGCCAGGACGGCGATCATGACGGCGAGCCGGATGACCGTCGAGGCCGCGTCGGGGTCGGCGCCGGTGATGGCGTTGACCACGTGACCGGCGAGCAGAGGTGTCGCGACGCCGATGCCGGCCGCGAGCACCACCGTGAGCAGGAAGACCAGGATGTCCCGGCGGTAGGGCCGGGCGTAACGCAGGATCCGCCGGGTCGTGCCCTGGCGGAGGCGGTGTTCGGCCACCCGGTCCGAGTTCTGGATCGAGCGCAGCATGCTCCAACCGGCCATGCTCATCTCGTCACCTCCCGGGCGTCATGTGGTGCGGGCAAACAGAGTCTGCCCGCCGGGTATGACAACTCCGGGTGGTGAGGAGACTATTCCGTCAAATCGCGCAGGCGACGGGTCTGCGCCTCGCGCTCGGCGCGGTCCTGCTCGGCGTACGACCGCTGACCGGCCCCGGCCAGCAGCGCCTTGATCTCGGCCACCGCGCCCCGGTCGGCCTGCAGGATCGCCTTGGCGAGGTCGTCCACCGCGGCGGTCAGGTCGGCCACCGGCACCACGGCCGTGGCCAGGCCGATCTGCACGGCTTCGTCGGCGGGGATGCGCCGGCCGGTCAAGCAGATCTCCAGGGCCCGCGACGCCCCGACGAGCTCGGTGAGCCGTTTGGTCCCGCCCAGGTCGGGCACCAGTCCGAGGGTCACCTCGGCCATCGAGAACCGCGCGTCATCGGCGAGAACGCGCATGTCGCAGTTGAGCGCGAGTTGAAAACCGGCGCCGATCGCGTGCCCCTGTACGGCCGCGATCGTCACGATGGAGGGATCGCGCAGCCAGGTGAACGCCGACTGGAAGCCGGCAATCCGATCGGCGCACTCCGCCGGTGACAACTGTGCGAGCTTCGCAAGTGAAGAATCGCCTTCACCTCGCGCGGCCGACAGATCCAGGCCGGCGGAAAAAGAACGTCCCGCGCCCCGGACAATGACTACTCGAACGTCTCCCGGTAATTTCCGGGAAATGTTCGAGAGTTCGGCCCACATCGCCGGCGTCTGCGCATTGAGCACCTCGGGCCGGGACAACGTCACCGTTGCCACCGGCCCGTCCAGGTCGTAGCGAACGCCCGACTCGTCGGCGGGGAAGCCGGGTGCGGCGTCGCCGGACGTCACGCCTTCTTGCGGCGACGCGCGCCACCACGCTGGCGGAGCTGCACGCCGGACTCGGTGAGTACGCGGTGCACAAAGCCGTAGGAACGACCGGTCGAGGCGGCGAGAGCGCGAATGCTCTCCCCGCCGGTGTATCGCTTGACCAGATCCTTCGCTAACGACTGGCGCTCGCTGCCGACGATTCGGCGACCCTTCTCAGTGCTGGTGGCTGTGCCCGTGGCTGGCATCTTGAATCCTCACGTCCCAGACTGTGCGGTTCATACGGTCTCACCTATTAGACCGCCTCCAACGATCATGCGCTAGGTATCCAGGCCTAGCCAACGTGCCCATTTATCACTGTCAGGAACTTGACGATGACCACGACCATCAATGTCAGACAGTTAACTGACGTAAGGGCGACAACGTTTCAACACGAAGTCGGGACTCAGTGCTCCGTTTTCCCAAGACCATCGATCACCTGCGGAAACACTCGATCGAGGACAGCCGCGGGCCAGACATGACGCAGCGTCGATGCATCGCCTACCGTCCGCTGCGGCCCCTCGAGAGCCCTCGCGGGCGTGCCCGGAGCGATGTCCGGCCTGACCGCAAACGCCCGAACGTCGCACTGTCTGTGTGGGCACTGGTTGACAACAAACGATGGTGATGATTCGCGGATCACGCACACGTCGCGGACCGCGAGGGCGGCCTAGGCCAGCTCGACGAGCTCCAGCAGGTCGTCGCTCCACGCGTCCTCGTCGCCGTCCGGCAGCAGGATCGCGCGGTCCGGCTTGAGCGCCTGCACCGCGCCCGCATCGTGCGTGACCAGCACAATCGCGCCCGGGTAGTTCGCGATGGCGTCCAGCACCTGCTCGCGGCTGACCGGGTCGAGGTTGTTCGTCGGCTCGTCCAGCAGCAGCACGTTGGCGCCCGAACAGACCAGGGTGGCCAGCGCGAGCCGCGTCTTCTCGCCGCCGGAGAGCACACCGGCCGGCTTGTCGACGTCGTCACCCGAGAAGAGGAACGCGCCCAGGATCTTCCGCAGCTCGGTGTCGGTCTGCTCGGATCCGGCGCTGCGCATGTGCTCCAGGATCGTGCGGTCGACATCCAGCGTCTCGTGCTCCTGGGCGTAATACCCCAGCCGCAGCCCGTGGCCCGGGCGCACCTCGCCGGTGTCGGGCTTGAGCAGGCCGCCGAGCATGCGCAGCAGCGTGGTCTTGCCGGCGCCGTTGAGGCCGAGGATGGCCACGCGCGAGCCGCGGTCGACCGCCACGCTGACATCGGTGAAGATCTCCAGCGACCCGTACGACTTCGACAGGCCGCTCGCCGTGAGCGGGGTCTTGCCGCAGGGCACCGGGTTGGGGAAGCGCACCTTGGCCACCTTGTCGGAGGTCCGCACCTCTTCCAGGCCACCGAGCAGCTTCTCGGCCCGGCGGGCCATGTTCTGCGCGGCGACCGTCTTGGTGGCCTTGGCCCGCATCTTGTCGGCCTGGGCCATCAGGGCGCCGGCCTTCTTCTCGGCGTTGGCCCGTTCGCGGCGGCGGCGGCGCTCGTCGGTCTCGCGCGACTCCAGGTACTTCTTCCAGCCCACGTTGTAGATGTCGACGACCGAGCGGTTGGCATCGAGATACCAGACCTTGTTGACCGCGGCCTCGAGCAGCTCGACGTCGTGGCTGATCACCACGAGGCCGCCCTTGTGCTGGGCCATGTAACCCCGCAGCCAGGCGATCGAGTCCTGGTCGAGGTGGTTGGTCGGCTCGTCCAGCAGCAAGATGCCCTTGCCGTTCTGCCCGGAGTCGGCGAACAGGATGCGGGCCAGCTCGATGCGCCGGCGCTGACCGCCGGACAGGGTGCCGATGGTCTGGGCCAGCGCGCGGTCGGGCAGACCCAGGTTGGAGCAGATGCGGGCGGCCTCGGCCTCGGCGGCGTACCCGCCCAGGGCGGCGAACCGGTCCTCCAGGTTGCCGTAGCGCCGGATCAGCTTGTCGTCGGCGCTCTCCTCGAGCTCGATCTCGAGTTTCTGCATCTCCGAGATGATCGCGTCGAGGCCGCGGGCGCTGAGCACCCGGTCGCGGCCGGTCACGTTCAGGTCGCCGGTGCGCGGGTCCTGTGGCAGGTAGCCGACCTCACTGGTGCGCTCGACGACGCCCGTGTAGGGCTGGCCCTCGCCGGCCAGGACCTTGAGCGTCGTGGTCTTGCCCGCGCCGTTACGGCCGACCAGGCCGATCCGGTCGCCCGGCTGCACCCGCAGGGTGACCGGGGACAGCAGGATGCGGGCGCCCGCGCGCAGTTCGAGTCCGGTGGCGGTGATCATGAGTGAAAGCTCGCTCTCGAGTGAAAAAGGCTGACTCCGGGCACACGAAAACGCCGGCCATCACGATCGGAGACGGTCGGCGCGGGACAGGTCAGTCTTCGCAGAGCAGCACCCGTCCATACTACCGGGCGCATCCCGTTACCTCCCACTCGATTAACGATCAAGATCATCGGGTACGCAGCGCACACCCTTCGCCGCATGGCCCAGTGAGGATGAGATGGAACTCAACGAGAACGCCGACATCGATACCAGCCAGGTCGAGGATCGACGTGGCTCCGGCGGCGGTGGCGGCGGCCTGGGTGGGCTGCCGATCGGCGGCGGTGGCCTCGTCGGCATCATCATCACGATCGTGGTGGCGCTGGTCGGCGGCTACTTCGGCATCAACCAGATCGGCGGTGGCGGCGCCGAGACCGGCGACAACACCAAGATCACTGAGTCCTGCAAGCGGGAGGGCGCCCTCGACCTGCTCGAGTGCCGCAACGTGCTCTACATCAACTCGATCCAGGCGTACTGGCGGACGGCCACGCCGCAGAACTTCAACACCGAGTACCAGCCGGCCAAGACGATCATCTTTTCGCAGCGGGTCAGCACGGCCTGCGGCTCGGCCGACTCGGGCGTCGGGCCGTTCTACTGCCCCGGCGACAACAACGTGTACATCGACCTGACCTTCTACCAGGTGCTGTCCAAGCAGCTGGGCGCGCCGGGCGAGTTCGCCCAGCCGTACGTGCTGGCCCACGAGTACGGCCACCACATCCAGGACATCACCGGCACCGAGGCCAAGATGCGCCAGGCCCAGCAGGGCGCCTCCGAGGCGGAGCAGAACGCGCTGTCGGTCAAGCTCGAGCTGCAGGCCGACTGCTATGCCGGCGCGTGGGCCAAGGCGGCCAGCACCACCACCGACAAGGACGGGCAGCAGATCTTCAAGAGCCTGACCCAGCAGGACATCGATCAGGGCATCCAGACGGCCGGCCAGATCGGCGACGACGTTCTGCAGAAGCGCAGCGGCAACCCGGTCAACCCGGAGGAGTTCACCCACGGCACGGCGGCGCAGCGGCAGCAGGCGTTCAGCACCGGGTACGAGTCGGGCTCGCCGAAGAGCTGCGCCGCGTCGTTCTAGGCGGGTTCTTTCACCAATACGGATACTGCCCGGGCCCCGGCCGTCGCGGATACCAGAACCGCGTGCCGGGGCTCGGGCACGTCCAGGAACCGTTCGGCGCGAATGGCGGCCAGCGGGGCCAGCGGCGGGGCCGACAGAATCGCCTCCACCGCGGCGCGATCGCCGCCCGTCACCAGCGCGGCCAGGTCGCGTACGGAGGGAAGAAGAATGCGCCCCACAATGCCGGCGCCATCGGCAGCGGCCGCTTTGGCCTGATTGTCGCGGCGACGCGCGAAGCGCTGCTGCGACCAGCCACCCGCCGCCGTCCGCCCCTGCACGTAATGCCTGTCCACCTTGGAACTGACCAGTTCGGCGCCCTCGGCAATGCCCGCCGCGACCGCCCCCTTGCGCGCGAGCAGAAGCCCGATCCGGCGGGGTTGCTGCGCGATTTCCACAAGCTCGGCGATGCTTTCCGCTTCCTTCGCCCCCGGCGGCGTCAGGCAGGTCGCCGTCGCACCGTCTTCGGCGATCAGGGTCAAGCCCGTTTCCCGGTACGCCCCGTGCCGGCGCTCGAAGTTCTCCAGCCATCGCGGTAGCCGCTCCGGCGCGACATCCACCCATTTCCCGCCGCCCGCGGCTGCCCGTTCGCCCATTCCTGTCACACTACGGTGGCAGGATGCGGGCCATGAACGACCTGCTGGACCGGCTCGACGAACATCTGCTGCCGGCCGCCGACCCGGAGCGCGCGGCGGCCATGGCGGCGTACATGAAAAATCAGTTCCCGTTTCTCGGCCTGCCCGCTCCCGTGGTGCAAAAGCTGGCCCGGGCGGCCCAGTCCGGCCTGCCCCGCCCCACGCCGGAGAAATTGCGCACGAACGCGCTGGAACTGTGGGCCCGCCCCCAGCGCGAATACCAGTACGTCGCCTGTTCCTATCTGATCCGCCACGTCGACGTCCCCGGCCCCGACTTCCTCGCGGTCGTGCGCGAGCTGGTCACCACGAAATCCTGGTGGGACACGATCGACCCGCTGGCCACCCGCTTCACCGGCGGCCTGGTGAAACGGCACCGCTCGCTGGTCCCGGTGATGGACGAATGGTCGCGCGACGACAACATGTGGCTGCTCCGGGTGGCCATCCTGCACCAGCTGCACTACGGCGCCGACACCGACGAGGAACGCCTGTTCGCCTATTGCTCGGCCCAGGCCGGCCATCGCGATTTCTTCGTCCGCAAGGCCATCGGCTGGGCCCTGCGCCAATACGCCCGCACCGCCCCGCACGAGGTCAGTTCCTTCGTGGAGTCGCACCGTTCCCGGCTGTCCGGCCTGTCCATCCGGGAAGCAACAAAGCACCTCTAGCCACTCCCCTTTCCCGCATGCCGGCTCGCACGGCCCCGGGTAACGTGCCCTGAATGCGCGAGTTCCCGATCTCCGACGCCGCGGCCGGCCCGTACGGCATCGTCGCCGGCCCCGACGGCGCCCTGTGGACAACGTTGGTGCACGCCGGACGCATTGCCCGGCTGACCCCCGACGGCACGGTCGGCGACTTCCCGCTCGACAATCCCGCGAGCGGCCCGTCGATCATCACCGTGGGCGGCGACGGCGCGCTCTGGTTCACCCGCCGTGACGACCGCATCGGCCGCCTCACCACAGACGGCAAACACGATTCGTTCACCGTCCGTGGCGGCCCGTTCGGCATCGCCGCCGCTCCCGACGGCGCCCTGTGGTTCACCGAGATGAACACCGACACGATCGGCCGGATCACCACCGACGGCGCGGTGACCGAGTTCCCGCTGCCCACCACGGGCGCCTTCGCCTCGATGATCGTCGCCGGCCCCGACGACGCCCTGTGGTTCACCCTCAACCAGGCCAACGCCATCGGCCGCATCACCCTCACCGGCGACGTGACCCTGTACGAGCTCCCCACCCCGGCCGCCGCCCCCGTCGGCATCACCCGCGGCACCGACGACGCCCTGTGGTTCGTCGAGATCGGCGCCGGCCAGGTGGGCCGCATCACCACCGGCGGCGAGATCACCGAGTTCCCCCTCCCCGACCGAACCTCCCGCCCCCACGCGATCACCGCCGCTCCGACCGGCGGCTGCTGGCTCACCGAGTGGGCCGCAAACCGCCTAGCCCACATCACCGCCGACGGCCACGTGACGGAATACGACCTTCCCGGGTCGTCCTCGGAACCACACGGTCTGGCAGTCACCGCGGACGGCACTGTGTGGACAGCGCTCGAGACCGGTTCGATCGCCCAGCACGTCCCTGTGGACAACCCGCCCCCTCCGGCTCCCATGGCGTGACGTGCCCGCGGTGTATCCCGTATCGGACGTTGTGTTTAAGGCCAGCCGGGCCCAACATTTCAGCGCCAGGAAAGTCAGGACGGCAGCAGCAGCCGCAGTGCCAGGTAGGCGATCACCGCGCTCGACACCAGGGCCGTCCACAGACGACCCCGCGGACCCGTCAGCCAGCGGCCCACCAGCGATCCCCCGCCCGCGATCACCAGCTGCCAGCTCGCCGAGGCCAGCAGCACGCCGAGCACGAACAGCACGCCCCCGCCCTCGCCGCCCCGGCCCAGCACCAGCGCGGCGAAGTAGACGACGGTGGCCGGGTTGAGCATCGTCAGGCCGAGCACACCCAGATAGGCCCGTCCCGGTGTGGCCGGTCTCTGGTCGACGGCGGCGGCCCGGGGACTGCGGAAAGCGGCCCGCGCGGTAAGCGCGGCAATGGCGAGCAGCACGACGGCGGCCACCCAGCGCAACGGTGTGGTGATCGGGGCGATCACGCCCGCGACGGCGGCTCCCCCGGCCACGGCGATCGCCGCGAACACCCCGTCCGCGGTCGCCGCGCCCAGGCCCGCCGCCGCGCCCACCCGGAGCGAGGTGCGGGCGCTGAGCCCGGCGATGAGCACCCCGATGGCCCCCATGGGCAGCGCGACTCCATAGCCGGCAGTGACGCCGGCCAGAAACGCCGCGCTCATGACCGCTGCTGACGGACCGCCGTTCCGGTGAGGGCACGCTTCTGCTGTCGCGGGGCCCGATCGGCCGCAGCGACAGAGACAGCGGGATGCGTCAACGACGTGGTCACGCGCTCATCGTGCCGCCCTGCCGGGCCGGCCGCGAGCCAATTACCGGCAGCGGCGATACCGCGGCACCCCACCAAGCCGCGGGCGACAAAGCGGCGCCCGCCGCATCGAGCCGGGCCGCGGCTCACCCGGCGACCGGCTCAGGAACCTACGGCGACACACCGGCGCCCGCAGCGACGAGCGGTCCGGATCTCGGCTCAACCAGCGGCCGACTCACCCGTCCCCGACCGCGACACCACTGGCGACACAGCGGCGCCCGCAGCGCCAAGCGGCTCGGGGCTCGGCTCACCGGCGACCGGCTCAGGAACCAACGGGCGACACAGCGGCCCGCGGTCTCGGGTCAACCGGCGGCCGGCTCGGGCACCAGCAGCCGGTCGGTCAGCCCGGCCTCGTCGAACGCGGCGCGTACGTCGTCCAGGCTCTCGGTGAAGTGGTCCCAGCTGTCGACGTGGGCCGGCACCACGGTGGAGGCTCCCAGGATCCGCGCCGCCGAGACCATGTCCGCCGCGGACAGCGTCAGGTTCGCGTCGCCGATCAGAGCCGTCCGCGCCGCCCCTCCGAAGAGCACGGCCACGTCGATCGACGGGAACCGGCCCGCGATCTCGCGCACCACGTCGAGCGAGGCGTTGTCCCCGCTCACATACACGGTGGGCAGGCCTTCCCCGGTGAGCACGAACCCGATGACCGGCCCGGTCAGGTGCTCGACGGCGGGCGGGCCGTGCTGGGCCGGCACCGCCGTGACGAGGACCCCGCCCACCTCGGCGCTTTCCCACGGCCGCAACCCGCGCGCCGGGCCGCCGAGCCGTTCGGCGCCCGCGGTGGTGGTCAGCACGAGCGGCGCGGCCAGGGTGAAGGCTCGCCCGGCATGATCGAGGTTGTCCGGGTGCTCGTCGTGCGACAACAGGACGACGTCGACCGGGTCCGGCGTACCGGAAGCGGCTCTGGTCTTGGTCAAGGCTCGGTCGCCGATCGGGTAGCGGCCCGGCTCGTCGAACGTCGGGTCGGTCAGGAAGGTGCGGCCGGCCAGCGAGAACGCCACCGTGGGGCCGCCGAAACTGCGGAAATCCAGCGTCATGTACGCAGTCTCGGCCTCGCGACGCCCGGCGGGGAGTGGCGCGAAAGCCATCGTGCGATAGGTTCCAGCCATGACTCGCCGGGCGACCACCGTAGGCATCATCGTCGGCGACGGCGCACCGATCCTGGAGGTGGCCGTCGCGCCCCGGGTGTTCGAAATCGATCACTCGGCGCGAGGCGGACCCCGTTTCGACGTACGCACGGCGGGTGAACGCCCCGGCCCGCTCGCCACCTCGGCCGGCATCGCCCTGCACGCGCCGCACACGCTGGAGGCGCTCGACGAGGCGGGCGTCGTGGTCATCCCGGGCTGGCGCCTGCCCGGCGGACCCCCGGCCGCGCCCGAGGTGCTCGACTCCGTGCGCCGCGCTCACAACGACGGCGCCACCGTGGTCGGGCTCTGCCTGGGGGCGTTCGTGCTGGCCGAGGCCGGGCTGCTGAACGGCCGTCGCGCCACCACGCATTGGGCAAAGCTGCGCGAGTTCGCCGACGGCTTCCCGGCCGTCGACGTGCAGCACGACGCGCTTTTCGTCGACGAGGGCCGCATCGTCACCAGCGCCGGCAGCGCCGCCGGGCTCGACGCCTGCCTGCATCTGCTGCGCCGCGACCACGGGCCGGCGGTCGCCAACGCCACCGCCCGCGCCCTGGTCGTGGCCCCGCAACGGCCCGGCGGTCAGACCCAGTTCGTCGAGCAGCCGGTGCCACCACTCGACGCGGGCGACACGGTGACGGCCGCGATGCGGCACGCGCTGGAGCACCTCGACGACCCCGGCCTCGACGTCGACCGGCTGGCCGCGGTGGCGAGCCTGAGCCGGCGCAGCTTCGACCGGCGTTTTCGTGACACGGCTGGCTGCTCGCCGCTGCAATGGCTGCTGCACCAGCGGGTGCTGCGGGCGCAGCACATCCTGGCGACGACCGCCCTGCCGATCGACACGGTGGCCCGGGCCTGCGGCTTCAGCGACGGCGTGGCCCTGCGCCCGCACTTCCGCCGTCTGGTCGGGGTGCCACCGCAGACGTATCGGGCGAGTTTCAAGGCCGCCTGACGGGATATCGTTCCGACCATGGGTGTGGTTGCCGAACTCGTTCTCGTCCGGCACGGGCAGAGCCTGGCCAACGTCGCTTTCCCGGCCGCCGACGCGGGCGGCCTCCTCGAGGCGGAGGTCAGCGGTCGCGACGCCGAGGTGCCACTGACCGAGACCGGCGAGAAGCAGGCCCGGGCGCTCGGCGAATGGATCGGGACGCGGCCCGAGAACGAGCGTCCCCAGGTCGTGATCACCTCGCCCTATCTGCGGGCGCGCGAGACCTGGCGGCTGGCCGCCGAGGCCTCGGGGGTCGACCTTCCCACGCCGTCCACCGACGACCGCCTCGTCGACCGTCTGCTCGGCGACCTCGAGATGCTGACCCGGGCCGCGATCACGCAGCGCTTCCCCGGCGAGGCCCAGCGCCGCACCGACGCCGGCGAATACCGATACACCCCGCCGGGCGGCGAGTCGTTCGCCGACATCGAAGTGCGGCTGGGCTCGTTCCTGGAAGACCTGCATCGCGATCACGCCGGCGAACGCGTCATCGTGGTCGCCCACGACGCGGTGGTCCTCATGATGCGGGCCGTCATCGAGGGCCTGACCTGGGATCAGGTGCTGGCGGCCGAACGCGAGGCGGGCAGCGTCCGGAACGCCTCCCTGAGCCGCTTCGCCGAGGTGGACGGCCGCCTGGAGCTCGTCTATTACAACTCGGTCGACCACCTGCCGACCGAGTAGCGTCAGCCGGCTTTGGCCCACTCCCGCAACTGGGTCAGCACCTCACGGTCGCCCTCGATGGTCAGATCGTCGAACGGCATCCGCCCGTAGAGCGCCAGCACCAGATCGCTGGCGGTGCCGCGCACGGTCGTCACCGGATCGCCGGCCGCGGCCGGGTCGAGCTGACCACCGGAGGGCGTCAGATCGAGAACATGCGTCGGGCCGTCCACGGCGTCGAAAGCCACCCGGGCCGGCCGATGCGGCCACGCCCCCAGCGACCCCACCCCGGCCCGCAGAAACTCGGCCACTCCGTCGACGGCGACCGCGGCCGGCAGGGGCTCAGCCCGGCCGATCGTCTCTTGCGCGTCGCGGGCGTGAACCGCAGCCTCCTGCACCTGGTGACGCGCGATGGCTCCCACGGTCAGCGGCGCCGACGACGCGCCCCACCAGGCCCACGCGGGGGTGTCGGCCGCCGACGATCGCAGGGCGTCGAGCAGCAACGACGTCGACTCGGCGGACCACTCGAGCAGGTCGCCGCGGGGTTCCCGATCGCCCAGCGCCTCGGCTGAGGGCGGGCCGGCCGGATCACCCGCGCTCACCACCACGGCCCAGAAGCGCTGGACCGCCCCCAGATGGGCCACGAGATCGCCGAGATCCCAGTCGGGGCAGCCGGGCACCCGCGCGTCGGAAACAGCAGCGGCGGCGACTGCGTCACGCAGCGCCGCCGACCGCTCATCGATCAGGGTGAGGAAGCCGGAGTAATCCATGCCCTCTGTCTAGCAGCAGGGTCCGACAATCAGACGTTGAAGCCCAGAGCCCGCAACTGCTCCCGGCCGTCGTCGGTGATCTTGTCGGGGCCCCACGGCGGCAGCCACACCCAGTTGATCCGGAAGTCCTTCACCAGGCCGCCGCCCGGGCCGGTGGTCAGCGCCGTACGCGTCTGGTCCTCGATGACGTCGGTCAGCGGGCAGGCCGCCGAGGTCAGCGTCATGTCGAGGGTGGCCACGTTCTCGTCGTCGACGTGGGCGCCGTAGACGAGACCGAGGTCGACGACGTTGATCCCCAGCTCGGGGTCGACGACGTCCTTCATCGCCTCTTCGATGTCGTCGATAGAGGCCTTGGAAACGGCCGAGTCAGTCATGCCTTCACTCCAGAGGAAGAAACGTCAACACCAGCACGAGCCGCCGCGTCCTTGAACGCCATCCACGGCAGCAGCGCGCACTTCACCCGGGCCGGGAACTTGGCCACCCCGGCGAACGCGATCCCGTCGCCGAGCACGTCCTCGTCCGGCTCGACCTGGCCGCGCCCCTGCATCAGCGCCACGAACGCGTCCTGAATTCCGGACGCCTCCGAGGCCGTACGCCCCTGGAGCAGCTCGTGCAGCACCGAGGCGGACGCCTGGCTGATCGAGCACCCCAGCCCGTCGTACGAGATCTCGGAAAACGTGCCGTCCGAAGCAGCCACCCGGACCGTGATCTCGTCACCGCAGGTCGGATTGACGTGGTGCGCCTCGCCGTCGAACGGGTCGCGCAGCCCACGCCCGTGCGGATGCTTGTAGTGGTCCAGGATGATCTCCTGGTAGAGCCCGTCCAACATCATCCGAACACCTTCCGGACGTGATCGAGTCCGCGGGCGAGCGTGTCGATCTCGTCCGTGGTCGTGTAGAGATAGAACGACGCGCGGGTCATCGCCGGCACGCCGAAGCGTACGCAGGTCGGCTTGGCGCAGTGGTGCCCGACCCGCACCTCGACACCGAGCGCGTCGAGGACCTGACCCACGTCGTGCGGGTGCACCCCGTCGACGGCGAACGACAGCGTGCCGCCGCGGCCTTCCGGGGTGGCCGGTCCGAAGATGCGCACCCCGGGCACGTCGGCCAGGGTCTTGAGGGCGTACGCGGTGATGTCCTGTTCGTGCTGGTGGATGGCCTCCATGCCCAGCGCGTTCAGGTAGTCGACCGCCGCACCGAGCCCGACCGCCTCGGCGATCGGGGGTGTGCCCGCCTCGAACCGGGCCGGCGGCGCGGCGTACGTCGTGCCGTTCATCGTGACCGTCTCGATCATCGAACCGCCGGCCAGGAACGGCGGCATGGCGGCCAGCAGGTCGTACCGGCCCCAGAGCACGCCGATGCCGGTCGGGCCGAGCATCTTGTGGCCGGTGAACGCGATGAAGTCCGCCCCGAGCGCCTGCACGTCGACCGGCAGGTGGGGCACCGACTGCGAGCAGTCGAGCAGGACCAGCGCGCCGGTCTCGTGCGCCCGGGCCACGATCGGCGCCACGTCGTTGATCGTGCCCAGCACGTTCGACATGTGCACGACCGACACGATCTTCGTACGTTCGTTGATCAGCTCATTCATCGAGGACGTGTCGAGCCGGCCCTCGTCGGTGACCCCGAACCAGCGCAGCGTGGCGCCCGTCCGCTCACACAGCAGCTGCCAAGGGACGATGTTGGAGTGATGCTCCATCTCGGAGATCACGATCTCGTCGCCCGGCTTGAGCGCCAGGTGCTGCCCGAGCGAGTGCGCGACCAGGTTGATCGCCTCGGTCGAGTTCTTGGTGAAGACGATCTCGTCGGGCGTCGCCGCGCCGACGAAGGCCGCGATCTTGCCGCGGGCCTCCTCGTACGCCGACGTGGCCTCGGTGCCGAGCGTGTGCACCGAACGGGACACGTTGCCGTTGTGCCGCTCGTTGTGCAGACGCATCGCCTTGATCACCTGCGCCGGTTTCTGCGAGGTGTTGGCGCTGTCCAGATACACCAGCGGGTGGCCGTTGACCTCCCGCGAGAGGATCGGGAAGTCGGCTCGGACCTGGGCCACGTCGAACGTCATTGTTCAGTCCCCTGTCAGACCCGCGTGCCGACGTAGCGCTCGTAGCCCTCGGCCTCGAGCTGCTCGGCGAGCTCGGAGCCGCCCTCCTGGACGATCTTGCCGGCCACGAAGACGTGCACGAAGTCCGGCTTGATGTAACGCAGGATGCGGGTGTAGTGGGTGATCAGCAGCAGGCCGGTGTCGCCGGTCTCGCGCACCCGGTTGACGCCCTCGCTCACGACCCGCAGCGCGTCGATGTCGAGGCCCGAGTCGGTCTCGTCGAGGATCGCCATCTTCGGCTTGAGCAGCTCGAGCTGCATGATCTCGTGACGCTTCTTCTCACCGCCGGAGAAGCCCTCGTTCACGTTGCGCTGGGCGAACGCCGGGTCCATCTGGAGCTTCTCCATGGCCGTACGCAGCTCGCCCGCCCACGTACGAAGCTTGGGGGCCTCGCCGTCGATCGCGGTCTTCGCCGTACGCAGGAAGTTGGCCACCGAGACGCCGGGTACCTCGACCGGGTACTGCATGGCCAGGAACAGACCGGCGCGGGCCCGCTCGTCGACCGTCATGTCGAGGACGTTGTCGCCGTCCAGCGTCACCGAACCGCCGGTGATCTCGTACTTCGGGTGGCCCGCGATGGAGTAGGCCAGCGTCGACTTGCCCGAGCCGTTCGGACCCATGATGGCGTGGGTCTCGCCCGACTTCACGGTCAGGTCGACCCCGGCCAGGATCGGCTTCAGGTCGCCCTCGGGCAACTTCACCGACACCTGCAGGTCGCGGATCTCCAGGGTGCTCACGGCTTTACTCCATTACTCGGGGTCGTCGAAACATAGATGTCGCCGTCGCGGATCTCGACGGGGAAGATCGCTACCGGGGAGAACGCGGGCGGACCGCTCGGCTCCCCGGTGCGCAGGTCGAACCGGGAGCCGTGCAGCCAGCACTCGAGCATGCACCCCTCGACCTCTCCCTCGGAGAGCGGGACCGCGGCGTGGGAGCACTCATCGCGTACGGCGTAGAAGTTGTCGTCGTCGGCATGCACCACCGCGATGTCGACGCCCTCGAGCTCGACCGAGATCGCGGTGCCCTTGGCCACGTCCGCAGCCGGGCCGACAAGCTCGAAGGTCACGATGAATACTCCGCCAGACGCGCCTCGATGGCCTCGCCGAGCCGGTCACGGATCTCCTGGACCGGGATCTTGTTGATCAGCTCGGCGAAGAAGCCGCGGACCACGAGCTTGCGCGCCTCGGCCTCGGGGATGCCCCGCGCCATCAGATAGAACAGCTGCTCGTCGTCGAACCGGCCGGTCGCACTGGCGTGCCCGGCCCCGACGATCTCGCCGGTCTCGATCTCGAGGTTGGGCACCGAGTGGGCCACGGCGCCGTCGGTCAGGATCAGGTTGCGGTTGATCTCGTACGTCTCGGTGCCCGTCGCCGTCGCCCGGATCAGCACGTCGCCGACCCAGACGGTCTGCGCGGACGCACCCTGCAGGGCGCCCCGGTAACCGACGTAGCTGCGGCAGTCCGGCACCGAGTGGTCGACCAGCTGGCGGTGCTCGAAGTGCTGGCCGGCGTCGGCGAAGTAGAGGCCCCACAGCTCGGCGTCGCCACCCCGGCCGGTGTATTCGACCGAGGTGAACTGACGGACCAGGTCGCCGCCCAGCGCCACCTGCACGTGGCTGGCCCGGGCGTCCCGGCCGAGACGAATCTTGACGTGCTGCGCCTGCACGGCGTCCGCGTCCCAGTCGGCGATCGTCACGAACGTCAGCTGGGCGCTGTCGCCCACCACGACCTCGATGTTGTCGGCCAGCGTGGTGGTGCCGGTCTGCTCGAGCACGAGCGTGACCTTGGCGAACGCGCCGATCTTGACGAACGTACGGGCCGCCGCGGCCTCGCCGCCCTTGCCGACCAGGCGGATGACGACGGCCTGCTCGGGCTCGGTCTCGGGCGCCACCTCGATCAAGGTGACGCCGGCGGCCGAGCCGTGAGCCAGGGCGCTGATCCGGTCGAACGGCGTCAGCACCGGCTCGGCCGTCGCCCCGCTGGTCACGCTGACGCCGGCGGGCAGGTCACCCGTCTCGAGCTGCGGCGCGGTGCCGGTCAGCGCCGTGGCGGTGACCAGCTCGCGCAGCCGCTTGATCGGGGTGAAACGCCACTCCTCCTCCAGGCCGTTGACGGCCGGGAACTCGGTGACGTCGAACGACCGCAGCACCTGCGACTTGGTGCTGGGCGGGGCAATCGTTGTTTCCGTGGTCATGGGTTAGCCGACCGCGCCTTCCATCTGGAGCTCAATGAGACGGTTCAGTTCGAGGGCGTACTCCATCGGCAGCTCCTTGGCGATCGGCTCGATGAAGCCGCGCACGATCATCGCCATCGCCTCGTCCTCGGTGAGACCGCGGCTCATCAGGTAGAAGAGCTGGTCCTCACTGACCTTGGAGACGGTCGCCTCGTGCCCCATCGACACGTCGTCCTCACGGATGTCGACGTAAGGGTAGGTGTCCGACCGGGAGATGGTGTCGACCAGGAGTGCGTCGCACTTGACCGTGCTCTTGGAGGACGACGAGCCCTCCAGCACCTGCACGAGACCGCGGTACGAGGTGCGGCCGCCGCCCCGGGCGATCGACTTCGAGACGATCGTCGAGGAGGTGTGCGGCGCGGCGTGCACCATCTTGGCGCCCGAGTCCTGGTGCTGACCCTCGCCGGCCATGGCGATCGAGAGCACCTCGCCCTTGGCGTGCGGGCCGGTCATGTAGACGGCCGGGTACTTCATCGTCACCTTGGAGCCGATGTTGCCGTCGATCCACTCCATGGTCGCGCCCTCTTCGCAGGTGGCGCGCTTGGTGACAAGGTTGTAGACGTTGTTCGACCAGTTCTGGATGGTCGTGTAGCGCACGCGGGCGTTCTTCTTGACGATGATCTCGACGACCGCGGAGTGCAGCGAGTCGGACGAGTAGATCGGCGCCGTGCAGCCCTCGACGTAGTGCACGTAGCTGCCCTCGTCGGCGATGATCAGCGTCCGCTCGAACTGGCCCATGTTCTCCGTGTTGATCCGGAAGTAGGCCTGCAGCGGGATGTCGACCTTGACGTTCTTGGGCACGTAGATGAACGAGCCACCCGACCACACCGAGGTGTTCAGCGCGGCGAACTTGTTGTCGCCGACCGGGATGACGGTGCCGAAGTACTCCTGGAAGATCTCCGGGTGCTCCTTGAGAGCCGTGTCGGTGTCGAGGAACAGGACGCCCTGCTCCTCGAGGTCCTCACGGATCGCGTGGTAGACGACCTCGGACTCGTACTGCGCGGCCACGCCGGCCACGAGGCGCTGCTTCTCGGCCTCGGGGATGCCCAGCTTGTCGTACGTCGCCTTGATGTCCTCGGGAAGCTCTTCCCAGCTCGTGGCCTGCTTCTCGGTCGAGCGCACGAAGTACTTGATGTTCTGGAAGTCGATCCCGGTGAGGTCGGCGCCCCACGACGGCATCGGCTTGCGGTCGAACAGCCGCAGACCCTTCAGCCGGAGGTTGAGCATCCACTCGGGCTCGCTCTTCTTGGCGGAGATGTCGCGCACCACGGCCTCGGACAGACCGCGCTGAGCCGCGGAGCCCGCGACGTCGGCGTCGGCCCAGCCGTACTCGTACTTGCCCAGGGCGGCGAGATGCTCTTCCTGAGTAGTGATCTGGTCAGTCATATGTCTGTCCTTACCCGTGGGATTGCAGGAATGTGCGTGGTGCACACTCCATCGCCGTGCGCGATGGTGGCGAGACGCTGGACGTGCGTGCCGATGAGCCGGGAGATGACCTCGGTCTCGGCGTCACACAGCTGAGGGAACTCGGCGGCCACGTGCGCCACCGGGCAGTGGTGCTGGCACAGCTGCCCGCCGGACGCGATCGTCGACGCGTTGGCAGCGTAGCCCTCGGCGGTCAGCGCTTCGGCGAGCGCCTCCGCCCGGGCGATCGGGTCGTCGCCGGCCTCCTCGAGCGCCAGCCGGCAGCGCTCCTCGAGCGCCACCACCTGGGCCGAGGCGAAGGCGGTGACCCCGTCGGGACCGTGATGCTGGGCGATCCAGCGCAGCGCGGCCGTGGCGATGCCGTCGTAGAAGTGCGGGAACGATTCGCGCGCGGCGGCGGTGAGCACGAACGTCTTGGCCGGGCGCCCGCGACCGCGGGGACCGGACTTGCGCACCTCGCGCGCCTCGACCAGGCTCTCGGCCAGCATCGCGTCGAGGTGCTTGCGGATGGCCGCCGGGCTCAGACCCAGGCAGGCGCCGAGCTCGGCCGCGGTGGCCGAACCCCGCTCCAGCAGCAGCTGGGCGACCCGGTCACGGGTGCGGCCGTCCGACGCGCTGGCAGCAGCCATCGCCCCGGTCCGGATCAGCACCTCGTTTTTCACTACTCCAACGTTACGTATTTCCTCCGAGCCCTGCAAACCGACCCCCCGGTGATCCACGCCACCGGGTTGCGGGAGCGGTCAAAATCACGATCAATTGCCTGCGTACGATGCCGGAGGTGAGGTTCTTGCCGTTGCGTCCGCTGGCCCTGGCGTCCCTGGTCGCCAACGTTGCGCTGGTCGTCACCGGTGCGGCGGTCCGTCTGACCGGCTCCGGCCTGGGCTGCCCGACCTGGCCCCGGTGCACCGACGCGTCCTATACGACGACCGCCGAGATGGGCGTGCACGGCGTCATCGAATTCGGCAACCGGCTCCTGACCTTCGCGCTCGGCTTCATCGCCGTGGCCTGCGTGATCGCGGCGCTGCTGGAACGCCCCCGCCGCCGGGCCCGGGTCATGCTGAGCATCGCGGTGCTGCTCTACATCCCGCTGCAGGCCGTGATCGGCGGCATCACGGTGCGGACCCACCTCAACCCGTGGGTGGTCGGCCTGCACTTCCTGGTCTCCATCGTGATCATTGCTTTCGCGTACGCGTTGTGGCGGCGCAGCGCCGAGGGCGACGGACCGCCGGTCCCGCTGGTGCCGCGCCCGATCCACCACCTGGTGTGGATTCTGACCACGGTGAGCGCCGCGGTGATCGCCCTGGGCGTGGTCGTGACCGGCAGCGGCCCGCACGCCGGCGACCGGGACGCCAAGCGCAACGGCCTCGACCCGGCCACGGTCTCCCAGGCCCACGCCGACGTGGTGTTCCTGCTGGTCGGCCTGACGCTGGCCCTGATCTTCGCCATGCGCGCCGTCAAGGCTCCGCAGGCCACCGTACGGGCGGCGATGGTGCTGCTCGGGGTCGAGCTGGCCCAGGGCCTGATCGGCTTCGTCCAGTACTTCACCCACCTGCCGGTCCTGCTGGTCGGCGCCCACATGCTCGGCTCGGCCCTGGTCTGGACCGCGACCCTCGCCGTCCTGTGGTCGCTCCGCTCGCGCCCGCTGGAGCCGGTCGAGCCCCCGGCGGAGCCGGCCGTCCTCTCCCCCACCGCGGCGGAAGAGCCGATCCCGGCTCCGCGCTGACCCCTCCGGCCGCCGCTACCCGGTGGTCGACAAGGACCAACCCGTGGCCGGCTGTCCACGTCACTTTGCCTTCCCCGGCCCGTGATGCCGGCCGGCTCAACGGGCATCTCGCGGACCGACGAAACGCTGTGACCTGGGGCGCCGCAAACGCCGCCTGTGGACAACCGCGTGTTATCCACAGGCCGCCACATTGTGCCGTCGTTGATCGGCTCGTTTCGGCACGCTTTCCCCATGCCACACAGAAGCCCCAAGCACCGCAGAGCCCACTCAGGACGCAAGCCTCCACAGTCCCCGGAGCCGGTCGGCGTTCGACAGCTTCGGGCCGGCGCGGCGAATAGCAGTTCCGTCCCTCGTGCCGGGCCAGCCACCGGTGCGCGGTCTGCGGCCTCCACGAGCGCGGGGCTCGCCGAGGACGCCCGGCCCCTGAGACCCGGCCGATGGTGCTCGGCACCTGAGACCGGGCCGATGGTGCCCGGCCGCTGAGACTCGGCAGGGCTGCCGATCCGAGAACCCGTCAACCGGATCGGCTCCCGCGAGCCCTGCCGACCGGGTGGCGTCCCGCCTCGAGCCGAAGGCACCCGGCAATCACCGAACGGCTCGGCGGGCGCCACCCGCCCACCCGGCGCGCGTCCGTGGCGTCGAGGCCACGCGCCCATGTCGCCCGGCCGCGCGATCTCCGCCACGGTCCGCGCCGGGTTCCCCATGAAGGACGCACAAGAAGGAAGGTGAGCCTAAGGAGCAGCTCTACGAGGCCGGCGGCCGTAACCCGGTGTCCCTGCGCGGCCGTCGCCATCAGGCGCGGGGGTGGTGGCTCCACTCTCTCCGGCCACCACCCCCGCCGCCGGGCGCCCCACGATCGGGCTGGTGCTCTGCGGCGGGCCGGCGCTTTGGAATGGCCCGGTGCTCTGATGCGGGCCAGTGCTTCGACGCGGGCCAGTGCTTCGACGCGGGCCAGTGCTCTGACGCGGGCTGCTCTGACGCGGGCCGATGTTCTGAAGCGGGCCCGCGGGCGTCAGAGGCGGTTCGTGATCGCTTCGGCCAGGCGGAGGGCGGCTCCTGCGCTCTCGCCCTCGAGCAGGAACAGGCTGGGCTCGGCCAGCTCGAGCTCGACCAGCAGCGGGTCGCCGTCGGGGCCCGGGATCAGGTCGACGCGGGCGTAGAGCAGGCGCTTCGTGCCGCCAGGGATGTGTTCGAGCACGCGGTCGGCCGTGGCGCGTTCGGCCACTGTCGGCGTACGGGGGTCGATCTGCTCGCTGCCGGGGTCGATTGTGCCCTCGTCGGGGCCCGTGAGCATCGGGCCCTTGCGGATCGCGTGGCTGAACGTCAGCGTGCCGGTGGCGTCGGGCAGGAAGATCAGGGCTGTCTCGCCGAGTTCGTCGACCGCGGACAAGTAGGGCTGCACCATCGCGGTGCGACCGGCGGTGGTCAGGCGGGCCACGTGGGCCTCGGCCAGGGCGAGTTGCTCGGGCAGCTCGTAGCGGCCGGTGTCCTGGCTGCCCGCGCTGACCGTGGGCTTGACGACCCACTCGCCCGCGGCGGGCGGGGTCCAGGTCTGGCCGGGGGCCACGAACGCGGTCGGGGTGACCGGCAGGCCGGCCTGCGCGAGTTCGTCCAGGTAGCGCTTGTCGGTGTTCCACTCGAGCACGTCGGCCGGGTTGAGCAACTGGGGAACGCTGTGCGCCCAGGTTATGAATTGATCGCGGCGGGGCACGTAGTCCCACGGTGAGCGGATCACTGCGAGGTCGTACGAGGACCAGTCGGCCGTGTCGTCGTCCCAGCGGACGGCGTCCACCTCGATGCCGCGCTCGCGCAGGGCGTCGCGCAGCGGGTGGTCGTCCTCCCAGAGGTCCGGGAAGAGGTCGCAGGTGACGAGAGCGACCCGGGAGTTCTCCCGGGTCGCCTGGGGACGTGGGGTCAACTCAGCGGGCCATGCTCCGGCGCGACATCGAGCGCCATAGGTCGTTGCTGGGGCGCATCTGCTCCATGAGCTCGCGCTCCCACTCGTTCTCCACCTCGACGCCGGCGTTCTCACAAGCCTTGCGGGCGACCATGGTGTCGTCGGCGAACTGGTCGGACCACTCGCCGTCCTGGCCGACGAGCACAATGCGGGCACCACGCTTGCCGACGTACTCGATGACCGCCTTGGCGCCCCCGTGGCCGGCGGCGAAGGACTTGATCCCCGCGGTCAGTGTCGTATCGGAACCTTGAGCCATGAAGGGAAGAGTAAGCATCCCGAAGCCGGAGACAAGAACCTTCGTGGGCCATTTGTGAGACGGATTACCTGCGGGTTTAACCGTTGGACACATTGGTATTGAGCGATTTACCCGAATTGTCCACATCAACGGGTTTCCATCTAAAGAGTGACGCACAGTAATCAGTAAACGGGCATTTCCGGTCACCTTGTGCGACACCCGTAACCCTCGGGCGATGCCGGGATGTACCGACCAGAGGGCGCGAACGGTTCACCGCGGCGCGGCGCCGGGACGGCCGGCGCCGGTGCAGAAGACGCGAATCTTGGCACAAAGCCGCACGAGGCGCACAACGAGACCGGCTCGGCCGAAGACAGCAGCCGCGGCCCACGCAGGCCCCCGGCCCACGCAGGCCCCGGCCGCTAGCCGGGTCGCCCGCCGACCGCGGCCGGGTCACCGCCCGGGACGGCCGGGACGGCGGGGACGCGCTCAGGACAGCCGGGACGCCGCCCACGACGGCCGGGATTACGAGGCCGGAAACGGCGACGCGCCCGGCACCGCGTGAGCGGGCGGGCGCGCAAGCCGTAGAAGAGCGGGAAGCGGGCTCAGATCAGGGCGTCCACCGCGACCGCGATGAACAGGATCGTCAGGTAGGTGATGGACCAGTGGAACAGCCGCATCGGCTTGGCCGGCTCCCCCGCCCGGGTCCGCTTGACCAGCAGCAGCGCCTCAGCCAGGAAGGCCACGCCGGTGACGATGGCGGCGGCCAGATAGATCAGCCCCAGCCCGAGGTCGCGCCCGAGGGCCCAGGCCGCGATCGAGGACGCCACGGTGAGCACGGTGAAGAGCACGATCTCGAAGTTGACCCGGCCCACCGAGCGGACGACCGGCAGCATCGGCACGCCGGCCCGCGCGTAGTCGTCCTTGTACTTGATGGCGAGCGCATAGAAGTGCGGCATCTGCCAAAAGAAGACAACGGCAAAAAGCGCCCATCCCAGCGGGGCCACGCTGCCGGTCACGGCGGCCCAGCCGATGATCACGGGGGCCGATCCGCAGATGCCGCCCCAGAACGTGTTGGCGGGGGTGCGGCGCTTGAGCCAGAGCGTGTAGATGACGTCGTAGTAGAAGATCGCCCCGGCCGTCATGGCGGTGGCCAGCCAGTTGGTGAAGACGGCCATCAGCGCGACGGAGATCACCGCGAGGGTCAGGCCGAAGATGAGAACCGAGCGCGGGGTGACCGTGTTGGCCGGCAGCGGCCGTCGCTTGGTGCGCCGCATGACCTGGTCGATGTCGCGGTCGATGTAGCAGTTGAGCGCGCTCGCCGCCCCGCCCGCCATCGCCCCGCCGATCAGCACCACGGCGAGTGTGCGCAGGTCAGGCCACCCGCCCGCGGCGACCATCATGGCCGGCACCGTCGTCACCAGCAGGAGCTCGACGATCTGCGGCTTGGTCAGCGCCAGATAGGCGCGGAGCAGGGTTAGAGGATCGCGACGCGTCTCGGGGACAGCCGCCGTCGCGGCCTCCTCAGGAACGCCGGGCGCCCGCCCCTCGGCGGAACGCTCGGTGATCATGCTCACGGACTGCCACCTTCCGGCATCGGCACTCGCCATTTCACGACCATGACCGGCGCCCAGCCGGCGGCACGCTCGGACAGCCTACGCTCAGCCATCTGCGCTGCTCCGGCGGCCCACATCGGGTGCACGGCGTCACACGTCGCGTGTCCGCTCTCAGCGTATGGGCCTCGGGCGTTCCCCGGGCGCGGGTTTAAGGCAAGTGGATAGGGTCAACCTCAAAAGAGGTTCTACCGAAACCATGCCCCGAGGAGCACAAGCGACGTGGCTGCCACAGATCCTGCTCTCAATTGGTCCGACCTAGACCGCAAAGCGGTGGACACTGTCCGGGTCCTGGCCATGGATGCCGTCGAGAAGTCCGGCAACGGCCACCCCGGCACGGCGATGAGCCTC
Organism: Actinoplanes sp. NPDC021490; assembly: GCF_055562135.1. Classification (NCBI taxonomy): domain Bacteria; kingdom Bacillati; phylum Actinomycetota; class Actinomycetes; order Micromonosporales; family Micromonosporaceae; genus Actinoplanes; species Actinoplanes sp. NPDC021490. Next base: position 636,809 of record NZ_JBVHFW010000003.1, read on the forward strand.
GCGCCCGCCGCCTACCTGCTGTTCAACCGGGTCATGAGGCATGACCCGACCGATCCTCTCTGGGCCGGTCGCGACCGCTTCGTGCTCTCCTGTGGGCACTCCAGCCTCACCCTCTACATTCAGCTCTATCTCAACGGCTTCGGCCTGGCACTGGACGACCTGGCCTCGCTGCGTCAGTGGGACTCGCTGACCCCGGGTCACCCGGAGTACGGCCACACCCCCGGCGTCGAGGTCACCACCGGCCCGCTCGGCCAGGGCATCGGCAACGCGGTGGGCATGGCGATGGCCGCCCGACGCGAGCGTGGCCTGTTCGATCCCGAGCCCAAGACCGGTGACTCTCTGTTCGACCACAACGTGTACGTACTGTGCTCGGACGGCGACATCGAAGAGGGCGTCAGCCACGAGTCGAGCGCCATCGCCGGCGTGCAGAAGCTCGGCAACCTCACGCTGATCTACGACGACAACGAGATCTCCATCGAGGACGACACCCGGATCGCCAAGAACGAGGACGTCGGCGCGCGCTACGCGGCGTACGGCTGGCACGTGCAGCATGTCGACTGGCGCCAGGGCGACCCGTCCAAGGGCAGCGACTACAACGAGGACGTCGAGGCGCTGCACCGGGCGATCGTCGAGGCCAACAAGGTCACCGACAAGCCCTCCTTCATCGTGCTGCGCACCATCATCGGCTGGCCCGCGCCCAACAAGCAGAACACCGGCAAGATCCACGGCTCCGCGCTGGGCGCCGAGGAAGTGGCCGCGACCAAGGAGATCCTGGGCTTCGACCCGAACAAGTCGTTCGAGGTCGCCGAGGACGTCCTGACCCACGCCCGCCAGGTGGTCGAGCGCGGCAAGGCGGCGCACGCCGAGTGGGACACGAAGTTCGGGACGTGGGCCAAGGCCAACCCGGAGCGCAAGGCGCTGTTCGACCGGCTCTCGGCGCACACGCTGCCCGAGGGCTGGGAGAAGTCGCTCCCCGAGTTCCCGGCCGACCCCAAGGGCCTGGCCACCCGCGCCGCCTCCGGCAAGATCCTCGAGGCGCTGGCCCCGGTGCTGCCCGAGCTGTGGGGCGGCTCGGCCGACCTGGCCGAGAGCAACAACACCACGATGAAGGGCGAGCCGTCCTTCATCCCGGCCGAGTACGCGACCAAGGCCTTCCCCGGCAACGAGTACGGCCGCACGCTGCACTTCGGCATCCGCGAGCACGGCATGGGCTCGGTGCTCAACGGCATCACCGCGCACGGCCGGACCCGCCCGTACGGTGGAACGTTCCTGGTCTTCAGTGACTACATGCGCGGCGCCGTCCGCCTGTCCGCGCTGATGAAGCTGCCGGTCGTCTACGTGTGGACGCACGACTCGATCGGTCTCGGCGAGGACGGCCCGACCCACCAGCCGATCGAGACCCTGTCCGCGCTGCGGGCCATCGTCGGTCTCGACGTGGTGCGCCCGGCCGACGCCAACGAGACGGCGTACGCCTGGCGTGGCGCCCTCGAGCACCAGGACCGCCCGACCGGCCTGGCCCTGTCCCGGCAGAACCTGCCGACGATCGACCGCAGCAAGTACGCGTCGGCCGAGGGCACGCTCAAGGGCGGCTACATCCTGTCCGAGGCGTCCGGCAACGAGCCCAAGGTGATCCTCATCGGCACCGGCTCCGAGGTGTCGATCTGCCTGGCCGCGCAGGAGCGCCTCGAGGCCGAGGGCACGCCGACCCGCGTGGTATCGATGCCGTGCCTCGAGTGGTTCTACGAGCAGGACACCGCGTACCAGCAGCAGGTTCTTCCGCGTGGCGTCAAGGCCCGGGTGACGGTCGAGGCCGGCATCCGGCAGAGCTGGGACCGCATCCTCGGTGAGGCCGGCGAGCCGGTCAGCATCGAGCACTACGGCGCCAGCGCGCCCGCCAAGATCCTCTTCGAGCAGTTCGGATTCACCGCGGACAACGTGGTGGCAAAGGCCAACGCCGCCCTGGCCAAGGTCGGCGAGATCACCGGTCACACGACCGGTAACTGAGGGGAAGCACAATGACCGACAGGCTTGCTGAGCTTTCGGCCGCTGGTGTAGCGGTCTGGCTCGACGACCTCTCCCGCCCCCGGCTGACGACCGGTTCGCTCAAGAAGCTCCTGGACGAGCAGCACGTGGTCGGCGTGACGACCAACCCGAGCATCTTCCAGAAGGCGCTCTCCGACGCCGACGCGTACGACGAGCAGCTGAAGGACCTCGCCGCTCAGGGCGTCACGGTCGAGGAGGCCGTCCGCCTGATGACCGGCCGCGACGTCCGCGACGCGTGCGACGTCGAGCGCCCGGCCTACGACGCCTCCAACGGCCTCGACGGCCGGGTGTCCATCGAGGTCGACCCGCGCAAGGCGCACGAGACCGAGAGCACCGTGGCCGAGGCCAAGACGCTCTGGTGGCTCGTCGACCGCGAAAACCTCTACATCAAGATCCCGGCCACCCTCGCGGGCCTGCCGGCGATCACCCAGGTCCTGGCCGCGGGCATCAGCGTGAACGTGACGCTGATCTTCTCGAACGAGCGCTACCGCCAGGTCATGGACGCCTTCCTCGACGGCATCGAGCAGGCCAAGGCCAACGGCCACGACCTGTCCAAGATCGGCTCGGTGGCGTCGTTCTTCGTCTCCCGCGTGGACAGCGAGATCGACAAGCGCCTCGACAAGATCGGCAGCGACGAGGCCAAGGCTCTCAAGGGCAAGGCGGCCATCGCCAACGCCCAGCTCGCCTATGAGGCGTACGAGGAAGTCTTCGGGACCGACCGGTGGAAGGCCCTGAAGGACGCCGGCGCCCAGCCGCAGCGTCCGCTGTGGGCGTCCACCTCCACCAAGAACCCGGAGTACAAGGACACCATCTACGTCGAGGAGCTGGTCGCTCCGGGCACGGTCAACACCATGCCGGAATCGGTGATCCACGCGTTCGCCGACCACGGTGAGACCCGCGCCGACGCGGTGACCAGCTCGTACGACTCGGCCCGCAAGGTCTTCGCCGACCTCGGCACGGTCGGCGTCGACCTCGCCGACGTGTTCAAGGTTCTCGAGGACGAGGGCGTCGACAAGTTCGAGGCCAGCTGGAAGGAGCTGCTCGAGGGCGTCGACAAGTCGCTCAAGGCAGCGGCCAAGGGTTCCGGCAGCCCGAGCGACGCGGCCTGATCACGACGAAGGGGACTCGCCGACGCGAGTCCCCTTCGCCTTGTCCCTGCTAAGACACTTGCTCGACACCGAAAACTGGCAGGATGGACCACGTGGGCAATCCGCTGCGTACCGCACAGGACCGCAGGCTTCCCCGGATCCCGGAGCCGTGCGCTCTGGTGATCTTCGGAGTCACCGGTGACCTGTCCCGAAAGAAGCTCATCCCGGCCGTCTACGACCTGGCCAACCGAGGTCTGCTGCCGCCCGGTTTCGTGGTTCTGGGCTTCGCCCGCCGCGACTGGGGCGACGGCGACTTCGAGTCGCTGGCGTACGAGGCGGCGAAGAAGGGCGCCCGGACCCCGTGGCGCGAGGACGTCTGGCAGCGTCTGGCCAGCCAGTTCCAGTTCGTTCCGGGCTCGTTCGACGACGACGCCGCGTTCGACCACCTGGCCGAGACGCTCGACGACCTGCGCGAACGCAACGGCATCCCGGGCAACGCCGCCTTCTACTTCTCCATCCCGCCCGCCGCGTTCCCGCTGGTGCTCAACCAGCTCGCCCGTACGGGAATGGCCGACAACGCCAAGTCGGGCGGCTGGCGCCGGGTCGTGGTCGAGAAGCCGTTCGGCAACGACCTGCAGACCGCCATCTCGCTGAACCAGCTGGTCGACGAGGTGTTCACGCCCGGCGACGTCTATCGGATCGACCACTACCTGGGCAAGGAGACGGTCCAGAACATTCTGGCCCTGCGCTTCGCGAACAGCCTGTTCGAGCCGGTGTGGAACTCCAAGTACGTCGACTCGGTGCAGATCACGATGGCCGAGGACGTCGGCATCGGCACCCGCGCCGCGTTCTACGACGCGTCCGGCGCCGCCCGCGACGTGCTGCAGAACCACCTGCTGCAGCTGCTGGCCCTGGTGGCCATGGAGGAGCCGACGAGCTTCGACCCCGACGACGTACGGGCCGAGAAGCTCAAGGTCCTCAAGGCGATCGCCATCCCGAAGGACATCGCCAAGGGCTCGGTCCGCGGGCAGTACCTGCCGGGCTGGGTCGCCGGCGAGCGCGCGGTGGGCTATCTCGAGGAGAAGAACATCCCGGCCGACTCCACCACGGAGACGTACGCCGCGGTCCGCCTCGGGATCCAGAACCGGCGCTGGGCCGAAGTGCCGTTCTACGTACGCGTCGGCAAGCGCATGCCGCGCCGGGTGACCGAGATCGCGATCCTGTTCAAGAAGGCGCCGCACCTGCCGTTCGACCCGGCCGACGTGGAGATGCTGGGCCATAACCAGCTGGTCATCCGCGTGCAGCCGGACGAGGGCGTGGTCCTCAAGTACGGCTCCAAGGTGCCCGGCACCACGATGGAGGTCCGCGACATCGCGATGGACTTCCAGTACGGCGAGGCGTTCACCGAGTCCAGCCCGGAGGCGTACGAGCGCCTGGTCCTGGACGTTCTGGTCGGCGACCGGACCCTGTTCCCGGACGCCGCCGAGATCGAGCAGAGCTGGCAGGTCATCGACCCGCTGGAGGCCGCGTGGGCGGGCACCAAGCCCGAGCCCTACCGGGCCGGCGAGTGGGGCCCGCGCGCTTCGGACGAGATGCTGGCCCGCGAGGGCCGTGCGTGGAGGCGAGCATGATCGGGTTGTGGGACACCACCGGCAACGAGGTGGTCAAGGCGCTGGCGGCCGAGCGGCGCAGCGCGGGCGGCGTGGCCTCCGGACTCGCCCTGACCCTGGTCTCGGTGGTCGAGGAGAAGAAGGTCCGCGAGGCCGAGGCGGCGGCCACGATCGCGGCCGCCGCGCACCCGTGCCGGCTGCTCATCGTGGTCCGCTCCGACCTGGAGGGTCGCAGCCGGCTGGACGCCGAGATCGTCGTCGGTGGCCGGCTGGGTCCGGCCGAGGCGGTCGTGATGCGCATGTACGGCCGGCTCGCGCTGCACGCCGAGTCGGTGGTCATGCCGCTGCTGGCGCCCGACGTCCCGGTGGTCAGCTGGTGGCACCAGGAGCCGCCGGACACGATCGCCAACGACTTCCTCGGTGTGGTCGCCGACCGCCGGATCACCGACTGCGCGCAGGCGCCCGACCCGGTGGCCGCGCTGCGGCAGCGGGCGGCCGACTACGCGCCCGGCGACACCGACCTCACCTGGACCCGCATCACGCTGTGGCGCACCCTGGTCGCCGGGGCCTTCGACACCACCGATGAGCGCGTCGTCGGCGCGACCATCGTGGCGCCGAGCAAGGACCCGACCGCCTGGTTGATGAAGGGCTGGCTGCAGTCGCGGCTGGGCATCGTGCCCGAGCTGCAGGCGGCCGACCGGGCCCCGCGGATGCACTCGGTGCAGCTGCTCTGCGCCAACGGCGACACGGTGACGGTGACCCGCGAGGAGAACACCGCGCTGTTCAGCCGCACCGGCCAGGAGGACCGTTACATGCCGCTGCCCAAGCGGCCGGTCGGTGACGAGCTGGCCGAGGAACTGCGCCGCCTCGACGCCGACCAGATCTACGCCGACGCGCTCGGCGCGATGGCGGGCGTGTCCGGTCTCGACCACAAGCCCGCCATGCGCGTGCACGTGTGGAAGGACCCGGCGCTGGCGGCCAAGGCCGACGAGGAGGGCGCGATGGCGGGCCCGGGCGGCACGGCCGCATAAACCGCGTCAAGATCGAGGGGCCGTCCGCCGACCAGGTGGGCGGCCCGACGCCGTTCCGACGACAGGAGAAGGACACGTGAGCAAGACCCTGGTCGTGGTCGTACCGGACGCCGATACGCTGGCCGCGACGGTGGCGTCCCGCCTGATCGCCAAGATCGTGGACGCGCAGGCCGAGCGCGGTTCGGCCGGTGTGGTGCTGACCGGCGGCCGCATCGCGAAGCGGGTGCTGGCCGCGCTCAAGGACCTGCCCGAGGCGGCCGCGATCAACTGGTCGCAGGTGGACCTGTGGTGGGGTGACGAGCGTTTCCTGCCGTCCGGCGACCCCGAGCGCAACGAGACCCAGGCCCGGGAGGCGCTGCTCGACGGGCTGCCGATCGACCCGGCCCGGGTGCACGCGATGCCCGCCTCGGACGGCCCGGACGGTGACGACGCCGAGGCGGCCGCCGCCCGGTACGCCGAGGAGCTGCGCATCGGCGGCGCCGACCGGCCCCCGTTCGACGTGCTGATGCTGGGCGTGGGCGAGGACGGGCACGTGGCGTCGCTGTTCCCCGAGCACCCGGTGCTCAACGCGACCTCGAGTACGACGTCGGCCGTGCACAACAGCCCCAAGCCCCCGCCGACCCGGATCACGCTCACCATGCCGGCGATCCAGTCGGCCGACGAGGTGTGGCTGATCGCCGCCGGCCCCGACAAGGCCGAGTCGGTCGGCAAGGCGCTCAACGGCGACAAGCTGCTGCCGGCCGCCCACGCCACCGGCGCCTCGAAGACCTACTGGCTGCTCGACCAGGAGGCCGCGGCGACCGTCAACTGAGCGGCCGCCGTTGGCGGGCGGGTGCGCCCCGGATCATAGAATTCCGGGGTGCACCCTGAGATCCGCTCCTACCGGCCCACCGACCTCGACGCCGTCTACGACATCTGCGTCCGCACCGCCGACGCCGGGGGTGACGCGCGCGGGCAGAACAGCTCCGACCGGCTCGTCGGCGACATCTTCGCCGCGCCGTACGTCGTCCTGGAGCCCGAAGTGGCCCGCATCCTCGACGACGGGCACGGCAACGCGGTCGGCTACGTCGTCGGCACCACCGACACGGCCACCTTCGTCAAGCGTTACCGCGCCGAGTGGCTGCCCGTCACGGCCGGCCGCTACGGCGACGATCCGCGCGACGAGATGTGGCTGGGACTGCACCACGACCCGGAACGGATGCTCGTGCCCGAACTGGCCGGCTATCCCGCGCACCTGCACATCGACCTGCTGCCGGAGTGGCAGGGCCGAGGTCACGGGCGCGGGCTGATGTGGTCGTTCCTGGCCGGCCTGCACGCGGCCGGGGCGCCGCGGGTGCACCTGGGCATGGCCCCGGCGAACACCGCGGCGCGCGCCTTCTACGACCGTCTGGGCTTCGAACCCATCCCGGTGCCGTCCCAGCCGGGCGCGCTGTATCTGGGCCGCGACACGGCCGTCTGAGACGGTCTACTCGCGACCGCGACGCTGACGCAGCTTCGCGAGGGCCTCTTCGAGGATCCTCGCGCCGTCCTCGTCGGAGCGCCGCTCCTTGACGTAGGCCAGATGCGACTTGTACGGCTCGGCACGCGAGCGGCCCGGCGGGTTCTGCCGGTCGAGGCCGGCGGGTTGACCGCAGCGCGGGCAGTCCCACGCGTCGGGCGGCGACGCCTCGGCCGCGAACAGGATCTGGCTGGCGTGCCCGGCGGCGCAGAAGTAGGTCACCTCCCGGCGGGGGGCGGGCTCGCTGCGCTCGTCGGGGCGGACCGGGGACGAGCCGACACGGCTGCCGCGGATCGCACTGCCACTGGACACGGACGTGACTCCTGTCTCGAGGGCGCTGGTTGTCGACGGCCGGAAATCAGGCCGAAACAGAACGTAGAAATGCCGCGCGCCCGGCAGAACCGGACGCGCGGCAGAGTCTACGACTATTACGCTCCGTAAGAAAGAACGGGGCGCAAGGAAAGTCAGGAGCCGGGCACGGCCAAGCGCATCCACAGGCCGAGCCCGATGATGCAGGCGAACCAGATGATGCCCACCAGCACGGTGTAACGGTCGAGGTTTTTCTCCGCGACCGAGGAGCCGGCGAGGCTGGAGGTGACGCCGCCGCCGAACATGCTGGACATGCCGCCGCCCTTGCCGCGGTGCAGCAGGATCAGCAGCGTCAGCACCAAGCTGGTGAGGACCAGCAACGAGATCAGCGTGTACGCGAACCACATCGGCATGGTCGGGTCATTCCTCTCGAAGGGCACAGGAGCCGTCCAACAATAGCTTGTGCCCGGGCGCTCCATGCGCCCGGGCACGCTCTGCTCACGTCCTGTGTCAGCGGGCCACGTGCTCGCGGAACCGGGCGATCGAGGCGAACTCCTCGGCGTCCAGGCTCGCGCCGCCCACCAGGGCGCCGTCCACGTCCGGCTTGGCCATGATCTGCGCGATGTTGGCCGCCTTGACCGAGCCGCCGTAGAGCACCCGCACAGCGTCGGCGACCTCGGCCCCGTACACCTCGGCCAGCCGCTTGCGGATCTCGCCGCAGACCTCCTGGGCGTCCTCCGGCGTCGCGGTCTTGCCGGTGCCGATCGCCCAGACCGGCTCGTACGCGATGACGATCTGCTTGACCTGCTCGGGCTTGAGCCCGGCCAGACCGGCGTCGATCTGCGAGACGCAGTGCGCGCAGTGGCCGCCTTCCTCGCGGATCGACAGGCCCTCGCCCACGCAGAGGATCGGCGTCAGGTTGTTCGCGAAGGCCGCCTTCACCTTCGCGTTGACCAGCGCGTCGTCCTCGTTGTGGTACTCGCGGCGCTCGGAGTGGCCGGCCAGCACGTAGGTGCAGCCCAGCTTCTCGAGCATGGAGCCGGCGATCTCACCGGTGTAGGCGCCCGACTTGTGCTGCGAGACATCCTGCGCGCCGTACACGAGGTTGAGCTTGTCGCCGTCGACCGCCGTCTGCACGGTGCGCAGATCGGTGAACGGCGGCAGCACGGCCACCTCGACGTCGGTGAGCTGCTTCTCGTTCAGGCTCGCGGCGAGCTTCTGCACCAGAAGGTTGGCCTCGAAGTGGTTGAGGTTCATCTTCCAGTTACCGGCCATGAGGGGCCGGCGCGCGTCCGCCATTACTTCTCCAGTGCTTCGATGCCGGGGAGGGTCTTGCCCTCGAGGTACTCCAGGGAGGCGCCGCCACCGGTGGAGATGTGCCCGAACGCGCTCTCGTCGAGGCCGAGCGTGCGCACGGCCGCGGCCGAGTCACCGCCGCCGACCACCGAGAAGCCGTCGATCTTGGTGATCGCCTCGGCCACGCCGCGGGTGCCGGCCGCGAACGGGGCCAGCTCGAACACGCCCATCGGGCCGTTCCAGAACACGGTCTTGGCTCCGCCGATCGCCTCGGCGAACAACGCGACCGACTCGGGGCCGATGTCGAGACCCAGCCGGTCGGCCGGGATCTCCGACGCCGCGACCACGTCGTGGGCCGCGTCCGCCGAGAACTCCGACGCCGCCACCACGTCGACCGGCAGCACGATCCGGCCCTGCGCCTCGGCCAGCAGGTCGCGGCAGGTGCCGACCATCTCGTCCTCGAGCAGCGACTTGCCGACCTCGTGACCCTGGGCCTTGAGGAAGGTGAAGCACATGCCGCCGCCGACGAGGAGCTTGTCGACCTTGGGCAGCAGGGCCTTGATCACCGCGAGCTTGTCGGACACCTTGGAGCCGCCGAGCACGACCACGTACGGCTGCTCGGGGTTCTCGGTGACCCGCTTGAGGACCTCGACCTCCTTGAGGACGAGACCACCGGCGTAGTGCGGCAGCACGGCGGGCACGTCGTACACCGAGGCGTGCTTGCGGTGCACCGCGCCGAAGGCGTCGTCGACGTAGACGTCGGCCAGCTTCGCCAGCTCGCCCGCGAACGCGGAACGGGCGGCGTCGTCCTTGGACGTCTCGCCCTCGTTGAACCGCAGGTTCTCGAGGAGCAGCACCTGGCCGTCCTGCAGCTCACCGGCCTTGGCCGCCGCGTCGGATCCGACCGTGTCGGACGCGAAGACGACCGGCGAGCCCAGCAGCTCGCCGAGCCGGGTGGCCACCGGGGCCAGCGTGTACTTGGGGTCGGGCGCGCCCTTGGGCCGGCCCAGGTGCGACATCACGATGACGCGGGCGCCCGCGTCACGCAGCGCGATCAGCGTCGGCAGCACCGCGCGGGCGCGGCCGTCGTCGCTGATGACGCCGGGGTTCTGCTTGTCGAACGGGACGTTCAGGTCGGCGCGCACGAGCACGCGCCGACCCGAGACACCCTCGCCGAGCAGGTCGTCGAGAGTCTTCAAGATCAGGCTCCGACGAGCTTGACCAGGTCGACGAGGCGGTTCGAGTAGCCCCACTCGTTGTCGTACCAGCCGACGACCTTGACCTGGTTGCCGATGACCTTGGTCAGGCCGGCGTCGAAGATGCAGGAGGCCGGGTCGGTGACGATGTCCGACGAGACGATCTCGTCCTCGGTGTAGGTCAGGATGCCCCGCAGCGCGCCCTCGGCGGCGGCCTTGATCGCGGCGTTGACCTCTTCGACCGAGGTGTCCTTCTTGGCCTGGAAGGTCAGGTCGGTGGCCGAGCCGGTCGGGATCGGCACGCGCATCGCGAAGCCGTCCAGCTTGCCCTTGAGCTCGGGCAGCACCAGGCTGACGGCCTTGGCGGCGCCGGTCGAGGTCGGCACCACGTTGAGGGCGGCGGCGCGGGCGCGACGCAGGTCCTTGTGCGGGCCGTCCTGCAGGTTCTGGTCCTGGGTGTAGGCGTGGATCGTGGTCATCAGGCCACGCTCGATGCCGATCGTGTCGTTCAGGACCTTCGCCATCGGGGCGAGGCAGTTGGTGGTGCAGGACGCGTTGGAGATGATGTTGTGCTTCGCGCCGTCGTACAGGCCGTCGTTGACGCCCATGACGACCGTGATGTCCTCGTTCTTGGCCGGCGCCGAGATGATGACCTTCTTGGCGCCCTTGTCGATGTGCGCCTTGGCCTTGGTGGCGTCGGTGAAGAAGCCGGTCGACTCGATGACGACGTCGGCGCCCAGGTCGCCCCAGGGCAGGTTGTTCGGGTCGCGCTCGGCGAACGCCTTGAAGGTCTTGCCACCCACGGTGATCTCGTCGGCGGTGGCCTTCACCTCGTGCGGCAGGCGGCCGAGGATCGAGTCGTACTTGAGCAGGTGCGCGAGCGTCGCGTTGTCGGTCAGGTCGTTCACGCCGACGATCTCGATGTCCGCACCCGAGGCGGCAGCCGCCCGGAAGAAGTTGCGTCCGATACGGCCGAAGCCGTTGATGCCAACCCGGATGGTCACAGGTGGATCTCCTCGTTTCGGTCCGCCGGATTTTGCGACCGGCGGAGGGTCTGCGTGCCGACCACGTCGAGGGCCGGCAAAGGGGCGTCCGGTCGCCGCGCCTGAGTTGAGGGGCGCCGGGTCAGACTGGCGGCGCACAGCGCGGTCGGCCGAGCTGCCGGCACCGTCGCCGTCGGTAAGACCCTATCCGAGAGCCGCCGGGACTTTTCCGAGGGGTCGCAACCCAACCGTGACAGTGTTCCGCCGTTAACCTGCGCTTCCACAATCCGAAAGCCAGGACCACGACCCATCCCGTACGCGACGTGGCCGTCACCAAAAGCAACCACGGCCGCCCCGGGCCCTTCTGCCCGGCCGGGTGCCACACCGGGCCGTGGCGCAGCCACCGGCCCGGTGGGCGGAGGAGATCAGCAGGCCATCATTTCCGGGGTCACGGCGGCCTCGGTGTCGGGGATGCCCAGGTCGCGGGCGCGCTTGTCGGCGAGGGCGAGCAGACGCCTTATACGGCCGGCGATCGCATCCTTGGTCAGCGGCGGGTCGGCCAGCGCGCCCAGCTCCTCCAGCGAGGCCTGGCGGTGCTCCAGACGCAGCTGACCGGCCGACGTGAGGTGGTTGGGGGCCTCGTCGGCCAGGATCTCCAGGGCGCGGGTGACCCGGGCCGCGGCGGCCACGGCGGCGCGGGCCGAGCGGCGCAGGTTGGCGTCGTCGAAGTTGGCCAGCCGGTTGGCGGTGGCCCGCACCTCGCGCCGCACCCGGCGCTCCTCCCAGGCCAGCACGCTGGCGTGCGCGCCGATGCGGGTGAGCAGCGCGGCGATCGCGTCGCCGTCCTTGATGACGACCCGGTCGACCCCGCGGACCTCGCGCTCCTTGGCGGTGATGCCGATGCGCCGGGCCGCGCCGCGCAACGCCAGCGCCGCCTCCGGACCGGGGCAGGTGATCTCCAGAGCGCTGGACCGGCCGGGCTCGGTCAGCGAGCCGTGCGCCATGAACGCGCCCCGCCACGCCGCCACCGCGCAGCACACGTTGGCCGACACGACGTGCGGCGGGAGGCCGCGCACCGGGCGGCCACGCACGTCCAGCAGGCCGGTCTGGCGGGCCAGCGCCTCGCCGTCCTTGACGATGCGCACGATGTAGTGGCTGCCCTTACGCAGGCCGCCGGAGGCGAGAACGTGCACCTCGCTCGGGTAGCCGTAGACGTCGGCGATCTCGCGCCGCAGCCGCCGCGCCACCGCGCCGGTGTCCAGCTCCGCCTCGACCACCACCCGGCCCGAGACGATGTGCAGACCGCCGGCGAACCGCAGCAGGGCCGCCATCTCGGCCCGCCGGCAGCACGGCTTGGGCACGTCGACCCGGCTCAGCTCGTCTTTGACTGCTGCCGTCATCGCCATCGTGATGTCACCTCATGCGCCGGGTCTTGACCATTTTGTACCGATTACGCGTGCTTAACGAGCGGCGCCCAGTACGGGAACCAGGGCGACGCCCAACGACTCAGGATCATGCTTGGGGCGACCGTCCGCAACGGCCACGGGTGCCAATACCAGGCGCGCGCCCAGACCCTCGGCGGCGCGCCGCACCGGCTCCGGTTCGCCCACCCACTCGCCATCGGCCAGCACGACGTCGACGCGCAGACCGGGCAGATAGCGGTGCAGGGCGGCCAGGTGGTCGGCGACCGACAGGCCGAGCGTCTCGTTCTCGTTGGCCAGGTTGAGCGTCACCAGCCGCCGGGCCGGGCTCTTCATGATCGCCTCGGCCAGCCGCGGCACCATCAGATGCGGCAGCACGCTGGTGAACCAGCTGCCCGGCCCGAAGATCAGCCAGTCCGCCTCGTCGATCGCGGCGATCGCCTGCGCGCACACCGGCGGGTCGGCCGGGTCGATCCGCACCGCCTCGACGTGCCCGTGCGCGACCGCCACCGCGTGCTGACCGCGCACGGTGACGACCTCGTCCGGACGGCCCGGGTCGGTGCCCCGCATGTCGGCCTCGATGCCGATCGCGTGCCGGGCCATCGGGAGCACCCGCCCGCGCGCGCCGACCATGGCGGCCGCGTGGTCGAGCGCCTGCACCGGGTCGCCCAGCATCTCCATGAGGCCGAGCAGCAGCAGGTTGCCGACGGCGTGACCGACCAGCGGGTCGGGACCGCCGACGCCCGGCGCCGGGATCTCGGCGAAGCGATACTGCAGAAGCTCGGCCGTGCGCTGAGTGGTCGCCTGATCGTCGGCCAGCGCGGCCAGGGCCTGACGCAGGTCGCCCGGGGGCAGCAGCGCGTCCCGTTCGGCCAGCAGCCGGCCGCTCGAGCCGCCGTCGTCGCCCACGGTCACCACGGCCGTGATGTCGAGCTCGAGGCCCGCCGCGGCCCGGCTGCGCAGAGCCCGCAACGAGGCACCGAGACCGTGCCCGCCGCCGAACGCCACCACCCGTACGGGCATGCTCACTCCCGCCCGAGGTCGCGGTGCGACGAGTGGGCGGCCAGACGCATGTCGCGCAGCTGGGCGGTGAGCTCCTCGGAGATGGCGACGCTGCGGTGCTTGCCGCCGGTGCAGCCGACCGCGACAGTCAGGTAACGCTTGCCCTCACGCTCGAAGCCCGGGGCGGTGGCCGCGATCAGTCCTGCGTACGTCTTCACGAAGTCGCCCGCGCCCTCCTGGTCGAGCACGTACGTGCTGACCGCCTCCTCCAGCCCCGTGTGGTCGCGCAGGTCGGGCACCCAGAACGGGTTGGGCAGGAACCGGGCGTCCATCACGTAGTCGGCGTCGGGCGGCAGGCCGTACTTGAACCCGAACGACAGCACGGTGATGCGCAGCCGCCGCACGTCCTCGCCGCCGAACAGCTCCTCGACCCGGCGCCGCAGCTGGTTCACGTTCAGGTGACTGGTGTCGATGATCACATCGGCCTGCTCGCGCGCCTCGGCCAGCAGCTTGCGCTCGGCCGCGATGCCGTCGGCCAGCCGGCCGTCACCCTGCAGCGGATGCGAGCGGCGCACCGACTCGAACCGCCGGATCAGCACGTCGTCCTCAGCGTCGACGAAGACGACCCGGGGCGAGAAGCCGCGCTCGCGCAGCGCGTGGATGGCCCCGGCCAGGTCGGTTGAGAAGGCCCGGCTGCGCACGTCGAGCACCATGGCCGTGCGCCGCGCGGCCCCGCCGGCCTGGAAGGCCAGCTGCGCCATGTCGAGCATGAGCGCCTGCGGCAGGTTGTCGACCACATAGAACCCGACGTTCTCGAGCGCGCGGGCAACCGTGCTGCGCCCACCGCCGGAGACACCGGTCACGACCACCAGATCGGTGGTCACCTCGTCACGATCGGTCGCGTCGGACACGAACTCCGGCATCGACTCCGTCAACGCACACGCCTCCCAGCGTCGCTTCGCCCGCGCCCCTGGCGGACACAACATCCTAGGCCGAACCCGGCAGACCGATCTCTCCGGACGACTGTCATCCATCCGATCGGTGCCCGGCCCCGTCGTTCCAACCGCAGGCCGCCGCCCCGCGTTCCGCCGCACGCCCCCGCAGCCAGTGACATTTCACTCTGGATCAATCCCCGCCCGCCCGCCCACTCGCGGCGGTGACATTCCAGCGCGAGCAGACACCAGCAGCGCCCGCACGCGACCCGACGAGTGACATTTCAGTTCGGATCAACCGCGGGCCGACCTCGCGACCGGGCCTTGGCGGCTCTGGCTTATTCAGTGGCGGGTCCCCGCGCTCGGCCAGGGCGCCTGAGCCCGGTTGGCCCCCGGCTTCGTGCGGCCGGCACCACCGGCTGGGATCGCGCCCAACTCGGACCGTTGCGCCAGCGGTTCCAGTCCCTGTGCCGTTGACTTGGGGTCTTGCGACACCGACTCCCAGCCCGGGGCTACCGGCTCCGGCTCGGTCTCCCGAGTAACCGGCTCATGTCCGACCTCCCCCGCCGCTGGCTCATGTCCGGCCTCCCCCGCCACTGGCTCGCGTCCGGCCTCCCCCGCCACTGGCTCGCGTCCGGCCTCCCCCGCCACTGGCTCGCGTCCGGCCTCCCCCGCCACTGGCTCGCGTCCGGCCTCCCGCATCCCCGGCTCCGGCTCCGGCTCGACCTTTTGCACCGAAGGCTCCGGCCCGGCATCCCGCACCGTCGGCCCGGCGTCGGTCTCGGACGGGTCTGACTCGGGCGACTCGGTGCCCGCCGGTTTTGCGCCGCCGGGGTTGAGGGCGGCGAGCAGAGCCTCGGCTGTGCGGCGGCCGATGCCGGGGACCTCGGTGATCTCTTCCGGGGTGGCCGCGGAGAGGCGCTTCAGTGAGCCGAAGTGGCGCAGCAGTGCCTTGCGGCGGGTCTCCCCCAGGCCGGGCACGTTGTCCAGCGCCGAGGCTGTCATTCGCTTGGAGCGCCGCTGACGGTGGAACGTGATGGCGAAGCGGTGGGCCTCGTCGCGGACGCGCTGCAGCAAGTAGAGCGCCTCGGACGTGCGCGGCAGGATGACCGGGAAGTCGTCGCCGGGGAGCCACACCTCTTCCAGTCGCTTGGCCAGGCCGCACAGTGCGACGTCGGTGATGCCCAGGTCGGACAGCACCGCGGCGACCGCGTTGACCTGCGGCTGGCCACCGTCGACGACGACCAGCTGCGGCGGGTAGGCGAAACGGCGTGGCCGGCCGGTGAGCGGATCGATGCCGGGCAGGTTGCTGGTGATGACCTGGTCGGCATCGTCCGGCTCGACAACATCGCCCGGCAGGCCGGCGGAGACCGACTGAGCGGCATCGCCCGACAAGCCGGCGGCGACCGGCCCAGCAGCGGCGTCTGACTCCGCGGCGGCGATCGGCCAACTGGCGGCGTCCGACTCAGCGGCGGCGAGCGGCCCAGCGGCATGGCCCGACAGGGCGGCGGCATCGGTCAGGGCGGCGGCGTCCGGGTCTTCGGACTCGGGGCGGTCGCGCGGGGCGTCGGCGCCGGGCTGGGCTCGGAAGCGGGCGAAGCGGCGGCGCATTACCTCGCTCATGGCGGACAGGTCGTCCGTGCCGCTGCCGTCGGGGTTGCCGCGTACGGCGAAGCGGCGGTATTCGCTCTTGCGGGCCAGGCCGTCCTCGAAGACGACCATGGAGGCGACCACGTCGGTGCCCTGGATCTGGGAGACGTCGAAACACTCGATGCGCAAGGGGGCCGAGTCGAGGCCGAGGGCCTCGGCGATCTCGTCGAGGGCCTTGCTGCGGGTGGTCAGGTCGCCGGCCCGGCGCAGCTTGTGCCGCTGCAGGGACTCGCCGGCGTTGCGGGCCACCGTTTCCATCAGCGCGCGCTTGTCGCCGCGCTGAGGCACACGCAGGGCGACCCGGCTGGTGCCGCGGCGGGCGGAGAGCCAGTCGGCCAGGGCGGGGGCGTCGTCGGGCAGGGCGGGCACGAGCAACTCGCGGGGGACGTCGCTCTCACCCTCGGACTCGCCGTACATCTGGGTGCAGAAGTGGTGTACCAGGTCGCCGGTGGTGAGGTCTTCCACCTTTTCGACGACCCAGCCGCGCTGGCCGCGGACCCGGCCGTCGCGTACGTGGAAGACCTGGACGGCGGCCTCGAGCGGGTCTTCGGCGAAGGCGACCACGTCGGCGTCGGTGCCGTCGCCGAGCACGACCGTCTGCTTTTCCATGGCACGGCGCAGGGCGGCGATGTCGTCGCGCAGGCGGGCGGCCTTTTCGAACTCGAGCTCTTCGGAGGCGGCCATCATGTCGCGCTCGAGCCGCTTGACGAACGTGTCGGTCTTGCCGCCCATGAAGTCGCAGAAGTCGTCGACGATCGCGCGATGCTGTTCGGCGCTGACCGAGCCGACGCACGGGGCCGAGCACTTGCCGATGTAGCCCAGCAGGCAGGGCCGGCCGATCTGGCCCGAGCGTTTGAAGACGCCGGCCGAGCAGGTGCGAGCCGGGAAGACGCGCAGCAGCAGGTCGAGGGTCTCGCGGATGGCCCAGGCGTGCGAATAGGGCCCGAAATAGCGGACGCCCTTGCGCTTGGCCCCGCGCATCACCTGCAACCGGGGGAACTCCTCGTTCAGCGTCACCGCCAGGAACGGGTAGGACTTGTCGTCCCGGTATTTCACGTTGAACCGGGGATCGAACTCCTTGATCCACGAGAACTCGAGCTGCAGCGCCTCGACCTCGGTGCCGACGGTCACCCAGTCCACACTGGCCGCTGTGGTCACCATCTGCTGCGTGCGCGCGTGCAGCGACCAGGTGTCGGCGAAGTACGAATTCAGCCTGTTCCGCAGGTTCTTCGCCTTGCCGACGTAGATGACGCGGCCGGTCGGATCGCGGAAACGGTAGACACCCGGGGCCTCGGGGATGGTTCCGGTCGCCGGGCGATAGCTCGAGGGGTCTGGCACAGGTTCAACAGTAGTGCGGGGGACTGACATGATTACCCGACCGGAGGTCCGTCACCGCCGCCACGGTGCGGACCTCCGGCCCGGCCAATCGCGTCACATCAGGCCGCGACGATGTTGTCGCCGTCCACCTTGACCTTGATCGCGGGCAGGGCCTTGGTGGCCGGGCCCGACGTCGGCTCGCCGGTCTCGATCGAGAACTTGCTGTTGTGGCAGGGGCACGCGATCTGCCCGCCGTCGATCTTGTTGACGTCGCAGCCGGCGTGCGTGCAGACCTTGCTGAACGCCTTGAACTGTCCGGCCGTGGGCTGGGTGATCACGTAGTCGCCCTGGATCACGCCGCCGCCCTCGGGCACGTCGCCCACGGCGGCCAGCGTCGCGCCGCCGGAACCGCCGTTGCTGCCCGAGCCGCTGTCGCCACCGGCGGGACCGGCGCTGCCGGCCGGACCGGGGTTGTCGGTGAAGTCGCTGCCGTTGCTGTTGGTGCTGGACGAGCTCGTGCCGCAAGCCGCGAGGACAGCGGTGGCGCCCGCCGCGCCCGCGCCGAGCAGGACCACACGGCGCGTCGAGGCCGTCGGACGGCGGGGCTCCTCGGGGGAGATCTCGGCGTCGGTCTTGGTCTGCACGTCTGTCATCGTGTGTCCTCCAGTGCCTGGTCCGCGTAGATGGTCACGCGGCGTCGCCTCTACATACGCTGACGCGGTCCGCCAGGTTCAGGCGCACCGCGAAATTCTCTGCCGTTGCCGTGGCGGTCCGTGCGGTTTTGCGGGCCTTCGCCCGGCGCGGTTTCCTGCTGTTTACCGGCACGGCAACGCCCGGTCGAGGCTATGTCCCCGACCGGGCGCGGTAGCTATGAGTCACCTGTGACCTTGCTGAAGGTGCGGCCCGGCCGGCGCCGGGCCGCACCTCGTCACGCCTGGGTCGCGGCCTTGGCGCGCGACCGGGCGGCCCGCGGCTTGACGGCCGCCGTGGTCTTGGCGGCCGGAGTCTTGGCCGCCGCCGGAGTCTTGGCCGCCGCCTTGGCTGGGGCCGCCTTGGCCGGCGTGCTCTTCGCCGCCGCGCTCTTGGCCGCCGTGCCGCCGGCCGCCGCGCTCTTGGCCGCCGTGCCGCCGGCCGCCGCGCTCTTGGCCGGCGTGCCGCCGGCTGCCTTGCCAGCGGCGCCGTTCGCCTTGGCCGCGCGGCTGACCGCGGCGGGCGAGCCCTGAGCCTCGCCCTCGAGCCCGAGCATGTGCCGCAGGAACTGACCGGTGTGGCTCTCGGGCACCTCGGCCAGCTCTTCGGGCGTGCCGGTGGCCAGCACCAGACCGCCCTTGCTGCCGCCCTCGGGTCCCATGTCGATAAGCCAGTCGGCGTTCTTGATCACATCGAGGTTGTGCTCGATCGTGATCACCGTGTTGCCCTTGTCGACCAGGCCGTTGAGCACCAGCAGCAGCTTGCGGATGTCTTCGAAGTGCAGGCCGGTGGTCGGCTCGTCGAGCACGTAGACCGTCTTGCCGGTCGACCGCTTCTGCAGCTCGGAGGCCAGCTTGACGCGCTGCGCCTCACCACCGGAGAGCGTGGGGGCGGGCTGGCCCAGACGCACGTAGCCGAGGCCCACGTCGACCAGCGTCTTGAGGTGACGGTGGATCGACGTGATCGGCTCGAAGAAGCCCGCCGCCTCCTCGATCGGCATCTCCAGCACCTCGGAGATCGTCTTGCCCTTGTAGTGCACCTCGAGCGTCTCGCGGTTGTATCGGGCGCCCTTGCACACCTCGCACGGGACATAGACGTCGGGCAGGAAGTTCATCTCGATCTTGATCGTGCCGTCGCCCGCGCAGTTCTCGCAGCGGCCGCCCTTGACGTTGAACGAGAACCGGCCCGGGCCGTAGCCGCGCACCTTGGCCTCGGTCGTCTCGGCGAACAGCTTGCGGATGTTGTCGAAGACGCCCGTGTACGTCGCCGGGTTGGACCGCGGGGTGCGGCCGATCGGCGACTGGTCGACGCCGACGACCTTGTCCACGTTTTCCAGGCCCGAGATGCGGGTGTGCCGGCCCGGCACCATGCGCGCGCCGTTGATCTGGTTGGCCAGCACGGTGTAGAGGATGTCGTTGACCAGCGTCGACTTGCCGGAGCCGCTGACCCCGGTGACCGCGATGAACTGCCCGAGCGGGAAGCCGACGGTCAGGCCGCGCAGGTTGTGCTCACGGGCGCCCTGCACGACCAGCTCACGGCCGGGCATCTGCGGGCGGCGACCGGCCGGGGTCGGGATCGACTTGCGGCCCGACAGGTAGGCCCCGGTCGGCGACTTCTCGTTCTTGAGCAGGCCCTCGACCGAGCCGCTGTGCACGATGTGACCGCCGTGCTCACCCGCGCCGGGGCCGATGTCGACGATCCAGTCGGCCGTCCGGATCGTGTCCTCGTCGTGCTCGACCACGATCAGCGTGTTGCCCAGGTTGCGCAGCCGCACCAGCGTCTCGATGAGCCGGTGGTTGTCGCGCTGGTGCAGGCCGATCGACGGCTCGTCGAGCACGTAGAGGACGCCGACCAGGCCGGAGCCGATCTGGGTGGCGAGCCGGATGCGCTGCGCCTCGCCGCCCGAGAGCGTGCCGGCGCCGCGGTCGAGCGACAGGTAGTCGAGGCCCACGTCGACCAGGAACTGCAGCCGGGCGTTGATCTCTTTGAGGACCCGCTCGGCGATCATCTTTTGCCGGTCGTCGAGCTCGATGCCCGACAGCATCTCGGCGCACTCGCCGATCGACAAGTTGCAGACCTCGGCGATGCTCTTGCCGTCGATCGTGACGGCCAGCACCTCGGGCTTGAGCCGGGTGCCGCCGCAGACCGGGCAGGGCACGTCGCGCATGTAGCCCTCGTACTTGTCGCGCGACCAGTCACTCTCGGTGTCGTTGTGCCGACGCTCGATCCACTGAATCACACCCTCGAAACCGGTGTAATACGAGCGCTCGCGGCCGTACTTGTTGCGGTAACGCACGTGGACCTGGTCCTCCGCGCCGTACAGCACCAGTTTCTGCACCCGGGTGGACAGCTGGCGCCACGGGGTGTCGATGCTGAACTTCTCGCTGGAGGCCAGCGCCTCGAGCAGGCGCAGGAAGTATTCCTGGGTCTGGCCGCCGGACCAGGGCTGGATGGCGCCCTCGCGGATGCTCCGCTCCTCGTCCGGGATGATCAGCTCGGGGTCGACCTCTTTCTTGGTGCCGAGGCCGGTGCACTCCGGGCAGGCGCCGTAGGGCGCGTTGAACGAGAAGACCCGGGGCTCCAGGTCCTCGATCGCCAGCGGGTGGTCGTTGGGGCAGGCCAGGTGCTCCGAGAACCGGCGCTCGCGGCTGGGGTCGTCCTCGGGCAGGTCGACGAAGTCGAGCAGCACGATGCCGGCGGCCAGGCCGAGCGCCGACTCGATCGAGTCGGTGAGGCGCTGCTTGCTGCTCGCCTTGACGCTGAGCCGGTCGACCACCACCTCGATGGTGTGCTTCTCCTGCTTCTTGAGCTTCGGCGGCTCGGTCAGCGGGTGGACCACGCCGTCGACCCGGGCCCGCGCGTAGCCCTTGGACTGCAGCTCGGCGAAGAGGTCGACGTATTCACCCTTGCGGCCGCGGATGACCGGCGCCAGCACCATGAAACGGGTGCCCTCGTCCATGGCCAGGACGCGGTCGACGATCTGCTGCGGCGTCTGCTTGCTGATCCGCTCGCCGCAGATCGGGCAGTGCGGGATGCCCGTACGCGCGAAGAGCAGACGCAGATAGTCGTAGACCTCGGTGATCGTGCCGACCGTCGAGCGCGGGTTGCGCGAGGTCGACTTCTGATCGATCGACACCGCCGGGGACAGGCCCTCGATGAAGTCGACGTCGGGCTTGTCCATCTGCCCGAGGAACTGCCTCGCGTACGACGAGAGGGACTCGACGTAGCGCCGCTGCCCCTCGGCGAAGATCGTGTCGAACGCGAGGCTGGACTTGCCGGACCCGGACAGACCGGTGAACACGATCATCGCGTCGCGGGGCAGGTCAAGGTTGACGTCACGCAGGTTGTGTTCGCGCGCGCCTCGAATAGTCAAACGGTCGGCCACCAGCCAGCCCTTCATGCCGCGAAGATCGAAAACCGTACAGATGTATGAGTCGAGCAGAGCCGCGGCAACTCTAGCCATGGGGTACGACAAGTTTCGCCGCCGCGCGCGCCAAGAAGGTGTAGCGCGTGCCTCATCCCGCACATTCCCGCAGTTCGGGCGCGAGAAAACTCACTCTGAAGGTGGAACCGGAAGAGAGCGTACGTCCCAGACCTGGACTCCGCCGATCAGCTGCGGGCGGCCCAGGGCGGCGGTCATCGTGTCGAGCAACGGGCCCTCGTTGCGGCCGCCGGGCACCAGCACCACCACGGCGGCCCGCCAGAAGATCAGATCTTCGGTGATGCGGGTCTTGTCGGCCGGGGTCAGCTGCGGGCGCTCACCGAACTCCCGGACCCGCCACAGCAGGTCGGAGGTGAACCGGCGCGGCGCGTTCCACGACCCGGTGTCGTCGCGCGGCGGGTCGGCCGGGCCCATGAAGTAGCCCCGCGGCGTGCGGTATTCCAGGTGCGAGAGCGTGGCCCACCGCATCCCCGTACGGCCGGTGGTGACCTCGGGCAGCGGCACGGTGACCAGGGTGCGGTCGTCGCTGACGTACTGCCGCCAGGTGCCCTCGGTCAGGAACGGCGGCATCGGGTCGCCCTGGACGACCGGCAGCGGCTTGGGGAACAGCGGCACCAGCGCCAGCACCAGGCCGACCTGCCACAGCCGGCGCCCGCGCGGGGTGAACTCGCGCCGCCGGTCGGTGGCCAGGGCGAGCAGCACGCCGGCGATCGTGGCGGGCACCATCGCGAACCGGGTGACGCTGACCAGGTCGATGATCGGCACGTGGCTGATCAGCCCGAACGGCAGCGGGATGCCGGTGCGCCCGCCGAACACCACCATTTCCGGGCCCATCGACACGACCAGCAGGACGAGCGCGGAGACGGCGGCGGCCCGGGCGGCCACCGAACGCCACAGCACGATCACCGAGGCCACGATCATCACGAGACCGATCGGGCCGAAGAACAGGTTGTCCTCCGTGCCGCTCACGCTCATCTGCCGGGTCAGTTCGGCGTTGCCGGCCAGCGACTGCCGGGCGAACCCGGCGATCGAGGCCAGGTCGGTGGCGTACATGTCGGGGGCGAACGGCTGGCCGTGGTAGTTGCCCTTGGCGAAGAACTGGTACCACAACGGGTAGGCCAGCAGCGGCAGCGAGATGGCGGCCGCGACCCCGAGGCCGGTCAGCATGGGCCGCGCGTCACGCCGGGCCCGGGCCGGGGCCATCACCGCGTACGCGATGACGAAAACGCCCAGACCGAGCGCGGCGAACAGCAGGCTCTCCTCGTTGATGAAGACCTGCACCACGATCAGCAAGCCCAGGACCACCCCGCTGCGCACGGCGCGGCCCGGCTCACGCAGCCGCAGCGCGTGCCAGACGATGAACGGCAGCACCCACTGGCTGACGAAATTCACGTGGCCGTTGGCGTGCGAGATCATCGTGGGCGCGAACCCGCACCACAGGCCGCCGATCCAGGCCGCGACCCGGCTGCGCACCAGATGACGCGAGAGCACCCAATACCAGGCGGCGGCGGTGCCGGCCAGACCCAGCGTGATCAGCAGCGCCACCGAGAAGCCGGGGCCGAACCAGTGCGTGACCGGGGCCAGCGGCAGGCTCAGGGCCAGCACCGACGTGTTGGCCATCATGTTGACGCCGTCGGGCACGTTGAGCCGGTCGCTGAAGAACGGGGTGTCGCCGTGGAACAGCACCCGCTCGCCGTGCGCCAGCATGAACAGGAACACGCCGTGGTCGTCGTCGTTGGTGGCCAGCACCCGCCCGTTGGGGTCGCGCCAGAGCTGGAACGTGACCAGCGCGGACAGCACGGCGTAATTCAGCAGCGCCCAGAGATCGGCCCGCGAGCGCCGGGACGCCGACGTCTCGGACCGGGACTCGGCCCTGCCTTCGACGACTTCCTCCACCGCACGCACCGGTGCATTGTGCCAGAGGGGTCGGTCAGGAACGCCTGCGGCGGTGGCCGGCCGCGCCCGCCAGCCGGGCCGACTGACGTGCCGATTCCACCTCGATCTCGCCCCGGAGCTTGCGCCAGCTGCCCAGCCGCCGCGGCGCGAGCGACCCGCCGGCCACGGCCAGCGTGACCGCGCAGCCGGGTTCCGCGTCGTGCCGGCAGTCGTCGAACCGGCAGCCGGCCGCGAGCCCGGTGATGTCGGTGAACGCGCGGCTCAGGCCCTCGGCGGTGTCGAGCAGGCCGACGCCGCGGATGCCGGGGGTGTCGAGCACGGCGCCGCCCTCGGGAAGCAGCACGAGATTGCGGTACGCGGTGGTGTGCCGGCCCTTGCCGTCCAGTTCGCGGATCTGTTGCACCGGCATGACCGGCGTGCCGGCCAGGGCGTTGACCAGCGTCGACTTGCCCGCCCCGGACCGGCCCAGCAGGGCCAGGGTGCGGCCCTCACCGGCGTACGGGCGGATCCGCTCGAGGCCCTCGCCCCGCCGGACGCTCACCGCGACCACCGGGACGCCCGGCGCGATCTCGGCGATCTGCCGAGCGA
Organism: Actinoplanes sp. NPDC021490; assembly: GCF_055562135.1. NCBI lineage: Bacteria > Bacillati > Actinomycetota > Actinomycetes > Micromonosporales > Micromonosporaceae > Actinoplanes > Actinoplanes sp. NPDC021490. The sequence continues at coordinate 660,801 of NZ_JBVHFW010000003.1, forward strand.
TCGCCTCCGGATCGGCCGAGGTGTCGGATTTGGTGAGGATGAGCAGCGGCCGGGCGCCGGACTCCCAGGCCAGAGCCAGAAGGCGTTCGATGCGGGCGTCGTCCGGTTCGGGGTGGATCGGCTCGACGACGGCGACCGTGTCCATGTTCGCGGCCAGCACCTGCCCGGTGCTGTCCTTGTCGGAGGTGCGGCGGATCAGGCAGGTGCGCCGGGGCAGGACGGCCTCGGCGGTGACCCGGTGATCGGGCCATCGGCGCAGCACCACCCAGTCGCCCGCGCAGGGCAGCGAGGCCGGGTCGCGGGCCGCCCCGAGCAGCACGCCGCCGCCCAGGCTGGCCCGGACGACGCCGTCCGCGCCGAGCACGGTGCAGACGCCGCGGTCGGCCCGCAGCACACGGCCGGGCGAGGCGTCGGACCGGTCGTAGGGGCGGTATGCGGATGCGCGGGACTCGTCCCAGCCCAGCTGGGACAACTCGTGTGCCATGAGGATCCGTTTCAGGACAGGGAGACAGCCGGACCGCGTGGTCAGGCGGCGGCCTCCGGGTAGAGGGACGCAAAGACGAACAGCACGCTCCCCACCTCCTCCGCGGAATCTGATCGGCGCGTCTGCACCGACGGTACGGACGCGCCTACCCCAGCGAAAGCGATTTCCGACCCACTAGGGTTTCCTGCGTGACCATGGATCCGCTCGTCATGTTGACCGACGTAGACCGGGCGACCGACGACCTGCTGCGCACCGCGGCCGACCTAGACCCCGCGGCGGTGGGCGGGCCGTCGCTGCTGCCCGGCTGGACGATCGGGCACGTGCTGACGCATGTGGCGCGCAACGCCGACGCGCTGACCAACCTGCTGACCTGGGCCCGCACCGGTGTCGAGACCCTCCCGTACGCCTCCCCGCAGGCGCGCGACGCGGCCATCGAGGAGGGCGCCGGCCGTCCCCTGCGCGAGCAGCTCGAAGACATCCGGGCCGCGCACGACCGGTTCGCCGACGCCGGGGCGGCCATGCCCGCCGAGGCGTGGGCGTTCCGGCTGCCCTGGCTCGGGCAGTCGGCCGCGGCGGTGCCGTGGACCCGGCTGCGCGAGGTCACCGTGCACCACGTCGACCTCGGGCTCGGTTACACGCCGTCCGACTGGTCCGACGCGTTCGCGCTGCGCCTGTTGCGCGAGATCGCCGCCGGGGCCGGTGCGGACTGGCCCGCGATGCACCTGCGGCCCTACGGCATCGACCACGTGGTGGCCATCGGCGACGGGCCCAACCCGCCGGTCGTCGGCGGGCCCACCAAGTCGATCGCCGCCTGGCTGACCGGCCGGGGCGACAGCGCCGGCCTGACCGTCTCGCCCGACGGCGAGTTCCCGACCCCCGCGAGGTGGAAATAGCCATGGCGTACACCGGAGAAGTCACCCAGGGCGGGCCGCCCGACGTGCGTGAGCTGGGCGGCCTGACCATCACCAAGGTGTCGGTGGGCCCGATGGACAACAACGCCTACCTGCTGCGCAGCGGCGACGACCAGCTGCTGATCGACGCGGCCAACGACGCGCCGACCTTGATCGCCCTGGCCGGCGGCGCCCGGCTGAGCACGATCGTGACCACCCACCGCCACGGTGACCACTGGCAGGCGCTCGAGGAGGTCGTCGCGGCGACCGGGGCCGAGTCGCTGGCGCACATCGACGACGCCGCCGAGATCCCGCTGGTCAACCGCGACCTGCGCGACGGCGAACACCTCACGGTGGGCGACGCCACGCTCGAGGTGATCCAGCTGGTCGGGCACACGCCGGGCTCGATCGCCCTGCTCTATCAGGACCCGGACGGCTCGGCCCACCTGTTCACCGGCGACAGCCTCTTCCCGGGCGGCGTCGGCAACACGCGGAAGAACAAACAGAACTTCGAGTCCCTGATCAACGACGTCGAACGCAAACTGTTCGACCGCCTGCCCGACGACACCTGGTTCTATCCGGGTCACGGCAAGGACTCCACGCTCGGCGCCGAGCGCCCCCACCTGCCCGAGTGGCGGGCCCGCGGCTGGTAGCCGGCCCTCACGCGACGGTGAACTGCCGTAGAAGGCCCGTGTAGGCCTTCGGCGGCGGCGGCGCGTACTCCTGGCGGGCCGACGTGCGGATCCCCAGGGTGACCAGCGACTGCACCATGACCGTGGCCGCGGCGACACCGTCGATCACCGGCACCCCCAGCTCGGCGCTCGCCTCGGCGGCGAAGGCGGCCATCCCCGCGCAGCCCAGCACGATCACGTCGGACTGGTCACGCTCGAGGGCGTGCCGGGCCAGCGCGACGACCTCCTCGCGCGCGGCCGGGTCGGACTCGAGGCTCAGCACGGGGATGTCGCAGGCGTGCACCCCGCGGCAGGCCCCGGCCGGCACGTAACGCGCGGCCAGGTCGTGCGCCCGTCCCCGCGTACGGGAAAGGGTCGTGACCACGCTGAAACCGCGACCGACCAGGGTGGCCGCGTGCATCGCGGCCTCGGCGATGCCGACCACCGGCCCGGTGGCCAGCTCGCGGGCCGCGTCCAGACCGGGGTCGCCGAAACAGGCCAGCACGTGGCCGTCGGCCCCCTCGGCGGCGACCGCGGCCAGCACCCCCGGGACGGCCAGGGCCTCGTCGTAGTGGCTCTCGATCGAGGCCGGGCCCATGACCGGGGTGACCGCCTCCACGACGACGCCCGGACCGGCCACGGCCCGGGCGCTCGCCGCGATCAGCGCGGTCATCGACTCCGTGGTGTTGGGGTTGACGACCCGGATTCTCATGCGACGCGGGTCCTGGGGGTCAGCAGCAGATAGGTGACGAAGCCCAGGCCCATCCCGATGAACCAGCTGTACTGCGCGGTGGTGTGCATGCCGGGTCCGCCGGTCCACAGCACCGGGATCATCGCGATCACCGCGCCGGCCGCCGTCGCGATGATCGCCGGCGGGTTGTACCCCTTCTTGTAGTGATAGCGGCCCTCGGGCGACATCGTGAACATGGCGTCGACGTCGATCTGCTGCTTGCGGATCAGGTAGTAGTCAGCGATCAGCACCCCGAACAGCGGGCCGATGAAGGCGCCCAGCGTCTCCAGCGTGTAGTGGATGACGTCCGGGTTGTTGTAGAGGTTCCACGGCGTGAGCAGCACCGACCCGACCGCCGCGATCATGCCGCCGGCCCGCCAGCTGATGCGTTGCGGGCTGACGTTGGAGAAGTCGAACGCCGGCGAGATGAAGTTGGCGACGATGTTGATGCCGATCGTCGCGACGGTGAAGGTCAGCGCGCCCAGGGCGATGGCGAACGTGCTGTCGATGCGCGACACGGTCTGCACCGGGTCGGTGATCAGCTCGCCGAAGACCGGCAGGGTCAGCGACGCGGTCACCACCACCAGGATCGCGAAGAACAGGAAGTTCAGCGGCAGGCCGAGCAGGTTGCCCCGTTTGACCGCGGCGAACGACTTGCCGTAGCGGGAGAAGTCGCCGAAGTTGAGCATCGGGCCGGAGAAGTACGACACCACCAGCGCGATGGCCCCCAGCATGACCGGCACCGCGTCCCAGCCGTGGTATTTCACGTCGCCCAGGTTGAGGTCAATCTCGCTCCAGCCGGCCTTCCAGATCAGATAGCCGCACAGCAGGATCATCACGACGTAGACGGCCGGCCCGCAGAAGTCGATGAACTTGCGGATCGTCTCCATGCCGGTCCAGAACACCGCCGCCTGCAGAACCCAGAGGATCGCGTACGTGCACCACCCGAGCAGCGGCAGGCCGAGGAACCCGTACTGGTTGACATCGGCGTACGGGAGCAGGCTGGGCCAGAACTTGAGGACCACGACGTCGAGCGCGGCCGAGGCCAGGTAGGTCTGAATGCCGTACCAGGCGACGGCGATCGCCCCCCGGATGATCGCCGGCACGTTCGCGCCGAGCACACCGAACGCGGCCCGGTTGATCACCGGATAGGGCACGCCGGTCATCTGGCTCGGCTTGGCGACCAGGTTGCAGAAGAAGTAGACGATCGTGATGCCGACGACCAGCGAGACCAGCACCTGCCAGCTCGACAGGCCCAGCGCGAACAGGCTGCCCGCGGTCACATAGCCACCGACGCTGTGCACATCGGACATCCAGAACGCGAAGATGTTGTACGAACCCCAGTGCTGTTTGCGCAGCGGGGCGAGGTCCTCGTTCGTCAGGCGCGGATCGTAGGAGGGCTTGATGACGCCGCTACCGACCGGCATGCCGGCGGCTTCGACCAGGTCCTTGGGCTTGCTCGTGGTGATGTCGGCCATAGCCGTGACGCTAGGTATCGGCTGTTTCACATAGATGAGCGGAACTGTATATCTTCCGGCTCGAACAGGCCGGTGTCCTGCGGCAACGCCCCGATCGCGGTCTGCAGCCGATGATGGTGGGTCTCGAACACCGCGATCAGCGTGTCGGTGTCGCGGGCGCAGAAGGCGGCCAGCATGCCGGCGTGGTCGGCGTGCAGCTGCTCCCGCTCGGAACTGCCCAGATGCGACATCGGCTGCAACGGCTCGGTCTGGTTCCACGCCAGGTCGAGCATGTGCAGCAGGCGGCGCATCCGGCACGGCCTGATCAGCGCCAGGTGGAAGCGCCGGCTCTCGCGGTGATAGACCCTTCCGTCGTACGCGGTGATCGCCTCGTCGAGGGCATGCAGCGCCGACCGGGCCTGCTCGTCGTCGTCCGGGCACGCCCGCTCGACGGCCACCCGCAGCCCGGCCGTCTCGAGGGCCTCGCGCACCAGATAGATCTCCGCGAACTCGGGCGCGGTCATCATGGCCACGCGATACCCGCCGTTGGGCCGGTGATCGACCAGCCCTTCCCCGATCAAGGTCATCAGAGCTTCCCGTACGGGGATCCGGCTCACCCCGAACGCGGCCGCCACCGCATCGACGGGGATGGCCGAGCCCGGCGGCACCTGCCCGTCCAGGATGATGCCGCGCAGCTCGTCGAGGATGACGTTCTGCGGGCGGCCGAGGGGGCGTCCGGCCAGCCGCGAGATCAGAACCGATCGACGACGGGGACCTGGCATGACCGGAATCTAGACCCGGGCCGTTACGGGGCCTTTGCCACTTCGGTCGTTCCGGCGCACCTTCGTCATCCCGCCCCCTGGGTTGTGGCCCGCGTCACTCCCCTCACGCAAGCATCTCTCTGCCCTCAGCGGAAGGGGAAGTCGTGGCCGGTGGGTCTGATTAGGCTGAAGGACACTCGGCCTGGGAGGTATGTCGGTGGAGATGCGCCACGATCCGATGCGATGGGGCCAGCCGCAGTCGCCCGAACCCTGGGCGCAGGGCGGCGGTGGGCCGGGCCTGCCGGGCTGGCTCGAGGAGAAACTCTTCGACCAGCGGATCGTGATGATCCGCGGCCAGCTCACCTCGGAGGCCGCCTCGGGGGTCGCCGCGGCCCTGATGACCCTGGACGCGCACGGCGCGGCCCCGGTCCAGCTGCACGTGGCCAGCCCGGGCGGCGAACTCGGGGCCGTTCTCTCGATCATCGACGTGATCGACTCGATGGCCGCACCGGTTCAGGCCGTGATCACCTCGCAGGCCGGCGGCGCCGTGGTGGCCCTGCTGGCCGCGGCCGAGCGGCGGGCGGCGTACCGGCACGCCCGTTTCAAGCTCAACGAGCCCCGCTCGGCCGGCGTGACCGGCACCGCCGACGAGGTCGCCCGGGCCGCCGGGCAGCACCTTCGCGAACTTGAGGAGATCACCCTGCGGCTGGTCGAGGTGACCGGTCAGTCCCGCAGCCGCATCGAGGACGACATGTCGGCCGGCCGCAGCCTGACCGCGCAGGAGGCCCTGGAATACGGGCTGATCGACGAGATCCTCGGCAAGGCATGAAAAAACGGGCCCCGGAATCACCCGGGGCCCGTTTTTTAAGAGCCTGATCAGACGTTGACCTTCACGCCCATGGAACGGGCGGTGCCGGAAACGATCTGGATCGCGGCGTCGAGGTCGTTCGCGTTGAGGTCGGGGAGCTTGCGCTCGGCGATCTCCTTGACCTGCGTCGCGCTCAGCGTCCCCACGGTCTGGGTCAGCGGGTTGGACGCGCCCGACTGGATGCCCAGAGCCTTGCGGATCAGGAAGCTGGTCGGCGGGGTCTTGTAGATCAGCGAGTGGCTGCGGTCCTCGAAGACCGAGACGATGACCGGGATGATCTCGCCGCGGTTCTTCGCCGTCGCCTCGTCGTACTCCACCTTGACGGCACGCATGTTGGCCCCGGTGGGACCAAGCATCTTGCCGAGGTCGACCATCGCGGCGTTACCCGCCTCAAGCGCGAGGGTTACCTCATGAGTCTTCTTCTTGGGCGGCATTGCGTAGAGCTCCTTAAGGTGAGCTGCAAGCCGAAAAACGCAGCTCGCCAGCTTCAATCAACACGCGACAACCCCGAGACCTTACTACCGTGCCGATGAACCGGTCAAAACGGCGGGTCCCGGGTTACGCCAACCAGTGTATCCCGGCCGTCAGAACTGGTCACACTCGCACCGGCTCATCAGCGAACGCACCGCCGCCACGTACTCCGGGTTGGGCAGGGTCCGGCTGTCGGCGGCCGCCTCGATCGCGCCCTGACCGGCGTTGTAACCCGAGATCACCACGTTGAGCAGGCACCACGAGGTGTGCGACTTGCACTTGCCGGCGCTGAGGTTGTAGTTCTCCTTGAAGTAGTTCTGCCCGGCCCACCGGGTGAACCACGCGATGTAGTTGGCCCCCGCGTACGCGTTGTCCTTGTAGTTCTTGGCGTCGTACTCGAGGCCGAACCGGTTGTTGATGAAGGCCACCGTGTCGGGCATCACCTGCATGACACCCGTGCCGCCGTCACAGTTGTGGATGTTGGTCTGCCAGCCGCTCTCCTGCCAGGCGATCGCCTTGACCAGCGGATAGTTCAACTTCAAGGTCGGCGCTTCGGTACGCCAGTAGACGCGGGCCGAGGCCGACTTGAGCGCCTTCTTGACCGTCTTCTTAGCCACCGGCTTGGTCTTGTCGTAGTGCGCGCACGCCGGCAGCTCGCTCCAGAACGCCGGCTGGGTCGGCTCGGCGGCCGGCTTTGTGGTCTTCTTCGTCTTCGACGGCGCCGGCTTCGGCGTGCCGGTCGTCGGCTCCGGCGTCGGCGACTCGGTGATCGGCTCGAACTCCGGCTCGCTCGCGACCGCGGTGGTCGCGGCCGTTGACGGCCCGGCCGCCTCGTCGTCGTCGCCACCACCGGTCAGACCGCACCCGGCCACGATCATCAGCACGGCCGTCGTCGCCGCTCCCAGTTTCAGTCCTCGTGTCATCAACCGGCCCTTCCTCCCCGTTCGCGGTAGTCGCGGCCGCACGCTAACCCTTCGATACGCTCCGCCGCCGCACCCTTAAACCAGGACTGAAAGGTCGATCCAACCCCGACCCGGAACCGCAACCTGGACCGGGGACAATAGAGGTATGCAGACCCGCACCGACCTACGCAACGTCGCCATCATCGCTCACGTCGACCATGGCAAAACCACCCTGGTCGACGCCATGTTGCGCCAGGGCAGCCAGTCCCACGCGCGCGGCGAGATGGCCGACCGCGCCATGGACTCCATGGACCTGGAGCGGGAAAAGGGCATCACCATTCTCGCCAAGAACACGGCGATCAGCTACCAGCCCGCCGAAGGTGACCCCGTCACCATCAACATCATCGACACCCCTGGCCACGCCGACTTCGGCGGCGAGGTCGAGCGCGGCCTCACCATGGTCGACGGAGTTGCCCTGCTCGTCGACGCTTCCGAGGGCCCGCTGCCGCAGACGCGGTTCGTGCTGCGCAAGGCCCTGGCGGCCAAGCTTCCGATCATTCTCATCATCAACAAGGTCGACCGGCCCGACGCCCGCATCAAGGAGGTCGTCGACGAGACCTACGAGCTGTTCCTCGACCTCGACGCCGACGAGCACCAGATCGAGTTCCCGATCGTCTACGCCTGCGCCCGCGACGGCATCGCTTCGCTGACCCAGCCCAAGGACGGCACGGTTCCCGAGGACAGCACCGACCTCGAGGTCCTGTTCAGCACGATCCTCGAGACCATCCCCGCGCCGACCTACACCGAGGGCGCGCCGCTGCAGGCCCACGTCGTCAACCTCGACGCGTCGAACTTCCTCGGCCGCCTGGCGTTGTGCCGGGTGCACGAGGGCACGATCCGCAAGGGTCAGACCGTCGCCTGGTGCAAGACCGACGGCACGATCAGCAACGTCCGCATCTCCGAGCTGCTGATCACCGAGGGTCTCGAGCGCAAGCCGGCCGAGAGCGCGGGCCCGGGCGACATCATGGCCGTCGCCGGCATCGCCGACATCATGATCGGTGAGACGCTGGCCGACGCCGAGAACCCGAAGCCGCTGCCGCTCATCACGGTCGACGAGCCGGCCATCTCGATGGTCCTCGGCACCAACACGTCGCCGCTGGTCGGCAAGGTCAAGGGGGCCAAGGTCACGGCCCGCATGGTCAAGGACCGCCTCGACCGCGAGCTGATCGGTAACGTCTCGCTGCGGGTCCTGCCGACCGAGCGGCCGGACGCGTGGGAGGTGCAGGGCCGGGGCGAGCTCGCGCTGGCCATCCTGGTCGAGCAGATGCGCCGCGAGAACTACGAGCTGACCGTGGGCAAGCCCCAGGTGGTCACCAAGACCATCGACGGCAAGATCCACGAGCCGGTCGAGCGCCTGACGATCGACGCCCCCGACGAATACATGGGCGCCATCACCACGCTGCTGTCCACCCGTAAGGGCCGGATGGAAGAGCTGATCAACCACGGCACCGGCTGGCTGCGCATGGAGTGGCTGGTTCCGGCGCGAGGCCTGATCGGCTTCCGCACCGAGTTCCTCACCGAGACGCGCGGCACCGGCATCATGCACCACCTGTTCGAGGACTACGAGCCGTGGTTCGGCGAGCTGCGCACCCGCAGCAACGGCTCCCTCGTGGCCGACCGGGCCGGCGCCGTCACCGGCTTCGCGATGATCAACCTGCAGGAGCGCGGGCAGCTCTTCGTCGAGCCGTCCACCGAGGTGTACGAGGGCATGATCGTCGGCGAGAACTCGCGCGAGGACGACATGGACGTCAACATCACCAAGGAGAAGAAGCTCACGAACATGCGGGCCGCGAGCGCCGACAACACCGAGCGCCTGATCCCGCCGCGCAAGCTCTCGCTGGAGCAGGCCCTGGAGTTCTGCCGCGAGGACGAGTGCGTCGAGGTCACCCCGGCCGCGGTGCGCATCCGCAAGGTCATCCTCGACCAGCAGACCCGCGGCCGCCAGGCCGCACGCCGCAAGCACCAGCAGTAACCGGCACGCACAGAGCGGCGGGGGGGGCGGAGACGATGCGCGGGCCCCCCGCGAGGTTGGCTCGCACCCCCCCCCCCGCGAGGGCCGGGGGGGCGCCCGCGCCC